>NZ_JBIAQX010000013.1:0-193841 GCF_042889445.1 Streptomyces sp. NPDC002602 | reverse complement strand
CAGGCGGCGCCGGTCCGCCGACGGACCAGGAGACCGGTGGCCATGCCGGCCCACCCACCGACCAGGAGACCGGGGCAGGCGGCGCCGGTCCGCCGACGGACCAGGAGACCGGTGGCCATGCCGGCCCACCCACCGACCAGGAGACCGGGGCAGGCGGCGCCGGTCCGCCGACCGACGGCGAGATCGGCAACGGGGGCGGTCCCTGCGGGCCCGCGGACTGGTTCGACATGACCCGGGACTTCCAGGCCTACCTCCAACAGCACCTCACCAAGGCAGACGACGGCACCGTCTCCCAGGGCTCCGTGCGGGAGACCCGCGTCCGGAAGGTGAGCGCCGCCGGAGAGGCGCGGATCACCTTCGTCTCCTACTTCACCGACGACGCCCTCAGCCGTGACGCCGCGCTCCGTCTGGCGCGGCTGTTCGCCGACTGGCGGCGCGAGGTCTACGGCGACACGGGCAGGGTGACGGTCCGTACCACCGAAGGGACGGTGCTCGTCACCCTGACCTGGTGACCCCCGGCCTTCGCACGTCCCATCACCGCGCGCCTGCCGACTGACCGTGAGGCCGGCGGCGACGTCCTTCGGACACGTCGGCGACGTCAACCGCCTTCCTGCCGCGGCGTCCGGGAACCGCGCATGCGACGTACGCGCGACCGCCTCCATGGCGTGAATCGGAGGAACCGGCACGCTCGCGAGGCACCGAGTCGGGGGTCAGGTCGTGGGGGCCGGGTCTTGCGGTCACGTCGTGGGGTCACGTCGTGGGGTCACATCGTGGCGTCACATCGTGGGGTCACATCGTGGGGTCACGTCGTGAGGTCACGTCGTGGGGGTCGCCTCGATGACGTGATAGTCGGGCATGCCGTCCGGCACGGGGACCGGGAAGGTACCGGTCAACTTGAAACCGGCCCCGGCCAGCAACTGCGCGTACTCCTCCTCGGTACGCTCCCGACCCCCGGCGAACACCAGGTTGTTGAGGTCGGTGAGCCCGTACGCCGCCGACGCCTCGGGGGTCAGCACCGGCGGCATCAGGGTCTCCACCAGCAGCAGCCGTCCCGTGGGCGGCAGGCCCGCACGACAGCCGCGCAGCAGCTCCCCGGCCCGCTCGTCGCCCAGGTCCCGGACCAGGTTGTTGAGCAGGCAGGCGTCGGATCCCGGTGGCAGCGGCGTCCCGGAGCCGGCGGTGAGCTCGCACCGGTCGGCGACCCCCGCGGCTGCCAGGGCGGCCGAGGTGCGCTCCAGGTTCTCCTCGCGTTCGTGGATCACCGCGCGCAGCGCGGGCACGGCGGTCAGGACGGCCGCGGTCAGGGTGCCGTCGTCGCCGCCGAGGTCGGCGAGGAGGGAGAAGCGGGAGAAGTCGTACGCCGCGACGACGCCCGGCGCGAACACCGCGCCGACCTGGGCCATCCCGGTGCGCAGCTTCGCCGCCGTCTGCGGATCGGCGAGCATCGTCTCGTGGGCGGTCAACCCGGAGACGGGGTCCCGGGCGGGCCGGCCGCTGCGGACGACCTCCGTCAGCTCGCCCCAGGCGCGCCAGAGCTCCGGCGCGGTGGAGAGCATGACGTCGTCGCGTTCGGCCCCCGCCAGGCCGCGGCCGAGCGCGGTCAGCGAGAACCGTTCCTCGTCGAGCTGGGTGACGAGGCCCAGGCCGGCGAGGGCGCGCAGCAGTCGGCGCAGCGCGGCGGGGTCCGTGCCGGTCTGCCGCGCGAGGTCGGGGTGGGTGCGGGGGCCGTCGCCGAGGGCTTCGGGAATCCCCAGCTCGGCGGCGGTGTAGAGGATGCGGGCCGGGACGAAGCCGAGGGCCATGTGGGACAGCGACTGCTCGGCGGGGGCGGTCCCGGCCGACCCTTCGGTGACGGACAAGGCGTCTCCTCTCAGGAGTCAGGAGGTCAGCAGGGGGAGCGTGTTGACGCCGACCATGTCGGGTGTCGGGAAGAAGGTCGGGGGCCGCTCGGGGTCCGTTCGGAGCACCGGGAAGCGGTCGAGGAGGGCGTTCAGCGCGATCTTGCCCTCCAGGCGGGCGAGGGGGGCGCCGATGCAGAAGTGGACTCCGTGGCCGAACCCGAAGTGCGGGTTGGGGTCCCGGGACGGGTCGAAGGCCTCGGGGTCGGTGAACTGCAGCGGGTCGCGGTTGCCGGCTCCCAGCCAGAGCATGACGATCTGGTCCTTGGGGATGGTGGTCCCGGCGATCTCCACCTCGGTCCGGGTCGCGCGGGCGAGCGCGGTGGAGGGCGACAGCAGACGCAGGGCCTCCTCGATGGCGCCCGGCACCAGCGTGCGGTCCGCGCGGACCTTCGCGGCCGCCTCGGGGTAGGCGTCCAGGCACAGGACGGTGTTCCCGAGGAGCATGGTGGTGGTGACGTGGCCGGTGACGAGCAGGATGTTCGCGACGTTGACGATCTCGTTGTCGGTCAGGCGGCGGCCGTCCGCCTCGGCCTGCACGAGGTGTGTCAGCAGGTCCTCGCGGGGGTTGCGCCGCCGGTCGCGCACGTGCCCGGCCATGTAGTCGAGGAGCGGGCGCAGTCTTTCGGTGGCGTCGCGGACGTCGGCGGCGCCCTGGCCGCTGCCGTCGAGGAAGCTGAAGCCGCTGAAGCCCTCGATGATGTCGTCGGCCCATGTCCGGAACAAGGTCCGGTCCTCGGCCGGGACGCCCAGCAGCTCGGCGATGACGATGACCGGCAGCGGGTAGGCCAGGTCGGCCGCGACCTCGATCTCCGGCCGGCCCTCGACGGCGTCGAGCAGGTCCCGGGTGATGTCGGCGACCCGCGCCTCCATGCCGGCGACCAGCCGCGGAGTGAAGGCACGGCTGACGAGCTGCCGGTAGGTGCGGTGCCGCGGCGGGTCCATCTGCGACATGTCCCCTTCCAACAGCGGGGCGTCGACCGAGACCGGCAGGAGGTGGGCGAGGTCGGAGGTGAACGTGGCGTGGTCACCGAGGATGTGGCGCGCCTCAGCGTGGCCGTAGACGTTCCACACGCCCTGCGCCTCGTCGAAGAGGACGGGCGAGGCGGGCCGGTGGCCGCGCAGCCACTCGTGCTCGGGGTGGATGTTCCACCGTTCCACGACCGTGGTCATCACGCTTCTCCTTGCCGGGGGCTTCGGGGGGTCACTGGGTGACGACGGGCAGGGTGGCGACGCCGCTGGCATCCACCACCTGCAGGAACGTCGGCGGGTTCGCCGGGTCGGCCCGCAGGTTGGGCAGGCGGTCCAGCAGGGTCTCCACCGCCGCCCGGCTCTCCATCCGGGCCAGTTGGCGGCCCAGGCAGAAGTGGATGCCGCGTCCGAGACCGAGGTGCGCGTTGGGGGATCGCCCCGCGTCGAACCGGTCGGGGTCCTGGAACTGCCGCTCGTCCCGGTTCGCGGCGCCGGTCCACACGATCATCAGCTGGTCCGCGGGGATGACCGTGCCGGCCACCTCCACCGCGGCGTTCGTGGCGCGGCCGACGCCGCATATGGGGCTCATGTACCGCATGGACTCCTCCAGGAGCGGAGGGACCAGCGCACGATCGGCCCGGACCCGGGCGTCCTGGTCGGGGAAGGCGTCCAGGCAGAGCACGGTGTTGGCGATGAGCATGGCCGTGGTGAGGTGTCCGTTGACGAGCAGGCGGTTGGCGATGTTCGCGATCTGGCTGTCGTTGAGGCGTTCGCCGCCCAGTTCGGCGTGGACGAGCTTGCTGATCAGGTCCTCGCGCGGTCGCCTGCGGCTCTCCGCCGCCCGCTCGTGCCAGTAGTCGCGCATTTCCCAGAGGAGTTCGAGTTCCTTGTGGAGTTCTTCTTCCTGTTCCAGGACGGTCTCCGGCGACTCGAACTTCTCCGAGCCGTCGAGCATCTTGTCCATCCACGTGCGGAAGATGGCGCGGTCGCTTTCCGGGACCCCCAGGAGGTCGGAAATCATGATGAGCGGCAGCGGGGCGGCGAATTCCGCGACGAGGTCGAACTTCTGCTTTCCGTCGATCTGGTCGACGAGTTCGTCGACGATGCCCTGGACCCTGGATTCGAGTTTCGCGACGAGTTGAGGAGTGAAGGCGTAGTCGACGAGTCCGCGCAGCTTGCGGTGGAGCGGCGGGTCGGTGTGGCTGAAGTCCCCCTCCACCACCGACTCGTCGAGTTTGATGGGGTCCAGCCGCATGGTGTCGCTGGAGAAGGTCCGGGGGTCGCCGAGTATCGCAGCCGCTTCGGGATACCCGTAGACGTTCCACAACTGCAGTTCCTCGTCGTAGTCGACGAGTTTCTCCGGCCGCTGGCCACGCAGCCAGAAATGGCCCGGGTGCATGTCCCACGTGTCGACGGGCGAGGTCACAGGAGTGTCCTTCCGGGAATCAGGCAGGGGGTCGCCGATGCGCGTTCCGCGCGGCCGCCGCTGCGAATGGGGCGGCGAATTCGGCAAGCGCGTTCAGTCTTCAAGCGGGCGGTCCGCGGTGTCAAGGCCGGTCCGTACGAGGGGTGTTGTCCCGGCGACGGGACAGCCGCGGCGGGCCCCCGCGACGGCACGCGGGGGCGGCACTGAGGGGCGTACGGGCGTACGGGCGTACGGGCGTACGGGCGTACGGGCGTACGGGCGTACGGGCGACCGTACGGGAAGGCTGTCGCCGTGGTTCCTCAGCCGACGCGCTGCATGGCCTTCTCGCGGCGGGCGGCGACGGTCGAGCCGGACTCCCGGCGGGCCATGCGGCGCAGGACGATCGGGGCGAGGACCAGGCCGACCACCGCCCAGGCGGTGAGCACTCCGACGGTCTCCAGGTGCCGCCAGGACTCGCCGAGTTCGACGGTGACGGCGTCGTCGGGCAGCAGGGCCGAGCGCATGCCGAGGCCGAGCCAGTAGATCGGGAAGACCTGGGCGACCCACTGCACCCATTCGGGCATCGAGGTGATGGGGTAGAAGATCCCCGAGGTGCCGATCATGGCGAGAATGGGCAGGGTGAGCAGGCCCTGGCTGCGGGCGCTGCTGAACACCGATCCCAGGACCGCGCCGATCGGCAGGGTGGCCACCAGGCCCAGGAGCAGGACCCAGCCGAGCGTCAGCCAGGAACCCAGGTCGCCGACCGTGAGGCCGGGGATGAGGAACAGGGCCGGCACGAGGAAGATGGCGAGGTCGACGATCACGCCGCCGGCCACGGAAATGATCTTTCCGATGAGGTAGGCGGGCATGCCGTGCGGGGTGGCCTTGGCCCTGAGCAGCGTGCCGTCCTCGCGTTCCGCCGTCAGCAACTGGCTCATCGAGACCATGGCCATGGCGGCGTTCATGCCGAGGATGCCGGGCAGGACCAGGGTGCCGAGCTCGAACCCGCTGTCCCCGAAGGACACGTCCCTGAGGAAGTAGAGCACGACCAGCATCAGCACCGGCCAGAAGAAGTGGTTGAACAGATCGCCGCCGTTGGTGAACGACTGGCGCAGTTCGATGCCGCCGCGGGCCCATCCCGCGCGCAGTGCGGTCCTGTTCATCGGGCCGGTTCCCCCAACTCGTCCGCCGGGGTGGTCGCCCCGGTCTCGGCTCCGCCGGCGTCGGCCTGCTGCCGCACCAGGGAGAGGTAGGTGTCCTCCAGCGTCGCCTTGCGGATCTCCAGGTCGGTGATCGACTCCCCGTACTGCCGGAAGAGGTCGAAGGCGAACTTGGTGGAGTCCGAGGTCGTCCGGTGGTACTGCGAGCCGTCGCGCGACCAGCGGACCTCGTCCTCGCCGACGATGCGTTCGGCGAGTTCCTGGGCGGTGCCGTCGGCGATGATCCGGCCGCCCCTGAGGATCATGATGCGGTCCGCGAGCTTCTGTGCCTCGTGCAGGTCGTGGGTGGTCAGGACGATGGTGGTGTCCTGTTCGCGGGCGAGCCGGGCCACGAGGTCGTGGAACTCGCGCCGGGCGACCGGGTCCAGTCCGGCGGTCGGCTCGTCCAGGAAGAGCAGTTCGGGGCGGCCCACGATGCCCACGGCGACGTCGAGGCGGCGGCGCTGGCCGCCGGAGAGCATCCGGACCTTCTTGTCCGCCTGCGCGGTCAGGCCGACCGCGGCGACGAGCTCGTCGGTGTCCCAGGGGCGCCGGACGGACTGCGTGGAGTACCGGGCGTAGTAGAGGCCGAGGTGCGCCAGCAGCTCGCGGACCCGCCAGCGGCCGTGGTCGCGCCAGGACTGCAGGACGACGCCGACCCGGGCCCGCCAGGGCTCGTCGGCGTGCGCGGGGTCGGTGTCCAGGACCTCGACCCGGCCGGCGGAGCGGGTGCGGAAGCCCTCCAGGATCTCCAGCGTGGTGGTCTTGCCCGCTCCGTTCGGCCCGAGCAGGCAGACCACCTCCCCGTGCCGGACGCGGAAGGTGACATCCCTCAGGACCTCGGCGGTGCCGTAACTCATGCGCAGGCCGTCGACGTCGATCACGACCCGTTCGGCTGTTGTCATAGTTCTTCCCTCATGGGTGCACGTCTCTCCGGTGGGGGAACGATCGGGGTGGCGGCCCAGGAGCCGCGGGGGACGATGGACTCCCGGGCCGCCCGGCCTCGGCCGCGTGCGTTCGCGGGTGTGCCGAGGCCCGTCCGTGGGGTGGGCGCGATGTGTTCAGGAACGGTGGACGGCGATGTCGCCGCTGTAGGTGCGCACGCGCACCTCGACGATCTCGTCTCCGGTCGCGGGGCCGCCGACGGTCTTCAGGGCGTTGTGCACGGTTCCGGTCAGGGTGCTCACGTCGAGCCGGGCGGCCGTGCCTTCCCGGATGCCGATCTCGATCTCGGCGGAGGAGGCGGTGAGTACGACGGTGCCGCGGACGATCTCGGCGAGCCGGATCCGGCCGTGGGCGGTCTTCGCCTCGACGTCGCCCTGCGCCCGCTCCACGTGGAAGTCGCCGTTCATGCCGCTCAGCCGCAACTCGCCGGTGATCTCCCCGATCCGGGTCTCGCCGTGGTCGTTGCCGATGTGGGCGGAGCCGTCGATCCTGTCGACGCGGACGCCGCCCGAGCCGTTGCCGATCCTGACGCTGCCGACGGCGTGGCCGACGGCGATCTCGCCCCGGGAGGTGCTGAGCCGCAGCGGCCCCGCCTCGTCGAAGCGGAAGTCGCCGTGCGCGGCCTCGAAGCGGCACTCGCCGAGCCGGCCCTCGGCCCGCAGGGTGACCGCGGTGCCGCGGCCGCGGACCTGGGATCCGGCGGGCAGTTCGACGTCCAGGTCCACGGAACCGACCTGGCGGGCGGATCCCGGCCAGTGGATGCCCTGTCCGGCGACGCGGACCGAGAGCCGGTCGTGCGTGCAGTCGACGCGTGCCTGTTCGGCGGCCTTGACGTCGGCGGGGTCGGAGGGGTCGGTCGGACGCACCTCGACGACGGTGTCGTCGCGGTCCGCCGCCCTGATGGACAGGTTGCCGTGGGGGATCTCGATGCGAGCGGAGATCGGTCCCGGGGTCTTGAACGTTGTCATGCCGGCCTTCCCTGG
Organism: Streptomyces sp. NPDC002602; assembly: GCF_042889445.1. NCBI lineage: Bacteria > Bacillati > Actinomycetota > Actinomycetes > Kitasatosporales > Streptomycetaceae > Streptomyces > Streptomyces sp. NPDC002602. Next base: position 186,439 of record NZ_JBIAQX010000013.1, on the reverse strand, counting down.
TGAGCCGTCGGTGCGGACGGGTGCGCTAGCGCACCCAACCCACGTTGTACTGCCCTTCCTGCGCCGGCGGGCCCTCGGGGCGGGGCGGCCCGCCCAGGGTCGCGGTGACGGCCCGGACCAGCCAGGTGTTCACCGACAGGCCCTCCCGGCCGGCCGCTTCCTCGATGCGCGCCTTGAGGTGTTCCGGCGGGCGGAAGTTGATGCGTGCCGGGGCGCCGTCCTCTTCGGCGGCGGGCGGGTGCGACTCCGGTTGCGGTTGCGGTTGCGGGGCCTTCGCGGTGCGGGGACCGGCCGTCGGGGTCACCACGAGGGCGGGGTCGAGCCCGCGCAGCCGAACCTCGACGGCCTGTGGGGCGAGGTCGCGGGAGACCTCGTCCGCCGCCGCGGACAGCACACCGAGGAGGGTCAGTCGTACGGAGGCGTCCAGCGCGGAAGCGAGGCGTTCCGCGACGGCGAGGGCTTCCCCGCCGGCCGCCTCCGCGGCGACGAGGAACTCGCCGCGGACGTTCTCGACGAAGGGCGTCAACTTCATAGCGCCATGATGGCACACGCATGGCGCCATCCACAACCAGGCCAGGGCGCCACTCCTCGATCGGACGCGACCCGACCGTTTCAAGCGAGCGCCGAGCCTGAGGGATCCTGTCGGCGCCGTTCACTTGTACGCTGGCGCCACAGTGGCGCCGACATGCCTGCGGCGGCGGCCCCCGAGGGGGCCGCCGCCGCAGGCCGTGCTCCGTCGTGCGTCAGTCCCGCGAGGTGCGCACCGGCAGGGTCGCCACCCCGGTGGTGTCGAAGCCGGGCATGAACGTCGGCGGGTGGTCGGGGTCGGTGAGAAGCTCCGGGAAGCGGTCGAAGAGCAGGTTCAGCGCGACCCGACCCTCCATCCGCGCCAGCGGGCCGCCGAGACAGAAGTGGATGCCGCGGCCGAACCCGAGGTGCGGGTTGGGCCCGCGGGTCACGTCGAAGACGTCCGGATCCGCGAACTGCCGCGGGTCCCTGTTCGCGGCCCCGAACCACACCATGACCATCTGGTCCGCGTCCAGCCGCCGCCCGGCGACCTCCACCTCCGCCGTGGTGGCGCGGTACGTCGCGGCCACCGGGCTCATGAAGCGCATGGACTCCTCCAGCAGACCGGGCACCAGTGACCGGTCGCGCCGCACCCTGGCCGCCTGCTCGGGGTAACTGTCCAGGCACAGCACCGTGTTGCCGATCAGCATGGTGGTCGTCAGATACCCCGCGATCAACAGCATCTTGGCGAAGTTGACGATGTGGTTGTCGCTCAGCCCGCGTCCGCCCAGCCGCGCCGAGGCGAGCCGGCCCAGCAGGTCGTCCCGCTCACCGCGACGCCGGCACTCGGCCGTGTGCTCCCGCAGGTACTCCAGCATCTTGCGCATCGGGACCATGCCCGCCTCGAAGATGCGTTCCTGGTCCTCGGCATCGTCCTCCATGGACACGTCGCCGAGGCTGAGCACCATCTGCGTCATCCAGCCCTCGAACAGGTGCCGGTCGGCGGCCGGGATGCTCAGCAGCTCCGCCACCACGGTCACCGGCAGCGGGTAGGCCAGGCTCGTCATCAGGTCGAACCGGTCCCGGTCGGCCACCGCGTCCAGCAGTTCGTGGGTGAGAGCGGTGATCCGGGGCTCCAGGTCGGCCACCACCTTCGGGGTGAAGGCGTGGCCGACCAGGCTGCGCAGTTCGCGGTGGTCCGGCGGGTCGGTCTGGAGCAGGTCGCCCTCGGTGAACGACTCGTCGGCGCCCATCGGCAGCAGTCTCGCCATGTGCGAGGAGAAGACCTGCGGGGTGCTGAGGACCTCCACGGCCTCGCGGTAGCCGTAGACGTTCCAGGCGTTGGTCTTCTCGTCGAACTCGACCGGATGCCCCGGGCCGCGTCCGTGGAGCCAGAAGTGCTCCGGGTGGATGCCCCAGCGCTCGGCCGGACTGGTCATGAGGTTCCCCTTCACCGTGTCCCTTCAGCCGTTCGCCATGGCCTCGCGCAGGCTCCTGGGCCTCATGTCCGACCAGTTCGCCTCCACGTACGCCTCGCACTCCTGCCGGCCCTCCTCGCCGAACACGACCCGCCAGCCGTCGGGCACGGCGGCGAAGGAAGGCCACAGCGAGTGCTGCTCCTCGTCGTTGACCAGGACGAGGAAGCGGCCGGTCTCGTCGTCGAACGGGTTGCTGCTCATGCGTCGGTTCCCTTCGTGGTGGCACCGGACAGCAGCCGGGCCGTGATCGATCGCGCGATGTCACCGCTGCGGACGGCGATGTTCGACAGCAGTGAGGACGCGAGTCCGTGGGTGTGCTCGGTGCCGCCCTGGAGGTAGAGCCCCGCGTCCAGGCCCTCCCCCGTGACCATGCGGTAGTCGCGGGTGACCCGGTGCCGGCCGTTCTCGTCGCGCAGGCAGTGCGCGTCGAGGTCGCCGAGGACCGCCGCGGGATCCATCGGGGCGTATCCGGTCGCGCAGACCAGGACGTCCACGTCCAGGTCGTACGTTTCCTCGTCGGCCAGTGAGTGCACGGTGATCCGGGTGTGGCCGCCGGCGGGCCGGGCGTCGGTGACCCGCGCCAGGTTGCGGAAGTCCAGCCGGCCGGCGCCGTTGAACTCGTCCTCGTAGGCGCGCTCGTACAGGCCCCGGATGACCTCGTCGTCGACCACCGAGTAGTTGGTGTTCCGGTGGTTGTCCCAGATCGCGTCCTTGGACCGCTGCGAGCCGTGGAAGTAGCGGTCCACCGCCTCCGGGTCGAACACCTGGTTGGCGAAGGGCGTGTCGTCGGCGATGGCGTAGCCGTACGACGGCACGATCGCCGTCACCCGGACCTCGGGCAGGTGGTCGTGGAGGTACCTGACGATCTCGGCGGCGCTCTGGCCGGCGCCGACGACCGCCACCCGGCGCAGCGGGCGACCCTGCCGCTCCCGCAGCCGGTGCAGGAACCGCGAGCTGTGCCAGACGTGTTCGCCGGCCTCCAGCCCGGCGGGCATCCGGGGCACCAGGCCGGTGGAGACGACCACGTTGAGCGCCTCGACGGACCGGGTGCCGCCGGCGGCGTCCCGCATCCGGACGCGGACGCGCCGCGCGGGCCCGCCGTCGTCCGCGGGGACCGCCGACATCCCGGTGACCTCGCAGGAGTAGTCGGCCTTCAGGGTCAGCTTCGACTCGGCCCATTCGAGGTAGTCGTGGAACTCCCGCCGGGTGGGGAAGAAGTCCTGGTTGTTGACGAAGCGGGTGAGACGGCCCACGTCGTGCAGGTAGGAGACGAAGCCGAACCGCGACGCGGGGTCGCGGAAGGTCGCCAGGTCCTTCAGGAAGGACACCTGCATCTTCGCCGAGGGCAGCAGCATGCCCCGGTGCCAGCCCAGCGACGGCTGCCGCTCGAAGAAGGCGGAGCTGACCGGATGCGGGCCCTCCTCCAGTGCGACGGCCAGCGACAGGTTGGAGGGCCCGAAGCCGACGCCCACGACGTCGTAGGTCTCCGGAGCACTGGTATCCATGCGATTTCCCCTCGTGTCGGAAAAGCGGGACCGGCGGGCGCGCTCGCCGCCGGAACGGCGGCTCAGCGGCCGGCGAGTTCGCGGGTGATGACGGCGCAGATCTCCGCCGCCGGTCCCGGCAGGTACAGGTCCTCGTGGGCGGCGTGGACGGGGTGGCGGTGCACGGTGCCGCCGACGTACGGCGCCCACGGCGGCGCGTAGGTGCCCTCCGGCTTGGGCACCGCGTCGAAGAGCAGCACGTCGCCGTCGAAGACGGGCACCGGGAAGCCGGGCATCAGGGACGTGTAGTTGAGCCCGATCCGAACGGCGGTCTCGACGAGGCTCTCGTAGTCGTCGGCGCCGACGGCTCCGGTGAGGTGCTGGGCGAAGTAGTCGCGGAACTCGGTCTCGGTCGGCAGGGGCCGGCCGGCGAGACTGCTGCTCGGCACGCTGTCGAGCAGCGCCACCAGTCCCACCTCGTGTCCGCGACGCCGCAGTTCCGCGGCCATCGCGTGGGCCAGGGTGCCGCCGCTGGACAGGCCCATCAGGTGGAAGGGCCCTTCGGGCTGCACCGCCAGGACCTCCGCCACGTAGTCGTCGACCATCTCCGCCACCGAGCCGGGCAGCGGAGTCGACCCGTCGAAGCCCTTCGCCTGGAGCCCGTACACCGGCCGGTCCTTGGGGAGCAGTCCGGCGAAGCCCAGGTAGGGCCAGCTCAGGCCGCCGCCGGGGTGCACCCACCACAGCGGTTCGCGGTCCCCGTCTCCCTTGACGGTCAGGACGGGCGCGAACGGGTCGGCGTCCGAGGCGGTGCCGACGCCGCTGTCCGCTTCGAGGCGGGCGGCGAGTCCGGCGGCCGTCGGCGACTGGAAGACCACGCGCAGCGGCACCTCGACGCCCAGGACGGCCCGGATCCGGGTCACCAGCCGGTTGACGAGCAGGGAGTGGCCGCCCAGGTCGAAGAAGTCGTCGGTGGACCCGACCGGGCCGGTCCCCAGCACCTCGGCGAACAGGCCGCACATGATGGCCTCCCGGGTGCTCTGCGGGGCGCGTCCGGCCGTGGTCCGGGCCGTGTCGGGCGCGGGCAGGGCGCGGCGGTCGAGTTTGCGGCTCGCCGTGAGCGGCACCGCGTCGATGACGAGGAGCGAGGGCGGAACCATGTGTCCGGGCAACCGGTCGCGCAGGTGGCGGGCCAGATCGGCCGGGCCGGGCTCGGCCTCTCCGGCGGCCACGACGTACCCGGCGAGCCGGCGATCGCCCGTGCGGGTGTCGACGACGACGACCGCCTCCCGGACGTCCGGGTGGTCGCGCAGCGCGGCCTCGATCTCGCCGAGCTCGATGCGGAACCCGCGGATCTTGACCTGTTCGTCGGTCCGCCCGCGGAAGAGCAGGTCGCCGTCGCCGGTCCACTCGACCACGTCGCCGGTGCGGTACATCCGCTCGCCGGGTGCGCCGAAGGGGGAGGCGAGGAACCGGCCGGCGGTCAGGGCCGGCCGACCCGTGTAGCCGCGGGCCAACCCGGCGCCCGCGATGTACAGCTCGCCCGGGACGCCGGGCGGGACGGGGCGCAGCGCGCCGTCGAGGACGTGGACGCGGGTACCGGCGACCGGCCGGCCGATGGGGCGGGCGCCGCCGTCGCCGGTGAGGGGCAGGCTCATGGTGGCGCAGACGGTGGCCTCGGTCGGGCCGTAGACGTTGACCACGCGCCGGCCGGGCGTCCAGCGGGCGACGAGGTCGGGGGCGGCCGCCTCGCCACCCAGGACCAGGCAGGACAGACCCGACATGGATCCGTCGGGCATGGCGGCGAGCATGGTCGGGGTGAGCATCAGGTGGGTCACCCCGTGCCGCTCGACGGTGTCGGCCAGCGGCGTGCCCGGGACCAGTTCGGCGGCGTCCGCCATCACCAGCGAGGCACCGGAGAGCAGGGCGGTGAACACCTCGCACAGCGAGACGTCGAAGCTGGGCGAGACCAGTTGCAGCATGCGGTCGGCAGGGGTGAACGCCAGCCGTTCCACGTGGGACAGGACCAGGCCGGCCAAGCCCCGGTGGGTGACGGCCACTCCCTTGGGGAGGCCGGTGGAACCGGAGGTGTAGATGACGTACGCGGTGTTGTCGACGGTGGCGCGGACGCCCGGCACGGCCCCGGTGGCGGTCTCGGCTTCGGTGGGCGCCGGCGGCGGCGCGTCGACCCGCAGGGCGGGGACCTCAGACGCGGACAGGGCGTCGGCGGTCGTGGCGTCGACGAGGGCGAGCCGGGCACCGGAGTCCCGCGCCATGAACGCGATCCGGCCGGGGGGCAGGGCCGGGTCGACCGGCAGGTAGGCGCCGCCGGCCTTCAGGACCGCGAGCAGGGCGGTGACCAGGGCGGGCGAGCGCCGTACGGACACCGCCACCACCGTCTCGGGCCCCACCCCGTGCCGGGCGAGTTCGTGGGCCAGGGCGTCGGAGCGGGCGTCGATCTCCCGGTAGGTCGATCGCCGGCCCTCGAAGTGGACGGCGACGGCGTCGGGGGTGGCGGCCGCTTGGCGGGCGAACTGCTCGGCGACGGTCCCGGGGGCCGTCTCGCGGGCGGTGTCGTTGAAACCGGCGAGCACCTTGTCCCGGTCGGGGCCGGTGAGGGTGTCCAGGACGCCGAGCGGGGTGCCGGGGTCGGCCGCGATGAGCTGCAGGACCCGCGCGAACCGCTCGGCGACGTCCTCGGCGGTGCCGGCGCCGACCAGGGGCTGCCGGTACCGCATGGCGATCCGCAGGTGCGGGTCGGCGGTGGCGGCGACGCCGAACGGGTAGTGGGTGCCGCCGTCGGAGCCGATCCGGGCCACTCGGACCCCGGCGTCGCCGCCGGCCTCGGCGATGGCCGTGCGGTCGACGGGGAAGGACTCGAAGACGACGACGGTGTCGAAGAGGACGGGCAGCCCGGTGGAGCGCTGGACGTCGGCGAGTGAGACGTGATGGTGGTCCAGCAGGGCGGCCTGCCGGCCTTGGAGCGCGGTCAGCATTTCGCCGAGGGTGTCCCACGGGGAGAGGCGGACCCGGACCGGCAGGGTGTTGATGAACAGTCCGACCATCGCGTCGGCGTCGGGGACGGTGGGCGGGCGGCCGGAGACGGTGGTGCCGAAGACGACGTCCCGGCGGCCGGTCAGGCCGGCGAGCACCAGCGCCCACGCGCCCTGGACCAGGGTGTTGAGGGTGACGCCCAGTTCGGCGGCGCGCCGGGTCAACTCGCGAGCCGTGTCGGGGGTGAGCGGGACGTCGAGCCGGCCGGTGTCGCCGGTGTCCGCGTCGGCGGCGGGGTCGGGGTCGGGCCCGCCCCTGCCGACGGCGAGGAGGGTCGGCTCGTCGGTGCCGTCGAGTTCCTCGGCCCAGGCCCGTGCGGAGGCCTCGTGGTCCCGGGCGGCGAGCCAGGTGAGGAAGTCGCGGTAGCCGCGGACCCGGGGCAGCGCGGTGGGGTCGCCCGCGGAGGCGTAGAGCGCCATCAGGTCGCGGGTCAGCAGGGGCAGGGACCAGCCGTCGAAGAGGACGTGGTGCGCGGTCAGCACGAGCCGGGCGTCCGTGTCGGAGGTCCGCAGCAGTGCCATGCGCAGCAGCGGTGCGACGGCGGGGTCGAAGTGGTCCTGCCGGTCGGCGTCGAGGAAGCGCCGCAGGGCGTCGTCGCGGGCCTCGTCGTCCAGGTCCCGCAGGTCCTCCTGTCGCCAGGGCAGCCGGACGCCGTCGACGACGAGTTGCACCCGGTCGCCGGACAGGCCGGGGACGAAGGCGGTGCGCAGGGCGGCGTGGCGGTCCAGGAGGGCCTGGCCGGCGCGGCGCATCCGGTCGGGGTCCACCTCTCCGTCGAGGTGGTGGACCATCTGGACGTGGTAGGCGTCGTGCCCGGACTCGGCCAGCCGGGACTGGAAGAGCAGGCCTTCCTGGAGGCCGGTGAGGGGCCATACGTCGGCGAGGCCGGGGTACTGCTTCTCCCAGGTCTCCAGTTCGCCTTGGCGGACGGTGACGAGCGGTACGTCGGAGGGGGTCAGGCCGCCGGCGCCGGGCCGCGTGGCGTGCCGGGCCAGTGCCTCCAGCGCGGTGTGCCACAGGTCGGCGAGTTCCCGGACGTCCTCGCGGGACAGCAGGCCGGTGGGGAAGTCGAAGCGGGCCTGGAGGGCGGGGCCGTTGTCGGTGTCGGCGACGAAGGCGTTGACGTCGACGGTCGCCATCGCCGGCATGGCGGGGTCGAGGGCCGCCGTCAGCCCGGTGCCCGCTTCGGTGAAGCCCTCTCCCCTGAGGTGGGCGGGCATGTCGGTGGCGGCGAACCGGCCGAGGTAGTTGAAGGCGATCTGGCCGGTGGAGTGCGGGGCGAGAACGGCGGCGGTCTCCTCGTTGAGGTGCCGCAGCAGCCCGTACCCGAGTCCCTTGCCGGGGACGGCCAGGAGCTGTTCCTTGACGGCCTTCAGAACGGCGCCGGCCGCCGGACCCCCCTCGAACACCTCGTCGAGGTCGACGTCACCGACGTCGAGCCGGACCGGGAACACGGTGGTGAACCAGCCGACCGTCCGCGACAGGTCCGCGCCCTCGACCGCGTCGTCCTCCCGGCCGTGTCCTTCCAGGCGGAGGAGGACCGAGGACTCCTCGTCGCCGCGGTTCCGGCGCCAGGCGGTCACGGCGAGGGCGAGGGCGGCGAGCAGCCCGTCGTTGACGCCGCCGCGGAACGCCGCCGGGAGGGCGGCGAGCAGGGCCTCGGTGACCGGGGCGGAAAGATGGACGGAGAGGTGGTCGACGGTGGCCTGGGTGTCTCGGGCGGGATCCAGGGCCCGTGACCCCAACAACGGGTCCGGCCCCTCCACCACCGACAACCACCACCCGAGCTCCGCCACCCGCTCCCCGCGCGAGGCATCCTCCACCAACGCGTGCGACCACCGCCGCACCGACGTCACCGGAGCCTCCAACCCCGCCACACCCCCCGACCGCAACCCCACCCACGCCTGCGCCAGATCCGGCAACAGGATCCGCCACGACACCCCGTCCACCACCAGGTGATGCACCACCACCAACAACCGACCCACACCCTCGAACCACACGAACCGCACCATCACCCCCGCCCACGGATCCAACAACCCCGCGGCCACATCCAACTCACCCTGCACATCAGCCCCGACACCCGCCGACGACAACAACCCGGCCACATCGACCGAACCCCGCTCCCCCACCACCAGACCACCCACCACCAACCGCGCACGCAACACCTCGTGCCGATCCACCACCGCACCCAACACCGCCACCAAACCCGCCCGATCAATCCCCACCGGCAACTCCACCACCGCCGACATCGCGAACCGGCCGATGTTCCCTCCGAGTTCGAGGAGGTGCCGGGCGATCGGCAGGAGCGGCATCCAGCCCTCGCCGTCGTCGGCGGGCCGTGCGGGGGCGGCGGTGGCGCCCTCGGTGAGGGTCGCGGCGGAGGCGAGTTCGGCGACCGTGCGGAGTTCGAAGATCTGCCGCGGGGTCACGGACACGCCGCGGGCCCGGGCGCGGGCCACGACCTGGATGGAGCGGATGCTGTCGCCGCCGACCAGGAAGTAGTCGTCGTCGACGCCGACCCGGTCCAGGCCCAGCACCTCGGCGTACACCTCGGCCAGGACCTGTTCCTGCCTGGTGCCGGGGGCGCGGTAGTCGCCGCCGGTGAAGACCGGTTCGGGCAGTGCCGCGGGGTCGGGCCGTCCGTCGGGGCCGAGCGGCAGCGCCGGCAGGGACACGAACACGGCGGGGACGAGTTCGGCGGGCAGCCGTCCGGTCAGGAAGTCCCTGAGCTGGGCGGCCGAGGCGCCGGGGGTGAGTTCCAGGGCGTCCGCGGGGTCCCCGTCCGAGGTGGCGGGGACCGTGTAGGCGACCAGGCGGCGGCCGTTGCCGGTCCCGTCGTGGGTGATGACGACGGCCTCGGCCACGCCGGGGTGGGCGGTGAGGGCCGCCTCCACCCGGGTGCGGTCGACGGCGGCGGCGCGCACGGCCGGCTGCCGGATGGCGGCGGTGGCCGCGGCGCCGGGCGCGGGCAGCGGGCGGTCCGGGGTGTCGGCGACCCGTGCGAGCAGGTCGGTGAACCGGCGGGTGAACTCCTCGGCGGTGGCCCGGTCGTAGAGGTCGGTGGCGTACTCCAGGCCACCGACGACGCCGGTGCCGGGGATGTCGGCCATGGTGAGGAACAGGTCGAACTTCGCAGTGTCGTTGGCGACGGTGTCCAGGGACACCCGCAGACCGCTGAGCTCGAAGTCCTCCCGGACGATGTGTTGCCAGCCGAACATCACCTGGAACAGCGGGTGGTGAGAGGTGGAGCGGTCGGGGTTGAGGAGTTCCACGAGTCGTTCGAAGGGCACGTCCTGGTTGTCGTACGCCGCCAGCGCCCGGTCGCGCACCTGGGCGAGGACGTCGGTGAAGGAGGGGTCGGAGTCCATCCGGACGCGCAGCACCCAGGTGTTGACGAAGAACCCGACGAGGTCGGCCAGTGCCTCGTCGGTGCGGCCGGCGATGGGGGACCCGATGGCGACGTCGTCACCCGCGCCGGACTCGCGCAGCAGGACCGCCAGGGCCGCCTGGAGGACCATCGAGACGGTCGCGCCGTGCGCCCGGCCCAGGTCGGCCACGGCCCGCGCGAGGGCGGGGTCGAGCGTGAACTCGACCAGGCCGCCGCGGTGACTGGGGGCGGCGGGGCGGGGCCGGTCGGTCGGCAGCGCGATCGGCTGGGGCAGGCCGTCCAGTTCCGTCCGCCAGTAGGCGGACTGACGGGCCATGAGGCTCAGGGGATCGGCCTCGTCGCCGAGGAGGTCGCGCTGCCAGCGGGCGTAGTCGGTGTAGCGGACGGCCGGAGCGGGCAGGCCGGGGTCCCGGCCGGCCAGGCGGGCCTCGTAGGCGGCGCCGAGGTCCCGCATGAGCGGCGGGATGGACTCGCCGTCGCCGGCGATGTGGTGGATGACGAGGACGAGGCGGTGGTCGGCGGGTCCCAGGCGCAGCACGGTCGCACGCAGGGGCAGGTCGGCGGCGAGGTCGAAGACGTGGGAGACCGCGCGGGCGACGGCGGCGTCGGGGGTGTCCCGTTCCCCGGGGCCGCACTCGACCACGGGCAGCGGCACGTTCACCGTCGTGGCGGGCGAGACCTGCTGGAAGGGGACACCGTCGGCGTCCTCGCCGATCAGGGTGCGCAGCGCCTCGTGGCGGGCGATCACGTCGTGGAGGGCGCGGTTGAGGGCGGGGAGGTCCAGCGGCCCGGTCAGCCGCAGCACCAGGGGCAGGTTGTAGGTCGCCGAGGCGCCCTCGAACCGGTCCACGAACCAGATGCGTCGCTGCGCGAAGGAGAGCGGCACCCGGTCGGGACGGTCGTCGGCGCGCCGGAGTTCGGGCCGGGCGGGGACGCCGAGGGCGGGCTGGAGGGCGAGCTTCGCGACGGTCGGGGCGTCGAACAGGGCGCGCAGCGGGACCTCGGCGCCCAGCGTGGCCCGGATCCGGCCGATCAGGCGGGTGGCGAGCAAGGAGTGGCCGCCGAGGGCGAAGAAGTTCTCGTCGATGCCGACCTTCCGGAGTCCGAGGACCTCGGCGAACAGGGTGCACAGCACCTCTTCGCGGACGGTCCGGGGTTCCCGGCCGCCTTCGGCGCCGCCCAGTTCCGGCTGCGGGAGCGCGGCGCGGTCCAGCTTGCCGCTCGGGGTCGTGGGGAGGGCGTCGAGGAGGACGAACGCGGAGGGGACCATGTAGCCGGGCAGGCCGGCTTCGGCGTGGGCGCGCAGAGCGGTCGCGAGCGGGCCGGTGTCGGGGCGGGCGGTGCCCGGCAGGGCGACGGCCGTGGCCGCGGGGACGGCGTACGCGACGAGGATCCGGCCGCCGGAGGGTCCCTCGCGGACGACGGCGACGGTCTGTTCCACGCCGGGGTGGCCGCTCAGAACGTTCTCGACCTCGCCGAGTTCGATGCGGAAGCCGCGGATCTTGACCTGGTCGTCTGCGCGTCCGAGGTACTCCAGGGTGCCGTCCTCGCGCATGCGGGCCACGTCGCCCGAGCGGTACATCCGCTCACCGGGCCCGCCGTGGGGGTCGGCGGTGAAGCGTGCCGCGGTCAGGGCGCCGCGGCCGTGGTAGCCGCGGGCCAGGTGGGGGCCGGCGATGTACAGCTCGCCGGGGACGCCGACGGGGACCGGCCGCAGGGCGTGGTCGAGCAGGTGGATCCGGGTGTGCGGCAGCGGGCGGCCTATGGGCGGGACGCCGGGACCCGCGAGCGGCTCGCTCAGGGTGGCCACGATGGTGGTCTCGGTGGGCCCGTAGGCGTTGATCAGTCGGCGGCCCGGCGCCCAGCGTTGGACGAGCTCCTCGCCGGCCGCCTCGGCGCCGACGACCAGGGTGCGCAGTCCGTCCAGCCCCTCGGGGTCGAGGGTGGCGACCAGGGAGGGGACGAGCAGGGCGTGGGTGACGCGGCGTTCGCGCAGGAACCGGCCGAGTGCCTCGCCGACCAGCGGGCCGTGGGGCGGCAGCACGAGGGCGGCGCCGCTCGCCAGTGCCATGAGCACCTCCATGGCGGCGCCGTCGAAGCTGGCGGAGGCGAACTGCAGGACGCGGCTGTCGGGGGTGATGCGCATGCGCTCGGTCATGGCCTCGGCGAGGCCGGCGAACCCGGTGTGGGTGACGAGGACGCCCTTGGGGCGGCCGGTGGAACCCGAGGTGTAGACGACGTAGGCGAGGTCCTCGGGTCGCGGGTGCGGGAGCGGGGCGGTGGCCGGTCGGGTGGCGATGCGGTCGTGGTCGGCCTGCAGGTCGACCACGACCGCGGCGCCCGGTGCGAGCCGGCCGCGAGCGTCGCCGGCGGTGACGACGAGGGTGGCGCCGGAGTCGGCGAGCATGTAGGCGAGCCGGTCGGCCGGGTAGCCGGGGTCGAGCGGGACGTGGGCGGCCCCCGCCTTCATGATGCCGAGCATGCCGGTCAGGAGGTCCGCGCCGCGTTCCAGGCACAGGGCGACGATCGTGCCGGGTCCGGCGCCGAGGTCCCTCAGGTGGTGGGCGAGCCGGTCGGAGCGCGCGTCGAGTTCCGCGTAGGACAGGGCGGTCCGGTCGTCCTCGACGGCGAGGGCGTCGGGGCGGGCGGCGGCGTGGGCGCGGAAGAGGCCGGGGAGGGTCTCGGCGGGCACCGGCGGGCCGGCGTCCGCGGACGCCTCGGTCGGGGTGCGGCCGTCGGCGGCCACCGTGCCCAGCGGGTCGACGCGGCCGGTGAGTCGCTCGGGGTCTTCGGCGATCAGGCGCAGCAGGTGCCCGAGCCGTTCGGCGATGCCGGTCACGGTCTGCCGGTCGAAGACGTGGTGGTGGTACTGAAGGGCCAGTCGCAGGTGGGGGTCGGCGTCGGCGGTCACCACGAGCGGGTAGTGGCTGCCGGTGAACGGGGTGAGGCCGGTGATGGCCACCTCGGAGGCGTCGCCGGCGGCGTTGATGCCGGCCCGGTCGACGGGGTAGGACTCGAAGACGACGACGGTGTCGAACAGGGCGGCCAGTCCGGCGGCGCTCTGGATGTCGGCCAGTGCGTGGTGGTGGTGGTCCAGGAGGGCCGCCTGTCGGTCCTGGAGGTCCGTGAGCAGTTCGCCCAGTGACCGGGCCGGGGCGCAGTCCACGCGCACGGGCAGGGTGTTGATGAACAGGCCGACCATGCCGTCGACGCCGGTGACGGCGGGCGGCCGGCCGGAGACGGTGGTGCCGAAGACGACGTCGCGGCGGCCGGTGAGGGCGCCCAGGAGCAGCGCCCAGCCGCCCTGGACCAGGGTGTTGAGGGTGATGCCGAGTTGTGCGGCGCGCCGGGCGAGGTCGCGGGCGAGGTCCGCGGGCAGGGGCACGGCGACCTGTCCGACCTCGGTGTGGAGTTCGGTCCCGGCGGTCGGGGCCAGCAGGGTGGGTTCGTCGACGCCGTCGAGTTCCTCGGCCCAGGCGCGGGAGGCCGCGTCGCGGTCCTGGGCGGCGAGCCAGGTGAGGAAGTCGCGGTAGCCGCGGACCCGGGGCAGCGCGGTGGGGTCGCCCGCACAGGCGTAGAGCGCCATCAGGTCGCGCATCAGCAAGGGGACGGACCAGCCGTCGAAGAGCACGTGGTGGGCGGTCAGGACGAGTTCGGCGCGGTCCGCTCCGGTGGTGAGCAGGGTCATGCGCAGCAGCGGTGGCCGGACCGGGTCGAAGTGGTCGTCCTGGTCCTCGCGCAGGACGCGGGCGAGTTCCGCGGCGCGTTCCTCCTCGCCCGCGTGGCGCAGGTCGTGGTGGTGCCAGGGCAGCCGGACGCCGTCGACGACGAGTTGCACCCGGTCGCCGGAGGGGCCGGGGACGAAAGCGGTGCGCAGGTTGGGGTGGCGGTCCAAGAGGGCCTGGCCGGCGCGGCGCATCCGGTCGGGGTCCACGGGGCCCGACAGGTGGTGGACCATCTGCATGTGGTAGGCGTCGAAGCTGGTTCCGGCGAGCAGGGCGTGGAAGAGCAGGCCTTCCTGGAGGCCGGTGAGGGGCCATACGTCGGTGAGTCCGGGGTACTGCTCCTGCCAGGTGTCCAGGTCGTTCTGGCGGACGGTGACGAGCGGTACGTCGGAGGGGGTCGGGCCGCCGGCGCCGGGCCGCGTGGCGTGCCGGGCCAGTGCCTCCAGTGCGGTGTGCCACAGGTCGGCGAGTTCCCGGACGTCCTCGCGGGACAGCAGTCCGGTGGGGAAGGCGAAGCGGGCGGTGAGCCGCGGTCCGTCCTCGCCGTCGATGACCAGGGCGTTGACGTCGAGGACGGACGGGGCGGGCATGTCCGGGTCCATCCGCGGGATGAGGCTCTCGGTGCCGGCGGCGCGGTTCCATCCGTTGCCGCGCAGGTGTGCGGGCATGTCGGTGGTGGAGGAGTGGCGGCCGAGGTAGTTGAAGGCGATCTGGCCGGTGGGGTGCGGGGCGAGGACGGCGGCGGTCTCCTCGTTGAGGTGTCGCAGCAGCCCGTACCCGAGTCCCTTGCCGGGGACGGCCAGGAGCTGTTCCTTGACGGCCTTCAGAACGGCGCCGGCTGCCGGACCCCCCTCGAACACCTCGTCGAGGTCGACGTCACCGACGTCGAGCCGGACCGGGAACACGGTGGTGAACCAGCCGACCGTCCGCGACAGGTCCGCACCGGGTACGGCTTCCTCCTGCCGGCCGTGTCCTTCCAGCCGGATCAGGGTGGAGCTGTCGTCGGCGCCCCTGGAGCGGCGCCAGGCGGTCACGGCGAGGGCGAGGGCGGCGAGCAGCCCGTCGTTGACGCCGCCGCGGAAGGCGGCGGGGACGTCGGTCAGCAGGGCGCGGGTCGCCTCGGCCGGGAGGGTCGTCCACAGGTCCTCGACGGTGGCCTGGGTGTCTCGGGCGGGATCCAGGGCCCGTGACCCCAACAACGGGTCCGGCCCCTCCACCACCGACAACCACCACCCGAGCTCCGCCACCCGCTCCCCGCGCGAGGCATCCTCCACCAACGCGTGCGACCACCGCCGCACCGACGTCACCGGAGCCTCCAACCCCGCCACACCCCCCGACCGCAACCCCACCCACGCCTGCGCCAGATCCGGCAACAGAATCCGCCACGACACCCCGTCCACCACCAGGTGATGCACCACCACCAACAACCGACCCACACCCTCAAACCACACGAACCGCACCATCACCCCCGCCCACGGATCCAACAACCCCGCGGCCACATCCAACTCACCCTGCACATCAGCCCCGACACCCGCCGACGACAACAACCCGGCCACATCGACCGAACCCCGCTCCCCCACCACCAGACCACCCACCACCAACCGCGCACGCAACACCTCGTGCCGATCCACCACCGCACCCAACACCGCCACCAAACCCGCCCGATCAATCCCCACCGGCAACTCCACCACCGCCGACATCGCGAACCGGCCGATGCCACCGCCCTGTTCGAGCAGGTGGGCGGCGATCGGGGAGAACGGCATCCAGCCCTCACCGCCGCCGTCGAGTTCCGCGAGGGCGACGGGGCGGGCCGCCTCGCGCTCGCCGGCCGCGGCGGACAGCTCGGCCACCGTGCGGAGCTGGAAGATCTCGCGCGGGGTGACCTCGACCCCGCGGGCGCGGGCCCGGGAGACGACCTGGATGGAGCGGATGCTGTCGCCGCCGACGGCGAAGAAGTCGTCGTCCACGCCGACCCGGTCCAGGCCCAGCACCTCGGCGTACACCTCGGCCAGGACGCGTTCGCGTTCCGAGCCGGGGGCGCGGTAGCGCTCGCCGGTGAACTCCGGCGCCGGCAGCGCGGC
This sequence comes from Streptomyces sp. NPDC002602, assembly GCF_042889445.1. Taxonomy (NCBI): domain Bacteria; kingdom Bacillati; phylum Actinomycetota; class Actinomycetes; order Kitasatosporales; family Streptomycetaceae; genus Streptomyces; species Streptomyces sp. NPDC002602. Next base: position 170,722 of record NZ_JBIAQX010000013.1, on the reverse strand, counting down.
CCGGTCGAGTTTGCCGTTGGGGGCGAGCGGGAGCCGGTCGAGCATCACGAAGGCGGCGGGCACCATGAACTCGGGCAGCCGCTCGGAGGCGAAGGCGCGCAGCTCCGCGGCGGAGACGCCGGCGGTCAGGTCGACCTCCAACTGCCCGAGGCTGTCGACGGCCGCCTCGGTGCCGGCGACGGCACCGGTGGACACGACGTGGGCGACGAGCTGTTTGCCGCCGGGCCGGTCATGGGCGGTGACGACGGCCTGGACGACGCCGGGGTGGGCGATGAGCGCGGCCTCGACCTCGCCCGCCTCGATCCGGAAGCCCCGGATCTTCAACTGGGCGTCTTCGCGTCCGGCGAACTCCACTTCGCCGTCGGTGTTCCAGCGGGCAAGGTCGCCGGTGCGGTACATGCGGTCGCCGGGGGCGCCGAAGGGGTCGGCGACGAACCGGCCGGCCGTCAGGGCGGGCCGGTCCCGGTAGCCGCGCCCGATCTCGCCGGCGACGTACAGCTCGCCGACGACCCCCGGCGGCACCGGAGCGAGACCGGGGCCGAGCACGTAGGTCCGCATGTTGCCCAGCGGTACGCCGACGGGGGCGCTGTCGGGGCCGTCGGCGTCGGGGACGGCGGAGGTGGTGGCGTAGAAGCTCTCGCTCTGGCCGTAGGCGTTGACGATCCGGACCCCGGGGAAGGCCTGCCGGGTGCGCCGCACGAGTGAGGAGGGCAGGGCCTCGCCCGCGAAGACGACGATGTCGACGGAGGTCGTGTGCGCGAGGTGGTCGACGAGTTCGGCGAAGACCGAGGGGACGGTGCTGATCACACTGCCCGTCCAGCCGTCGCGTTCGCCGAGGACGAGCACGTCGCGGACGATCTCGACGGTGCCGCCGGCGGCGAGCGTGGTGACGATCTCGAAGACGGACACGTCGAAGTTGACCGAGGTTCCGGCCAGCGTCCTGGATCCGGGGCCGAGCCCGACGGCCGGGGCCAGGCCGGTCACTCCGTTCACCACGCCTCGGTGGGTGATGGACACGCCCTTGGGAACCCCGGTGGAGCCGGAGGTGTACATCACGTAGGCGAGGTTGTCGGGTGCCGGGGTGACGGTGGGCGGCCGGCGGGCGGTGCCGTCCAGGTCGAGTTCGTCGAGGTGCAGGCGCGGGCCCCCGCCCTCGGGGAGGCCCGGGGCGGTCCCGGTGTCGGTCAGCAGCAGGCCGGGACGGGCCTCGGTGAGGATGCGGCCGAGCCGGGCGCTGGGGTAGCGGGGGTCGACCGGCAGATAGGCGGCGCCCGACTTCCAGACCCCGAGGAGGGCGGTGACCAGGTCGGCGGAGCGCGGCAGGGCGAGCCCGACCAGGGTCTCCGGTGCGGCGCCGTGTCCGGCGAGGACGTGGGCGAGCCGGTCGGAGCGGGCGTCGAGCTCGCGGTAGGTCAGCTCCCGGCCGTCGCAGACCACGGCCACGGCGTCGGGGGTGCGGGCCGCCTGCCGGGCGAAGAGGGCGGGCACGGTGGCGTCGGCCGGGACGGGCGCGGCGGTGTCGTTGCGGGCGACCAGCGTCGCGTGCTCGGCGGGGGTCAGGGCGTCGGCCACCGCGATCGGCGCCGCGGGGGCGGCGACCAGTTGGGAGAGGAGGCGTACGAAGCGGTCTCCGAGGGCGGCGGCCGTGTCGCGGTCGAACAGGTCGGTGGCGTACTCCAGGGTGCAGCGCAGCCCGCCGTCGCCGCTCGCGGTGAAGTTGAACTCCAGGTCGAACTTGGCGGTCGGGGTGGGGACCGCCTCCAGGGTGGCGGTCAGGCCCGGCAGGTCGAGGGTGATCTCGGCCTCGCTCTGCCAACTGAACATCACCTGGAAGAAGGGGTGGTAGGCGGTGGAGCGCTCCGGGTTCAGTGCCTCGACGAGGCGTTCGAAGGGCACCGCCTGCTGGTCGTAGGCGGACAGCGCCTTGTCCAGGACCCGGTCGAGGACCTGCTCGGTGGTGGGGGTGTCGGACAGGTCCACGCGCAGCACCCAGGTGTTGACGAAGAACCCGACGAGGTCGCTCAGCGCCTCCTCGGTGCGGCCGGCGATGGTCGAGCCGATGGTGACGTCCGGCCCGGCGCCGCTGTGCTGGAGCAGGACCGCGAGCGCGGCCTGCATGGCCATCGACTGGGTCAGGCCGCGGGAGCGCCCCAGTTCCGCGGCCGCGAGGGCCAGGGCGGGGGTGACGGTGAACTCGACGGCGTCGCCGCGGTGGCTTGCCCGCGGGGGTCGGGGGCGGTCCGCGGACAGGGTCGACTGCTGGGGGGCTCCGGCCAGTTCCCGGCGCCAGTAAGCGAGTTGGGTGGACAGCACGCTGTCCGGGTCGGCGGGGTCACCGAGCAGTTCCCGCTGCCAGAGGGTGTAGTCGCCGTACTGCACGGCGAGTTCGGGCCACTGCGGGGCCGTGGCGGTCAGCCGGCCGGTGTAGGCGGCGGCCAGGTCGCGGCCGAGCGGGCCCATCGACTCGCCGTCGGCGGCGGCGTGGTGGACGGTCAGCACCAGGACGTGCTCGGCCGGTGCGCTGCGGACGAGCAGGGCGCGGAGCGGGATCTCGGTGGCGAGGTCGAAGCGGTGGGCGGCGGCGCCGGCGACGGCCTCCGCGAGGGCCTCGGGGTCCGCTTCGACGACGGGGAGCGGGACGCGCGCCTCGGCGGCGGGAAGCACCCGCTGGACCGGGAGGCCGGCCTCGTCCTCGACGAACAGCGTCCGCAGGCTCTCGTGACGGCCGACCACGTCGTTCAGCGCCTCGGTGAGGGCGCCGGTGTCCAGGGTTCCGCTCAGGCGCAGGACGAAGGGGATGTTGTACGTCGACGAAGGCCCCTCGAAACGGTCGATGAACCACAGGCGGCGCTGTGCGAAGGACAGGGGGATCATTTCGCGTCTACTCCTCGATCGGTCTTCTGCGCAGACGAGGCCTGTCCGGGCGCGGCCCTCGGCGTCGGTCGCGGGGCGGTTCGACGTTCACGGGAATCCGGAGAATCGGCGGTGCGGTCCGGATCGGAATCACACATCGCGGTGCGGGCGCTTCTCGTGGGCGCCACCGCGGATTTCCACGACGCATACTTCCCGCCGCCGCACGGCGGGGTCAAGGAAACGCGGACGGGAGGGGGCGCCGTGCGCGGTGGCCTTGTCCCGGCGACGGGACAAGGCCACCGCGGCGCGCGCACGCGGGTGCGGGTGGGGCGTGGGGGCCGGCCGGTCAGGCCGCGCGTCGGCGGCCGATCGCCTCGGCCATCGCCGCCAGGGTGGGGTGCTCGTACAGCTCCTGCGTGCCGACCCGGACCGCGAAGGCGTCCTCCACCAGGGCCAGCAGCCGGGTGGCGCGGATGGAGTTCCCGCCCAGGTCGAAGAACGAGGTGTCGCGTCCCACGCGAGCGCCGTCCAGGGCCTGTGACCACAGCGCGGCCAGCTTCTCCTCGCGTTCGCCGACCGGCGCGGTGAAGGCCCGGCGGGGCCGTCCGGGTGCGGTGTCGCGCAGCAGGGCGGCGGTGTCCACGTTCCCGTCGGCCGTCTTGGGGACCGCCGTCACCTCGACGAGCCGGATCGGGACCGGACACCGGCGCAGACCGGCCGCCGCGGCGGCCCGGACCGTCTCGGGTGCCACCCCCTCCGCCGTGTACGCCACGATCGCCTCGCCCGCCCGCAGCCGGTCCGGGACCAACTCGTCCATGACGGCCGGATTCGACGGGTCCGGGCCCACGGCGAGGCGGTGGTGCGGTGAGGCGACCGCGTCGAGGAACAACTGGAGTCCGTCCGCAGGGTCGATGACGCGGAATCCGCGGCTCACGGCAGCGGCCGCGGAGCGTCCGCGGTTCATTCCCGTTCCGGTCCACATGCTCCAGGACAGGCAGTGAACCGGGCGGTGGCGTTCGTGGTGCCAGTGGTCGGCAAATCCGGCGAGGAACGCGTTGGCGGCGGAATAGGCTCCGAACGAATGGCCGCCGAATTCCCCGTTGACGGAGCCGAAGAGGACCAGGTGCGCGTCGGGCCGGGTTTCCAGGACATCGGCGACGGCGAGGGTGCCGGCGACCTTGGCCCGGTAGTGGGCGGCGAACCCCTCGGGGGTCTCGCGGGCGACGGTGTGCCGTTCCAGGTCCTCCCATTGGGCGGTCGGGTCCGCCCCGGCCAGGTGCAGCACGCCGTCCAGGCCGCTGCCCCAGCGGGCCTCGGCCGCGGCGACGGCCGCGGTCAACGCGGCGGTGTCGGCGACGTCGAGCTGCCGGTACTCCACGTCGCCGAGCGCGCGCAGTGCGGCGAGCCGGTCCGCGCGTTCGCCGTCGGCCGGGGAGCGGCCGACGAGGAGCAGGCGGGCGCCGTGCGCGGCCACCAGGTACCCGGCGACGTCGTGGGCGATCCCGCCGAGTCCACCGGTGACCAGGTACCGGCCGCCCGCCGACGGGAGGCCCGGGGCCCGCCGGTCCGCGGCGGGCCCGGGGGTCACCGGGGCGAGCAGCGGCCGCAGCCGGGCGCCGCCGCGCACGGCGACGACGCCGCGCCGGTCGCGGTCGGCGAGTTCGCCGCGGACCGCGGCCGGCCAGGCGCCGGGGTCGGTGGCGGGCAGGTCCGCCAGCCGGATCGGCCGGCCGGGGTCCTCGTCCGCGGCGGTCCGTACGAGGGCGGGCAGCGCACACGTGCCCAGGTCGACGGTGTCGCCGTCCTGTGCGTGGACGGAGCCCGAGGTGAGGACGAGCAGCCCGGCACCGTCGGCGGCCCCGTCCGCCAGCGCCCCGGCCAGCGCCGCGAACTCGGCGGTGGCCCGTGCGAGGCGGTCGTGCGGGTCGCTGTCCGGTTCGGGCGGCAGGGTGAGGATCACCGTGCCGACCGGGCCGTGGTCGGCGGCGACGGTCGCCAGGAGCAGGCGCAGGGCGTCGCGGTCGTCGAGGGCGGCGGCGTACCGGCCGGGTGCCTCCCTGACCGGGCCGGCGCCCCGGCGGACCGTGACGACGGATCCGTCGACGGCGAGCCGGGTCAGGTCGGTGTCCTCGGCCAGGACGACGCGGACACCGTCGGCGTCCGGGCCTTCGGCGGCCCGCGGGGCGGGGGCCGCGGCGGGGGCGGGGCCCCACCGGCGCTCGAACAGCCAGGCGTCCGCCGGTGCTTCGGGTTCGTCCGCGCCGATCGCCCGACCGTCGAAGACGCCGGAGCGGAAGGCCTCGACGAGCGCGCTGCGCTGGATCTTGCCGCTGGGGGTCTTGGGGAACTCCGCCTCGGTGACGGGCACGACGAGGTCGGGGGCGATCCCGGCCTCCCGGGCGAGGGTGGACCGTACCGACTCGGCGGTGGCCGTCAGGGCCTCCTCGCCCCACTGCCGCGGGACCAGGAAGACGACCAGGCGGTCGGACTCCTCGCCGGGCTCGCGCACGCCGGCGGCCGCGCTGAAACTGACCCGCACGCCGTCGACGCGCTCCACGACGCTCTCGATCTCGTGCGCCATGTAGTTGATGCCCCGGACGATGATCTGGTCCTTGCGGCGGCCGGCGATGACGACCTCGCCGTCGTGCACGAACGCCAGGTCGCCGGTGCGGAACCAGCCGTCGGCGTCATAGGCCTCCGCGTTGGCCTCCGTGTTGGCGAAGTAGCCCCGCATCATGGTCAGTCCGCGGATCCGCAGTTCGCCCAGGCGGCCCTCCGGCAGCACCCGGCCCGCGTCGTCGACGACCCGGAGCCGGACGCCGGGCAGCGGGCGGCCGACGGTGGACAGCACCACGGCCTCCTTGGCGCCGGGGTCGAGGTGCCGCACGAGGCCGCCGAGCGACGCCGGGTCGATCGCGACCGTACCCGCCCCCCGGTCGTCCCGGTGCTGGCGGGCGTAGGTGACCCCGGAGCAGGTCTCCGACATCCCCCACACCGGCCGCATCGCGTCGGCCGGCAACCCGTGCGGGGCCAGCAGCTCCAGGAAGCGGTGGCTGGTCGCGGCGATGACGGGCTCTCCCGCGTTGGTGATCTCCCGCAGACAGGACAGGTCCCAGGAACGAGCTCGGATCTCGTCGGCGCGTTCGTTGGCCATGGCGAAGACGAAGTTGGGGGCCCAGAGGTTGGTGGCCCGGTAGCGGTCCACCCAGTCGAGCCAGAGCAGCGGGTCGCCCAGGGAGTGCTCGATCCGGGCGTTGACGTGCATGCAGCGCAGGAACACGTCACGGACGTTGTACATGGCGACGGTGACGTGGTCGAACGGCATCCAGATGAGGCTGACGTCGTCCTCGGTGAGCCCGCAGTGCGCGGCGACCGCCAGGGAGCGGGCGGCCACGCTCGCGTTGGTGTGCTGCACGCACTTGGGCACGCCGGTGCTGCCGGAGGTCAGCAGGTTGAGGACCGGGGACCCGGGGGTGGCGTCGAACCAGTCGGCGGGCGCGAGGGGGGCGTGGTCGAGCAGGGCGCCGACGGTGAGGATCCGGACCTCGGGCTCGTCCCACAGCGTGCGCACGTCGGCGAGCGCCCCCGCGGTGGCATCGTCGGTGAGCAGCACGGGCCGGTCCAGCAGGGTCCAGGCGTTGTGCAGCTTGCGGTTGGTCTCGTTGGCCGCCCGGTAGGTCGTGGCCACGCCGACCGGGGTGGGGACGAACCCGCCGAGGACACAGGCCCAGAAGGCGGTGAGGAAGTCCTCGTTGTCGTCGAACTGGAACAGCGCCGCGTCTCCGGGCCGAAGGCCGGCGGCGCGCAGGCCGCTCAGCACCCGCTGTGCGGCGTCCAGGAGTTCGGGGTAGGTGCGCAGGACGTCCTCGCGTCCCTTGCGGATGAAGATCGTGCCCTTGTCGGGTGCGGTCGCCGCCGCCGCGACGAGGGCCTCCCGGAGGGTGGCGGGCGCGCCCTCCGGGACGGTGAACGGGCCGCCGTCCAGGTCGGCCGGGGTGGCGTCCGCGGGGTCCGGCTCCGCCGGCGCCGCGGCCGGGTGGGGGGCCGGGGCGGGTCGCAACCCGCGGCGTACGGCGGCAGCGGCCTCGCCGACGCCCGGTACGGAGCGAACGGCCTCGGTGACGGCGTCCAGGGCCTCGGCGATCGGGTCGTGGTGGTCGCTCACGCGGTCCTCCCCGGTTGCCGCGCGGCCGGTACTCGGGCCGCGATCAGGTCGACGACCCCGGCGGGCGAGTCCATGAAGTAGAAGTGGCCGCCGGGCCGGAAGTGCACCTCGAAGGCGCCGGTGGTCTGGTCGCGCCAGCCCTCCACGGACTCCCTGGGGGCCCGGGGGTCGCCGTCGCCGGCGATGACGGTGATCGGGCAGTCCAGTGGCACGTCCGGGGCGGTGCGGTGGCGTTCCCACAGGGTGAAGTCCGCCCGGAGCACAGGCAGCAGGGAGGCCATCACGAACTCGTCGGCGGCGATCTCCTCGTCGATCCCGCCGAGTTCGGTCATCGCCTGGTGGAACTCCTCGTCGGGCAGGTCGTACAGCGGCCGTACGCCGGTGGCCCCGGGGGCGGGCTGCGCGGAGAGGAACAGGGCCCGGGGAACCGGCCCGCCCCGGGCCCGCAGCGCCTTGGCGAGTTCGAAGGCGAGGGCGGCGCCGCAGGAGTGCCCGAAGAAGGAGAACGAGCCGCCCAGGACCGGCCGCAGCGCGTGGACGAGGGTCTGGACCAGCGGGGCGACCTCGATGAAGGGCTCTTCGACGATGCGGTTCTGACGGCCCGGCAGTTGGACGGCGACAAGCTCGATGTCGGGGGGCAGCAGGGGCACCCAGTCGGCGTAGGCGGTGGCGCCGGCGCCGGCGTGCGGGAAGCAGATCAGGCGGTGGCGGCTGTCGGGCCGCCGGGCGCGCCAGATGTACGGGGCCTCGGAGACGAGCTCCGCGCTCTGGACGGTCATGCTGGGTCCTCCTAGCTCATCTTGCGCAAGCGGGGGCCGCTCGCGGTGGCGATCTCGTCCCAGTGCGCCGCGAGGGCGGCGGCGGTGGCGTGCTGGAAGACGGCGCGGATGGAGACCTCGACGCCCAGCTCGTTGCGGATCCGGCCGATGAGGCGGGTCGCGAGCAGGGAGTTGCCGCCGAGGGCGAAGAAGTCGTCGTCCACGCCGACGTGTTCGCGTCCCAGGACGGCCGTGAACAGCCGGGTCAGCCTGCTTTCGCGGGCGTCGCCCGGTGCGCGCCGGGGCGTGGCGGGCGCGGGCAGTCCTCGGGTGTCCAGGCGTCCGGTGGCGGTCAGCGGCAACCGGTCGAGCAACTGCACGGTGCCGGGCACCAGGTGCCGCGGGAGCAGGCCCGCGACGTGGCCGCGCAGTTCCTCGCCGGTGACGGCGGCTCGCTCGCGCAGCACGGCGTACGCGGCGGGGGCGGGGCCGCTGGCCGGGTCCGCGGGAGGCACGGCGGCCGCCGCCACGACATCGGGGTGGTCCAGCAGGACGGCCCGTACGGCCCGGTGACCGGTCCCGGGGTCTTCGGTCCCCGCCCGCGGCACGCCGCCGTCGACATCGGCGCGGACGCTCAGCCCGGTGCGGTACATGCGGGATCCGGGCGGCCCGTACGGGTCGGCGACGTACCGGGCGGCGGTCGGCACGGTGGCGTGGGCCCCGCCCTGGGCGCGCAGCCCGGTCAGGTAGAGCTCGCCGGTCGCACCGGGATCGGCCGGGGCGAGCGAAGGGGTGAGGACCCGGGCCGGACCGGTGCCGGCGGGGCCGGCGGGTGGTGCGTCCGCGCCTGCGTGGACCTCGATGGTCCGGCCTGCCAGGAGGGCTCGGAGGAGGTCGGCCGCGGGGGTGTCCGGGCCGGCGGACAGGGGCTCCGCGGCGGGGGTGGTCGGGGGTGCCGCCGGGTCGTCGGTCGCGGCCGCGAGCGCGGCGTGTGTGAGGAGGGTCCCGTACGGGCGGGCCGCGGCGTCCGGGGCGTAGGTCAGGAGGGCCGGCCATGCGGGGTGGTGGACGGGCCAGGCGGGGCGTACGACGGAACCGGCGGCGGGCGCGTCCTTGAGGAGGTCCTGCCCTGGCTCCACCGGGATCTCGGGCAGGTCGCCCCACGGGCGGTGGCCGGTAGCCGCCGCGGTGACGACGGCGACGGGGCGGGCCTCGCGGAGCACCGCCGTGGTCCAGGCGGCGGGGTCCGCGGGGTCGAGCGGCAGGGCGCAGCCTCCCGCGGTGAGCACGGCCAGCAGTGCCACGGCCCGTTCGGCCGGGTCGGTGCAGGCCACGGCGACGACGTCGGCCGGTGCGACTCCGGTGGCGCGCAGTGCGGCGGCGAGACGGCCGGCGCGGTCCGGCAGCCGGCCCGCGGTGGTCGTCCCCCGGGCGGTGACGAGCGCCGGGGCGTCGGCATCGCGGGCGGCCCGGGCCTCGTGGTCCGGCAGGGCCCGGACCGTCGGGTCCGGCAGGGCCCGGGCCGGGGCGGCGGTCCGCGTGCGGGGACCGTCGGGTGCGGGGGCCAACGCGGCGGCGATCGTGACGCGCGGGTCGGCGGCGAACGCCCGCAGCACACGCGTCAGTCGGTCGCCGATCCGGGCCACTCGATCCCGGTCGAGGGAGCCGTGCCGGTACTGGAGGCGCAGGCGCGGCACCGGGTCCTGGTCGGCCATCACCACGAGCGGGTAGTGGGAGCCGGCGATGTTGCGGAACGTCGGCTCGGACAGTCCGGCCGCGGCGGCCGACCGGGCGATGGCGGCGCGGTCGAAGGGATGGGACTGGTAGACGACCAGGGTGTCGAAGAGGACCTTCAGCCCGGTGGCCTCGTGGAGGTCGGCGAGGGCGCAGTCGTGGTGGTCCAGCAGAGCGGCCTGGTCGTCCTGCACCCGGGCGGCGACGTCGGCGAACGGCTCACCGGGGGTGACGCGGACCCGTACCGGCAGGGTGTTGATGAACAGCCCGACGGTGGAGTCGACATCCTCCAGGCCGGGCGGGCGGCCGGAGACGGTGGTGCCGAACAGCACGTCGGTGCGGCCGGTCAGTTCGGTGAGGACCGCGGCCCAGGCCGCCTGGAGCACGCTGTTGGGGGTGGTGCCGCAGGCGGCGGCCCGGCGGGTCAGGGCCTCGGCCTCGGCCGCGTTCAGGGGCAGCTCCAGCTCGCCGAACCCGGTGGCGTCGCCGTCGGTACCGCTGGTGGCGCCGCTGTCGGGGGCGATCAGGGTGGCGGCGTCCACCCCCTCCAGCGAGGCGGTGTACGCGGCCGCGGAAGCGGTGGCGTCACTGCGGCCGAGCAGGGCGAGGAATCCGGCGAAGGAGGGCGCCGCGACGGGGGCCGGGGCACCCGCGGTGGCGGCGTACAGGTCCAACAGGTCGCGCATCAGCAGCGGTTCGGACCAGCCGTCGAAGAGGACGTGGTGGGCGGTGAGGACGACCTCGGTCCGCCCGGTGGCCGCGGCGCCTGCCCCCGGGCCGCCGCCGTCCCCGTCCCCGCCGCCCTCCACGTCCACGTCCACGTCCCCGTCCCCGTCCCCGTCCCCGTCCCCGTCCCCGGGAACGATGCGGGCGAGGGTCATCCGCAGCAGCGGGGGCGTCGCCGTGTCGAAGGGCACGGCCCGGTCGGCGGCGAGGAAGTCCTCGAACCCCGCCGCGGACAGCCGGACCTCCCGCCAGGGAAGTTCCGCGCCGTCGACGACCAGTTGGACGGTGTCGCCCTCGGCGCCGGCCGCGTAGACGGTGCGCAGCCCGGTGTGCCGGTCCAGGAGGGCCTGGCCGGCTCGGCGCATCCGGGCGGCGTCGACCGCGCCGGTGAACCCGAACACGAGCTGCACCTGGTAGGTGTCGGCGTCGGCGCCGGCCAGCCCGGAGTGGTGCAGGAGACCGGCTTGGGTGGTGGTCGGCGGCCACACGTCGGCGAGGCCGGGGTACTGCTTCTCCCAGGCCTCGATCTCGGTCTGGGACACCTTCAGCACTGGGAGGTCCGAAGGGGTCAGACCGCCCGCGCCGGGGGTGGCGGTGTGCCGGGCCAGCGCCTCCAGGGCGTCTTGCCAGAGCCCGGCGAGTTCGCCCACCTCGGCGGTGGAGAGCACGCCCGCGGGCGCCCCGAAGACGGCGCCCAGCCGGGGCCCGCCGGGTGTGTCGGCGACCATCGCGTTGACGTCCAGCTCGCACAGGGCGGGCATGGCCGGGTCGTGTCCGGCATCGAGTTCGGCGAACTCGGTGTACTCGGCCACCTCGGGGGTCTGCGTCCAGCCCAGGCCGCGCAGTTCCTCGGGCATGTCGGCGGCGGAGAACCGACCGAGGTAGTTGAAGCCGACCTGGCCCAGTCCGTACGGGGCCAGGACCGGGCCGGTGTCCGGGTTGAGGTGGCGCAGAAGGCCGTAGCCGAGGCCCTTGCCGGGCAGTGCGGCCAGTTGCTCCTTGACCGTCTTGACGACGGAACCGGCCGCGGGGCCGCCGCGGAACGCGTCGTCGAGGTCGGCGCCGGCGAGGTCCAACCGTACGGGGAAGACGCTGGTGAACCAGCCGACGGTACGGGAGAGGTCGGCTCCGGGGACGGCGTCCTCCTCCCGGCCGTGGCCTTCCAGGCGCAGCAGCGTCGAGGACTCCGCCACGCCCCGGGCACGGCGCCACGCGGAGACCGCCATGGCCAGCGCGGCGAGGAGCACGTCGTTGACACCGCCGTGGAAGGCGGCCGGAACCGTGGTCAGCAGCGGCGCCGTCACCTCGGCGGAGAGCCGTACGCGCACCTTGCCGACGGTGGCGCGCACGTCCACGGCCGGATCCAGGCGGCGGGCGCCGAGAACCGGGTCGGGGCCGTCCACGACGGCGCGCCACCGCGGCAGTTCGGCCACCCGCTCGGGGCGCAGGGCCTCTTCGGCCAGGGCGTGGGCCCAGCGCCGGGCGGAGGTCACCGGCGTGGCCAGTTCGGGTCGGCGGCCCGCGCGGACCTGCTTCCAGGCGGCGGCGAGGTCGGGGAGCAGGATCTTCCAGGAGACCCCGTCGATCACCAGGTGGTGGATGCCGATCAGCAGTCGTCCCGGCCCGGACGGCGGGCGGAACCGGACGAAGGCGGCGATCCGCCCCGCCGCGGGGTCCAGCCGGCCTGCCAGCGCGTCGAGTTCGCGGGCGAGCAGGTCGCGCCAGGCCCCGCCGGAGTACACGCCGTCGTGGTCGACGGTGCGGATCAGGGCTGCGGCGTCCACGGTGTCGGGCGGCGCGACGAACATCCCGTCGGCCGTCAGGCGGGCCCGCAGCAGGTCGTGCCGGTCGAGGACGGCGGCGAGGGTGGCGGCCAGGCCGTCCTCGTCGATGTCCTCGGGCAGGTCGAGGACGACCGCCTGGAGCAGCCGGCCGAAGCCGGGGGCGTGGTCGCCGATCCAGTGCGCGACCGGCATCAGCGGCATGGGGCCGCTGCCCCCGCCGGCGAGTTCGGGAAGCACGGGGCGCGTCCGGGGGTCGACCGAGCCCGCGGCCGCGGCGAGCGCGGCCACGGTCCGGCGGCGGAACACCTCGCGGGAGGTGACTTCGACGCCCAGGGCCCGGGCCCGGGCCACGACCTGGATCGACTGGATGCTGTCGCCGCCCAGGGTGAGGAAGTCGTCGTCGATGCCGATCCCGGGGTGGTCCAGGACCTCGGCGAAGACCGCGGCCAGGACCTCCTCGTGCGGGGTGCGCGGCGCCCGGTAAGGGGAGCCGCCGGTGGGCCCGGGGGCGGGCAGCGCGGCCCGGTCGAGCTTGCCGTTCGCCGTCAGGGGCAGCCGCTCCAGCAGCACGATCGCGGCGGGCACCATGTAGGCGGGCAGGCGCTGTGCCACGTCCCGAACGAGGTCGGTGGCGAGGTCGGTGGAACCGGGTTCGCCGAGGTCGCCGGTGCTCCCGGCCGCGCCGGGCGGGGGCGGGCCGACGGCCGGGGCGGCGGCACGGTGCCCGTCGGTGACGTCGCCGGTGTCGGCCGCGGCGCGCCGCCGGGCGGGGACCACGTACCCGACGAGCTGCCGGGCCGTGCCCGTGCCGTGCTCGCGCGCGACGACGGCGGCGTGGGCGACGTCCGGGTGCGCCAGCAGCGCCGCCTCGATCTCGCCGGGTTCGATGCGGAAGCCGCGGATCTTGACCTGGGTGTCGGCGCGGCCCTGGTAGAGGAGGTCTCCGTCGGTGTCGACGGTGACCAGGTCGCCGGTGCGGTACATGCGCCCGCCGGGGGGGCCGAAGGGGTCGGCCGTGAACCGGCCGGCGGTGAGCGAGGGACGGTTCAGGTAGCCGCGGGCGACGCCGGCGCCGGCGACGTAGAGCTCGCCCAGGGCGCCGGGGGCGACGGGGCACAGGGCCTCGTCCAGGACGCGGGCGTGCAGGGTGTCCAGGGGTCTGCCGATCGGCACCTGGCTTCCGGCCTCGGACGCAGGGCGACGGGCGATGCGGTGGCTGGTGGCGAAGACGGTGGTCTCGGTCGGGCCGTAGCCGTTGACGAAGGTGATGTCCGGGCAGGCGGCCATGGCCCGTTCCACGGACCGAGGCGAGACCCGGTCGCCGCCCACCCAGACCTCGCGCAGCCCGGCCAGGGCGTGGACGTCCTCCTCCACCAGCACGTCGAACAGGGCGCTGGTCAGCCAGATCGCGGTGATGCCCTGGCGGGCCACGACGGCGGCCAGGGCGTCGGGGGTGAGGTCGAGGGCCGGACTCACCACGACCCGGCCACCGTTGAGGAGGGGGACCCACAGTTCGTAGACGGAGGCGTCGAAGGCCGGCGGGGAGTGCAGGAGCACCCTCGCGTGGGCGCCGCCCCGGAAGCGGCTGTCACCGGCCAGTGCCACCACGTCCCGGTCGGTGACGCCGATGCCCTTGGGCGTCCCGGTCGAGCCGGACGTGTAGATCACGTACGTGAGGCCGGCGGGGTGCCGGCGCGGGGCGGCGCCGCCGCCTCGGTCTCCCGTGGCGCCCGGGTCCGCCGCCTTCCCCGGGCCGTCGGCGCGGAGGAGTTCCGGCAGGGTCAGGGAGGGCGGGCGCCGCCGGGCCGTGTCCGCCGGCAGCACCGGGCGCGCGTCCTCCAGCAGCAGCACCGGCCGCGCGTCGCCCAACATGAACTCGACCCGCTCGGCCGGGTAGTCGGGATCGAGCGGCAGGTAGGCGCCGCCGGCCTTCAGGATGCCCAGCAGTGCGACGACCGTGTCGGCGGAACGGGGCAGGCACACGCCGACCAGTGACTCCGGTCCGACGCCGCGCGCGGTCAGCGCCGCGGCCACGTGCCCGGCCCGCTCGTCGAGTTCGCGGTACGTCAGGTGCGCGTCGCCGCCGACCACGGCGACGGCTTCGGGCGTCAGGCGGGCCTGCCGCTCGAACAGGGCCGGGACCGTCGGGTCGGGGAGCGGTCCGGTCCCGTCGGCGACCACCTCCGGCGAGCGGCCCGACTCCAACGGATCATGCACAGCCATCACCCCATGCGAACGGTTTCGATCGGACAGTTCGGTCTTCGAGCAGCCACCGCGGCTCGTCCGCCGGGCGGGCGGTGGGCCCCGGACGTACCGCCCGGACATCGCGGGGCGCCTCGTCAGATCGGGGAACTGCCCACACCTTCACTTCTGGATCCGGCCGGGTCAAGCGGTCGCCGGGGCGGGTGCCGCGGCGGGTGCGTCCCGTCGACAGGACACTTCGATCGGCTGTCGACAGGACACCTCGATCGGCTTACGGTGAAGCGGCCGGACGCCTCCGGGACCTTCCGCGACAACGTCGGCCGACCTGGGGTGCGCCCCGTGCGACGGGCCGGCGGGCACCGTGCGACGTCGCACGGTGCGGCGCGTACGCGCCGCTCGCGCCTGCCCGACCGGCGGACCACACCACCTGCCCGGGGGCACCGCGCCCCGGTACCCGTCGGGGACCGGCGCGTCCGGGGCGCCGTGGCCGGGGCGCCGCGTCCGGACCGGTCCGTCGTCCTGCCCGGCCCGCCGCCCGCGGTCCGGCCTTCCACATGCCCGAAACGAACGGGGAGCTCATGCCGTCACAGCCGTTTCCGTTGGTCTGTCTGCCCTTCGCCGGCAGCGGCGCGGGGTTCTACCGTGCCTGGGTGCCCGACGCCCTGCCGGCCGTCCGGGTCATTCCGGTACAGCTGCCGGGGCGCGAGGAGCTCTTCCTGGAGGAGCCGTTCACCGACGCCATCGACGCCGCCGCCGCCCTGGTCCCGCGGATCGACGAACTCACCTCCGGGTACGAGGAGTTCGGCATCTTCGGACACAGCCTGGGCGCGGTCCTCGGCTACGAGGTGGCCCGCGGGCTCCAAGAGCTCGGCCGGCCCGGTCCGGCGCGCCTCTTCGTCAGCGGCTCGCCGGGGCCGTTCAACGGCCGCGACGCGCGGGCCACGGGCCTGAGCGACGAGGAGTTCCTGCTGCGGGTCCAGGAGTTCGCCGGGTACCGGCACGCGGCGTTCGACGACCCCGACCTGCGGGAGCTGCTGCTGCCCTTGCTGCGCGCCGACGTCGCGATGCACGAGAACTACAAGCCGTCCTCGGACGTGCCGCTCCGGATCCCGGTCACGGCGCTGCGCGGCGCGACCGACGAACTGGTGTCCGCCGAGCACGCCCGTCAGTGGGCGCAGGTCACCGAAGCGGAGTTCCGGTACGCCGAACTGCCCGGCGGGCACATGTACCTGGCGGACTCCACCGCGGCCCTGCTGCGCACCGTCACCGGGAGCTGATCCGGCATGGGTACCGGGACGGGGTTGCTGGAGGGCAAGACCGCGGTGATCACGGGCGCGGCCCGCGGGATCGGCAGGGAGTGCGCGGTCCGGTTCGCGCGGGAGGGCGCCGACGTCGCGCTGTTCGACATCGCGGGCGACCTGCCCGCCGTGGGCTACCCGCTCGGCAGCCCTGAGCAGTTGGAGCACACGGCCGCACTGTGCGAGCGGGCCGGGGCCGCGGTGGTCACGGCGCGGGTGGACGTGCGCGATCCGGTCCGGGTCCGGGAGGCCGTCACGGAGGTGCTGGAGCGGTTCCACGCAGTGGACGTCCTGGTCAACAACGCGGGGATCGCCGCACCTTCGGGTCTGGTGTTGGACGAGATCGACGAGGCCGACTGGGCCCTGATGCTGGACGTCGACCTGACCGGCGCCTGGCGAATGATCAAAGCGCTGGCTCCGGTGATGGTGAAACAGCGGTCCGGGAGCATCGTCAACGTCGCCTCCACCGCGGGACTCGTCGGGTACCGGCACTTCAGCGGGTACGTCGCCGCCAAGCACGGCCTCGTCGGACTGACGAAGGCGGCGGCGCTCGACTACGCCCCGCACCGGGTGCGGGTCAACGCGCTCTGCCCGGGTTCGGTGCGCGACAACCCGCTGGTCGAGGGCCGGATGCTGGCCGAGATCGCCCGTTCGCTGGACGTGCCGGCCGGCCAGTACGAGGAGATCTTCCTTCGCGACCAGCCGATGAACGCGTTCGTGGAGACCTCCGACGTCGCGGGCGCGGCCACCTGGCTCGCCGGCGACGACACACGACAGGTCACCGGCTCGGTGATCACCGTGGACGGAGGGTTCACGAGCAGGTGAGCACCCCGGCGCAGGCGTTCAGGCATCCCACCGCTCCGACCCCGGCAGGAGACCCGATCATGGTGACACCGACCGCACCCCCGCACCCGGCGGTCCTGGCAGCGGAGCGACCCCGCCCCGCGGACGCGGAGCCCGGGACCCCGCCCCTCTGGGACGCGATCCTGCCCTCGGGCCGACCGCTGTCCGCCCGGGGTCGGGACTGTCACGCGCTGGTCGTGCCGCTACCGGCCCCGGTGGACGCCGCGGCACTGCGCCGCCGCCTGGCCGACACGGCACCCTCGCCGGTCGACGGCGGCGCCGGGGAGGGCATCCGCCTGTGGGAGACGGCCGTGCCGGCTCCCGCGGAGGGGGCGGTCGCGCGGGAGCGGCTGCACCGCGAGGCGCTGCGCCCGGTCCGGGCCGGGCTCTCCCCGGTACGCGCCACGCTGCTGAGCCACACCGACGGCACGGCGCACCTGGTCCTCGTCGCGGAACGGTCCGCCGTGCCGGCGACCGCGCTGCGCCGACTGGCGGACGTGGCGACCGGGCGGGCGCGCCCCCCGGCCGACGGGCGTACCGGCGCGGCGCGCGGCGCCGGCCGAGCCGACGGCACCGCCGCCGGTACGGGCGTCGCACCCGGCGCGGCGGCCACGGCCGTCGGGGAATCCACCGGTGCCGCGACGGTCGTCCCCTCCCTCGCCGGTACGGCCCCCGGGGGCCGCCGGCCGCACGTCGACTGGGGGCTCGGCGACCCGGGCCGGCACGGCGTGGCCGGCGCCCGCGCCCTGGCCCTGCCCCGCGGCGCCCTGGACTCGGACCTGCTGCTCGCCGCCGTGGCCCTGACGCTCACGCGGTACACCGGCGAGCCTGAAGCGGAGGTGGGCCTGCTGGACACCCGGCGGGACGGCGACGGGTTGGCCGTCCTTCGGATCGGCCCGGTGGACGAGGACGCGGGTGCGCCCGCGCTGTCGGCCGCTGCCCGGGCCGCCCGGGCCGCCCGGGCCGCCGACGTCGAGGCGCTGCCCGCGGTGGGGGTGGTGGTGGCCACCGCCGCCGAGGAGGCCGGCGCCCACCTGCCCGCGCTGGCGCCGGTCTTCCCGCTCGCCCTGCACTGCGCACAGGGCCCGGACGGCACCGTGCGGGCGTCCGCCTGGTACGACGAGGGCGTGTTCGCCCCCGAGGTCGTGGAGCACTTCTGCGCCGCGGTGGAGCGCGCCGCGGGCCAGCTCGCGACGGACGACGACCGCCCCCTGACGACACTGCCCCTGCTGGCACCGTCGGAGGCGGCGGAAGTGCTGCGGCTCGGCGGCCTCGGAACCCCGGTGCCCGCCGGCGGGGAACGCCCGGGGACGGACGGCCGGGCGCGCCCGGCCGCGCCGCGGATCGACCGGCGCTTCGAGGAAGTGGCGCGCCGCTCGCCGGACTCCGTCGCCGTCACGGACGGCACCACGACACTGACGTATCGCCAACTACGGGATCGGGCCGACGCGATCGCCGCCGGGCTGTGGGCCCGCGGCGTCTCCCCCGGCAGCCTGGTGGGCGTCTGCCTCGACCGCGGTACGCCGCTCGTCGCGGCGTTGCTGGGCATCCTGCGGGCGGGCTGCGCGTACGTCCCCATGGACTTCCGGTACCCGCAGGACCGGTTGCGGTACACCGTCGAGGACGCGGGGGTCCCGATCGTGATCGGCGATCCCGGTCACCTTCCGGCCGTACCCGGCGTCCAGGTGGCCGATGTCGAGGACCTGGCCCGCACGCCGCTCCCGCCCTCCCCGCGAGCCGCTCCCACGTCCGGGGCGGACGGGGTGGACGGGGCGTCCGGGGCGGACGGGGCGGACGGGGCGGACGACGCCGCGTACGTGATCTACACCTCGGGTTCGACCGGCCGCCCCAAGGGGGTCGTCATCCCGCACCGCAACGTCACCGCGTTGCTCGACGCCACTTCCGCCGACTTCGCGCTGGGCCCGGACGACGTGTGGACCCTCTTCCACTCCACCGCCTTCGACTTCTCGGTGTGGGAGATGTGGGGTTGCCTGCTGACCGGGGGCCGACTGGTCGTCGTCCCGTACTGGACCACGCGCGACACGGAGGAGTTCCACCGGCTGCTGGCCGAGGAGCGGGTCACCGTGCTCAACCAGACCCCATCCGCCTTCACCCCGCTCGTGCGTACCGATCGGTCCGCGGGCCGGGACCTGGCGGTCAGGCTGCTGATCTTCGGCGGTGAGCCGCTGGACGTACGGGTCCTGGGGCCGTGGTTCGCCCGCCACTCCCCCGCCCTCTGCCGGGTGGTGAACATGTTCGGCATCACCGAGACCACCGTTCACGTCACCGCGCAGTCCGTCACCCCCGCCGAACTCGCGGCCGGGTCCCGGTCGGTGGGCCATGCCCTGCCGGGCTGGTCGCTGTCGGTCCGCGACGCGCGCGGCCGGCTGCTGCCGCCGGGGGCGGCGGGCGAGATCCACGTCGGCGGGGCGGGCCTGGCCCACGGCTACCTGGGCCGCGCGGAGCTGACGGCGCAGCGCTTCGTCACCGATCCGGTCACCGGGGAACGTCTCTACCGCAGCGGCGACAAGGGCCGGTTGCACCCCGACGGCCGACTCGACCACCTCGGCAGGCTGGACAACCAGGTCAAGGTCCGCGGGCACCGGATCGAGCTGGACGAGATCCGGTCCGTACTCGCCGCGACCCCCGGCGTGGACGCCGCGCTCGTCGTGGTCGCCCAGGATCCGCCCGGGGAGCCGGCGGGCGGTCCGGCGGGCGGTCCGGCGGGCGATCCGGGGGGCGGTCCGGCGGGCGGCGGTCCGGCGGGCGGCGGTCCGGGGGGCGCGAGGATCGACGCGTACGTGGTCCTCGCCGAGGAGCACGACAACGCGACCGCTCCGCGCGGGCTGCTCGACGAAGCCCGCCGCATCCTGCCCGAGTACATGGTCCCCTCGACGCTCACCGTCCTGCCCGCCATCCCCCTGACCGCCAACGGCAAGCCCGATGTCGCCCGGCTCCCCGCGCCCGCCGCGGCCGGAGCGGCCGGAGCGGCAGCACGGGCGAGCGGCGTCGGATCCGGCTCGGCGAGGAACCCGGCCGACGACCCCACGACCGGCGCACCCGGCGCGGACTCCCCCGGCCAGGGAGGTGGTGTGGCGAAGGTGGTGCTGGAGGTCTGGAGCGCGTGCCTGCGCCGCGAGGTGACCCCGGAGGACAACTTCTTCGAGCTCGGCGGCAACTCGCTCCTGGTCGTGCACGCGCTCGGCGCCCTGCGCGAGCGGGGTCTGCCCCGCGTGACGGTCCGCGACTTCTACACCCACTCCACCGCGGCCCTGTTCGTCACGTTCGTCGAGGGACTGGTCGGCGGCACGGACGACGCCGCACGGCCCGGGGTGCCGGCGTAGCCCGGCGCTCGGCCGACCCGGCCGCCCGGGCCGGGCGACTTGCACGTCGCCCCACGTCAGCGTGAGGATGACGCCATGGAACTCATGCGCTATGTCGACGATCTGCGGCAGGAACTGGTGACCGCCGCGGAGGCGGGCGACGCGCAGACGCGCGAAGTCGCCGAACGGCTGGTCGCGCCGCTGAACTCCGCCGTCCGGCTGGTCCTGCTCGACGCCCTGTCGGCGGCCGCGGACGAGATCACCCGGGAGCTCGCCCCGGGCTCCGTCGAGGTCCGGCTGCGTGGCCTCGACCCGCGTTTCGTCGTCACCCTCCCGCCGTCCGAGGATCCGGCCGGGGGCCCCGCCGCGCAGCCGCTCGACGTCGCACTGCCGCCACTGCCCGTCGGCAGCGCCGCGAAGGACGGCGCCACTTCCCGCATCAACTTCCGTCCGCCCGAGCAGCTGAAGGCCAGGATCGAGGAGGCGGCCGGCCGGGAGGGCCTGTCGGTCAACGCCTGGCTCGTCCGGGCGGCTTCGGGGATGCTCGGCCACGAGGAGCCGGGCCGCCGCCCCGAACCGCGCGCGCCACACGGCGGCCAGAGCTACACGGGCTGGGTGAAGTGACCCCACGGCCCCCGGCGCCGCCCGCGCGGGACTGACCGGTCCGGTCGTGTGCGCCGCGCGGGCCGCGGAGCATGCGGGGCACCGCCCTCCGCCCGCGTGAGGCGCACGCCCCACCGCCCGCCGGGCTGACGCCGCACGCCCCCCGTCCGCGTGAGCGCACGCCCTCCGCCCGCGTGACGCGCACACCCTCCCTCCGCGTGAGGCGCACGCCCCACCACCGCCGGGCCGGCCCCCCGTCCGCGTGAGCGCACGCCCCACCACCCCCGGGCCGACGCCCCTTCGCGCACGCTCCGCGCTCCGCGCGCCCCGCACGCCGTCCCGGCCGTGGTCGGCCGCGGCCCTTCCTTGCCCTCCAGCCCTCCCCCTGTGGCGGAATCCGATCTTCCGGATGACTGGATCGGCTTGCCCCGGAGGCGGAATCCGAGCATCCGCATCCACGGCCGCCCTACCCGCGCGGCGAGGGCCGGCACCGGCCCGACGACTGTGTCCGGCCGACGGGCACGTTCCTTGAACATTGCGACGGTGGCGGGTTCTACTGGAACGGTCTTTCGGGCGCGTCCTCGAGGTCCGCTCGATATCGAGGGCAACAGCCTGCCGGAAGCTGCCAAGTCGGGGGAGGACTTGTGGTCAGGGCGTACGCGGCGACGAAGAGACCGACGCATGACCGCGACCGGCGGGCGGCGGGGCGGCGCCGCGCCCCGGACACCGTGCCCCGGACACCCCGCGCCTGACGCACGGGGCCACGCCCCTCGTCCCGCCCCCGGGGCCCGCGACCGGAATCCCGGGGCGCGCGGGAATCATCGGGCCTCGGTCCGTCTTCAAGCCGTTGACGGGAACGGCACCCGGCCGGTCCCCGAGGCAGCACGCGCCCTCCACCGATGCCCCACCCCGATACGAGCACCCCGCCCTGCCCTGATGGGGGCCGGCCGTGCTCCGACGCCATGCACGCCACATCCACACGGGAGGATCTAAGGATGAACGAGTCCGCCGACAGAGACGGATCCAAGGTCGCGCACTTCGGCAAGCGTTCGGAGACCGTGCCGTGCCAGCGAAGAGCGGAGGGCTCCGCACCCCGCAGCCAGGTACTCACGACGAACGTGGGTCTGCGGATACCGGCCGGACTGACCTTCGATGACTGGGAACGAGCCGGACGCCAGCTTTCCGGCATCGTGAACTCCTCGTCCTGGTGGCTCGGTGACTGGCTGGTGTACGGCAAGGACCACTACACCGACCGCTACCAGCGCGGCCTCCGGGCCGCGGGCCTGCAGTACCAGACGCTCCGCAACTACGCGTGGGTGTCCAGGCGCTTCGACTTACGACGGCGCCGGGCGGCGCTCACCTTCCAGCATCACGCGGAGCTGGCGTCCCTGTCCGCGGAGGAACAGGAGACGTGGCTGGATCGGGCCGAGCAGATGGAATGGACGACCAAGCAGCTGCGCAATGCCGTCCGGCTCGGACGCCGGGAGGGGATCGGCGCGCACAAGCCGGCCGAGCCGACGCGACAACTGGCCCTGCCCGGCCATCGGATTCAGTGGTGGCACCGGGCGGCCGCACGGTCGGGCATCGACTTCGAGCAGTGGGTGCTCGCCACCCTCGACCGGGCCGCGGAGCGGACACTGGAGGAGGAGGAGGAACGTGCGGGCCTCAGTGCGTGACCCGCACCACCGCCGGGACGAACGGGCCGGTAGCCCGATAGCCCGGTAGCCCGGTAGCCCCAGGCATGGCACCAGCCCCAGAAGCACCATTGAGACACAGGTCTCGCAGCAGCCGGATGGTTTCCGGTGGCCGTCGCGCCACGTGGTGGTGTTGACCAGGCCGCGGGGCAGCCGCCGGGCAGTTGACGCAGGCGCTCGGCCGGGGATTCCCGGCCGAGCGTTTCGCGTGGGCACCGGTCGAGCCGGCCGGCTACGCGTCCAGGTGCTCGGGGTCGTGGACACGCCGCTCGGCGCCTTTGTCGAGGTACTGCCGCGGCAGACCGTTCGTGTTCTCGTCGGAGCCACGCCGCCGGCTGCCGCGGCGGGGTCTCAGAAGCGGGTACCGGATCTCGAAGTGCCTCGCACCCCGTCAACCGGAGTGTGGCGGCAACCACGGGAACCCGACCTCGGGGTACGGGCCCTGGCCCCGGCGGCCTGCCGTCACGCGAGCCGACCCATGAGCGCCGCGGTCTCGCGGTGCCGGCCGCAGTCCCGGCGGCCGAAGTCCCGCCGGACGCGGTCACGAACCTCCGGCTCCTGTTCCTGACTCAGTTTGAACATGCCGTCGGCTCCCGACACCGTCAGGCGGAACGCGCCGACGCCGGGCAGGATCTGGCGGAAATACCCGAGGGATTCCTCCATGTCCCAGTCGGCTCCGAAATCCTTCTCGAATGCCCGCACGGTGCTCTTCACGACGTGAAGGGTTTCCTCGGTGTCCTCGATCTTCACGATGCTGCCGCGCACATGGACCGAGGTGAAATTCCAAGTGGGCGCCGCCGGGGACCTTTCGTAAACGGTGGGTGATACATAGGCGTGCGGGCCGGTGAACGCAAGCAGCGCCGAATCACCGGTCTCCATGGCGCGCCAGTGGGGATTGGCCCTGTTCATGTGCCCGAGCAGAATCGTGCCGGAAAGGTCCGGCGCCCACGGACCGTCGGCGTCCGGATCGGGTATGACCGGCAGGTGCGTGGCGAACGGGGCATCCTGGCCTGCCGAGTTGGCGACCATGAGGGCGAGGGGGTTGTTTCTGATCAGATCGACCATCCACGAGGTTTCCGGCTGGCGATAGAAAGCGGGTACGAACACGGGGAAGAACCGTCCCTTCGGTGGCCCTGCGGTGCGAAGTCGGCACGCCCACGGGTATTCGGGATTCGCATTCCGGGTGGGCGGAGCCCGATCAGGAATGCCATTTGACCGCTGTCCCGTCGACGGGACAAGAGTTCTGGCCCCGGGGCGCGTCCGAATGCGGCCGGAAAGACGTGGAATCCCGGATTGCCGTCGCAGGCACGGGGACTCGGCGCAGCGAGGCTCCGCGCGCGGCCTCGCCGAGGGCGGAGCGGCACGGCCTCGCCGAGATGCGGTGACCGGTGCGGTGGCGGTGCCACCTCGGCGAGGTGCGGTGTCGCGGCGGCACGGCCTCGCCGAGGTGCGGTGCGGTGCGGTGCGGTGCGGTGACGGATCGTCCGCCGCGGCACCCGTGGACGGCGACCACGCCTCCACCGACGCCACATCAGGTGATGGCGCCACGAGTGGCGTCATTCCGCACCCCATCTCCTCGCCAAATACCGCATGACGTAACAGCAAATGCCCTTCAAAACACGACATTTCAGCCACACACTCCACCCGGCGCGATCCGGCCAAATCGCCGGATGGCGCCCACAGGCCCTGGAATGGCGTCACTGATGTGCCATCATGACGTCATGGACCTCACGCCGTATGTCGAGCACCTCCGACGCGAGCTTGCGGCCGTCGCCGAGGCGGGTAACGACACCCGCGCGCTGGCGGATCGGCTCGCCGCCCCGCTGGAGTCGGCGACCAGGCTGGTCCTGCTCAACGCCCTGTCCGAAGCCATGAGTCAGGTCAGCCGTGAGCTGGCCCCCGGCTCCGTGGTCCTGCGGCTCGACGGCCTGGCACCGGAGTTCGTGGTGACCCCTCCGGCCCCGGACACCGGCCGGACCGGGCCCCGCGGGTCCCGGCGCCCGGCCGTGCCCGCTCCCGAGGACCCGCGCGGTCACATCCGGCTCCGGTTCGCCGACGCGCCCGCGTACGAATCGGCGGTCGCGGCCTTCGGACCGGTGCCGCGGGACGACGACGCCCTGGCCCTCTATGTCCCCACCGACGGCGGCATCCACGCGATCCGGTCCGTCCTGGACGTACTGGACCGCGCGTCGATCGAAGCCGAGACCCTCACCGTGCACACCCCGGACCTGGACAACGTCTTCCGGGCCCTCACCGGCGGCCCGCCGGCCGGCGCCCCGGGCCCGCCACCCGCACGGGACGTGCCGGACGACGGCACGTGAGCCCCCACACCCTCCACGACCCCCACGATCCGTCGCCCCACACCCCCGGCCCACCGCTTGCCCGGCACGTCCGGTTAGGAGCTCTTTCGCTGTGGCTACAGTCCTGTACAAACTCGGCCGCCTGGCCTTCCGCCGCAGGGGCCTCACCCTCCTGCTGTGGATGCTGGTCTTCGCGGGCGGGGTGCTCGCCGCCGCTTCCGCCCCGCCCCTCCCCTCCGACACGTTCACCATGCCGGGTACGGAGACCCAGAAGGCCTACGACCTCCTCAAGGAGAAGTTTCCCGACATCAGCACCGACGGCGCCAAGGCCCGGGTCGTGGTGAGGGCACCGGCCGGCGCCAAACTCGCCGACCCGGCGCAGAAGGCGAAGGTCGACGCACTCGTCGCCGACCTCACCCGCTCGCCCGAAGTCGTCAGCGTCGTCGACCCGTTCCGGGGTCAGGCCGTCAGCAAGGACGGCACCACCGGTTACGCGTCCGTCGCCTACGAGGTCGGGGCGACCAGCATCAGCCCGGAGACGCACGCCGCGCTCACCAAGGCCGTGTCCGACGCCCGCGCGAGCGGCCTGACGGTGGAGATGGGCGGCGACGCGGTGCCGCCGTCCCAGTCGATGGGGTCGGGCGAGATCATCGGGCTCACCGTCGCCGCCTTGGTCCTGCTCGCCACCTTCGGCTCCCTGGTGGCGGCCGGCATGCCGCTGCTGACCGCACTGCTGGGCGTCGGCGTGGGCATCTGCGGCATCGTCGCACTGGGCAGCGCCCTCGGTCTGTCCTCCACCACCTCGACCCTCGCGCTGATGCTCGGCCTCGCCGTGGGCATCGACTACGCCCTGTTCGTCATCTCCCGCTACCGCGCGGAAATCGGCGACGGGCGGGAGCGGGAGGAGGCCGCGGGCAGGGCCGTGGGCACCGCCGGTTCGGCCGTCGTCTTCGCGGGCCTGACCGTGATCGTGGCCCTCGCCGGCCTCGCCGTCGTCGACATCCCGCTGCTGACCAAGATGGGCCTGGCCGGCGCCGGCACCGTCCTCGTCGCCGTCCTGGTCGCCGTCACCCTCGTACCCGCGCTCCTCGGGTTCGCCCCGATCAAGGTGCTGCGCCGCCGGGACCGCGCCCAGCACTACGGCAAGCCCGCCTCGGCGCGCACACTGCGCAAGGCCGAGAAGCGGGCGGGCCGGGCGGACGGCAACCTCGCGGTGCGCTGGGCCGGCCTGGTGCTGCGGCGGCCGGTCGCGGTGCTCCTGATCGGTGTGGTCGGGCTCGGCGCCGTCGCCGTCCCCGCCGCCGGCCTGGAACTCGGGCTCCCGTCCGAGGGCACGATGGCCGTCGAGACGACCCAGCGCAAGGCCTACGACCTGGTCACCGAGTCGTTCGGGCCCGGCTCCAACGGCCCCCTGATGGTGACGGTGGAGGCCGACGACGCGGCGGCCGTCGCGGTGACCGTCGGCGAGCGACTCGCCCGCCAGGACGGCGTGGTCTCGGTGAGCCCGCCG
This sequence comes from Streptomyces sp. NPDC002602, assembly GCF_042889445.1. NCBI lineage: Bacteria > Bacillati > Actinomycetota > Actinomycetes > Kitasatosporales > Streptomycetaceae > Streptomyces > Streptomyces sp. NPDC002602. Next base: position 144,929 of record NZ_JBIAQX010000013.1, on the reverse strand, counting down.
CAGGCCAACAAGGCGGGCGACACCGCGATCGTCAACCTGGTCCCGGCCACCGGCCCCGCCGACCTGAAGACCGAGGACCTGGTCCGCTCCCTGCGCGAGGCCGCCCACGAGATCGAGGGAGACACCGGAGGGCGTGTCCTGGTAGCCGGACAGACGGCGATGTTCATCGACTTCTCCGAGACCCTGGACAAGGCGCTCGTGCCCTACCTCGCCCTGGTCGTCGGGCTGGCGTTCGTGCTGCTGATGCTGGTCTTCCGGTCCGTCCTGGTGCCGCTCAAGGCCGCGTTGGGCTTCCTGCTGTCGGTCGCCGCCGCCCTCGGCGCGGTCGTGGCGGTGTTCCAGTGGGGCTGGTTGGCGGACGTCTTCGGGGTGGACGAGCCCGGTCCCGTGATGAGCACGATGCCGATCTTCATGATCGGTGTGGTCTTCGGCCTGGCGATGGACTACGAGGTGTTCCTGGTGACCCGGATGCGGGAGGCGTACACCCACGGGGCCTCCACCCGGGAGGCCGTGGTGACCGGGTTCCGGTACGGCGGCCGGGTGGTGGCCGCCGCGGCGCTCATCATGATCAGCGTGTTCTCGGGCTTCATCCTGCAGGACAACGACTTCATCCAGATGATCGGTTTCGGGCTGGCGGTCGCGGTGCTGTTCGACGCGTTCGTCGTCAGGATGGCGATCGTGCCGGCACTGTTCGCCCTACTGGATGACCGGGCGTGGTGGATCCCCCGCTGGCTCGACCGGGTCCTGCCCGACATGGACGTGGAGGGGGCCCGGCTGTCACCGACCGGCCCGGCCGCAACGGTCCCGCCCGGCAGGCGTACCGAGTCGGCCGGCGTCCGCCCCGACCGGCAGGCGTGACCGGGGAGGGACCGCCCGACGGACCGGCGCCCGGACGGTCCCTCCAACCGCTGCCTGGGCCGCCCCGGCCCCGGCGGGGTCCTGGCCCGGCGCGAGTCGGGACGCCGCCCATGGCATCTCGACAGCAGCCACCTGACGCGCCGCCTGAAAGGCCGCCGCCGAGAAGCCGCCGAGAAGCCGTCTGACAAGCAGAGGGGTGTCCGCACACGTGCGGACACCCCTCTCAGATGCCCTCCCGGTCCCCGTCGGGTCTCCGATCCATGTCGAGTTGATCAACGGAATCGCGAAGAGCGCACCGTAGACCAGCCCGACCCACTGGGGAACGACGGCCGGCAGAGCACCGCCGAGGCTCCCGCAACCGACACGCCGACACCCGACGCTCGACACCCGTCGCCGGTCGCCAAGGTGGCCGTCAGAACGAACCGCGGCGCGCTCAACAACCCTATCCCTGGGGCAAGTTCAACCACGGATACTCCTGCCGAGACGACCCTCGGCCCTGGCTGGGGACGGGTTCCGACGACAGTCGGTGATCAGCGCAACCCGGATTCTCGACGGAAAAGGGCGGCGCTGTCAGACGCGCCCCGCCCCGCGCCAGTTGGTCGCTGTGGCGGGAAGTGGGCTGTCTCCAGGGTTCATTCATGGCAGACGAGAATGAGGCGGTTCAGGCGCCTCGGGGGAAGTCGGGGTGGTCGACGTAGGGTGACGCGAGGTCGAGCAGGTCGTCGCACGGCCAGGGGTCACCGTCGAACTGACAGTCGTCGCGGTCGTCCCACGGTAGTTCCGGGTCCCCCACGGCCGGACTGAGGACGTGGCGGGCCAGGATGCGGCGCTTGGCCTCGACCTCACGCCGAATGCGGGCCGGGTCGTGCAGGGCCACATGCGCGGCAATCGTGGGGTGGAAGCCCGAGAGCTCCACCTGACAGAAGTCGACCGCGTGCCCCCGGGCAGACCACCGCCCGCATCCGTCACCGCCGCAGCACCGAGCCAGGCCGGCCTCCTCATCCAGCCGCGCCTCGAGGAACGTCACCAGGTCTTCGCTCACAAGGCCATCCTCGCCCGTGGGCCGGGCTTCGTCACCTCTCGAAGAACGATCGGCAACACCAGCCCCCGGGTCCTTGGAATCGCATTCCTAGGTCATCTGACCTAGAGTGGGGCGCATGATCACCGAACTGAGCGACGAGCTGTACCCCGACCCTTCCGGCCCCGTCCTGATCACCGGCGGTTACGGCACCGTGGGCGCCGAGATCGCCCGCATCCTGGCCCCGGACACGCCGACCCTGCTCACCGGCCGCAACCCCGACCGCGGCAGGGCGCTGGCCGCCGAGGTCGGGGCCGAAGTGCGCGCCTGGGACCTGGCGGACCCCGCACCCTTCCGCGCGGGCGTTCGCGCCGTCATCAGCTCGGTCAACGACCCCTCGGACCGGGTGCTTCACGCCGCCGCGGCCGCCGGCGTGCCCTACGTCGACATCACCCGGTGGACCGGCCGCCTGCAGCGGGCGGTCACCGTCGCCGCGCTGCTCCGGCCGACGGCGCCGGTGTTGCTGTCCTCTGCCTGGATGGGCGGAGTCAGCAGCCTGGTGGCGGCGACGCTGGCCGAGGAGCTGGGCGGCGCCGAGCGGGTCGAGATCGCCGTCCGGTGGGACATGGCCGACCGGGCCGGAGCGGATTCCGTCGAGTTCATGGACCGCCTGGGCGTGGCGTTCGAGGTCGTGGACGGCGGGGGACGCCGGCTCGCCTCTCCGATGACCGAGTCCCGCACGGTACGCATCGGCGGAACGCCCGTGCGCGTGGCGCGCATCGACACCCCGGAACAGTTCACCCTGCCGCTGACCCTCGGTACCACCACCGCGGCCACCCGCATCGGGTTCAGTTCCCCGGCCGCGACCCGCGCGCTCCTCGCTCTTCGCGGCACGGGATTCTTCCGCTGGGCCGGCGGAGAACGCTGGGCTCCGGCGCGTCGGGCCCTGCTCCACTCGCCGGGCGAGGGCGGAACGGCCCGACTGCGCGTGGACGTCACCCACCGCGGGCGTACCCGTACCGCGACCGTCACCGATCCGCTCGGCCAGCACCACCTGACGGCGGTCGGGGCCGTCCTGGGCCTGCGCCGCGTCCTCGGCACCGACGGCTCCCCCGCCCCCCGGGGCCTGGCCTTCCCCGAGCAGCACCCGGACCCGGCCCGCGCGGTCGAGCTGCTCGTCGGGCACGGTGTCGGAATCGTCTTCGACGAGGACGACGCCTTCGGTACGGGCCACGGCCGTGCCGGGACGCGAGCCGCCGCGTGAGCCCCGCACCGGGGCCCACACCCAAGGGCCGGCAGCGGCGTACGGCTCTCCTCGACGCGGCCGAGCGCGTCCTCACCTCTTCCGGAGGGTCCGAACTGACCCTGCGGGCTGTCGCCGAGGAAGCCGGCGTCCGGCTGGGCCACCTCCAGTACTACTTCCCCACCCGTGCCGCCCTCCTGTCGGCGCTCCTCGAACGCGTCCTCTCCTCGTCCCTGGAGCGGGTCACCGCCCTCACCGTCGACACGGCACACCGCAGCGGGTACGAGGCCGTGCTCGACAGCCTCCTCTCCGACCACGACGACCCGCGCCTGGTACGCCTGTTCACCGAGGTGTGGGCACTGGCCGCGCACGACGAGGAGGCGGCTGCGGCGGTCCGCGCGTTCTACGACCAGTACGTCGCGCACGTGGCCGCGTTCCTCCGGGACCAGGCGCCGGGCTTGACCGTGGCCGAAGCACACCACAGGGCCGAGGTGTTCGTCATGCTCATGGAGGGGTCAGCCCTGTTCCGCTCCGGCATCACCGGTCGCCGCACGGCCGGCACCGACGCCCGCCTGCGCGAGACGGTGCTCGCCCTGCTCGAAGGCGATGTCCGTCCCTGACCATCGCTCGGGCGGCGGCCGATCCCGGCGGCCCCCACCCACCCGCGCCCGCAGACGGCACGGCCGGGCAAAAAATCCCGACCACCTGCGGGTCGAAGTCCGCCGGCAGCAGCCGAGCCGGCTCCGGACGGCTCTCGTGGTCGACCAGCCCACGCGTCGTCGCCGACGCGTACTCCCCGGGATGACGCCTGTGGGTTGAGCCGCTCCGTTGGCAGTGAGTCCTGCTGAGACTCTGGATTCCATGTTGCGTGAGCAACAGGCCGATCGGCTGATCTTCAGCAATCGTGTGGCCCGCCGGGACAGGCCATTGGACTGAGGTCCGGTGCAAGGAGCCGGAGAGTCTGCCCCGCGTCCCCGGGGACGTCGCCGAGCTCATCGGTCTGCTCGCGCGGCGACGCCCGACGGTTGCGGCGGTCAGGCCGTGTTGGAGCGGGTCGAGGTGATCACGACGGATGTGTAGGGCATGGTGGCGTGTCCGCCGAGCTTGTCGATCGCGGTTCCGGCACTGTCCAGGACCTCCGCCATTTTGTCTGCGGGGAGTTGGGTGAGGCCGCCGAAGGTGGGGAGTTGGTCGAGCCACTCCTCTCGGGAGTAGGTGCACTCCCAGGCGAAGCGCCACTGTTCCGGCTCACTGAAGCTGCCGGTCTGCCGGATCCCGTCGGCGATCTTCGCGAACAGTGGCTGGTAGGCGTCCACGGCCGATCCTCTCAGCAGGCCGGGGTTGAACGGGGAATCGGGGGCGACCCGTTGGAGTGCTTCGGCGAGGGCGTCGATCACCTCGGACGGGAGCTGGGGGACGTGGTGGAAGGGAGCGAGCCGGCCGCCGGGCCGGAGCACCTGGGCCGCCTTGGCCGCGCCGGCGACGGGGTCCACCCAGTGCCAGGCGGTGCCGGCGATGACCGCGTCGAACTGCCGCCCGGCCGACTGCCAGTCCTCGAACCTGGCGACCTCGACCTCGACACCGCTGCGTCGCGCGAAGGCGGCCATCCGCTCGTCGGGCTCGACACCGAGCACCGTGCATCCGGCCGCCTGGAATTGCCGGGCCTCGATACCGGTCCCGGCTCCGACGTCGAGGACGTGCCGACCCGGGCTTGCCGCGACGATCCTGTCCACCAGGGCCTCGGGATACGGCGGTCGGGCGCGGTCGTAGCGTTCGGCGTCCACACCGAACGACTCGGCTGTCTGCCGGTGGCGGTGGGGCTCGGGCCCGGACTTGTCCGGCTGTCCCCGCGATAAAGTGGGCATGCGCCCACACTAATGGGCGGTTGCCCACTTGTTGAGGCGGGGCGGCGCGGAAAGGGAGACAATGCCGTCAGGGGTGCACATCCACAACGTGCGCGGCCAGTTGTTCGAAGCCGCCGAGCGTGTCCTGCTTCGGGACGGGCCCGACGCGTTGACCAGCCGGGCGGTCACGGAGGAGGCGAACTGTGCCAAGGGCGTGCTGCACCGGCACTTCACCGACTTCGACGCTTTCCTGGCGGAACTGGTCCTCGACCGCGTCCGCGGCATCGAGGACCGAACCCCGACTCTGCGTGCCGCCGCCGGCACCCGGAGCGTGGTGGACAACCTCGCCGACGCCCTGCAGGACCTGTTCGGGCCCGTCACGGTGGCAATCGTCGCGCTCATCACCTTCCGCGACGGCCTCCGTGCCCGGCTGCGCGAGGCCGGTCTGACCGGCATCCCACTGGCCATGCAAGGCACCGCCATGATCGCCGCATACCTCACCGCCGAGCGGGAGTCGGGGCGCCTGGCCGATGACGCCGACATCGACACACTCGCCCCCACCCTCGTCGGGGCCGGGCACCTGATGTTCGCCGACCGGACAAGCGCCCCGCCGCAGAGCACCGCCGTCCGCAAGATGGTGACCACCGTCATCGCCGGCGCCTTGCGGCCACCCCAGCCGTAGGCCGGCCGCCGGTCAGGTGACGGAGGATTGCGCTGCGTCCAAGAGGCCGAGCACCACAGGTGCTGTCAACGCCACCCGGAAGACTGCCGGCCGACCGCCGGCGATCGACCGACACTGCTGACAAAGACCCGGAAGCTACAGGGACGGCGTGAATTCGGTCGGAAGCACGGGGCCAGTGGCGTAGGGTTGGTCCTACCGACGCGGGGTGGAGCAGCTCGGTAGCTCGCTGGGCTCATAACCCAGAGGTCGCAGGTTCAAATCCTGTCCCCGCTACCAACGCGACAGCCCCCTCGACCACCAGGTCGAGGGGGCTGTTCGCATTCAAGGCCCTGCCCGCCAGTGGCTACGAGGCGGCGCAGCGGGCGGGAACGGCGGCTCGGGACGCGATCCGCATCCGCGCCCCGTCCCACACCACGGTCTCCGCGGGCAGGATCAGCAGCCCCACCTCTCCGTCGGCGCAAGCCGCGTCGATACGCCGCACTTGCACGGCCGCGCCTCCCGCGCCTGCCATGTAGACCGTGGGGTCGACCTCCCAGCCGTGCTCGGCCAGCCACACCTCCAACTGGAACATGTCGGCCGGCGTCGCCCCGCGCGGCCATACGTGCGTGCTCTCGATGTCCATGTCCGTCCCCCCGCTGAGGTCGGGTCTCCGACCACCGGCGATCCTCGCACCCGGCACCGACAAAGGTCCTCCTCTTTTAGGCTCGGACGCTCCGCTTCTTCGGTATGGGACCCTGCGTCACCAACGCCCTGTCGAGCCGCCTGACCGCCGAGGTGCGGCGCGAAGGGGTGCGCTGGGTCCAGGAGTACACGCGCGGCGTCGCGTCCACCCCTCCCACCGCCGTAGGGCCGGCGACCGGAAGTGGGACTGCCATCGCCTTCTGGCCCGACACCGACGTCTTCGGGACCGCGCAGTGCTCGTTCGCCGTACTTGCGGAGCGCTTCAGGGAACTGGCCTTCCTGAACCGGGGATTGGGCATCTCGCTGATCGACGAACGCACACCCGGCGGGGCCGCCCGTCGGATGCCGTTCCAAGCTCCGGGCGGTACAAGGGACTTGGTCGCCCTTCTCGACGCGCAAGTCGGGTCCCCCGTTCACCCGGAGGTCATCGGCTTCGAGCGGGAGGACCTGCGGATGGCGGGGACCGTGGAGGTGGCCCTTCGGTGGTGCGGCTCCCGCCAGGAGCGGGTACGGAGCTTCGCCAACAGCACGCGCACCCCCGAAGGCGGCGCGCATGAGCTGGGCTTCCGCGACGGGGTGGCGGCCGCGGTCACCTCGTACGCGCGGCAGCGGCGGCTGCTGACGGGCGCCGACCCCGACCTCCGCGCCGACCAGATCGGCGAAGGGCTGACGGTGGTCGTGTCGGTGAAGCTGGACCATCCCGAGTACGTCGGCGCCGCCCTCGGCGGGCTGGGTGGTGCCGCGGTGCGTCCCCGCGTCGCGGAGGCCGTTCGGGAACACCTCGGTACCTGGCTGGAGGGACACCCCGAGCAGGCCGCGGCCGTCGTCGGCGGAATCATCCGCCGCGCCCGCCGAAGCTGAGCGGGTCCATCATGGCCGTCGTGGTGTCCTCTCCGTGCCCTGCGCCCGCGGCGGAGCCTCAGCGTGCCAACGCCCGGCCCAGGGCTCCGGTTCGTCCTCGTCGTGTGATCAGGTCCTGGAGGGCGGGATGGCGCGAGTTGCGGCCCGCGATCCCGCAACTGCCCGCCGAGCTCATGCACCGGTTGCTGGATGTCGCGATGTCGCGCGCGTCGAACGCCGAGAAGTTCCGATCGGCATGTCGTGGCTGCGGCCCGTGGATATCCGGTTGGGCACCTGGCCGGGGAATGACAGGGTGAGGCTCATGCCGTCACCCACCGTCGAAGAACTCCTCCGGGCACTGCACGCCTCGCTCACACTGCGCATGCGTCCGGAGGATGTGGCCCGGCTCATCCAGGATCTTCATGCGGCACGGGGCACCGAACTCGACGAGGCCACCGAGGCGGCACTCGGCAAAGCCGCCGAACACTCGCTGCGCAACCTTTGGCACGGCTACACCTCCATGCGGGAGGACTTTGCCCGCCCGGTTGGCGCACAGCGCCAACTCGCCCGTGCCACAAGCCTGTTCACGGATCTGCCGGAAGTTCCGGACAGTGCCGGGGACGATCCGGACCACATCGAGGCAGTGATCCGGCGTGCAGGCGAGTCCATAGGCCGCGAGTACGGCCAGAACGACTTCGGCACGGACCGTCTCGACCGGGGTGCGCGAACCGCTGCCGGCCTCGGCGAGGTCTCCAAGCGCCAGTACAACAAGCGCTTCCGTCTCCTGCGCCGCATGGAGGCCAAACTCGCGCGACTGATCCACGAGCAACACCGCAGCGAGGTCACGATGACGGGCAAGGGGGCACTCGCGCACGTTCTGCCGTACGGTCTCTTCGCCGCCGATCCGGACACGGCGGCCTTCATCGCGTACATCACGGCGCGGGGCTACATGCGCAGCGTCTTCACGAACGGCCGCCAGCGCCAGGTCTACGACGACGTCGCCGCGGCACTGTTCCAACGCTTGCGTGCGCAGCCCGAGCGGACCTGCTGGTCCGCGGTCGCGCATGTCCATCCCACTTCGGAGGTGCTGGGCGCGGTCTCCGAAGAGGACCTCACTCGACTGCTGGTCCGATGGAACGGTTTCCTGCGCCAGGTCGCGGACCTGTTGGAGGACGCCTGGAATCGGCACCCGCTGGAGCGCGCAACGATGATCGTGCGCCGCGGCGACGACTCATCGACGTGGAACCAGGCCGCGCAGGCGTGGAACACGGCCCGAGCGCACTGGTTCGCGATTCTGTTCGAACTCGGCCAGGAGGAGATTCTGGACCGGGTCTGCCCGGGCAAGGTTCCCCGCCTGATGGCTGCCGATGTGGCGTACTGGCACCGCATGAGCGGCGGGGGGCTGCACCCCGACACCTACATCTGGGCAGCGTTGCCGTTGCCCTGGGAAGTGCTCCGGGGGGAGAAGGAGTGTCCGCGTTCGTTGGTCGAGGCAGTCTGCGCCCGCCATCGGAGGGATCCCATTGCCACCGCCTGGACCGCCCCCAGACCGGCGGCTGAGGCCGTCGCCTTCCACCGGACGCCCGAACTCGTACACGGTGTCGCCGTTGCGGACCCCCTCATGGCCAGTGCCCTCCGATCGGCAGGGGTGTTCTCCGGCCATGGCAAGCGCGCGGCGGCGAGGGAGTGGCAGTGACGGCCTGCCCAGGGGCTCGGGAAAATCGGTTGCCCGGAACGGCAGCCCCAGCCATGATCGACGCGGCGACGAGGAAGCTCTGCGGAGGAGCGCCCGGCTCTAATCCCGGGTGGACGTAGGTTCGAATCCTGCCCTCGTCGCCACCCCGTACGAGCGCTCTGCCTCCCGCGCACCGCCTTCCTCGTTCCGCGTTCCTCCCTCTGCGTTTCTCGTTCCGCGTTTCTCGTTCCTCGTCGCTTCCGAAGACGGACCTGTCGATCGGAGCGACGGTGGACTTTCGATGAAGTACGGCATGTGCCATGGCGTCAGGTTCCGGGGGCGATCCACGACCAGGCACCCTGTTCGGTCCTGGTTCTTGGCACCGGGTCTCAACCGACGAGATCCTTGGGACATGGAGTTCTTCGTCTACCACCGAGACCGGCCCGACTCCGAGGGTTTGCGCAAGGAGCTGTTGGAGGAGCACTGGTCCTACATGGACTCGTTCTCGCGGGAGATGATCGCCCGCGGCCCCACCCTGTCCCGGGACGGCGGCACGCCCACCGGCAGCGTGCACATGGTCGACCTGCCGGACCCCGCCACCGCCCGCGCATTCGCCTTCGACGAGCCCGGCCATCAGGCCGGCGTCTACCGGGACGTACTGCTGCGGCGGTGGCGCAACCTGCTGGGGCGCACCATGTGGGACTTCCACGGCGGCCGAACCGGCGGCCACCGGTACCTGGTACTCGGCCTCGGAACGGGCCGGCCCGCCGACCTCGCCGTGCCGGCCGACCGGAGCGAACTGATCGCCTACGGGCCGCTGTTGTCCGACGACGGCGCCGCGTGGCTGGGCACTGCGGCCCTGCTCCGGGCACCAGACCCGCAGACGGCGCGCGCCGTCCTGACCCCCGACCGATACGCGGCGATCGAGGTACACGACTGGCAGTTCGGCGGACGACCGGCATGAAACCCCGCGACGGCCGACGCCGGTGAGCAGCTCCGGCCAGACCGCCGACCGGGAGCGAGGGGTCGGCCGGGAGCGGACTGCCTCCATGGTGTCGCGGGTGAGACGATGCCACCGGGAGACGTTCGCCGCGTACGTCTCCTCCGGGAACGTGGCGCGGTGGACGCTGACCGTCCAGTCCAGGCGGGCCCAGAAGTCCCCTTCGGCGGGGCGCTGTTCGTACTGGGGGTCGTCGGGGACCGGGGACGAAGTCGTACGGCGACGCGTCCAGGCGTTGAGGGAAGCGCCCGAGCGAGCGGGTGTGGGCCAGTGCCACTTCGCATGGCCGACCGCTGCCGACGTAGAGGTACTGGTCCCAGCCGGTGTGTACCGCGAACGCTCCCCCCGCCGCCACGCGGCACGAGGCGGCACCAGGCGCCGTTGTCGCGGAGCATGACTCGGACGTGTTCCAAGCCGACATCGGTCGGCACCAACGCGCCGTCGTGGAACCCGCCACCTCATGAGCGAGACGTCAATCAGCGACGCATCACATGGGGAATTCACCGAGCCAGGAGCGGTGCAGCAGGTGGTGAGGCAGATAGCCCGACTCGACCTGGACCGGCATCTTGCCGTCGAAGGCGAGGCAGGCCAGGGCCAGGGGGGCCAGGGCGAGGTGACCGCCCGGCTTCTCGGATCGTTCATCGGCGGTCCAGTACGCCTTGTGCAGCTCCAGCGTACGCACCAGGGCCTCGTTGAAACCGTTCGCGTCCCGTATGACGAACAGGCGGAAGAGGTTGATCGGCGGGGCCAGCACCCCCTCCAGCAGCCCCCGCGATACCCGCACCGCGACCTCGGGTGACGACATCTCCACCGCGCGGGTCAACTTCTCCACCAGGCCGGGCCCCTGAAGCCAGTACGTCTGCAGCGTGTCGACCCAGTGCAGGACGTACTCCTCGAACCCACTGGCAATGAGTCGGTCGACGGGGAACCGGCACAGCTCGGTGATCCGCGTCTGGTCCCGGCACACCACGGCGAGCCAGAACGTGCTGAGCCACGTCCCAAGGGTCGAGGCGGCCTCGTCACTCCTGGCCGGCAGCGTACGCACCTGGCGGTTGATCAGGCACTCCACGGAACCTTCGCCCGCGGAATTGGTCGCGAAGATCGCGGAACCCAACTGAAGAGCGTTGACGACCGCTTCCCAGGTCTCCGACTTCGCCGCACGCGGATCGACGGTGCAGCGGGCCCCGAGGTGCATCAGCGCACTGCCGAAGACCCGCCCGAGGGAGTGCGGGTACTGTTCCAGTTCGTCGATGTCCTCCGTGAGGTACTCGCCAAGGGTTTCAACCCATTCCTCTTCCCTGATGCCGGCCGTGAAATGTCTGGGGACAACTACCGCCACCGAAGACTCCCTTGTTGATGTCGAAGCGCAGATACTGGTATTCGGTGTCCGGTACTCACGATGTCCCGGTTGTCAGGTGTGCGCCTCCCGAACTGGTCGTTGCCGACGCACGGATGTTGCAGGGAGACACTTCGCGGTCGGTGGGTACGGCAGCTTGCCCGCCGTGTCGGGGCCGCGGGCGGCCAGGGATTCGGTGCCGTCGACCGCGGCGACCAGCTTCCGGCCGTCTCGGGGCCGCCGGCCCAACAGGTCTACAGGGTGTCGGTCCAGGCAACCCGGGTAGGGAAGACGGCGGCTCTCGGGTCCAGCGGACAGTGCCCTTGGCGAGGGTGAGCGTGGTGTGCATGGCGTCGACCAGCCCGGTGGGGCGTTCCTCCGGAGCCTCGATCCGCTTCCGTGCATTCTCCTGGAGCACGCTGATGCCCTCTTCCGCGTTCCCCGAGGGACAGGGGTGACGGGGAACCATCGGGACCAACGCGTTTCTCCTTGGAGGATCGTGAAGTACGTGACCTCGGCGCCAGCATACTTGCCGGTGTTCTCGACAGCCTGGCCCAGGACGCGGCGAAGGTCTCGTTCCCGATGGCACCCATCACGGAAAGTGAGCCGCCCGTTGGAAGGCGCGACGACACGTCACGTTGCTCCGCGTAGCGTCGCCGTGGCATCCGGCCAGGGACCCTCCGCCGAAGAAACTCGTTTGGCCGACCAGCGCGACCACTGCTACCTTCCCGAAGGCCGTGCGAGAGAACAAGGAGGTGGTACCCGTGAACGCAGTATCGACATGGGTGCTCTCCTGCGGGGTCACGGTCGGGCGATAGGTCGTCCGGGAGCGCCGTTCCAGTGCACTCCCGAAAGGCACGACCATGCATTTCACTTCCGAGCAACACCTCGACGACGGCGTCCTCGAACGCGATTTCACCCTCGGCGAGTTCACCCTCGGCGAGATCCCCGGCATCCTGTGGACGCCCGCGTCGGCATCCGCATCCGCACCGGCGCCGCTGATCCTGCTCGGCCACCCTCCCCTCGGGCTGCGAAAGATGTACCCGCGACTGGTGGACAGGGCTCGGCGCTCCGCGGCGGAGGGTTTCGCCTCGGCCACCATCGAGCTCCCCGGAAGCGGTGATCGGCCCCGTTGGCCCACCGTCGAGGAGGCCCGCGCCGACGTGCGCCGGGCGATCGAGGCCGGCGAGCCGGTCAGCGGCGAGATCGTCGACGCCCTCGTCCTCCCGCTGGTCGACAAGGCGGTCCCGGAGTGGCAGGCCGCTCTGGACGGCCTGCTCGCGCTGCCCGAACTCGGCGGCCCGGTCGGGTACTCGGGGGGATTGATCTCCATCGGCATTCGGCTGGCGGTGGTCGACCCGCGCATCTCGGCCGCTGTTCTGTTCGCCGGGAGTTTCGTGCCTCGCGCCATGTTCGAGGAGGCCCGGCAGGTCACCGTTCCACTGCACGTCCTCTTGCAGTGGGACGACGAGGGAAACGAGCGGCAGGCGGCCCTGGACCTGTTCGACGCCTTCGGCTCCAAGGAGAAGTCCCTCCACGCCAATCTCGGCGGGCACGCCGGCGTCCCGCAGTTCGCGGGGGACGTGGCGACCCAGTTCCTCACCCGACATCTGAAGTGAGGCCGGGCCGTCAGACCACCGGCGGACGGTAGTCGACATCGGCAGGCATGCCGTTCATCGAGGACGGGTCCCGGCCCCTCCGCAGCTCTCCGCACCGTGGGCCCCTGCTGATCGGCGACTCCTCCGGGAGCGGATCGTTGCCCATCTGGTGGTTGCCCGTCCGGTCCAAAGCCGACGAGTCCCCTCCACCGTCCGGAGTCGAGGTCGTCGCACGCGTCGATCGCTTCTCCGGACGCGAGCGGTGCCGGGCCGGGCCGGCCCACGCCCGGGGCGTGCGGGGGCCGTGGGGTGCTTCCTCGACCCGGTGGCAATTACTTCCGGGGTAATCGCGCCGTCCAACCGCCCTCGGCTACGTTCACGGTCACCGTCCGCACCCCCAGAGCGAAAGGAGCCCGTGGTGCCCGCTTACGGCTTCGCTCATCTCCGCAGCCGCCGGAATCACTCCGACGTCATGGAGTACCTGGAGCGCATCCAGGAAACCCTCGACCCTTTCGCCGGCCGCTTCGTCATCCACGGTCCGCCGGCCGAAGTCGTAGAGGGCACCTGGCCCGGCAGCATGGTGCTGATCGAGTTTCCCAGCCTGGCCGATGCCCGTGCCTGGTACGACTCTCCGGCCTACCGGGCCATCCTGCGCTTGCGTACCGACCACATCGAAGGCGACCTACTGCTGATCGAGGGTGTCGGGCCGGACTACCACCCGGCCGAACGAGCTCGCAAGCTGCGAACGGAAGCCGGCCGAGCGAGCCGGTCGACCACGTAGTCCAGGCGGTCGCGGAACCAGTGCCGATCGCGGTGCGGCCGCCAGTCCAGCGTCGTGGCGGAGACATCGGTCGGCCGGAGAAGCTGTCGTCGCCGCCTTCACGCTCCTACAGGGTGCGCTGGTACCGGGCTTCGGATACGGATACTCCGTCGTAGTCGTCAGCCTGGACCGCACCATCAGCGACGTAGCCGGCACGCTCGTAGAAGCGACGTGCCGTGGTGTTCTGTTCGAGGACCCACAACCGCATGTGGTCGAAACCGCTGGTAAGAGCGCGGGCGTGCACGGCTTCGAGCAGTGTGCGGCCGATCCCGGTCCCGATGAGTGAGGGCTGGACGTACAGGGCGTACAGCTCACCGGAAGCCGCACTTGTTCCGGTGCCGCGACAGGGCCCGAAGCACGCCCAACCCACGACCCGGCCAAGGGTGTCGACCGCCACCAGGTCGGTCGTGGCCGCCTTCGACCTCTTGAAGTGCTGTCGACGCCGTCGAGCATCCGCTTCGACCGTCATCCCGTCGAGGTGGGATCGGGGAAGGATCCCGACGTACGCGGCCTTCCAGCCAGTCACTCGTATCCCTGATACAGCCGCGACATCGGCCTCTGTCATGGCTCGTACAGTCAACATCTCGGCACCCTAGGGGATCCACCACCACCGCCGCACGGGAATCACGGTCGTCGGCCGTGGAAACCACGCGGAGAACCCGTGTCACGACCTTGCCCATACAAGTGCCGGCACTGGACCGTCGCGTCTGGCCGTCCAACTCCCCGCGATACTTGCGGGAGGATTCCCCGCTCACCAACCAACCAACCAACCAGCCCGAGTCCACTCGACCTCTACCCGGCGGCATACGCCAGGGTCGCCGACGAGATCCGCGAGACCGAACGGTTCGACGACCCCGAACAGTGGCGCGTCGACTAGCATCCGTTCGTGTGCCCTGAGCCCCGATCGAACCATGTGACCGTGCGGTACCACCTCCTGCGGTGCTGGTCGTGAAGGCCCTGCTGATGGCCTCCGCCGCAGCGCAGGTGGGCGACGTCGGCCGGGTCGCACGACCCCTCGTACTGGGCGCAGTCATCCTGGCGGCGCTGTGGTGGGGCGGCCGGAGCCTGGGGCGCCGTACGGAACGCCGGCGGTGGACCGTGGCCGTGGGTACGGCCATGGCGATGGCGGCGGTGGCCTTCGTGAGCAGTACGTGGGCGGTCGCGGAAGCCCGCCGGACCGTGCCTGCCGTACCTGTGGGTCCCATGGCCCAGGGACCGCGGGTATTGCCCGGGCCTCCCCCCGAGGTGGCCGGCCGCCTCCGGCTGCTCGCCGGTGCCGACGCCGACCGGGCCGCGGTTCAATGGCCGGCGGTGATGCCTGGCGACCACTGGTTCTACGCTTCGCGCGGCACATCGGCACCGGTTGCCGTCCTGTTCGTACGTCCCGCGACCGCGGATCCGGTGTGGACGATTCAGAGGCTGATCCACGCCACCGAGACACCGGAACGGGAGAGGGGAACGGTGCCGTTCGGTGAGGACGGGCCGGACGGCCGGATCTGGTGTGGGCTCGGCAGGATTCCCCACGATCAGGGGCGCGCCGCGCCCGCCGCCTACTGCTACTGGGGTGGCCAACTGTCGGAAGGCGCCGTCATCCTTCCCCACGAGACGGAACTCACCGCGGCCGCAAGCGCGACCCGCACATTCCGCGAGGCCCTCGCCACTGGTGGAACGGTTCCCGCCCCTCAGGCGTAGGCCGTGAGGCTGGGCCGGACGCGGGACTGGCCCTCGGCCTCACCGCCCTTCGCGCCGGCAGGTACGCTCACGCGCAACCGCCGCCCCGCGTCCGGGGGGCCTCGGCTCCCGTCACCATATGGACCGGCGCATCCCTGCTTGACGGCCGGCCACCACGACGGGCGGTCCGGCCATTCCGCGTTGCCTCAACGACGGCCGAGGACACGAGCTCCGACGGCGAGCCCTGGAAGGACCGTTGAACCGCCAGTGACCGAGCCATCGACACACATCTCACGGATGCCTGACATGCGGCGCCTGCTCAGCCCACTCGGCGAGACGTTGGGTGAGGACATCGACTGGGACGAGATGCGGGGCGCGTACGGAACGGCGTTTCCCGGCGACTTCCGGGAGTTCATCGACCAGTTCGGAGGCGGATCCATCGAGGACCAGCTCGTGGTCCTCTCTCCTCGTCTGGACGAGTCCCAGCCGAACGCGGTCTCCCGGTTCAACCGGCCCGTCATCGTCGAGGCGGATCGCCACGACGGATGGGAGTCACCCGAACTGGCTCAGCGGTATCCGCTGGCGAAGATGCTCATCTGGGGCGACACCGTGGGCGCGGACACCTTGTGCTGGTTCACGGAGGATCAGGACCCCGACGCGTGGCCCGTGGCCGTGTTCAGCCGTTCCAGCCTGATGTGGTCCCTCCATCGATGCGGGATGACCGGGTTCCTCGCCCGGGTCCTGACGGGCGACCTGCCCGATTCGCCGCTGTCGGACGAATCGCTGCTCGGGTGGGGCGAGGCCCGATTCCTGCACTCACATGACGAGAAGGCACTCCATGAAGCGGGCATCGACCCCTGGGAGTGGTGAACGAGAAGAACAGCCCCGGTCTGCGCGTGGCGGCGGCGGGCCGACCGAACCCCTCGACCGACCGAAGGGCCTGCGATGTCCAACGTCTCGTCGAGTACGGGCACATGGTGAAGGCCCAGGCCAGATAGTTGAGGCGGATAACCTCGTCGCGTCCACTGCCCAGGGCCCGGGCTGTGTTGACGGACCACTGGAAGACCTGGGCCCACAGTCCCAGTGCGGGGTGCGGTCGGAGAACCAGTGCGTCGTTTCGGCGGTTGCCTGCGGCGAGCGCGGCGCGGCGCGGCGCGGCGGAAGAGGGTGCGGGCAGGCGGGGTCAGTTGCCGGTAGGACAGGCAGAAGGTGGCCAGGAAAACGCCGAACGCATTACCGGTCGACCATACGCCAGGTGAGAGGCGTCCGATAAACGTCGACGGCCGCACCTGCCACAACATCGGCGAGATTCAGTTCCAAGTGGGCAGGGACCAGCCGCGATTGGCGCGCTCCTCACGCACGGCAGCGCCGCGGCTTGGCGTCGTCCGCAGCCCAGGCGCGTCCTGTGGAGTGAGGACCGCGCCCGCGGCGTCGGCGCAAGCGTCGGCGTCGGCGTCGGCGTCGGCGTCGGCGTCGGCGTCGGCGTCGGCGTCGGCGTCGGCGTCGCAGGAGTCTCATTCACGACGCCGAGCGCATCACCGACCGCCGTTTCGGCCCGCCCGTATAGCCGTCGATGACAAAACCCGCCGCAAATCGCCCCTACGGGCAGGTCAGGATGTTAAGTACATCCCTACGACGAAAGGATCACGCCATGGCAATGCCCGTCCTGACCCCGGCCCAGAGGGCCGAAGCCCGCCGAAAAGCCGCTGCCGTCCGCAAGGAACGCAGCGAACTGATGGCCGCGCTGAAAACCGGAAGCCTGCCCCTTGCCGCCTTGCTGGAGCGCGACGATGCCGTGGTCGGCAGGATCCGGCTACGCCGCCTCGTCGAATCGCTACCCGGCATAGGCTCCGTGCGCGCCGGACGGCTCCTCGCCAACCTCGACATCTGCGAGACCCGCCGCATCCAGGGACTCGGCCCCAACCAGCGCGCCCGACTGCTCGCACTCGCCCCCGCCAGGGCCGGCCGCCGGTCAGGATCTGTCTCGTTGTCCGGCGTCGGGTCCAGATGAGAATGCCGGCGAGGCGGCGTACGGCCTGCCGGGTGACGGCGAGTTCGTCCGCTCGGATGGCCGGGCCGCGCACCGTTTGAGGCGGTTGGGGCATCGTTCGACGGTGTTCCGCCGCTCGCAACCCGAGCGGTCGATGCCGGGCGGGCGGGCGGCCGCCCTCGCTGCAGCCCGCCTCGATCAGCCCCAGTCGGCCTCAGCCCGCCTCGATCAGCCTCGGTCGGCCTCGGTCGGCCTCAGTCCGTGGCCGATCCGGTCGGACGGCTACCGGATGATCGCGCGCGTACTCGGCGCCGCGGACGCGCCCGGTGGGCGCGGGAGCTCACCCACGCCAGAGCCCGCTCGGGGCACTCTCCAGCGGCGAGTTCTCGAACTGCTCCGCGCGGGCGAGCGCGGCCCGCTGCTCCTCGGCGCGCCTCGCGGCGAGCCACTCTTCCTGTGCGGCGGCTGACGCGCGCGCCGCAAAGCCGTTCCGCGACATCTGATGGCGGTCGGGCCCGCTCACACCGGCCATCCGGGTATCTCCCTCGTTCACAGGGGAGTTGACATGGCGCTTCTGGTCGTGTCGGGAACGCCGGTGGCGGCCGCGGCGACGGGCGGGCCCGAGCTTGCGGTGGGCGAGGGTGAGGATGGTCAGCGCGGTGGCCGCGCCGGCCGCGGGAAGCGCGGCGAGTACGTAGAGGCGTGCGGCGAGGGCCGCGGCGAGGGCGGTTCCGGCGGCCTGGCCGGTGCCGACCGAGAGGATCAGCCAGGCGTACGCCTCGGTGGTGCGGGAGGCCGGGGCGAGGGAGTCCACGGTGTGGAAGCCGTTGGTGATGATCAGGGTGAAGAACAGCCCCGGGATCGCCGTGAGGGCGATGGCTGTGCGGGGGCCGGGCTGGGCCAACAGGGGCAACCACCCGAGGAGGAACAGGGCGCTGGTGGCGATGAGTTGGGTGGTGGTCGTGCCGGGACGCGTCCGGCGGGCGTACATCAGGCTCCCCAGGAGACTGCCGGTGGAGAACGCGGCGGGAATCACTCCGGAGAGCATGGCCGGCCCGTGAGTGGCGGCCATGCCCGCGGCCCACACGTTCATCGCTCCGAACGCGAATCCCGTTCCCGCCATCGAGGTGAACAGCAGGATCAGGCCGGCGCTCATCAGCCGTCCCCTTCCGGCCGCCCCATCGGCGGTGGGACGCCAACTCCGCGACGGTACGGCGGTCAAGACGACCGCAGCGCCCACGAGGGCGAGGGCGGCGGTCGCGTTCAAGGCGGTGTCGGGCCCGTACGCGGTGGCGAGCCACGAGGCGAGCAAGGGGCCGGCGATGTAGAGGAGTCCCTGCGAGCCGGTGTCGAGGGCTTGCACGACGCGGCGCCGCCCGAGGTCGGGCAGGACCGTCGGCCACAGCGCCCGCAGCCCTGCCTCCAGGGGTGGTGTGACCAGACCCGCGAATCCCACCACGGCGGTCACCGACGCCGGGTTGCCGTCCGCCCCGATCAAGGGGAGCGTGGCCAGGCAGCCGGCGTTGAGCAGCACCGCCGGTGTCGATACGCGCGTCTGGCCGTAGCGGTCCATCAGTTTGCCCTTGACCGGCTGGGACAGCCCGGACGCCAACCCGTAGAGGGCGGCGAGCACTCCGGCGAAACCAAGCGACCCTCCGCCGCCGGTGATCCACAGGACGAGTCCCACGGGAACCATGCTGTTGGGCAGGCGCCCGATCAGGGTGCCGCCGAGCAGGCGGACAACGTCGCGGCTGCCCAACACGGCGCCGTACGTGACGGGCCGCGGGGCGGTGGTCGGGTGATCGGCCAGGGTCAACGGGGTGGGGCTTTCCGTCAGAGGGCGTGCGATGCGGGGGGAGGTGCGGGCGGGGCGCCACCGGCCTTGTGTGAGCCCGGTGGTGGCCGCAGGCACTGCGGCCACGGGCGGTGCCTGCGGCCGACGGCCGCGGGGCGAGGCGCGAGCAGAGGTGGTCGGAGGTGGGGGGTGTGGTACGGCGGCAGGACCGAGGGGGGGGTGCGCTCCCCCAGTCGCCCGCCGATCTGTGCGAGGTGTGGACCTGGTGGATGGTGTGTGCGGAGAGCATCCGCGGGCGGGTGGCGATCTCCCGGCGGGCCCGGGTGTTCAGCGTGGCTGCCCAGGTGGAGCAGGTGCCGAGGGACCCGGAGCGGGAGCGTAACCCGGAGCCGACCGGCCACAGCAGAACTTGTGATCTTCCGACAAGACCTCAGGATCAGCCGCGGTTGAGGACACGAAAGGAACCGACACGAAGGGAGCCGGCGCTCCCCCGCATCTGCGGGGAAGGACCGGCTCCCTTCCTGTCGGGGGTTGTTGTCCTGGGGTCTAGAGGCCGTTGACTCGGGCCATGCGTCCGGCGCCCAGCGGTGGGCGGAATTCGGCGGTGACGACGCGGGCCCGGCGGGTCACTCGGGAGTGTTGGCGTCGGACCTGGGCCATGAGGCGCCTGCTGCGCAGGGCCATTTCCAGTTCGAAGCGGGTGCGGGGGTCGCGCAGCCCGGGGCCGAAGAGCTTCTCCAGTTGTCGCATGCGGTAGCGGACGGTCTGGGGGTGCACGCTCAGGGCCTTCGCGGCCTCGGGTGCCCCACCGCCTTCCAGCCAGGCGAGGAGTGTGACTTCGAGTCGTTCGCTCTGGCGGGGCGTGAGGTCGGCCAGGGGGCGCAGCCAGCGTGCGGCCAGTGCGTGGGCCAGGGGCTCGTCCTGGAGCAGCATCAGTGTCGAGAGGTGGTCGTCGACGAAGACGGCGCGTACGTCGGGGCCGGAGCGGGTGGGGGTGAGGTTGAGCAGGCGTACGGCCCAGCGCAGGGAGGAAGCGGTGTCGCGGGGTGGGACGGGGTGTCCGACGGCGGCGAACCGGCCGCGCAGTGAGCCTTCGAGTGTGGTGCGGGTGTCCGGGTCGGGGTTGGGGACGAGCAGGCAGGGCTGTCCGTTGACCAGTCCGGCCAGGGCGTCGTCCAGGACGGCGGCGAGTTGCTGGGTCTCGCCGGGCGAGGCCAGGGCGATGGCCCGGACGGAGGCGGGCAGGGGCCAGCGGGCCGCCCCGGCCAGTTCGGCCAGGGCTATTTCGGACATGGGCATGTCAGATGTGAGAACGGCGAAGAGCTCTCGCCGAGCACGTTCGGGCCCGGTGCGTTCGGTCCCCGTGCGTTCGAGCCCTGCGCGTTCGAGCCCTGCGCGTTCGAGCCCTGCGCGTTCGAGCCCTGCGCGTTCGGTCCCCGTGCGTTCGGTCCCGATGCCGGATCCCTGGGAGGGGACCGCCTTGAGGGTGGGCAACGAGCCGCCGCCGTGCGCGTCCTGTTGCCGAGCGACTTCCTCATCCTGCCGCGTAGCCGAAAGTTCGCGGTAGCCGAGAGCCGCGAGAAGGGCCGACTCCACCCGCTGCCTGACGACCTCGTCGCCGATGCCCTCGATGCGAGCGGAGAGACCGGGGACGCCGTCCCGCAACTCTTCCACGATCCCCGCGGCCAGCGCGGGCAGTTCCTTTCGCAGGACCCGGGTCCATTCCCGGCGCGGTCGGGACCAGATGCGGTTAAGAAGTTCACACATTGTTACCTCGTTCCCAAGGCGCAGGCCCTGCCCCCGCATGGGGAGTTGAGTGCCTCGTACTCCCTTCAAGAGAACGCCGACCGCCCCCGATCCCGCGACATTGCCTGGATTTTACCTTCGGAGAGGTGTGGCGGCGCGAAGGCCTGTTCTCGGCCGGGCGCCGGCCCGTCATCCGAGGCGTGCACCGCGGCCTCTCCGTCACGCGACTCGGCCTCCTCGGCCCGCGCATACGGGTCAAGATCAGCGGCTCGGCGGCCGGGTCGTTCCCTTCCGGACCAGCGTGGAGCAGGCACCTCTGGTGTGGATCCGCCGGTTCGCGGGGCGAGCGAACCATGCCCGGCCGGTGTGACCAATGAGCGCGGGATGCCGTCTCATGGGGTGACAGTCCGTACCCAGGGGGGAATGATGAACCATCGCTCAGGCCGTGTACTCGGTATGACCGTCGCCGCGTTGGTCGGCTTGGTCGGTTGCGGCAGCGGCAGCGGCAGCGGTAAGCAGCCCGACGGTCCAGCGCCCGAGGCCCGCTCGTCGGCCGTACCCGAGCACATTGCCGCCTACCGTGCCGGATACACCGAGGGCAAGGCCGTCTACGACTCCTCGGGCAAGGGGGCGGCCGTGCGCGAGACGGTATGGGGCGGCTGTACCCGCCGGGCCCTGCAGGCCGGGAGCGCCGCCGAGATGGATCGTGGTTCCTGGGTGCGAGGCTGCCACAACGGCGTCGCGAACTCCCCTGAGCGGTTACCCACCGGCCCCATGACCAAGCGGACCACGAATGTGGAGATGCTGGAGCGGTTCCGCGCTTGGGCTCGTACCAAGGGCGAGGCGCTGGAAGTCGATCACGTCCACAAGCTGGCCATGGTCCAACTGACCCAGGTGGACTATGACGTTGAGTTGAGCACGGACTACTCGGCAGGGTCTTCCGGGAAGCCCGCGTCCGAATCGCTCGCCCGGCGTTTCGTCGAGTGGTGGGACGGCGATCATCGCCTGGACGGTATCGCCAGGAATGTCCTGGTCCTTGAGGCGGATGGAAAGAGGCTGACCGCGCAGCGCATCTGAGGACGCGCCAACGGCGCCGCCGACGCCCACGCCGCCGCGGGCCCACGGCGGAGGCCTCGTGGGTCGGCCACGACGCGCACGCGGGACAGCCCTTAGCGTGGCGTGTCGTCGTCGGCCTTGAACGGGCCGCCGTGGCCGGGCACGATCAGGTCCGCGGCGGCCAGCACCCGGAGCCGGGAGGCGCGCAACACCTCACGGTCGGGGGCCACCGGGTCGTCCGCGGGGCCCTGCGAGTGCCACCACAGGTCACCGGCGAACGCCACCACGCCGGTGTCCGTGCCGGCCAGCAGGGTGATGTCCTCAGGACTGTGTCCCGGTGTGCGGATCAGCCTCAGCGACGGCGTCAGTTCGTAGCCCTCCGCGTCACGGTTCCTCCACTGGTCGCCCAGGTACTCCACCTTGTGGTCGTGCACCCTGGCCCGCTCGAACAGGCCGACGTTCATGGTGTTGTCCGGGTGGTGGTGGCTGAGCACCACGTCGGTGATGTCGTCGGGACCGAGCCCCAACCCCGCGAACGGGCCGAGAATGTGGTCACGGCTCGCCACCATGCCCGGGTCGAAGATCACATGCCTGCCGGCGTCGGACACATAGGAGACGGTGGCGGCGACTCCGGGTCCGGTGGAGCCGACGTATCCGGTGGTCAGGATCGTGTACTTGGCGCTGCGGCCGAGCGGTGCGTCTGTCATGGCCCCCATCCTTCCGGGCCGGCCCATCGCCCACGAGTGGCACAACTGCCGCTGATCGCAGGATTGGTGCCACACTGCCACACTGTACGGGTGCCTCCCTTCGTGACCGTCGCCGCGTACGCCCCGCCCGGAGTCGGCATGCTCGCCGTCGGCATCGTCACCGAGGTCTTCGGTTGGCACGGCGAGACACTGCCCGGCTTCGACTTCGCCCTGTGCACCGACCGGCCCGGGCCGGTCCCCACCGACCTCGGCGTGCCGCTCACCATCACGCAAGGCCTGGACCGGCTCGCCTCAGCCGATCTGGTGATCGCCCTGCCGTGGGCCGGCTTTCGCACACCCCTCGCTCCCGCCGTGCTGGACGCGCTGTCCACCGCGTACGGGCGCGGCTCACTGGTCGCGGCCCACTGTGTCGGCGCTTTCGCGCTCGCCGCCGCCGGACTGCTCGACGGCCGGCGGGCCACCACCCACTGGCGGTTCGCGGAACTGCTCGCCCGCCGCCACCCCCAAGTCACCGTCGAACCCGACGCCCTCTACATCGACGAAGGACGCGTCATCACGGGCGCGGGGGCCGCCGCCGGCTTCGATCTCTGCCTGCACCTGCTCAGGCGGGAACACGGAGCGGCGATGGCGAACACGGTCGCCCGCGACATCGTGTTGCCCTCCCACCGCGACGGCGGGCAGGCACAGTACCTGTCCGCCCCCGTCCCCGAAGGCTCCCGCGACGAGCGTCTCGCCGAGGTACTCGCGTGGGCCCGCGAGAACCTCCACCAGCCCCTCCCCGTCGCTGAACTGGCCCGGCGCGCCTTGATGAGCAAACGCTCCTTCGCCCGCCGCTTCACCGCCGCGACCGGCACCACCCCCCACGCCTGGCTGCGGAACCTGCGCCTGAGCAGCGCCGAAGAACTCCTGGAGACCACGACCCTGCCGGTGGAGGAGATCGCCCACCGCGTCGGATACGGAAGCGCGGCCGTCCTGCGCGAACAGTTCGTGCGCCGCCGGGGAGTCCCACCCCGCTCTTACCGCCGCACCTTCACGAACACGCCGTGACGACCACACCATGACGAACGCCATGACGAACATGCCGTGACGAACGTGCCGTAACGGACGCGCCGCGACGAGACGACGAGCGTTCGGCTACCGGCCCTTGGCGGAGGGCCGTCGCACCTCGAAGTGGAAGCACCCGTATTCCAGAGCCCTGACGTGTACGAGCACGACCTCCGGATCGTGAAAGGCATCGTCGAAGGCCGCATCGAAGCCGGCCGTGGCGTCAGCCGGAATCTCCAGCAGGCGGCCGCCCGCGATATGGCCCCGGGAGTCATAGCGGCGGACGGTACGCAGGGCGCCCGGCCGATCGAAGGGGTAGCTCTCGCCGGCGGTGAACCCGCCGCAGTCATCGGCGTGGATGAAGACGGGGCCCTGTTCGTCGTACGCGCCCGGATCCGCGCCCTTGGCGGCGGCCCAGCGACGCAGCGGAGCGTACGAGACGAGAGCGATCCGCTCGCCGCACGTGATGGGGCGCAGACAGCAGCGCAGGGGAGAGTCGGCGTCGTCGCGGGTGGCGATGTACGGGGCGCAGGGACGGCCCGCATCGTCGGCAACCCGCAGTTCCTCCAGAACTGCCGCGTCGACGGGGAGCACGGTGTACTTGGTCATGTGCTCAGGCTGGCTCGACGCATGTGTGAACGCCGGCGGGAAACGGACGTCACGTTGCCGCGGGCGAGGTGGGTGCGGTGGGCGAGGTGGGTGCGGTGGGTGCGGTGGAGGAGCCGTGCACGTCGGGAGTGGGGCTCCTGGGCGCCGGCCGGCAGATCCAGACGGAGACGACGGCGGGGTTCGTGCGGCGGCGCGGGCGGCGACCGTTGCGAGGGCCGCAACGACGCGCGCGGCCCGGCGGAACTCCTCGCGATCCCGGCCGGCTGCAGAACCGACAAGACGATCCCGACGCTTATATGCCGACCGGTGTCACCCGGATGGCACGCACCCAGACCAAGATCGAGAGCGTTTAAGGAATATGACAACAGCAAAGCTACCCGTCTCCCTCCGCACAGCCGCGGAGGGAGATGGACAGGGAGGCAGCTTTCAGTCCGGGGCCGCCCGGATCGGAAAGTGGATGTTCACTCCGCCCTCAACCGACCGCGGCGAGACCCGGAACGCGACGCTGGGAATCGGCGGTCTGGAAATCGATCTTCGTTATTCCTCCTCGATCTTCGAGGACTTCCTCCACACGATGAGCGTGATCCAGGCCGAGTTCGGCAGGCGGTCGGGAGCGACGCCACCATCCGCGACGACGGTCGCCGAATGCTCGGGTGACAGCTTCCGTGTATGAGTCATACGGATATCCGGACCTCCAAGGCTTCCCGTCCCACCCGGAAACCTCCGGGTTCTGGGGCCGGCCCGAGCACCAGCAACTCCCGTCCCCCGGGCGGCCGCTCGACGCGCCCGACGAGACGCAAGCACCGTGGGATCCGGCGACGGAACTCGCCCATCTTCTCCAAGAGAGCGCCGTACTGGGGCAGCCGGACTTCACTCGAATCGCCTTCGGTGACATCGGGGACACCGGGGACACGGCCGGCGCCATCGGGTTCGTCGCGGGTCCGCAGCACACACCCGGCGAGCGTCCGCCCACACCACCCTCCGGTGGACACCGCCGAAACCAGTCGAAGTCGCCGGTGTTGACCCTGGTGCAGACGGGGAGTCTGTTCACCGCCGTGCTGGTCGCCGCCATCGCCACCGTGGTGAGCATCCTCAGTGGTCTGGCCATCTGTGACGCCCTGCGCCACAGCGCCGCACCCCACACGGCCCGTGAAGTGGTCAACTGGTGGCCCTTGTTGATCTACGGTCCCTGGATGGTCGCCTCCCTGTCCATCCTCAGATCCGCTCTGCACCAGCGCCGCGCGCTCCACTCCTGGTCGATCGTCCTGTTGTTCTCCACCCTGGCCACACTTCTGTGCGTGGCCCAGGCACCCAGAACGATCGCCGCCGGGGCGGCGTCCGCCCTTCCCGCCGTCGCGGCGCTGGCCTGCTTCCAACAGTTGGTCCGTCAGATCACCCTCACACGACCACCTCGCCAGGCCGCCCCACGACACCGAACCCCGTCGCTCTCCACGTCGGCGCAGCTCAAGCAGACGGCCACGGCTGCCGGCCGCGTCCAGGACAGGACGGCTCCCGGCTACCCCGCGACGGACAACAGGACCATCCGCCAGACGTCCCACAGTCACGGATTCGGGTAAGCCCCGGAGCGGTCGCACGCACGCGGCCACACCACTCGCGCCACTCCACGTCACGGCCTCCGACGCGGGCAATCGGTTGAGGATGCGGGGACAGGCGGCGGAGCACGTTCGCATCGGAACGATGAGCGGTGTCACGCCGGCGGGGCGGGGGTGGCCACCCTCAAGTTCTCCGATTCCCTGCTCGGCGAGCGTCGGTGAGATCCAGCAGGGGGGTTGGACGCCAGTGCGTACCGTCGGTGGCGTCCGGCCGGTCGACGCGCGTGCCATCGGCGGGACGGGGCGTTCGCCGTGCGAGCGCGGTAGGGGTGATCCGGGGCGCGTGTGACATCGCGAAGGACGCCGTCGGTCGAGGACACAAACCGGTCCAACCCGACACGGGCGGCGCCCTCGAAGCGCGGTTGCGGTAGCGGTGTCGGTAGCGGTAACGGCCGATACCTCCCTGGCCAACCCGGTCCTTCCCACGCGTCAGAGGGATGCTCGCCTGCACCCTTGAAACGAAGATCGAAACCGATGGTCACGGGCGGTGTACAGACTCGGCCCGACGGTCCCCCCACTCGTCACGGGCCGGTCATGGAGCCACCCCCACACGCACGTCTTCCACGTCTCCCACGAGAGGTCAGCACCATGGTGTACGAGATGACCCACGCCGAACGAACCCGGTACAAGCGGAGCCAGGACGCCGCCTACCAGGCCGGTGAAGACGCCGTCACCAACCTCCAGGCGGCGCTCACGCTCGCGGACATGACCCTTCCCTCCCTGAGCAACCACGGGCCGGTGGCAGGCCACGGCTTCGTCCGACTCGGAGGATGCAACGCGGCCTTCGCCAACCGACTCGCCGAAGTCATCGCCGCAGGCGCCGACGCTCTGCAACACCAACGGTGACCCTCGTCCCATGACCGTCGCGACACCGGCCCCCACCCGCCGGCAGCACCGACGGCCGACCCCACCCACGTACCGGCCACCGGCCCACGTCGGCGGCAATGCCGTCAGGCTGACCACCGGCCAGTACCGGGACCGGACCGGGCATGACGGCGGGGCCCACCCCCGGTGAAGGGGTGGGCCCCGTAAGCCTCGCGCACGTACGCCGAAGTCGGTACGCCGAAGCGGTAGGCCGAAGTCCGTACGCCTGAACCGCTACCAGCGGTACCAGCGGCCGCTACCTCCCTTGGGACGGGCGACGAAACCGACCAGCCACAGCACCAACACCGCGATCGCGACCCACCAAAGGATCTTCACCGCGAAACCGGCGCCGAAAAGGATCAGAGCGAGCAGAAGAACAAGAAGCAGGGGAACCATGATTATCAACCTCCGAAGCGTCTTCTGCCCTGCCGATCCCCGCACATGCGTTTCTTATTTAGGCGTTTCTTATCCCCCCAGACGGGAAGCCGCACAGCCCTTCCACCGCCTCCCGGCCCCATACATATCCGCTCGAAGAAAGGTCGGCTCAGGCGGCGAGTCGGGAATGGGGCTGTCGCAACTGCGCCTGACCGAAGAGGAGGGCGTAGCCGTCGGGCAGTCGGCGGAGGATGCGTGCCAGGAGGTCGGGGCCCGCGAGGGAGGCGACGGCCGCGAGGACGGCGCCGGTGTCCCAACGGGCTGTGGCCGGGGTTCCGCCGGCGCGGGCGGCCAGGTCTTTGACGAAGCCCCAGCCGGTGAGCTGTTCGCCGTCGGGTGCGGGGGCGGTCAGTGCGCGGGCGGCCTCGATGGGCAGGCGGTGGGCGAGGTCGACGCGTTCGTCGCCGGTGATCTGCCGGCCGAGCGCCGTCAGGACGGCGCGTACGACCTCCTCGGCGCGCTCGCGGGTGGGGTAGGCGCCCTCGTGGCGCACGCGTTCCAGCATCTGGTCGAACGACATGGCGATGGTGGGCCGGGCCGAGTGAGGCTGGTCGTACATGGGGGCGGTTGCCTTTCTCTTCGAGGGGTCGTGACGGGGTGTGGCGACCGTCAGGTGGGCTGGGGATGGCCGAACAACAGGTCGTAACCCGGAGGGAGTTGGAGGAGAACGTCGCGGGTGAGGACGTCGCCCGCGGCTGCGGCGACGGTGCTGAGGACCGCGCCGATGTCCCACAGGGCCGTCTTCTCGGTGGCGCCCTCGATCCAGGCGGCGGTCGCGCGGACGAAGCGCTCGGGTGAGAGCGGTTCGGCGGCCTGGAGGGGGTTGAGGAGGATGAGGGCGTACGTCTCGGGGAGCCGGGCGGCGAGTTCGGCACGGACGGTGCCTGCGAGGTGTGCGCCCAGCAGGGCCAGGACGACCCGGGCCGCGCGATCGGCTTCGTGCGGCGTCGGATACTCGCCGCGTTCCTGAACGTGGGTGAGGAAAGCCTCCTGACGCATCGACATCACATCACCTCCGGGGAGGAACGAATGGGTACGGGGCGGGGGCTCGAGTGCGGGTGCGGGTGCGGGTGCGGGTGCGGGTGCGGGTGCGGAGGACGGGTACCGGAGGGGTCGGTTTCCCCGTCCTCCACCGCCGGGTGCGGTCCGGGTCAGCCTGAGATCTGCTTGCGACCGTCGGTGCCGCCGACGCTGATCTTCCTCGACTTGGCTCGCTCCGCGATCGGGATCCGCAGGGTCAGCACGCCCGCGTCGTAGTCGGCCTGGATGCGCTCGGTGTCGAGGGTGTCGGCCAGCACGATCTGGCGGGAGAACACACCGAGGGGCCGCTCGGAGAGCTCCATCCGCACGGTGTCCGCCTTCGCGGCCGGGCGGCGCTCGGCCTTCACCCGCAGCATGTTCCGCTCGACGTCGATGTCGATCGCCTCCGGGTTCACTCCCGGGAGATCGAAGGCGATCACGTACTCCTCGCCCTCGCGGTAGGCGTCCATCGGCATGAGCGACGGCTTCGACCAGGTCCCCGACGTACCCGACAACTGCTGGACGATCCGGTCCATCTCGCGGAACGGGTCAGTGCGCATCAACATCGCGAAACACCTCCTGTTGGCTCTGGCAGAAACTGCCAATGCGCCTCAACGTGCCTCCGTTGTAACATGTCATCGAAACGATGACAAGCACGCACCGTCATCCATACGATGACCATGTCGAGGAGTGCCATGACCGAGCCCGAGCCCACCCGATCGACCGAACCGATCCCCTTCCCTGCCGCGGCGACGGCATTGGAAGCCATCGACAAGGCCCTGCGAGACACGCGGCGGCAACCCGCGGGAGCACGGGCGGCCGACCCGGAGCCCTCGTCGGACCCGGCATCCTCGTCCGACCCCGACCCCGACCTCGACCCCGATCCCCGCCCGGCTCTGGCCGCGCTGCTGATGCTGCGCGAGATCCGCGAGCAGCTCTCCGGCTGGGAGAGCGGACTGATCGAGACCGCCCGCGGTCAGGGCGCGAGCTGGGCCGATCTCGCCGGACCCCTCGGTGTCGCCAGCCGCCAGGCCGCCGAACGCCGCTATCTGCGCCTGCGCCCCGGTACCGCGGGCAGTACGGGGGAGCAGCGCGTCCAGGCCACCCGCGACTCGCGCGCGGCCGACCGCACCGTGACCGCCTGGGCCCGCGACAACGCCGCCGACCTGCGCCGTCTCGCCGGTCAGGTCAGCGCCCTCACCGGCCTCCCCGCCGCCGCTGAGATCTCCGTGGGAGACCTGAACCAGGCGCTCGCCGACAACGACGCCGCCCACCTCGTCCAACCCCTGGCCGACGCCCGGGCCCATCTACGCCCCGAGGACTCCGACCTCGCCGACCGCATCGACGCCATGACCCGGCACACCGGCCGACTCCGGCAGGACAGTCACGACCAGCGCAACACCTGACCCGACGCGTCGGGCCGCCGCTTCCTCCCGCGACACGTACGGGGCGCGCCCCCGGTGTGTCACCTCCCCCACCGGTCCCCTCTCGAAGAAATGATCCCGACCATGACGAACTTCCTCGCTGTGGAGCGCGCCCTGCGCACGGCCGCGCCCCACGACCTCCTCCGGTCGATCCGCGCCGCCCTGGTCGAGCACTTCCGCGCGATCGAGGTCGACCTCCTCATGGCCGACTACAGCCTCACCGTGCTCCAACCGGTGACCGCACTGCCCCAGACCGCGGATCCCCTGTCCGTACAGGCCAGCCCTGAGGGCCGGGCCTTCGGCAGCCAGGAACCGTACGAGCAGTCCACGGCACAGGACGGCGCCGTGGACCTTCACCTTCCGGTGACCGTCCGCGGTGACCGGATGGGGATCCTCACCGTGCGCATGCCCGAGGACGCGTGCACCCCGGAGACCGTCGGTGAACTGACCGACCTGGCGGAACTGTTGGGACACGAGATCGTCGTGGCCGAGCGCGACACCGACCTCTACCTCCAGGCCCGACGGGCCAGCCGTCTCACCCTGGCGGCCGAGATGCAGTGGCAGTTGCTGCCCGCGCGGGCATGCGCCCGCCCCGAGTACGCCATCGGGGCCCAACTGGAGCCGGCCTACGACATCCACGGCGACAACTTCGACTGGTCCACCACCGCCGAGACTCTCACCCTGACCGTCACGAACGGAATGGGCGAGGGAATCCAGGCCTCACTCCTGACCAACCTCGCCATCAACGCGTTGCGCAACGCCAGGCGGGCGGGCGTGGACATCGCCGATCAGGCGGCGCTCGCCGACCAGGCCGTCTACGGGCAGTATCGCGGGCACCAGTACGTGTCCACCCTGCTGTTGTCCTTCGAACTGGCCACCGGACGAGGCCAGGTCGTGGACGCCGGCTCTCCGCGGCTATGGCGCTACAGGGACAGATCCGTCGAACGCATCGAGTTCGACGCGCAACTCCCCCTCGGAATGATCGAGGAATCCGACTACACCGCACAGGACTTCCAGGCCCTGCCCGGCGACCGCCTGATCTTCGCCAGCGACGGCGTCTACGCGGCCGCCCGCGAAGGCGGGGAAACGTACAGCGAACGCGCCCTGGCTCGGGCGATCCACGCCACCAGCCTCCTGCCCGCCGCGGCCGTGCCCCGCGCGATCCTCCAGGAGCTGGCCGCATACCGTGATGCCGACCCCGACGACGACGCCCTCGTCCTGTGCATGGACTGGTTCGGCCGACCCGCCGCGGCTTGACCGCCTGCTCCACCGCAGCGCCCCACCGACAGCGCAGCGCCCACCATCCCGTCCAACCGGCGCGGCGTCGGGGTGTGCGCCGCCATCACTCGGTTGAGGTCGAGATTGAGGTTCGGGAAGGATCGACCTTTCGGTACCGTGATCACATGGACGCATGGAGTGACCATGCGCGTGGTCGGCCCCGCCGGTGACTTCCGGTGGGAGGAACGAGGTTGCAATGAGCCTGTCGAAGCCCGAGATCGATTTCCCCGAAGGTGACCCGCCCGCCGACCTGCAGATCATGGACATCGTCGTGGGGGACGGCGCCGAGGCGAAGCCCGGCAGCATGGTCGAGGTCCACTACGCGGGGGTCACCTTCTCCTCCGGGGAGGAGTTCGACGCCTCCTGGAACCGGGGACAGTCGTTCAGGTTCCCTCTGGGGGCCGGCAGGGTCATCAAGGGCTGGGACCAGGGAGTCGCGGGCATGAAGGTCGGGGGGCGGCGCGAGCTCACCATTCCCCCGCACCTCGCCTACGGCAGCCAGTCGCCCTCCCCTCTGATCCCACCGGGCTCGACGCTCATCTTCGTGGTGGACCTGCTCGGAGTCTGAGCCAGACGCCACGGCTGCCCGGCCACGCTGCTGCGCGGTGAGGCCGGGCAGGACCCTTTGCCCCGGTTCCCGCACCGCACCGCGCGTGCGGTCCCTGTCGCGTCAGGGGTGGCCGCGATCGGGGCGGCGGTCCCCGGGCATCGCCGCGCGCAGCCTCCTCGCCATGTCCGCGCTCTGTCCGGGCGCTGGTGCCAGTACGCCGTTCTCGGTCATGAGCGCATGAAACTGCTGCTGCTCGTAGGGGACTCCCGGGGGCAGCCCGGCGATGTGCCAGTGCACGTGAGCGTTGTGGTGTGGTACGGGCTGTCGGTCAACCCCACATGCTGCCGCCGCGGAGGCCGGCTGTCCGCGGTGTCCGTGAATTCGCCACACCGCCGCGCGCGTTGCGCCGGCCCTGGTTGGTCGTCCACGGCCTCGACGAGAACCCCGCGGCGCTCGAAAACCCTCTCCCGCTCGCGGTCCGGGCGGAGGGAGTCCACGACGATGTCTCGGACCGGTTCCCGACCTTGCGCGGATGGTTCAGTCGGAGGTGTCGAGTCCGCTCAGGAGGTAGGCCACGTGAAGCCCGGTGCTGAGGTACTGCACGAAGGTCTCGTTGTTGAGTGCTCGCGGCGAACGTCGCCGCCGGATCAGGCTGATGGCCGTGTGAGGGTCGTGGCCCAGCTCGATGAGGGACTGTGCGATGACCAGTCCGGAGCGGTTGTGGCCGGAATGGCAGCGCACGAGCACGGTGCGACCGGCTCGTAGGGCGCGTGTCGTGGTGCGGGCCAACTCCTGGACGGAGTGGATCTGGTCGGTGGTGAGCGGGCCGTCGGGTAGCTCGGTGATCAGGTGCTGGACTGCCAGGTGTGGACCGTGGCCCGCGCGGGTGAACAGACTGATGACCAGATCGAACTCGTCACCCGCGACGGCCGGCCGGACTTCGCCGGCGCTGTCGGTCCAGAAGTGTCCGCCCATCCAGAGTCCTGGCCTGATCTCGCTCCAGGGCTCGTCGGGCTCGGGGACATCACGGTCTTTCTGACGGGTCTTCATTCGCTCCCTTCCCCGAGGAACAACGGCGTGGGCCGGCTCCGGTGTTCCCCATCGCCCACGATGGGCGGGCTCCTCGATCCCGGGGGCACGCGAGTCCACCGTGACAGCGACCGAGGCTGCAGCCCGGACGGTCGCCCGTCCGCCGGTCAGACCTTCAACGCCGGTCGTGGTCAGGGGCGATGACCTCGCGTACGGCTGCGGCGATGGCAGGGAAGTCCTTTCTCAGGATCGCCCCGTGGTTGGAGCTGACCTTCGCACCGAGCCGAATGTTCGACTTGCGCTCGAACACCGGATCGAGACCTGCGCGAATGCGTTCCTGCTCATCGCCCTTGCTTCCGAAGGACCTCCCCGAAGCAAGCACGTACCGCACCGGGACAGTGATGTTGTCCAACACCGGGCCCAGCTCGCGCTCGCGGGCGAGCCTGCCGACCTCGATGTTGCTGTTCGCCATCTGTTCGGCACTCATCCTCGGGGTCAGGCCCGTCGGACGCAGCAGCGGCATGATCCAGCTCGTCCGCTTGAAGAACCGCCGGATCCCCTGCTCCATCTCCTCGGTGAGCCAGTCGTACGGCTGCGCACCGTCGACCAGGACCGCACCCAGGCAGCGGTCGGGATTGCGGGCGGCCCAGTGCGCCCCGACGAACGCCCCGTACGACCAGCCCACCACCAGCGCCCGGTCCACACCCCTGGCCGCGAGAACGGCATCGACGTCCCGGACCGCGGCTTCGAAGGAATAGTCCGCCGAACGCTTCGACTTCCTCCCACGAGCTCGCTCGTCGTAGGTGATGTGCCGCCACCCAGTCCCCAGGTCGGCGATGACCCGCCGCCAGTACCCCTGAGTGGCGAAGTGGCCGTTGAGATAGACCACGGGGATGCCGGGACCGCCGGTGTCGGTGACGGCCAGTGCCGTATCGTCGACCGCCACCATGCCGGTCCACCTCGAATCGGTGGGGGATGTGCCGCTCCTCGCCATGTTCACCCCCCGGCCGTGTCGGACGTCTCGTACGGCAGCTCCGGGCCCGGCACGCGGATCTCCGGTTCGAAGGTCGTGGGCGCGGTCATCGCCGTCATGGCCGTCATCGCCGTCATCGCCGTCATCGCCGTCATCGGGGCGCCTGCCCATCGTCTTCTTCGGCACGCGCGATGGCGTCCGTCAGTTGCTTCCGCGCACGAGGGGGAACATAGCCACCCTCCGAGTAGTTCTGGACGAACGTCTCCACGAAGTCCACCGGATCCTCCCCGACGATCTCGCGGATCGGCGTTCCGTTCGCCGCCGCCTGCTCGAACAGGTCGGCGAGGTCTTCGAACATCGACGCGTTGCTGTCGCCGTCGGTCGGCACGAAGTGCATCGCGTACCGCTCGATCGCCTCGACAGCCGCGCGATGGTTCGCGGGAAGCTCCTTGACGCGCGCCTTGTACGCCCTCCAGCGCTTCTTGGGCCCGATCACCTTCGAGATGAGGCCGCTCTTTTCGACATCGGACATGGCTACTCGCCCCCTTCGCGGAGCTTTTCCAGTCGTTCCGTGAGGAAGCTCCACGTCCTCCAGAACTCTTCGAGGTACTCCCGTCCCTGAGCGTTGAGGGAGTGCACCTTGCGCGGCGGCCCCTTCTCGGAGGGGACCTTCTCCACGTCGACGAGGCCACGCTTCTCGATCCTGATGAGCAGCGCGTAGACGGTTCCTTCGGCGATGTCGGAGAAACCCTGTTCCCGCAGTCGTGCGGTGATTTCGTAGCCGTAGGCGGGCCGGCCGGACAGGGACGCGAGAATGAGGCCTTCCAGCGTGCCCTTGAGCATCTCGGTCAGCAGCTTGGACATGAAACACCTCCCCCTGAGCTATTCAGCGCTACTGAGTACCGGTCCACCGTAACGCCGACCACCGGTACCTAGCAAGACCGAATAGTGTCCGTCCCGGAAGGTGCAGTGCGTGGCGCCGTGGCTCGTTTCCACGCCAGTCTCGGAGCGGACGCGCGAGACGGCATCAGCCATGGCCGTATCGCGTATCGCGCATGAGGCGGAACACGAGTGGTGTCCGCCACCCACGCCGTCACTTCCTCGCCCCTCGCCCCCATGGCCCCCATGGCCCCCAGCCCCCCATGCCCCATGCTGCAGGCGCAGTGGATTTCAGCCGCCGGACACGTAGATGAACGTCTCGCCGGTTCCGAGGGATCTCAACCTCATCGCCTTCAGCGACTTGTCCTTCTCGTCCCGCTGAACGAATCTCTGGAGCTCGAGCACGGAAGCAGGCGGCAGGGTGTCCGATACCCGCGCCACGATCTGCGCGAGGGACGTCCCCAGCAGCTCCGCACTGTGGTGCACGGCGCCCAGGACGATCACGTTCTCGCGAGGATCGGGAAGACGCTGTTCCGCGATGCCAACCGCCACCACGGCGCGCTCAAGAGGCTCTTCGGCGTCACGGCGAACGGCCTCGACGGCCATTCTCTGTCCGTACGCGCTGAGCACACTGGCGGCTCGGGGGCTGACCGCCCCGACAAGCTCCCCTCGCCGCTCGTTGCTTGCGGACCTGTAGGTGGAGATGTAGTCGTTCACCACTTGGTCGAGGTCGTGAGGTATCCGCATCCCCAGATACCCGTTGAATCGCTTGTCATCAAGCCTTCCCATGGCCCCCACTCCCGGTTCTTGACGTGATCGGCACGTGATTGCCCACTGTGGTGTCGGGCGCGGCAGCGCGAGGGAAGGCGGCCGATGACGGCGTTCCCCGTGACGTGGGCAAGTGAGAGCCACGTACGCGGCATCGACCACCACCACGGCTCTTGGGCGTCCTGCGCAGGCGTCGTTCCAGAAGGCTCGATGAGGTGGCCCGAAGCGGTCGCCCGGCCGGCCGGAAGTCGTGGTGGTCATCCTGAGCTGCCAGGTAGCGCACCCGGGCAGCGTAGGCGACAGGGCCGCTGCCGGCACCAGTCGGGAGCGGCGTCCTCACCCCGGGCATACCGATGTCGACGGCGACTCGTTGTGGGTCTCGCCCCGTGGCTGCGCCCAAGCCGCTGACCGCGGACGTGCCGAGGCCGCGGACCTGTACGCGGCCCTGGATGTCGGGAGATCGACCAGGTGGCATGGAACGAGGGCACCGCCGCTCTCCTTGACGAACAGGGGCAGGGGCACAGGGGCACAGGGGCACAGGGAAACGTTGCCGCAGCACGCTTGCCGATGGCCGAAGGGCGGCAAGTCCTCATACGGGTGACACACCGAGTCGAACGCGATCCGGACGCGAAACGCCAAGCCGCGGTTGGCCAGGCGCACCGCATGGAACATGTGTTCACGATCTGCCCCCGATTCGGCCGTGACGAGGCGCCTTTGGCGCCGTTCTTGGAGCACCAGTGCCCCTACCGCACCCATCTGGAGGACACCGTGCGTCCCACACCCAGCCCCCGGTACACCCTGGCCACATTCGAACACCGCATGGCGCTGAACCGTGCCCGGCCGAAGCCCGTACACGGGGTTGACGGAGCCGGCGGCCGGTCCCGCCGCTCATCGCGAACCGGTTCGGGGTGGAGGGCATGACCGGGCGGCGGGAGAAGGACGAAGCGGTTCCTTCGGAGGCGGAGACGGAGAATGAGGCGAAGACGGACTCGGACTCGGACTCGGAGAGGCTGCTCTTCGGCGGGGAGTTGGCGTACGACATCGGCTGGGAACGGCATGAGGGCGCGTGGCTGAAGCTTCGGCTGTGGAGCATGGCCAAGGGCCTGCCGCGCATGGTCGGCATGGGGGTGCGGCTCGCCCACCTCGCTGACGCCCGCGCCTTGCGCGTGGTCCTCGGCGCCGAGCTCGGCCGCGGTATCACCCAGGCGGTCGGGCTGGTGGCCGTCAACAGCGTTCTGGGCCATCTCCTGGGTGGCGGCTCCACGAACGAACGCCTTGCCCACGCCGTGCCCGCCCTCGCGGTGATCGCGGTGACGGCGTTACTGGGCTCGCTGCTGCGGTCCGCGTCCACGGCGGCGACGGGCACCCTGGAGCCGAAGGTTCAGCGGGTCGCGACCGAGCGGTATCTGGGGCTGGTGCACCGGGTGGAGCTGGCGGCGATCGAGGACGACGAGTTCCACCGGTTGCTGGACGCCGCCCGCTACGGCGCAGACTCCGCCCGCCGGATGATCCGTTACTGCACCGACACGCTGAACTCGGCGATCTCGCTGATCGCCGCGGCCGGCGTCCTCACGGTGCTCCACCCGGCGTTGCTGCCGCTCCTGGTCCTCATGACCCTGCCGAGCGCCTGGAGTTCTCTGACCATCTCCAAGCAGCGCTACATCTCCTTCCACGCGTTCGTCCAGCACGCCCGCGCCGGGCTCCTGCTCGGGCAACTCCTGACACAGCAGGAAGCCGCCGCCGAAGTCCGCGTCCACGAGGTCGGTCCGTTCCTGCTGGAGCACTTCAGGAACATGGCCGAGACCAGTGAGCGCGAGCAGACCCGGCTGGCCCGCAAGGCCGCACGGGTCGGCCTGATCGCCGACGGAGCGGGCGGCCTCGCGACGGTGCTCACGTACGGTGCGCTGGGACTGCTGCTGTGGAGCGGGGCGATGGAACTCGCGGTGGCCGGGACGGCGGTACTGGCGATCCGTACCGGCGCGTCCAGCCTCGACGCGCTGGTGCTGCAGATCACCGACCTGCACCAGGAGTCCCTCTTCGTCGCCGACTACGAGCGCCTGTGCACCGAGGCCGAGGCCCGTGCCATCCCCACCACCGGCGAGCCACTGCCGGAGCGGCTGCGGGAGATCCGTTTCGAGAAGGTCACCTTCACCTACCCGGGGAGCACCGGCGAACAGCCGGAACCGACCCTGCGCGAGGTGTCCCTGTCCTTGCCGATGGGCAAGGTCATCGCCCTGGTCGGGGAGAACGGCTCCGGCAAGTCCACCCTGATCAAGCTCCTGGCCGGCCTCTACCTCCCCGACGAGGGGGGCGGCACGATCTGGTGGGACGGAGTCGACGCCGCCAAGGCCGACCGCGGACAGATCTTCTCCAGGGTCGGGCTGATGTCGCAGTCGTTCTTCCATTGGCCGTTCACGTTCCGGGTCAACGTCGGGATCGGCCGGCCCACCCGCCCGATCGACGATCAGGCGGTCGAGGCCGCCGCCGCCTACTCGGGCGCCGACACCGTCCTCGCCGGTCTTCCCCGCGGACTCGGCACGCTCCTGGCCCGCGGCTACCGGGGCGGGCACCAGATCTCCGGCGGCCAGTGGCAGAAGATCGGCATCAGCCGGGCGAAGTACAAGGACGCCCAGATCCTCGTGGTCGACGAGCCCACCAGCGCGCTCGACGCGGTCGCCGAGCAGCAGGTCTTCGACCAGATCCGGGCCCTCGCCGCCACCGGCCAGACCATCGTCCTGATCACACACCGGCTCCACTCCGTACGACACGCCGACGTCATCCACGTCCTGAAGGACGGGCAGGTCGCCGAGTCCGGCACCTTCGCCGACCTCATGGACGAGACCGCCGGCGGCGGGGAGTTCCGCAGCGCATACCTCGTGCAGGCCGCGGCCTTCGCCGACAGCCTGCCCGCCCCGCGCGACGGCCGCGCGGACGCCAGGGCGGAGGGCAAGGCGTGAGTTCCGCGGTTCCGCGTCGTGGACGCGGCCCCGGGCGGGGCCCGATCCGCCGGCCGGCCGGCCGCGGGTCCGGGCGCCGGTGCACCTCCTACGTCCCCACCCGATCCGAAGGAGCCTCCGCATGACCACCCCGTCCGCCGAACCGCCCGGAACCGCCGCGCTGCTCGTCAACTCGCGCGGCGAACACCTCCTTCATCGTGACGCCAACAAGCCGTGGATCTGCGACCCGGGTACGTGGTCGATCCCGGGCGGGGACCGGGAGGGCAAGGAATCCTGCCGTCAGGCCGTCGAGCGGGAACTGTACGAGGAGACCGGCCTTCTCGTGGCTCCGCAGCAGGGCACGGCCTTCCTGTTCGCCCCGCGAGCAGGGGGTGCGCGGTGAGCGGGGCGCGGCACGCCGAGCCGGTGGACGTGCACCTGATCCTGCGCAGGGAGACCGGGGAGGTGCCGGAGGTCCTGCTGTCGCGGCGGGCCGGCCAGGTGTACGCGGCCGGGCTGTGGCATCTTCCGTCGGGGCATCTGGACGGCCCGCACGAGGACGTCGTCACCGCCCTGGTGCGCGAGGCCCGGGAAGAAACGGGCGTCGACATCGACCCGGCCGATGTGCGGGCCGCCGTCACCGTGCACCACCGCGGCCCGGGCGGATCCTCGCGCACCGGAGTCTTCTTCGAGGTTCGGCGGTGGACGGGCGAGCCCCGGATCGCGGAGCCGGACGTCTGTGACGCGATGGACTGGGCCCGCCTCGACGCTCTGCCCGCCGCGATGGTGGCGTACTGCCGTGCCGGCCTGGACGCGTACGCGGCCGGGGCCCGGTTCGCGGTGCACTTCCAGCGCCCCGGCGACACCATCGCCTACGACCCCTGCGCCGACCGGCTCCACCTCGTCCCGGACGTGGCCGACCCGTCGCCGGGCAGCCGACCATCGACATGGCCCTCGACGCCGTGAGCGGAACGGGCCGCTGCCCACACCGGGTGTATTCCTCGGCGAGAGCGAACCTCCAGGTCGACCAACCACTGAAGCCCATCCGTCACGACCGCTCCCCCTCTCCGTCCGTCCACCCATCCGCGGCACGAATCCGTTCCTGAACCCTCGCCATGAACACTGCCAGACCCGCTCAAGGCGCCTACGGAGACTCTTGGTTCACTCTTGTCGCAGAGATGATGTCCCCAACATGGCGGTCCACGGAGAAGGAGTGGGCGCGGAGCCGTGAGGGGCAAGAGGCAGACCAGTTCGACGCAGGGGGCGGGCCGGACATGACAAGAGGGCGAATGCGTGCCATGGGAATACGGTGGGGCGGAGCCATGGCGTCGGCCTTATTGCTGATGATGTCCGCGGGGCAGGCGTTCGCGGGGCAGACCGTGGATCCGCCTGTCCCGACAGTGGAGGGGGCGCAGTTGTCCGCGCGCCCCGGTGAGCGACTCACGTTCACCGTGGCCTCGTACCTGGTGGGGATGAACGGATACCAGGTGGCCTCCGAGATCTTCGTTCAGCACGGGACGCTGAGGATGAACGATTCGGCCATCACCGCTGTGGCCACCGTGGCATGTGACACCGCTCCAGGCGTGTACCCGGTCGAGATGACCGGGCCCGGCGGCCCCACCGAGGGGGTCAAGGGCAACACTTGGGTGACCGTGAAGGTCGCGGACATCGGCGAGGCCGAACGCCGGGCCTGCCCCGGGAAGGTCTCGGCCCTCCCCCCGGAACAACTGGAGGAGCGCTGGCCCGCGAGTGCGTCCTGGCCTCAGTCACCCTGGGACGTAAGGACGTTCCGGCCCGGTGAAAGGAGGACGCTCGAGTCTTCGGACGCGCAGATAGGGCACGGCGACACTCTCACCTCGCCGGGTTTCACCGATCGGGCCGTCATGCACGGGGCAAAGGGAATGACGGCGACGGCGACGATCCGCTGCGACGCCGAGCCCGGTCTGTACGAGGTCCGGTGGGTGGGCGATGACGAGGTCTGGGCCCGCTATCGGGTGACCTCGGCCGTACCCGGCTGCCAGGACCCGACGACCGGCGCTGCCTGGCGGACGACTCCCTGGCTGCTCGGTGGGGCCGTGGCCCTGGCCGCGGTGGGAACAGCCGGCTACGTCTTCCTTCGACGCCACCGCAAGACGGCCTAGGTGACCGCAGGCGGCCGCGGCCTCGTCGGTCAGTCTCCGAAGGTCATCGATGACGCCGACACCGTCCGGACCGCGATCGACGTAGCGGCTCGCCCGGGGTGGGGATCCATGTGACCGCGCGGTTGCCCATCGGCGGAAACCGCTCGTGGCCGCGCGACCATGCCGGCTTGGGCGAGGTCGGGTGAGCCGGCCGGTGGGGACTCGCTCCGTCCTGCCGGCTGCCAGGACGGAGCGAGGGAGTGTGCCGGTTGGGGCTCAGCCGGTGCTTGCCCGCCGGCGCCGGAGGAGCAGGGCGGCTCCGCCCGCGAGGACGAGTGCCGTGCTGGAACCGCCGGCCAGGAGCAGGGTGGAGGACGAGGCGTCGTCCTGCGTGCGCTGAAGGCCGTAACCGCTGGAGTAGCCCTTGGTGTCGTAATCCGAGCCGGGCAGCTTGTCGGCGTAGCGGGCCTTCACCAGCTTCTGGTAGTCGCTCAGCGACACCGACGCCCGGCCGCCCAGACCTTGCCGGGCCTGGTCGTTGAGCGCCTCGACGGTGAGGAGCTTGAGCTGGTACCAGCCGCGGATCTGCGGCTCGGTGAAGACCAGCGTGCCCACGGTGGCCTTGCCGGCGTACGCGGCGTCGCTGTCGCCGTCACGCACGGCCGCCAGGTGCCAGCCGCCGCCATGGGTGGGGGCGAGCATGACGGTGGCGTCGCGTCCGTTGACGGTGGTGCTCAGCGAGGAGACCAGCCCCGTCAACTTGACCGCCTTGGCGGGCAGCGCCTGGGCGGTGCCCGCGGCGAACGCGGGCGTGATCTCGTTCAGCGCCACCGGATCCTTGATCGTGAAGACCGGGAGGCCCTGGCACGGCTCGGCGGTTTCGGGGATCGTCTGCACCGGACCGCCGGCGCCGTCGGTCGGTACCGGGGTGCGCAGGAAGCGGCAGACGGTGTTGCGTACGTCGGCGGACTTCACCGCGTTGAGAGCCGCTTGGTAGTCGGGGATGTCGGCCGGCAGAGGGTCCTTGGCCGGGGCCGCGTGGGTCGGACCGACGACGGACAGCAGTGCGGACGTGCTCAGTGCGATGACGGTGGACAGACGGGAAATGCGGCGGTTCGCCCGCCGGCCGGACGGTTCGGTGTCGCTGGTGTCGCTGGTGTCGCGCATGTCGCCTTCCTTAGCGGGAGATGCCGATGCGGGAGTGGGTCCACTTGGACGAGCTGTTGCTCACGTAGTCGTTGTAGTTCCACCACGTGTACGTGGTGGTGCCCGGCCACGGGTCGGCCACGGCGATCGTGCTGTTCGCGGTGTCGAAGCCGTAGATCACGTTCATGTGGCCGCCACCGGACGTCCATCCGATGCGGGCACCGAGTGGCCGGCCCGCCTTGACGTCGGTGTACACCTGGTTGAACGTGGCCGCGCTGTTCAGACCCGAGCCGGTGTGGGTCATGCCGAGGCTGCCCCAGCCCTTGGCCATGTCATCGAGCGTGGCGGGCTGGTTGTTGCAGCCGTAGTAGGGCTGAGCCCGGTCGCAGAAGTCCGTCTGTGTGGAGCCGAACCCGTGGAACTTGGCGATGGTCAGCCCGGAGGCGACCCAGCACCATTGGCTCTTCTCCTGCTTCAGCATGTTGATGCTGTCCTGGCCCGCTTCCGCGTGAGCCGTGCCTCCCGTGGCCGCGAGCGATCCCAAGGCGGCCAGCGCGATGGCCGACGCCGTGGTTCCGTACCTGAACCTGCCCATTTTCCTGCCTTCCCCTGATGGGTACAACGAGACGAACGGGGCGATCTGGCAGGAATATGACAGCGCATCATGACTGGGTCACATAGGGGCCTTGCGGGAAGTTCGCCCCTAGTGATTATTTGTCAGGTCATCATGGGAATCCGACAGTGACGGCGTCCTGGAGGAGCACGCTCCCGTACAGCTCCGACACGGCCTCCTCCGCCGCGTCGGAGGAGGCCGGAGTGTACGGGCGTCGAGACGTCGCCGGCCCTCCGGAGCCGTGTGCTCGGGTTCGGTTTCCGAGCCGGAGCCTCAGCTGTCGGTCAAGGTGCGGTCGAGGAGGGGGAGCAGGTGGTCCCAGTGGCGTTGCAGGCCGGCGGGGTCGAAGGCGTCGGTGTCGGACATGGTGAACCCGTGGACGGTGCCGGGGTAGATCTCGGAGGTGTGGGCGACGCCCGAGGCGTGCAGGGCCCGGTTGAGTTCTCCCAGGGCTTCGGGCGTCAGGTCGCTTTCGGCATGGCCGAAGTGGACCTGGGCGGTGATCCCGGCGAAGGCGCCGGGCCCGTCCGCTCCCACGGGACCGTGGAATGCCGCGAGGGCGGCCACCCGGCCGGGGTGAGCCGCGGCGGTACGCGTCGCCAGAAGGCCGCCTATGCAGTAGCCGGTGACGGCGACCGGTCCGGCGGCGACCTCGGGCCGGGAGGTGAGGAATCCGAGGTAGGCGCCGGCATCGCTCAGGGCGCGCTCCGCGGTGTGCGCCTCGATCAAGGGCATCAGCCGGGCGAAGACGGCGGACCGGGCCTCTCCGTCGATGTACTCGGGAAGTTCGATCACCGGTGTCGGGCCGTGCCGGTAGAACACGTTGGGTACGAGCACGTAGTACCCGTGCCCGGCCAGTTCGCGGGCCATCTCCCGCAGTACGGGCCGGATGCCGAAGCCGTCCGGGTACATCAGCACCCCCGGGAACCGCTCGCCGCGGTCGGGGAAAGCGGCGAAAGCGTCGGCCTGGCCGGCAGCGGTGGGGATGTGCAGCATCTGGGTGGGCATGACTTCTCCTGTCGTGGTTGACGTATCGAGCTGTGGTCGACACGACAGGAGGCGGAGCCCGCGCGGCAACGCCGGACCCTCGATTCCACAGCGGGCCGGCGCCGGCCCGTACGGCGCTCAGAGCAGCGCCGGGTCATCAATCCGTGTGTGGCTCAAGGCCGTCCCGGTGGTCATCGCCGCCCAACGTAGCCCACCGGGCGGGATCGAATCCACCGCGTTTCCGGGCCACCGTGCCGCTCGCGGGAGTGATCGCGGGAGTGATCGCGGGAGATCGCGAGTGATAGGGAATGCCCCGGGCGGCGCCACGGGTCCCGAGCCCGGGTGTCGCCGCCCCCATCGGCGACTCGGCCGTCCCGTTCGCACGTTTCCGCCTCCGCGGCCGACCGTGGGCCCTTCCCCCGCCTGAGACAATCAGAGGGAAGGAACGAATGAACGAAGGGGTGGAGACCATGGCCGGTCTGGTGCTGTTCGGCGTTCTGGTGCTCGCCATCGGCGGGTGCGTATGCGTGGTGTGGGCGGAACGCGGCGGTCCCCGTTGGGTCCGCGCTCTGGCGACCGTGACGCTCGCCGCGAGCGAGCTGGTACGTCGTTCCGGGAAGAAGCGGCGCCGAAACCTGAACGGGACCAGCGGCAACGGCGACTGAGGGGCGCGGAGTCCGTCAACGGGGCCGGCCACCGACTCAAAGGCCGGATCGACACCATCGAGCGCGGGACCGCGGTCCCCTCATCGAATGATGCAGGGGTCTGGCAGCGGCGCGTCCCCCTCGCCTTCCGCGGTGAGGACTTCTCGCGCCAGTTGCCGGACACGGTCCCACTCCGCGTCGGTGGACAACGCCTGTCTCGTCCACCGATCCGTTCCCTCGTCCTTGGCCATCTCGCTGAAGATCTCGTCGATCATCCGCAGATCGGACAGCGCGGTGGCACCGAGCCGGCCCTCCTGGGCCAGTCGCTCGGCCAATCGGAAGCCGTCATCGAAGCCGAGGACGATCTCATCCGGGGGTACGTCGTACTTCTCCAGCCAGGCCACCTGCACCGGGGCAGGAGCCGCGACCAGGACCACCCCCTCGATCAGCATGTGCCGACGCGCCGAAGGACCAGGAATCTCCACAAGGTCATCATGTCACGGCCCCACACACGCCCCCGTCGTGGCTCTCCCGCGCCCCTGCGGGGCCGCGCCCCGGGCACGGCCCCGCAGGGGTGATCGGATCGTCAGATCGTCACAGGATCTCGATGGAGTTGACCTTGGGCGGGTGGTTCGGGAACGTGA
Organism: Streptomyces sp. NPDC002602; assembly: GCF_042889445.1. Classification (NCBI taxonomy): domain Bacteria; kingdom Bacillati; phylum Actinomycetota; class Actinomycetes; order Kitasatosporales; family Streptomycetaceae; genus Streptomyces; species Streptomyces sp. NPDC002602. Next base: position 100,793 of record NZ_JBIAQX010000013.1, on the reverse strand, counting down.
TCTCCGTCCAGCGGTTGATCCTCACGGAGTCGCCGTTGGCGTCGTAGTAGATCAGGTCGTTGTTGCCGGTGGAGATCTTGTCGACCCACCAGCCTCCGAACCCGGTCCGCCCCTTGTTCGCGTAGCAGTCCACGCTCTGCCGACCACCCTCGTGGGACCAGATCTTCAGGAAGTTCTCACCGCCCCGGCACTCGACGTGATCGATGGCGAACGCGTTGCCGGGGATGGTCAGGGTCAGCGATGCCGCCGCGGCGAACGCCACGGCAGCCGATCGGACGAACCTCTTCGGCTTCATGGGCACGATCTCTCCTTCACGGGAATCGAGCGAAAGGGGCGCCCCGTGCCCCTGGGCACGTCGGCCACCCACACCGCGACGGACCGGTCGACGGCCTTCGCGGTTGCACATCGAGATTCCCCTGTGGTCTGTGCCCTCTGCAATCAACTCCGTCGCGCACGGCCGGAATTAACACCATGTTGTCCCAATTCTGACCTCTGGTCCTCAGTTGAAACGTTTGAGCGACTTGGTGGCTTGACGTCCCGGCTCGTCCGCCGGGGCGAAGTCCGGCATCCCGGCCATGGCCGGAGAACGTCAGTCCCTGCCCAGCGTCCGTGCGTACTCGGCGAGTTGACTCTCCTGGTCCCGGGTCACGTGCCGGATCTCCCACACCAGCATGGCTGTGTCGACCACCTCGGGCGCCGGGTCGGGGCCCGCCACCGAACGGCGGACGCCGGTCAGCTCGGCCAGCACGGCGACCGGTACGCCGAGTGTCGCCGCGAAGCCGTCGAGCATCTCCGCATCGATCGGCTTGACGCCTCGCCCCACCGCTCCGATGGTCGAGGCCGCCTTGCAGACGCCGGACATCAGACACATCACCTTTGCCGTGCCCAACCAGTTCAGGTTACGGAGCGCGAGCATCCGCAGGAGGAGCGAGCCGAACCCCGGTGGATACCGCTCGTGCGGGCGGGGCTCCCAGGGAGTGAGCGTGCCCGCCGGCGCGGTCGTGGAGCGGGCACGGACGCGCAGCAGCCGCCGGCCGGCCGCGGGCAGGTCGAGGGAGCACGACACCAGGGAACCGGAAGCGCCGGCCCTCTCGTCGAAGAGCCACGCGGTGTCGGGTACGGGGAGGTCCGCGACGAGCAGGAGGTCATGGGTGCGCAGCCCGGTCCGCTCCGCGAGGACGTCGAGGAACTCATCGGTCGGCGGCCACGTGGCCGAGAGGCCGACCGCGCCCGCGAGGCGCGCCAGACGTACGTCGGGCTCGGGGTAGGTCGAGGTTTCCATGGCCACCACGGCTTCGGTAGGGGTTGGTCGGTCGCGTCGGTCCCGGGTGCATGCTGTTCACCGCGTACCGGGCCGCCCGATACCGCTCGGAGCCGTACGGATCGGTGGGCGCCGTCCGCAGCACCTCGTAAAGGCACGACGGACCCCCGGCGGCGGAATTCCTCTGCGCGTACCCCTGGCCGGCTCCCCCGGAACCCGCCGAGTCGGCGGTTCACGTGACGGGATGAGGGCAGGTGACACCCCGTCACGAGATGATGGTTGGTCAAGCCTGCCACCTGGACCCTACCAAGGGGAGCCTCAAAACGATCAACGGATATGAGCCGGTCTGGCCGGATGAAACCGGTGGAAGGACGGTCGGAGATCGCCCTTGCGCACCGGCTGTCGGGCGGTGGTCGGCACGGGGCGAAGTCCGACACCGGGTCCCGGCCGCTTCGATTCGCCGCGCGAGTTTCCGATGGTCTCCCGTGTGACGGTGCGATCCGCACCGGCCACCCAGCACATTCCCGGCGCCGCACGATCGCGCGTCGAATCGCCGCGGTGGTCGGCGTGGTGGGCGATGTCAGCGGGCGCTGCCGATGTTGCGGTCGGCGTCGGAGCCGCTCAGCATCAAGGTGGTTTCCTCGATGCGGTGGAAGCGGCCGTCGGGAGCGAGGTCGGCGAAGACGTAGACCTCCATGGTGACGATGGTGCCGTCGTTCTTGGTGATGTGGCAGGTGTGCCGGTCGGCGTACTTGTCGCCGTCGTACAACTCGTCGTGGACCTCGACCGTGCCGCCGGCGACGATGCCGCGCAGGTGGCCGATGTGGTCGAGGAACTCCGCGCGGTCGGCCCACTCGCCGTCCGTGCGCTGGCGGTACCCGGGGGTGAAGTGGCGCTCGGCGGCCTCCTCCAGGGTGATGTCGCGGTTGAAGAGCAGGTCGTTGAGGGCGGCTTCGATTCCGGTGCGGTTCATCGGGACTTCCTTGTGGTGTGAGGTGGCGAGGAAAGGCCGGCGCCGGCGATGCGCCGGACGCCGGCGGGGCCTTCAGGCGACGGTCGCGAGGGTGGTGTCGAGCCAGTTGAGGACGCGGGCGAGGGCCAGGCGCATGGCACCGGGGTGGCAGTGGGCGCCGGCACCTTCCTCGGTGGTGAACAACATCAGGGTCTTGGGGCAGGTCAGGTGCTCGTAGAGCTGCTCGGGCTGGCCCTTGAAGAACTCGTCCTCGGCGGCGTCGCACACGAGGGTGGGGCACTGGATCAGCTCGGCGATGCCGCGTTCGAGGGTGTAGTCCAGGTAGGAGGCGGCGAAGGCCCGAGGGGTGTCGACGCCCATCACGTACATCCCGTGGTTGAACGCCCACCGGGCGGTGGCGTCCTGGGCCATGATCTCCTCGAAGGCCGCGTCGAGTTCGGGGGCGGACTCGGCGCGCAGGAGCCCTTCGACCTGCTCCCGGTCGCCCGGGATGTTGCGGCGGGATATCTGGCCGAGGTCGTAGACGCCGTCGACGGCGATCACGGCGGCGAGGCGGTGCTCGAAGGCGGCTGCCCTGGGGGCGAGCAAGCCGCCCATGCTGCTCCCGAGAAGCGCGATGCGCTGGTTGTCGACCTCCGGCAGGGACTCGGCGAAGTCGACGACCGGGGTGATGACGTTCTCCCAGTCCGGGCGGAAGACCATGCCCTGGTGGTGGCGGGGACCGGGCTGCCCGGGGCCGTCGAAGGTCAGGACGGTGTACCCGCGTTCCACGGCGGCCATCGCGCCGCTGAAGTGGAGTTCCTCGGCGGTGCCGTCGAAGCCGCTGTGCATGATCAGGGTCGGGCGGGGCGTGCCGGTGTCGTCGACCCGGTAGAGGTAGCCGGGCAGGGTGGTGCCCTCGTAGGGGATGCGGACCGGTTCGATGCGGGGGGTGTAGAGCGCGGCGGCGGCCTGGAAGCAGGCCACGCTGCGGTCGTAGGCGTGGTCGTGGCGGGGGTCGCACGGGGAGCCGTGCTGGAAGAACTCCGCGGACCGGTAGTAGTTGGAGGCGCGCAGGAATCCGTCCCGGGCGCTGACGGCGTGTCCCGCGTCCAGGGCCCGGCGCGCCTCGTCGGCCACCCGGTCGGCGGTCGCCAGCCACTCCTCGTACCAGCTGTCGTAGTCGCCTTCCTTGATGCGCCCGGCGGTGGAGACGACCTCGCCGAAGTCGGCGCCGCCGTAGGCGATGTGGCTCATCGAGCGCAGGGTCTCGTACCAGAACTGGGGGTTGCCGGGGAACAGCAGCGGCTTCATCACACTCTCCTTAAGCACAGATCTGTGCGTACGGCATGACTGTAGACCCCTCGGGGGTCGATAAGCAAATAGTTGTGCTTAGCGATTACGATGGGTGGGTGACTTCGAACCAACCGGCCCCGCGCCTGCGCAAGAGCCCCGAGCAGGTCCGCTCGGCCGTCCACCAGGCCGTCATCGACCTGCTGTCCGACCCCCGGGGCGCGGACCTCACCATCCCCGCCGTCGCGCAGCGCGCCGGGGTGAACCACACCAGCGTCTACCGGCGTTGGGGCAGCCGGGAGGCGCTCCTGGCCGACGTGGTCGTCACCCGTCTCGAACGGGACTGGCCGCTCGCCGACACCGGCAGCCTCCGCGGCGACCTGACGGCCTGGGTGGAGGCGGGCGTCGCGAGCATCCGCACGCCCGAAGGGAGACTGCTCATTCGCGCCGTCGCCCTGTCGATGCCGGGCAATGCCACGGCACAGGGGCAACGCGCGGAGCAGTTCGAACGCCGCATCGGCGCGATCGAGCGCATCCGCGACCGCGCCGCCGCCCGCGGCGAGGTCCCCCCGCCGATCGACCAGATCCTCGACCAACTCGTCGCGCCGCTCTACCTGCGGGCGATCTTCGGCATCGACCCGCCGGCCTCCGGCTACCCGGAACTCCTCGTGAACCGCCTCCTCGGCAGCACGGCCACACCGGGGCGGGCCTGAGGGCGGATCACTCCCGCCGGCGCGGCTCCGGGCACGACGCCGGCGCGGGCGCGGGCACGGGCGGCGCGGGCGCGGGCGGCGCGGGCGCGGGCGGCGCGGGCGCGGGCGGCGCGGGCGGCGCGGCGCGGGCACGGGCGGCGCGGCGCGGGCACGGGCGGCGCGGGCGCGGGCGGCGCGGCGCGGGCGGCGCGGCGCGGGCGGCGCGGGCATGGGCGGTGCGCGCGCCGGGTTCCACCGTTGTTCGGGGTGCCGATGCCCCCGTCCTCGGACAGTCGCCCGCGCCCACCGTCGCCCTCGCCCGGGGCGGCGTCGGTGAGGTGATGGGCGCGCGCCGCGAACTTCCCCTCAGTCTGAATCGGCCCCGACGTCCAGATCGTCGTGCCGAGTGCGCCACCTCCACAGCGTGTGTCCCACGAGAGCTACGGCGGCGAGGGCGGCGAGCACGCGAATCGTGCTCCAGGTCGCTTCGGGAACCGGCCCCGCAGTGGCCGCCTCCACATCCAGACGCACCGATGTCTCATAGAAGGCGATCAGCGGAATGAGCAGGCGGAACGAGAGGCCGGCGATGCCGGGTATGCGCGCCAGATTTCCGAAGAGTCCCACCGGCGCGCCGAAGAGAAAGGCGGCCATCCCCCACATCAGGATCCCTGACGAGCCATCTCCCCCGCTCGACGCGCCAGAGACGTCCATGCCGATCGGCGTCACGGGGCTCAAAGCCTTGGACAGGTAGTAGACGACCACGCCGACGGCCAATGCGGAGGAGGCCAACAGAGCCGCCTCGACTCTCGATGGGCGGAAGTAGCCGACCAGGAAGGCGAAACACGCCCACGACCAACCCCCGGAGAACACGATGTTCACGGCATGGAAGATCGGGCCGTCGAGTTTGATCGCGAGGGCGCCGACCAAGCCCATCACCAGGCCCGCTCCGAGGATGGTCGGCACGGCCACGAGGCGAGCGCGCGGAGAATTCATTCTGCCGGTTCCTTGTCTCGCGACATCCACTGAAGGAGATGGGGCGATCGTCTCAAGCCCCTGGCCTGATGATCGCCCATCGGTTCACCTCGCGGGAGGGGTGGTGGCCGGCGGCAGGCGGTTGGCGGTTGGCGGTGAGGACCGTGCGGGGCGGCCTCGTCCGGCTTAGCCGCAGCGCGAGCTGCATGCGATCGGCCAAGGACGTGAAGGACCCGGCGCTTTCGGCTGGTTCCCCTCCACCGGCCTGGTTGGTGGTGATGATGTCCGTGTGCCAACCGCATCGACACTCTGATCTCGGCCTTCCGCTCCTTTCACGCACGTGGCCGGAGTCCTGACGCAGGGGGAAGGCCGACTCCGGCACGGGTCGGCCCCATGCCGTCGCCGGTGCCGCCCGCTACGGGGCTGGGGCGTCGATGGTGTCGCCCTTGTCGTCGAGGGTGTGGGTGCGCCAGTACACGTCCCAGGTGTCGTCGACGTGCCGGGGCACCTTGCCGTCGGGATAGCGCGTGTAGCCCTCGGGCGGCGGCTTCCCGTCCGTGACGCAGGTGGAGCCGGTGGCTCCGACCGTCATGACGGGGTACTCCCCTCCTCGACAGACGGCGTCCTCCGTCGAGCATCCGGCCAACGTCGCAGCGAGCGCGGCTACGGTGAAGAGGACGCTGATCCCGCTCTGGTGACGGTGCGTACGAACTGTGGTCATGTTCGGCCTCCTGTCGGCCTGATGTGGGCCTGCTGTCGTTCCGGGGACATGTGCCCCGCACGAGTCCGCGCACGCACGAGCCGGGAGCCGAGAGCCGGGAGCGCCTCGGTGGCCGGGGAGCGCGAGCGCCTGGCCGACCCCGGCATCGGCCCGGCACCGATCCGGCACGGCAATGCGAAAACTCAGTCCCTCAAGTCCCTGACAAAACCGGATGATTGGTGACTGATCGCCCGGAATCCAGCCCCGCTTGCCTGACTCTCGCGGTCTCAGGGGACACCCAGGGCCACCAGGCAGCCGCCACGCTCACGTCAATCTCAACGCCCTCGCCTACGCGGCGGACCTGCTGCTCCCGGTCATCGACCTCGGTCAGGAGAAGGCGTTCACGCCCGCCGGCGCACACCGGTGGCTCGCCCACCTCCTGGTCGCGGTGGGATGGGATTTCGCCACGACCGTCGCAGCCGGTGTCACCCGTGGCCTCGAACGTCAGTGATCGAGGTACTTCCACACCACCCGCGCCGCGGGCGGCCCTGGCGCCGGAACGCACGGCCGGACGACGCACTGCTTTCAGGCGGCGTGATGGCAGTGGGAGCCTCTCCGCTCGTGCATGCATCCGTCATCGGGGCCGACCAGCACCAGCGTGATGCGCATGAGCCCGAGGGCCTGCAGCGACCGCGGGGTCTCCTCGACGAGCCGGCACCCCTGGAGACCGATCCGCGGGTCGGGGTGGCGAAGCTCGCGCAGCGAGCCTTCGTGGTGGACCAGATCGGCGCCGCATCCCAGTACCCAGTCCGGCATGTCCTTGAGGTACGTGTCGCGCAGCACGGGGTGCTGGTGGACATCGCGGCGGATGGCCTGGAGGACGGTGTCCTCGTCGTGTCGCTCCAGGCTCGACGAGAGCTGGGCGAGCATGGCGAGTTGCCACTTCAGGTGGTCGACCAGCACGGCCGGGGCGTCGGGGTGGAAGAGACCGAAGCGCAGGAAGTTGTCGGCGGGCATCGCGGTCGGGTGGTCTCGCACGCCCTCGAACAGGTCGTGGTAGGCCTTGTTCGCCATCTTGACGCCCCACCGGTGGTCGATCACGAAGGTGGGCAGCGAGAGTGCGTCCATCATCACGCCGTAGTCGCCCAGGAAGGCCGCGGTGTCCGGATCCGTGGGGCGGTCACGGTGGAACATGGCGCGCAGGGCGGGCTGTGGGGCGCGATCGACCGCGTAGCGAAAGAGGCGGTCGGTCTGATACTCGGACATCTCCAGGGCGTGTGCCAGGGAGTACAGCTTGTGGTCCGTCCACTCCTTGACCCTGCCGCGTTCCCAGTTCCCGTAGGAGCGGCCACTGATCTCGAGTCGCTCGGCGACCTCTTCCTGACTCAGGCTCAGATGATCGCGACGTCCTTTGAGGAAGCGTTGTAGACGCCGTGCTCGGATCTTCGCGGCCAGGGAGTCTCGGGGGTCCGTCCGACCGACCCCCGCATACCCGCCGGTGTCCACTGGTTCCCTCCTACGTCGTGGCTCGGTGCCTGGTCTGTCCGGCAGGGTTCGTTGGAGTTCACACGAGGCCACGAGGTCTCTCAACTTCCGGGCAGTGCGTGAGCGGCAGGGCCGTGACGTCCTGCGCGTCCCCCTGTGACGGTTCCACGGGCCTTCGTCGGCGCAGGCGAACGCCCCGCGATGCATGGCAATGACATACGAACGACTGTCGAACATCACATCGTGTGCCGATCCTGCTCTCCGCGCCCCAACCTGTCAACGATCGTGTCTTTTTGGCCTTCGAGTCGGCCGAAACCTGCCACAACGGTGGCAGGCTATGGCCGCAGAGGTTGAAGACGTAATAGCCTCCAGACGGCTCCCCGTCCGTTGCCCTGGTCCCTTGACCTGGTCCGTTGCCCTGGCCCGTCGGCCTGGTCCGTTGCCCTTGTTCGTTGTCGTGCGCCCCTTGCCCTGACCCCTTGCCCCAGTTCGTTTGTCCGTTGTCCGTGCGAAGCAGCCCTCACACCATCCAGAGGAGATCGATCGGTGACAGAAGACTCCTCGGCCTCGGAGGCCAGGGCCGCACACGCCTTGGCGGTCGGCGTTGCCAGGGTCGCCAACCTCGCGACCAAGCTCGGGCGCTCGTGCGAAGACGTCCTGGACCCCGGAGAACTCCACCTGGCCACGGGCGTACCGGTGGCTGTCGTCGAAGCCCTCCTCCGAGGGGAGAACGTCGGAGAGCCGGACATCCAGGAACGGTTCATGCAGCGCCTGGAGGTCATCCGCGCCACCCATGTGAAGGAGAACAAGCGCAAGCACTCACAGGCGCAGATCGCGAAGATGACCGGGATCTCGCGTCAGCAGATCAACGCGCTGGTCAACGGCGAACGCAGACCGACGATGGATCACTGTGCCCGCATCGAACGCTTCTTCGGCCGTCCGGCCGGTTTCCTCCAGTCCCTGGACGCCGAGGCCGTCGCCAATGCGGTACTCCCCTTGGAGAACGCCCTGTTGGAGGAGCTGGCGCAGCGGGAGCCGTCGGTCATGACGATCTCGTTCAAAGAGATTCTCGCCGGCCACGGTGTCGAGGGGATCGCGGCGCGCGCGGCGCTGCTTCCCACCGACCAGCACCGCGCGAAGGTCGCGGAGTGGCTCGACAGTTTCATGGCCGAGCTGGCGTCCGACGCGGATGGCGCCGACTGAGCCCCGGCGTGTCCCCTGGACGGCCCGACGCCACCGCAGACGGAGCGGACGGGCCGCCGGCTCGGCGGACGCGTTTCACGAAGGGCCAGGTATCGGGGGCCGGCTGATGGGTGGCGGCGACGCCGTGGACGGCGGGGCACCCATGGAGCGGGTTTCATCAGCTGTCGACAAGCAGAATCGGGGAGAACGGTGTTCAAACGACGGGGCTTGCGCAGGTCGGTCAACAACTTAGTGGGCGGGGTGCGCCACTTGCGGCCCCCCGTGCCCTCCGAGGTCCTCTGCCTGACGCTGTGCGAGGCGATGGGAAGACGTCGGGGCAGGAACATCGAGTTCCGGACGTCCAGTTTCCCCCCGGGCACGGCCAGCGGACTCGCCCTGAACCTCGGGGACAGGGACCTGATCGTCGTCGAGCGCGAGACCGCTCCGGAACACCAGGTCATCATCACCGGCCATGAGCTGCGGCATCTCGAACTGGGGCACTGTCACGAGCACGTGGAGCAGGGTGCGGTGGCCGCCCGTCTGCTCCGGCACGACGCTGTTCTTCAGGACGTCGTGGTCTCCGTCCTCGCGGTCGCGGGCCGCCAGAGTCCCGTTCTCGGCGCGAGGGGCGACATCGACGCCAAGCACGCCCAGGAAGAGGAGGACAGCGCGGAGCTGTTCGGCCTGGAACTGGCGCACAGGGTGCGGCACTTGCTGGTCCCCGCCACGACCAGGGCGCCCAACCTCAAGACGACGCAGGGCAGGATCGAGGCCGCCCTGAGCTACCGGAATGTGGGAACCTGACGTGTCCGACCTGAGCTTCTTCATACCCGCGCTCATCGCGGTGGCAGCCTTCTGCATCAGGCTTCCCGGCTTGCTCAGGAACCCTCGCGACCCTCTTCTGCGTGCCGTGGCCATGCTGCTGCTCACCGCTGCCGGCGTCTTCCTCTTCGGGATGATTCCGATGATCGCCTGGGTCAACGACCTGGTCGGCGTTCCCAACAGCGCCGCCCCCTTCGTGTACTCGATCCTCACGGCTTTCAGCGGGTGCTGCATCGTCCTGCTCATCAACTGGCGAGGTGGATCCGCCACGCGGATCAGGCAGGCCACCCGCTGGTGCCTGGCCGTGTACGGCCTGGTCATCGTCGGCCTCTTCACCTTCTTCGCGTTGGGCGACGCACCCGTCGAACGGTTGCGGGACCTGGACACCTACTACGCCACGACTCCGTACATCCGCGAGATGATCGTCTTGTACCTGGTCGCCCACGCGGCGTCGTCGCTCGTCATGACGTCCCTGTGCCGGCGTTGGTCGCGCGAGGTCACCGGGGAACTGCGGGCGGGTCTGAACCTGATGGTGTGCGGCTACCTGCTGACGGTCGCCTACGACGTGTGCAAGTTCGCCGCGGTCGGAGCCCGCTGGGCGGGTCATGACTGGGACAGTCTGAGCACCGACGTGGCACGCCCCCTGGCCTCCCTGGCCTCTCCCTTCGTCGCCATCGGGTTCGGCCTGCCGTTGGTCGTGCAACGGCTGAGGGAGCCGTGGGCGGACTGGCGGCGCTACACGCGGCTCGGACCTCTGTGGCGGCTTCTGAGCAACCTCTCCCCGGAACACCCCAGAGTGAGGATCTCGTGGCTGGCGTCGCCGGGAGTGCGGGTCATGCGGAGGGAGTCGGACATCCACGACGGCTTCCTGACGCTGAACCCGTACTTCGAACGGAGCGTCCACGATGCCGCTGCCGCCGATGCCCTGGCCTGCGGCGCCACCCCCGAGGACGCGGAGGCCGCAGCGGACGCGGCCATGGTCGTGGCCGCCAAGGAGGCTCTGCTCGCCGACCCCGAGCGCCGGGTCATCGCGTCGTCCCGGGCACTGCAGGACAGACTCGGAGGATTCCGGGACCTCGTCGGCATCTCCCGGGTGCTCGGACGCCGCTCCCCCGCCGGCGCCGCGATGCGACTGACTGCCCGAGGGTAGGAAGCTCCGCGACTCCCCCCTACGCGTCACGCGGCCGCGGCAGGGGTCCACACCTGTGTTCGGGCCGGGTCGGCACGACAACAACGGCTCCACCGCGTCCTGTCCCCGCGCCCCCGGCCCCCCCGGTCTCCTGTCCATGACGATGTCCCGCCCCACGGCGGCCCGGTAGAGAGCAGTCACATGAACGACCCCAAGAATGTTCGCCCCGGCACCATCGGGCGCCGCGCCATCGTCATCGGCGGCGGGCTCGCGGGCATGCTGGCCGCCGCGGCGCTGCGCCGCAGCGTGGACGAGATCTGGGTCGTCGAGAGCGACGACCTTCCCGACGGTGCTCTCCCCCGCAAGGGCCTGCCTCAGGCGGGACATGTCCATCTGCTCTGGAGCGGCGGCGTCCGCGCGGCCGAGGCCCTGCTGCCGGGGATCACCGACCGCTGGCTGGCGGCCGGCGCCCGGCGCATCCCGATCCCCACCGGGATGGTCGGATTCAGCAACCAGGGCTGGTTCCGGCGGTGGCGCACGGAGACGCACTTCCTGATCGCGTGCAGCCGCGACCTCCTCGACTCCGTCGTCCGGGATCACGTGTTGGCCGATCACGGCGTGAAAGTCCTGCGGCGCACCCGGGTGGAGGGTCTGGTGGGCAGCGCCGACCGTGTGACAGGCGTGATGGTGCGCAGCCCCGACGGTGTCGAGGAGGTGCTGGAGGCGGACTTCGTGGTCGACGCCAGTGGGCGGGGATCGCGCGCGCAGCACCATCTGGAGCGGCTCGGCGTGGCCACCGCCACGGAGCGCACGCTTGACACCGGTCTGGTGTACGCCAGCCGGGTCTACCGTGCCCCCGACGGCGCCGAGGACTTTCCCGTGGTCAACGTCCAGGCAGACGCGCAGGCGTCCCGTCCTGGTCAGAGCGCGGTGATCCTGCCCATCGAGGGCGACAGGTGGCTCGTGACGGTGGCCGGCACGACGGGCGGCCGGCCCACCGAAAAGGCCGAGGAGTTCCTGCCGTTCGCCCTGGGTCTGCGCCACCCGCTCGTCGGAGAACTCATCTCGCACCTTGAGCCGCTCAGTGGTGTATCGATCAATCGCAGCACCCGCAATCAGCGCCGGTTCTTCGAGAAGGTCGGCAAGTGGCCTGACCGTTTCGTGGTGCTCGGAGACGCTGTCGCGGCTTACAACCCGGCCTACGGGCACGGCATGTCGGTGGCGGCGCAAGGAGCCGTCGCCCTACAGCGGCTGGCGTCGGACCGCGGCATCACGAGCCCGGGTCTCGCTCGGCGCGCTCAGCGGGCCATCGCCCACCCCGTGTCCGCCGCGTGGAGCCTGGCGCTCGGCCAGGACGTGTTCTATCCGACTGCCGAGGGCGGCTCTCCCAACGCGGCGGACAGGCTGCTCGCCCGATACGTCGATCACCTGATGAGGACCTCGTGCGGTTCCTTCTCCATGACGAAGGAGTTCACCGACGTGACGTCACTGGAGAAGAAGCCCACCCATCTGCTCACACCTCGTGCCTTGTTGGCCGCCGCGCTGGGACCTCGGCATCCCCCGCTGGCCGGTCCGCCGCTGACTCGGCGGGAACGCGAGGTCGTTGCGGCACACAGCGTCAAGAGAATGGCGAGTTGACGCGGCCGGCGCGTTCGAGGGCCGGTTGGGAGGACCTGTGGTGGCCGGTTCCGTACGGCCGGCCACCCGGGCGGTGGGGTCCTGGGCCGCGGGGCTCCCGGGGAGGGTTCTGGGCGGTGAGGCCCTCGGAGGTTTCGTGTGGCTGTCTGCGTATCCGTCGGATGCGGCGGTCGGGTCGGCCGAGCGGGGCGCGGGCGTGGACAAGTCGCTCCCTCACCTCGTGAAGATCTTCTCCACAGTTCACCCGAAGCGATCTTCGGGATACGTCCATGCCGGCGCCTTCTCGCTCATTCCGGACGCGACACCTCACCATCCGTCACAGGAAGTCCCCTTTCCGGAAGGGGGTTTTCCTGGCCAACCCGCCGTACTCCGAGGTAAAGATCATGTACACGGACCAACAGCACCAACCACCCCAACCGACATACCGATGTGACACAAACGGGAGGAACAGTGGACATCAGCGCGCGAAACCCTCATCAACGTAGAGAGCGCGACCGGACACTCGCGGTCCTGCACGCTCTGGAGGCACTGGGTGCGGGGCCGCACCGTTTTCGCGCCATCGCCAACCGCACCGAGCTGGACGACTCGACGGTTCACCGCCGGCTGCTGCGGCTCTTCAACGCGGGGCTCTGCGATCGGCCCCGCTTCGGCCATTGGGAGCTCCGCCCCGCCACCGGCGCCATGGCCGACCTGCCTCCGGGACTGGTGCACCCCAGCCGAGCCCCCGTGCGGGGCGCCACCCTCCTCCTTGAGGGCATCCACCGACGCACCCGACAGGTGGTGCTCCTGCACACCTACTCACCCCTGGGCGGGGAGCGCGTGTGCATCTCGGCCGCCGGGACGTCCCTTCCGCGATTCCGGCGCGAACTGGCCCTCACCCCCGGGGCCGTCGACCGATTGCGCCGCGCCCCGCTCCACTGCGACGCTCCGGGCCTGGCCATGCTCGCCAACCTCGCCGGTCAGGACGTCCCCCTGCGCGACGACCTCCGCCGGATCCGCTCCGCCCAGGTGGCGGTCACCGGCTCGCCACTGCCCGGATGGAGCCTGGTGTCGGCACCTCTCCGGCGCCTGCCCGGAGCCCCGGCGGCCCCTGGCGCCGAGCCTCGCGTGGTCGCCGCCATCAGCATCCTGGCGCCCGATCTCACCCAGGGCAACGCTCACGTCGCCTACGGACCCATGCTCCGCAACGCCGTACAGGCGGTCCTCCACAACAGCGCCGCCGTCACCCGCCCCCTCGCCGCGGCCTCCCGGGCCGCATGACCCGGCCGGGGCCGGCGGAGGCCTCGGGCTGGATTTCCACCCGGTCCGAGAGCCCGACCGGTACGGGCAGTCGCACTCATCCCGGCGTCTCAACGGACGAACTGGGGGCATTGTCCGTGGGCAACGCGCGCATGGCTCGGAGGGGTGACAACACGTTGGGGAGGAAACTCAGCGTCATGCCGGCCGCCCCGATCCACAGGGTGCCTGCCGCTCCGAACACGGAGCCCGAGACTCCACCCATGATCCCGCCGAAAGGAATGCCGCCCCAGGACACGAATCGAGCGGTCGCACTCATCCGACCCATGAGTCGATCCGGTGTCAGTGCCTGCTGGAGGCTTGATTGGGCCACGACCCGAACCACTCCGCCCATCGACAGCATCGCGAGTCCGATCGCCGCCGCGTACACGCTCCACCCAGGTCGCGCCAACGGCATGAGAGCGGTCAACGGACACGTTGCCGGCGCCGCGAGCCAGATGACCGGACCGTGCCCGACCCACTTCGAGATCCTGGTTGCCACCAGCGCGCCGAGCAGGGCGCCACAGCCCATCCCGGACAGAATGAGGCCGATCGCGAAGGGCCGGAGCCCCATCTCCCGATCCAGGAAGACCAGCAGCATGGTCTGATACATGACCAGGAAGCTGTTGAACATCGCGTCCCCCGTCATGATCGCGCGCAGTACGGGCTGCCTGAGGACGAACCTCAGCCCTTCCTTGATCTCCGCTCCCCATCGCGGGCGCCCACTCGGCTCCGGTTTCGGTTCGCGTCCTCGGATGGTGAGGGCGAGCAGCCCTGACACGGCCATTCCCGCCGAACTCGCCAAGAGGGTTGCCGGGGCTCCGATCAGGACGACCAGCGGCCCCGCCATCGTCGGTCCGCCGATACTGGTCACCGAGCGTATCGCCGACAGTTTCGAGTGTCCTTCCACGAGATGGTCGCGGCCCACCAGGTGCGGGAGATGGCTGACGTACGCGACGTCGAAGAAGACGGTCAGCATTCCATGGAGCAGGGCGGCCGCGTAGAGCCACCAGATGGAGAGAAGGCCGGCCCACCACCCGAGCGGTATCGTCAAGAGGACCAGTGCCCGAGCGAGATCAGTGCTGATCATCACCGATCGCTTCCGCACCCGGTCCACCCACGCGCCGGCCGGCAACCCGACCAGGAGCGAGCCCGCCGTGGTCATCGCGGTCAGCAAACCGACCTGGAACTCATCGGCGTTCAACGAAGCGATGCCGACCAGGGGCAATGCCAGGAAGACGATGCGGTCGCCCAACTGACCGAACGCGGTGGCGGCGAACAAACGCCGGAAATCCCGATCTCGCAGGAGTCCGAGCCGGGAAGGTCGTGGCATCTTTCCTCCAGCCTCGGAAAAGGGAGAGTTGCTCCCGGGGAGAGTCGCTCTCCTGGATTCGATGGTCACGGACGGTCGACTCCGAACTCGTAGACCACTTCCCGACGCACGTCCGGAATGACCATGTCGGCGGTTTCCACGGGGCGTCCATCGACGTCGTGGATGGTGCGCTCGATCCGGAGCACGAGGTCCCCCACGCTGATCCCCAGCAGGTTCGCCTGCGCCCGGGTGGCCCGCGCCGGGCGGGGGACCTCGACCACGGTCGAGATGACCACGCCGATGGAGCGCATCCGCTCGACCACCCCCTTGCCCGCCAGGGGGCCCGTCTCGGGCAACACGATCGGTGTCCCGTCCGTGATGGCCATCGGCTCCCAGGATTCGGAGAGCTGGACGGGCTGCCCGTCGGCGAGGAACTCGTAGTGAGTGTTGACGCAGAGGTCTCCGGGGCCGATACCGAGCCGCTCGGCGATTTCCTCGGGGGCGGGAACGCGCACCCGGCTGTGGGAATCCCAGGCGTCGGCCCTGCCCCGCTCCCCCGCCTCGGAGCGGGGGGAGGAACCCCATCGGCGTTCGCGGTGCCGCGAACGGACCAGTCGCAGGCGCTCGCGCGGGGTGCGGACGTAGGTGCCCGAGCCGGCGCGGCCTTCGAGGAGACCGTCGATGATCAAACGGTCCACGGCCCTCTGCATGACGTTGCGTCCGACCCCGTACTGCTCGGAGAGCCGTGCACGCGATGGCAGGCGTTCGCCGATCTCCCACTCCCCCGCGAGGATCCGTGTGCGCAGCACGTCGGCGATCGCGAGGTACTGAGCCTCTCGGGACATGGATGATCCTCCGGTGGTTCCGCTCCGCCGCAGCTCGGAACCGGTTGCTTTCAGGGGGCGTTGGCAAGCTACTGCACGGCGGAAAAGCTGCTGGAGTAGAAGTACGCTCCGCGCTCACGCGCCCCGGAGCGGACTCCGCGCCCCACGGCCACTTCGGGGTCCCGTCGCAGGTCGAACCGGGTTGGTCGGCGCCGGGCCGGAGCTTATGCTGCCCCGACCGCGGATCCAGGGGGAGCCGCGGCGAGAGGGGGAGCATGAACGCCATCAGTGGGGGGACCACGGCGCCGGCGGTTCGGCGGTGCCCGGAGTGCGGCGCCCCGGTACCGGTGGACGAGATCTACGTGGAGTGGTGCGCGGCCTGCGACTGGAACGTGGATCCGGGCGCGCCGGACCCCGAACCGGGCCGGGTCGCGGCCTTTCGCCGGCGTCTCGCCCACACCCACGGGGAGCAGTTGGCGGCGGAGTTGGAGCAGGTCGCGGACGCGGGTGGGCCGCGTGGCCGGTCCGCCTGGTCGGTCTTGGCCCAGGGTGTGTCCGTGCTGGTGCATTCCCTGACGGCGCTGCTCGTGGTCGGCGGGGTGCTGCTGATCGTGCTGGGCTGGGAGACCGGTGTGCAGCCCGTGGTGGGGGCGGTGTCGCTGGGCGTCGCCGCGGTCCTGCGACCGCGGCCCGGGCGGCTGCCGAAGGACGGACCGGTGCTGTACCGGGCCGACGCCCCGGAGCTCTTCGGGCTGGTCGACGAGGTCGCACGGGCCCTCGGCACGGCCGGGGTGCACGCCGTGGTCGTGGAACCGACGCCGAACGCGGCGGTGACCACCTACGGCCTGCGGCAGCGCCGGGTGCTGTATCTCGGGCTGGGCCTGTGGGAGATCCTGGGCCCGCAGGAGCGGGTGGCGTTGCTGGGTCACGAACTGGGCCACTTCGCCAACGGTGACACCAGGCGAAGCCGGCTGACGGCCGGGGCGCTGCACTCGCTGTCGGTCTGGTACTACGTGCTGGGGCCGACACCGCCGGCCGGGCTGCTGGACCGGTTCGTCAACGCGTTCGTGTTCCTGCCCCGGTGCGCTGTGCTGGGTCTGCTGCGATTGCTCGACGCCCTGACGATGCGTGCCTCGCAGCACGCGGAGTACCTGGCCGACACGAGCGCGGCCCGGGTCGGGTCCTCGGTGGCGGCCGTCGCCCTGATGGACCGGTTGCTGATCGCGGGGTCGGTCGACGCCGCGCTGCGGCGGGAGTCCGTGGCCGCCGGGATGCGGGGCGGCCGGGCCGGCCGGCAGGCGCGGGAGGACGCGGAGCAGGGCTTGTGGGAGCGGGTGGCCGCCCGGTTCGCGGCGGTACCGGAGCGGGAGTACGAGCGGCTGCGCCGCGTCGCCGCCCGGCGCGGGCACAGCGTCGACTCCACGCACCCGCCGACCCACCTGCGCCGGCGCCTCGTTGCCGCCGACGGTCCGCATCCCGCGCTGGTCTCGTTCACGGGGCGGCGAGAGGCGGCCGTGGGGGCGGAGTTGGCGGCCGCCCGGGCCGTGGTGGCCCGCCAGGTCGTCCGCGACTTCGCCGGGTGACCAGGCCCTGCCGGCGATCCTCGTGCACATTCCCGCTGGTCGGCGCGCACACTGGCGCACCTCTGGGCGGGAAGGCCTCGACCCCGCCGCGGACCGTCCGTTGGCGGGTGCACGGGACGGTGTCAGGGCGGTTCCGGGGGGTCGGTGGCCGGCGGGCGGGGGCGGCCCAGGGCGGCGGACAGTTCCGCCCTGCGACGGATGCCCAACTTCCGGTAGGTGCTCGTCAGATGGGTCTCCACGGTGCGGCGGGCCAAGTGCAGCAGGTCGGCGATCTCGGTGTTCGTCCGCCCGGCCGCGGCCAGGTCCGCGATGCGGCGCTCGCTGCCGGTCAGGGCCCCCGAGCCGGTGCGCGACGCGGTCGGGACGCGGGCGCCTCCCTCGCGCAGGGCCTGTTCGGCGAGGGCGAGCAGGCGTAGCCCGCCCTTGCGTTCGGCCAGGTCCGCCGCTTCGCGCAGCGGGTCGCGGGCGCGTCCGCGTTCGCCGGCGGCGAGGAACTGGCGGCCCTGGGCGAGGAGGGCCTCGACCAGTTCCATGCCGGCGTCGGCGGGCGCGTCCCTGAGGGTTTCGACGGCCTGTCCGGCGAGGTCCAGTCCTCGGCGGCCGCCGGTCGCGGTGCCGAGGACGCGCAGGGCGCGGCCCACCGTGCGCGGGGTGTTCCACACCCGGGCCAGCCGCAGTTCCTCGGTGGCCAGGGCCAGGGCCTCCTGACCGCCGCCGAGCGCGAGGCGGCATTGGGCGACCGCCGTCCGCCAGGGGGTGACGACCGGGCTGAGCACCTCACGGGCGCTCTGGCGGCGGCCGCACTCCAGGAAGTCGTGGAGGGCGCCCGCCGGGTCGCCGGCGGCGAGGCGCTGTACTCCCCGCGCGTAGAGGAAGCGGTTCAGCTCCCATGATTCGGGGGCCCGGCTCAGGTCGAAGGCGTCGGCGAGCCGTCGGGCTTCGTCCGAGCGCCCGGTGTGGACGAGTGCCATCAGCACGTGGGCGTCCCGGTTGGAGGGTCCGCTGTGGGCGCGTGCGGCGACGGCCGCGCCGTCGCCGCGCACGGCGATCAGTCGGGCGATGTCGCCGCGGGCCGCGGCGATGTCGGCGCGGGTGTTGAGCAGGGCGTGTTCCATGGGGTGGAGCAGGGCGGGGTGCTGGCCGGCCAGGCCGCGGTCCACGAGCCGCTCGGCCTCGTCGAGTTCGTCGGCCCATTCGGCGACGGCCGCCGCCGTGCCCAGGAGGAAAGGCTCGGCCAGCGGGTCGGAGGGTTGCGCGAGCAGGGCCCGTACGCGGGTCATGGCCTCGCCGGCCGAGATCAGCCCGGCCGTCGCCTCGTACCGCACCAGCAGGGCCCGGCTGGCGGTACCGACGAGTTCGGGCGCGTACTCGCCGCTCTCGGAGAGCCGGCGGTAGGTCTCCTGCCGGGTCACGAGGTCGGCGTCGGACAGCAGGGCGGTGGCGGTCTGCACGGTGCGGGTGAGTCCCGGATGTCCGTCCAGACTGCCCTCCGTGCGCCGCAGCACCTCCAGGGCCGTGGTGACCTCGCCCCGGCCGACCAGGGCCGTGCCGAGGGCGACGGCCGTGCGCACCCGGTCGCGGGGTGCTGCCGGCAGGTGCTGTGCCTCCGCCAGGCGTGCGATGGCCACGGCGCCGTCGGCGGAGGCGTACTCCAGCGAGCCCAGTTCGGTCAGCAGCCGTTGGCGCCGGTCGTCGGAGAGCGGTTCGTCCAGGGCGCGGCGCAGATAGCCGGCGGCGTCGCCGGGGCGGGCGTCGTTCACGGCGACCGTCGCCGCGTCCTGGAGTACGCGCAGCGTCCAGGGCTTGCCGACGCCCGGCGTGCGCAGCAGGTGTGCGGCGACCGCCTCGACGCGTTCGCCGCGCCGCAGCATCGTCCTCGCGGCCACCAGGTGCGCGGCCTCCCGTCTCACCGTCGGCCAGCCGGTCAACACGGCGTCCCGCAGCAGTCGGTGGGCGTAGCGGGGCAGGCCGGCGGGGTCCGGGCGCAGGAGTCCGATGCGGGTCATGGCGGTGAGCCAGCCGGTGACGCGTGCGGGATCGGCGCCGGCGGCCTCCGCCAGCACTCCGGCCACGTCCGGTCCCACCGCGTCGCCCGCGTCGCCGGCGGGCCGTTGGTCCTCCGGCTGCGGCCAGGCTTCCTCCAGCGCCGCCAGGCAGCGGGCCACCTCGGCCGTCGCCGCGCCCGCGCTGTCCAGCCACCACGAGACGGCCGCCGGATAGCTGCCGGGGTACAGCGCGGCGCAGGTGTCCGGCAGGGGCGGGACGGTGTCCGGTACGGGGCCGTCCGGCCGCGGGCCGCCGAGGTCGTCGAGCAGGGCGTGGAGCAGCAGGGGGCTGCCCGCGCCCGCTCGTACGCACTCCGCCGTCCAGTCGGGGGTGGCCGCCGGCAGGGCGGCGTGGACGAGCTCCGCGGCGGCCGTGTCGCCGAGCGGGTCGATGGTGTGGGTGCGGACGAGGGACGGGGACAGGGATCGGGCGAGCCCGGCATGCCGGGGGTCGATGTCGTACTGGCTGCGTTCGCCGGCGACGAGCAGGACCGGTAAGCGGTCGATGTGGCGCACCGCTTCCCGCAGCCAGCGGCGTGAGGGGGCGTCGGCCAGGTGGACGTCGTCGATCGCCATCAGGAGCGGGCCCTCGTCCGCGTACGCGCGCAGCAGCCGCCACAGGCGGGCGGCGCTCCCCCGGTCGTCGTGCTCGGGAGAGAGGTCGGTGAAGTCCGCCACGGGTCCGAGGAGTTGGAGCACGGTGGCGAAGGGAATCCCGGTGTCCTCCGGGGAGCACCGTGCCCACAGCACCCGCAGGCCCCGGGCCGCGGCGTCCCGAACGGCGTTCTCCAGCACGGCGGTACGGCCGGTTCCGGTGGCTCCCTGGAGAAGCACCATGCCGCCGGAACCGGCGAGGGCCCGCTCCGTCTCGGCCGCGATCAGGGCCCGGGCGCGGTCGCGTTCACGGAGCGGCCTGGTCATCCGTGCCTCCTGTGGTGAAGGGTGTGCTTCGCCGCCGGGTGAGACGACGGATTCCGTGGCGCGGTGGCAGGAAGTGGCGTACCTCACTGCCGACCCCGCGACCTGGCCGAATGCCGAAGAGACCCGCTGTGACCTGCGGTGATGGCCGCCGAGGGCGCCGGCCTCGTGGTGCTCGCCGGCGCGGTCTCGTGGTGCGGCTCGTGGTGCTCCACGATTGCGGTTCCCGTGGCGACCCCAGAAGGGTGGAGGGTGCTCATCCGCCACCGGCCCGCATTGCGCGGCGGGCCACTGAACAGGGGAAACGGTTGCTCAACTCACCCCGCACCACGATGACGACCCCGTCCGCTCCCGGCACGGGCCACGACGCCGGTCCCGGGGACCGGCGCGTCCCCGTGGCGGTGTCCGCCGCGGACCCGATCGGCCTCGCGGGAGCGGTCGACCTGTTGCGCAGACACCCGGAGATCGAGCTTCGCGAGGAATCCGGTCCGGGCACGGTGGCCCTGCTCGTCGAGGACGCCCTCGACGAGGCGGCGTTGACCCGGCTGCGTCGGATCGTGCGCAGCGAGGGGGCGCGCGCCGTACTCGTGGTGGGCGCGATGCGCGAGAACGAGCTGATGGACGTGGTGGAGTGCGGTGTCGGCACGATCGTCTGGCGCCACGAGGCGACCGGCGAGCGGCTGGTGCAGGCGGTGTTGGCCGCGTCCCGCGGTGACGGCGATCTGCCCGCCGATCTGCTCGGCCGGCTCATCCACCAGGTGGGCACGCTGCACCGGGGCGCGGGCCGGGCCGGCGCCCCGGCCCTCGGGCTGACGTCCCGTGAGGTGGACGTCCTGCGGTTGGTCTCCGAGGGCTTTGACACCGGTGAGATCGCGGGCAAGCTGTCCTACTCCGAACGGACCGTCAAGAACGTCATGCACGGACTCACCACAAGGCTTCACCTGCGCAATCGGGCGCACGCCGTGGCTTTTGCCCTTCGGGAAGGCTACATCTGACCGTCCGGGCAAACGAACACGGCCGGAGGTGTCCGCCGGGGCAGCCCGGGCTGCCCCTCGATCGTCCCTCGTGCCCCTGCGGGTCGGACGGCAGCCCGGGGACGATCGACGGTGGACGACGGGCCGATCGGAATCGGTCGTGCGGGCGAGGCGGGAGTGCAGGCGTGATCCACGAGGTGGACGAGATGCTCAAGGGCCTCCTCGGCGGTGGGGCGTTGACGGGTTCGGGCATGGAGGTGGCCTTCGAGGCGCCGACGCGTGACTGGGCCGCCCGGCGCAACGCCCCCGTGGTCAACTGCTATCTGTACGACATCCGGGAGGACGTGGCCCGGCGTCAGCGCGGGCACGTGGGGATACGGGACGAGCGTGACGTGGTGGTGCGGCGGAGCCGGCCGCCGCGCTGGTTCAGGCTGTCGTACCTGGTGACGGCGTGGACGAAGACCCCGCTGGACGAGCACCGGTTGCTGTCCGCCGTACTCGCGACGCTGCTGCCCCGCGAGGTGGTGCCGCCGGACGAACTGCCGGGCTCGCTGGGGACGCTGGGGCTTTCCGTGCCGTTGTCCGTGGCCGGCATCCAGACGGAGTCGCGGTCGCTCGCCGAGATCTGGTCCGCGCTCGGCGGTGAACTGAAGCCGTCCCTCGACCTGGTGGTGACCGTGCCCTTCCCGGCCTACCCCGACTACGACGCGGGGCCGCCGGTCACCGAGGGCGCGACACTGCGGGTGGGCGGGCTGGACGGCGACCCGGCGGTGTCCGAGGGCCGTTCGCACCGTCCCCACCAGGTGGCGGCCGCCCGGGCGGCGCGGGTCGCCGGCAAGGACGCGGCCCCCCGCGGCTCGGACGCCGGGTGAACGCCCCGTACGCCGTCTCGTCGGCGCCGAGTCCGGAGGCGGCCAGCGCCGCGACACCACCGCCCGACACCGAAGCCGACCCCGCCCGTGCGCTGCTCACCCGTCTCGACGGGCTGCGCGGGCGGGTGTCCGCGCTGGTCGAACGGCGGGCCGCCGGCGATCCCACGGCCGACGATCCCCTGCGCGGCCTCTACCTGTCCGAGGAGGGGGTGCGCCATCTCCTCGGCACCTGGCCGCCGATGACGAACGGCGGGACGGGAGCCGACGCCCAGGGCCCGACCGACGCCGGCTCCGGTCCGGCCGTCGGTGGGGAGCAGGCGCCCGCCACCGGCGACCGGCTGGCCGTGCTGGCCGGGCGGGCGGGCCTGACCGCGCTCGACGTCGCCGTCGTGCTCGTCGCCCTCGCACCCGACGTCGACCGGACCTTCGAGCCGCTCTACGGCTATCTCAACGACGACGTGAGCAGGCGCCGGGCCACCGTCGGACTCGCCCTCGACCTGTGCGGGGTGCCCGCGCAGTCCGCGCCGGCCCGGGCCAGGCTGCACGCCTGCGCGCCCCTCGCGGCCCTCGGCCTGCTGGAGGTCGAGGAATCCGAACGTCCCTTCCTGACGCGGTCCCTGCGCGTGCCCGACCGGCTGATCGGGCATCTCCTCGGCGACGACACCCCGGACGCGGCGCTGCTCGACCTGCTGCACCCGATGCCGGAGCCGCTGCCCTCCGACACGGGCGCGCAGGAGTTCACCCACCGGCTCGCGGCCCTCCTGGAGTCCGGCCCCGCCACCGTCTACCTGCGGGAACAGCGCGAGGGCGAGGGCCTGGCCGCGTACGCCGCGGCCCTGCACGCCGCGGGCCTGGACGGGCTGTGCTGCGCGGCACCGGGTGAGCACGTCGCCGAGTTGCTGCGCGAGGCCCGGCTCAGTGGCCGGGCCGTCGTCGTTCCGGCGCTGCCCGAGCAGCCGGGCCCGCTGGTACGGGCGCTCGCCGCGGCGCCGGACGTGACCGTGCTGCTGGCCGACCCCCGCCCGTACGACCCCCACTGGTGCCCGGAGGATCCCCTGGTCCTGGACGCGCCGGGCCGCCGGGACGGTGGGACGGCCGCCTGGCGGGCCGCGCTGGGCGCGGACGCCGACGGCTTCGACCTGGCCGCGACGGTCGCCCCGTACCGCCTCGGCGGGGACCGCGTGCGGCGGGCCGCCCGGGCCGCGCACGCGCTGGCCGCCTTCGACGGCGGTCCGGTCACCGCCGCCCATGTGCGGCGCGCCGCGCGCCGCCAGTCGGCCTCGGGGCTGGAGAGCCACACCCGCCGCATCCGGCCGGCCGTGGACTGGACCGACCTGGTCCTGCCCGAAAGGCCCCTGGGGCAGTTGCGCGAACTGGCCCTGCGGGCCCGTCACCGCGGCCGGGTGCTCGGCGACTGGCGGCTCAGCGCGGGCGGTGGGCGGGGCCGGGGCGTCCTCGGGCTGTTCGCCGGGGAGTCCGGTACGGGCAAGACGTTGTCGGCGGAGGTCGTCGCGGCCGACCTCGGTCTCGATCTGTACGTGGTCCAGTTGTCGTCGGTCGTGAACAAGTACGTCGGCGAGACCCAGAAGAACCTGGAGCGGATCTTCACGGAGGCGGACCGCACCGACGCCGTGCTGCTCTTCGACGAGGCGGACGCCGTCTTCGGCAAGCGTTCCGAGGTCAAGGACGCGCACGACCGCTACGCCAACATGGAGAGCTCCTACCTGCTCCAGCGGCTGGAGTCGTTCGACGGCATCGCGCTGCTCACCACCAACCTGCGCGCGAACATCGACGAGGCGTTCACCCGGCGCCTGGACCTGGTGGTCGACTTCCCGTTCCCGGACCCCGGGCAGCGCCTCGCGTTGTGGC
This sequence comes from Streptomyces sp. NPDC002602, assembly GCF_042889445.1. Lineage (NCBI taxonomy): Bacteria > Bacillati > Actinomycetota > Actinomycetes > Kitasatosporales > Streptomycetaceae > Streptomyces > Streptomyces sp. NPDC002602. Next base: position 76,995 of record NZ_JBIAQX010000013.1, on the reverse strand, counting down.
GGTACGGGCTGGCGCACGTGCCGGCCGTCGACGGCATCGACATGGCGCCGCTGGCCCGGGACTTCGAGCTGGCGGGCGGTTCGATCCGCAGCGCGGTGGTCACGGCCGCCTATCTCGCCGCCGGGCGCGACGGCGAGGTGACGGCGGACGACCTCTTGGAGGGCGCCCGGCGGGAGTACCGCAAGGCGGGGCGGCTGGTGCCGGGCGAGGGCGGCTGGTGATCCGGCCGGCTCACCGGGTTTGGCGGCCGCCGCCGGTCACCGGGCCCGGTGACCGGGGGCGGCCGCCGAGGGCCTCAGCCGGCCTTGGGGTGGACGATCTTCCACTCCTGGTTGCCGGTGTTGCTGCAGTCGGAGATGTCCAGCCGGTCCCCGGTGTTGGCCCCGCCGTTCACGTTCAGGCACTTGTTGTTGCTGGCGAAGTTGCGGATCCAGTAGTCGCCGCTCTCCTGCTTCTCGATCCACCACAGCTGGTTGTCGGCGGTGGTGCCGACGCAGTGGAACTCGCCGATGCCGGTGCCCACGGGCCGGCCGCCGTACTCGCCGAGGTCCATGCAGAACTTGTCCGTGGTGTTGCGGATCTGGAAGAGCGGCTTCCCGCCGGGGCCGAGCTTCGGGTACTTCACCTCGAGGTTCCAGAGCTGGTTGTCCCCGGCGGTGCCGTCGCAGTTGGCCTGCTGGACCGCCGTGTTGATGGCGCCCTTCTCGCGGCCCGGCAGATCGGCGCACTTGCGGGTGGCGGCGTTGCGCAGCAGGACGTTCTCGGCGGGCACCACGGGGGGCGGTCCCGCGGGCTTCGACGGCTTCGGTGCCTCCCCTCCGCCGCCTCCGCCGCCGTCTTCCTTGGGCTTCTCGGTCTTCGGCGGTTCCGGTTCCGCGCTGGGTGACGGCGGCGGGGGCGGCGGGGAGAGGGCCGGGGCGGGGGGCAGGACGGCTCCCACCTGCTCGGTGGCCTCGGTGGCCGCTGAGCGGACCTGCGGCTTGTAGGCGATCCAGATCATCACGAAGGCGACGCACAGGGCCAGGAAGAGCCCGAAGAAGGTGGCCAGCCAGCGCGGCAGGAAGCCGCGCTGGACGTAGGTCCCCTCGACGTCCAGCGGCTCGACTCCGGAGCGGCGCACCGCCAGGGTGTAGGGCCGTTGCTCCTTGGAGCCGAACCAGATGACCTGCCGGGGCCGCAGGGTCGTGTCGACGAACGCGGCCCTGCCGGGCTCGATCTGGACGTTCCCGGGGCGCAGCTCGTACGCGAGGTGGTCGCCGGTGTCGCTGCCCGCGACCGAAGCCGTCACCTTGGTGTTGCCGAGGTTGTCGACCGCCAGCCTGGGGCGTCCGCGGAAGCGGCCCTTCACGATCGGCGGCACGAGTTCCGCGCGCACCTCGGTGAACGGGGTGATCGTCAGGTTCCCCTCCGGGACCGTCACGGCCTCGGGATGCTCGGTCGGCGTGATCCGCACCGCGTACGGGTTGGGTCCGGCGGTGGCGTCGGGGGTCCGGGGTGGTGCGAACGTCAACTCCACCGTCCCGGTGGTGCCCGGGAACAACCGCAGGGTCGCCGGCTCCGCCGTCATCCATGGGGCCACGTCGCCGACGGGCTCGAAGCGATACTCGTCGACCACGTCACCGGTGTTGCGCACGCGCAGGCGCACGCGCGTGCTGCTGCCGGGGTCGACGGTGACGGAGGCGGGTTCCAGCGAAGTCCAAAGGCTCACCCCCGGCACGCTAACCGCGCCCGCGCCGCCGGTCAGGGGCCTTGAGGGCAGAGCTGGTTGCCCCGGCGGACCCTCACGCGCGACTTCAGGTCCTGGGCGCCCGCTCACCGTTGACGATCATGATGAACTGGGCGTAGGAGTCGGCGTTCATCAGGGCGCGCTGTCCCATGGCGTACCAGTTGGGCTGGCGGTCCGAGTCGTCGTTCTCCCCGGTGTACTCCCCCGGATCCCTCAGGGCGCGCTTGCCGAGGTTGGTCCTCTCCTGCTCCGCGGAGGCCTCGGGGAAGTCCCGGGCCAGGCTGTCGGCGATCGTGTCCTGGGTCAGCTCCGCGTCGCGCGGGCTGTATTGGTAGTCCAGGGTGCCGGCGAACCGGTGGGTGGCCTCGTGGATGACGTACCAGGCGATCTGGCCGGCCTTGGTCAGGTGGATGGGGCCGGAGCGACCCGCGTCCATCGTCGGCAGCGCCTCGCTCTTCTGCAGGTCCGGGTTGGTCGCGCGGGAGATCCGCTCGCCCAGGGTGGGATCGACCCACCCCATGACCTCGGAGGGGACGCCGGTGCCCGTGCCGACCAGGGCGATCTGCGCGCCCTGGGCGTCCAGGCCCGCCTGGATGCGCAGTACGACCTCGGCGACACGGGGCAGGAACGCCGCGATCTGCCGGGGCGTCATGGCCCGCAGGGCCGGGAAACCGGAGTGCAGCCCGCTCAGGAGCGCGCCGCTCGGATTGTCTCCCGCGGACTTCAGGAGGGCGAGGGTCGTGGCGATGTACCGCTTGGCCGTGACCAGTTCGCGGCGGGCCTTCGACTCGCGTTCGGGGTAGTCGCGTTCCGCGATGGTGCCCTTCTTGGAGAAGGTCACGTTCCCGCTGCTGTGCACCTTGCCCGTCTGGTCGTCGTAGACGTCCGTGTGGCGCGGTGTGGTTCCCGGGGGGACGCCCAGTTGGGCGGAGGTGCGGATGTCCTGGTCGTCGTCCTTGTTGCGCCAGCGCGTCTCCCTCGTGTCGACGGCGTCCGTGTAGGTGCCGCCGGGTTCGAACTCCCAGAGGGTGCGCTGGACGGCCGGGGCGCCGGGGCCCGCGGCGTTCAGGACGGTCTCGTTGCCCTCTCTCTCCTCGACTGCCGTCCGCCGGGCGATGGACGGGGCGGTGCCGTGTCCTGCCGCGAAGGCGGCGCCGTCGGCCGTGGCCGCGCGCTCGGAGCCCTGTCCGGGGTCGGTCACGGCCATGCCGGCGCCGTTGTCGTGGCCCGTCTCGCGGATGCCCCGGAGGTTCTTGTCGAGGTGGCTGGTCTCGTGGGCGAGGATCTCGGTGTTGCCGACGGCTTTGGGCCCGAGCAGGATGTGGTTGCCGACGGTCACGGCGTGGGCGCCCAGGGCCGCGGTGGCGCGCTGGGCCGCCGGGTTGTCGTGGACCTGCCCGGCACCCAGGTGGTCGTTGCGGTAGAACGCCTTCGCCTTGCTCAGGAAGGGGTCGGGGAGCGGGCTGCTCGGCGTGGCCAGCGCGGCCCCGAGGAGACCGAGCTGCGACGCGGGCCCGGCGTCACGCTCCCCCTCGTGCTCGTGGCCATGGCCGTGCTCGTGGTCGTGCTCGTGCCGCGCGGACTCCCGGCGCTGGACGGTCGGTTCCGCGTGCCCGCAGCCGGGGCCGTGCCGGTGCCGCCGCGCCTCGACGGCGCGGGCCACGGCCGCGTTCCCCGCCGCCTGGTGGAGGCTGAGCAGTCTCTGTACGGGCGGGCTCGGCGGCACCGCCCGGCGGGAGGTGTCCCGTTCGTCCGACGACGGATTCCGTTGACCGTGCGCGCGCATGACGCTCTCTCTCGACTGTCCGGACGACTGGCCATCCAGCCCTACCCGATCCCCCGCCGACCCCACAGGTCCGCGGGGGCAGACCTCGGGGCAGCCGGGACGGCCCCCTTCGCCCGGGCGTACCGCCCTTGCCCCCGCCGCTGCCTGGAGGGGCAGCGGCGGGGGCAACGACGGTGCCCCCGCTCGGGTACCGGGGGACGTTTCGGCGGGCGCGACCCTCGGGTCAGGGTGGAGTGTCCTGTCTCGTACCCGAGGAGAGCAGAGCATGCCGTCCTATCTGTCGCCCGGCGTCTACGTCGAGGAGGTGGCCAGCGGTTCGCGCCCGATCGAGGGAGTGGGCACGTCGGTGGCCGCGTTCGTCGGTCTGGCGCCGACCGGCCCGCTGAACGAGCCCACGCTGGTGACCAACTGGACTCAGTACGTCGCGGCCTTCGGCGACTTCACCGACGGCTATTACCTCGCGCACTCCGTGTACGGGTTCTTCAACAACGGCGGTTCTGCGGCGTACGTCGTGCGCGTCGGCGGCTCCGCCGAGGACGCCGCAGGCCAGGCGCAGACGTCCGCGCCCGCCGCGGTCACCGGTGCGGCTCCCCGGGCCGCGCTGCCCGCCGCGGAGTCCCGTCCGCTCGGTACGTTCGCCGTGGCGGCCACCGCGGAAGGCGGCGGTCCGCTGTCCGTGGAGGTCGCCGACGCCGAGGGCGAGGGGCCCGCCGAGCGCTTCAAGCTGATCGTCAAGGACGGCGACAAGCCGGTCGAGACCTTCGACGTGAGCGCGAAGAAGGGCAACCGTTCCTACGTCGTCACGCAGGTCAAGGAGCGTTCCAAGCTCATCGTCGTGACCGAGGCCGCGCCGTCCGCGCAGTTGGCCCGTCCGGAGAACCAGACGGTGGCGCTGCCGGCGCCGCCGCCCGCGCCCGTGGAGCCGGCCGCGCCGGCCGGTCGCGCCGAGGGTTCCCACCCCGGCCCGGCGCAGTACCTCGGTGACTCCGCCGACCGCACGGGCTTCGGCGGTCTGGAGGCCGTGGACGAGATCTCCATGGTCGCCGTGCCCGACCTGATGGCCGCCTACCAGCGCGGTGCGATCGACCTGGAGGCCGTCAAGGCGGTCCAGCTCGGTCTGATCGCGCACTGCGAGCTGATGGGCGACCGGGTCGCGATCATCGACCCGCCGCCCGGCCTGAACGCCCGTGACATCCGGGTCTGGCGCCAGGAGACGGCCAACTACGACTCCAAGTACGCGGCCCTGTACTACCCCTGGATCAAGTCCTTCGACCCGGCGACCGGGCAGTCGCGCCTGGTCCCGCCGAGCGGCCACGTCGCCGGCATCTGGGCCCGCAACGACTCCGAGCGCGGTGTCCACAAGGCCCCCGCCAACGAGGTCGTCCGCGGCGCCGTCGACCTCGAACTCCAGATCACCCGGGGCGAGCAGGACCTGCTCAACCCGATCGGCGTGAACTGCATCCGGGCCTTCCCCGGCCGCGGCATCCGCGTCTGGGGTGCCCGCACCCTCTCCTCCGACCCGGCCTGGCGCTACCTGAACATCCGCCGGTACTTCAACTACCTGGAGGAGTCGATCCTGATCGGCACCCAGTGGGTGGTGTTCGAGCCGAACGACCACAACCTCTGGGCGCGCATCCGCCGGAACGTCTCCGCGTTCCTGGTCAACGAGTGGCGCGGCGGCGCCCTGTTCGGGCAGAGCCCCGAGCAGGCGTACTACGTCAAGTGTGACGAGGAGACGAACCCGCCGGAGTCGGTCGACCTCGGCCGGGTCATCTGCGAGATCGGCATCGCGCCGGTCAAGCCCGCCGAGTTCGTGATCTTCCGACTGGCGCAGTTCTCCGGCGGCAACGGGGAGCTGGAGGAGTAACCGGGCGCGGAGCCCGGCTCCGCCCCCGTCGCCTCCCCGAGCCCCTCCCCTCCTCAGAAGGACAACGAACGCATGAGTCTCCAGCCGGGTGACGCCCTCACGTCACACAACTTCGGTCTCCAGATCGACGGGGTGATGGTCGAGTATCTCGCCGAGGTCAGCGGTCTCACCCTCGAACAGGACGTCATCACCTACCAGCAGAACAGCGCGCAGGGTCGGGCCGAGGTGTCGCTGCTGCCGGGCGTGCAGAAGAACGGCCAGTGCACGGTCGTGCGCGGCATGACCCAGTCGGCCTCGTTCACGCAGTGGATCAACGACTCGATCCGCGGCCAGATGAGCACGGCCCGCAAGAACGCCTCCATCATCATGATGGACTTCCAGAACAACCCGGTGAAGCGCTACAACCTGCGCAACGCCTGGTGCAGCAAGATCGACGCGAGCACCGTGAAGGCCGGCGAGGCGGCGGCGCTGACCGAGACCGTCACCATCGTGTTCGAAGAACTGGTCATCGAGTAATGCGGCGTTCGGCTGCCAAGGCTCCGGCCTCGATGGCGCCCCAGACCGCGGCGGCGGGGGCGGAGTTCCCCCGCTCGGCTCCCGCCGCCGCACCGGACCGCGGACCCGCCGGCCCGCCGACCGAACAGACCCCGAGGCAGTCCTTGCGTACCGAGTTCCCCTTCGAGCTGCCGCGAGGGTACGTCGACGACTCCGGCACCGTGCACCGTGACGGTGTCATGCGACTGTCCACGGCGCGCGACGAACTGGTCCCGCTGCGGGACGTGCGCGTACAGGAGAACCCGGCGTACCTCTCGGTGGTGCTGCTCGGCCGGGTCATCGTCCGGCTGGGCACGCTGTCGATGGTGCACGACGGGATCGTGGAGAACATGTTCGCGTCCGACCTGGCGTTCCTCCAGGACTTCTACCGCCAGATCAACGCGGAGGGCCACACCCGCGCGGCCGTGCAGTGCCCGCACTGCTCGGAGCCCTTCGAGGTGGAGCTCGGCGGGAGCCGCCTGGGGGAATCGTGACGTACGCGACCGACCGACTGCACGAGGAGATCGCGTACGTCGCCTACCACTTCCACTGGGGCCCGGACGCGATCCTGGACCTGGAGCACCAGGATCGACGCCGGTACACCGAGCAGATCGCGTCCCTCGTGACGCGCGGCGCCCCGGAGGCTTGAGCACGTGGCATTCCTGGACCGGCTGAGGGGACGGCGGAGCGGAGGCACGGCGGCGCCCGACGGCTCCCCGGCTCCGGACACCGAACGACCCGCGGGCACAACGTCCGCGGCGGCCTCCGGAGGCGCGATTCCCGCGACCTCCGGGGCCCCGGAGGCTTCCGCGGCCCCGGTGGCCGTCGCCGCCTGGGCCGGCCTGCCGCCGATGCGGCGGACGACGGGCGGCGCACCGACGGGCGTCGCGGACACCGGTTTCGGCGGGCGGCTGCCGACCTGGCAGAACCCCTCGTTCACCCGGGGCTCCTCTCCCGCGGTGCTGGACCCCGCTGCGGGCGGCGGCCTGCTCTCGGGCGCGCCGACCGAGTCCGCCCGGCCGGTCGTGAGCCTCGGACGGCCCGCCCCGGACCTGCCGTCGGGCCGTCCCACCGGCGCGCCCGCCGTACGGAGCGTGCCGGTGGCGCCGTTGCGGGCGATCCCGCAGCGCACGGAGTCCCCGGCGGCGACCGGGGCCGTTTCGTCGCCGTCACCGGCCTCGGCATCGGCATCGGCGCCGGCACCCGCTTCGGCTTCGGCTTCGGCTTCGGCTTCGGCACCAGCCTCGGCATCGGCTTCGGCATCGGCGCGCGAGGCGCGGCCCGTCGGGTCGGTGCAGGCGGTGGCGGTGCCCCCGGCGCCTCCGGTACAGCGCTCGCGCGCCGACCGGCCGGCGCGGGCTCAGGCGCCGGCGCGGGAGTCGGGGCCTGCCCCGGCCCGGTCGGCGAACCGTGGTGTCCAGGTGACGCCCGTACAGCCGGCTCCGCCCCGGACACGGCAACTCCTGGCCAAGGCTCCGCCCCCACCCGCGGCCGACCGGCGCACCCTGCCCTCGACGCGCGGGACCACCCGTGCGCCGGCGGCGACGCCGCCCGCGCCGGGTTCGGCTGCCTCGGCTTCCCGTGCCGACTCGGCTTCCCCTGCTGCCTCGGCTGCCTCGGCTGCCGAGGGCGACCCGGGCGGCCCCGGCGCGTCCGCAGCTTCTTCCGCCTCCGCCTCCGCCTCGAGTGTCGTGCCCGCCGTGCAGCGGGCTGCGGCTCCCCGCCCGGGCGGTCCTTCCGCTGCCGGGGACGCCGCACCCCCGGCAGCGTCCCCGGCCCCTTCGTCGTTCCCGGCCCGTTCGGCACCTTCTGAGCGTTCGACATCCCCTGGGCGTTCGGCACGCTCTGAAAGTGCGTCGTCCTCCGACCGCGCGTCGTCCCCTACACCTCCCCCGTCCCCGGACCGTCCGGCGTCCACGGCTGGTCCGTCATCCCCGGCCCGTCCGGCGTCCCTCGGTGACTCCGTCGTTCCGCCCACGCCGGCGGGCGAGCCGCAGGTCACCCGTCCCCTGCGGGACCGTCCCGTACCGGGCGCTCCCGTACGGGACACCCCGCCGCGCGCCGCGTCGGCGGAGCGCAGCGGTCCGACCGTCGGGCGGGCGGGACTTGGCGCGCCCGTACAGCGCGGGACGGCGTCCGGAACCGAGGCTTTCGCACCGCGATCCGGCGCACCGGGCGGGTCAGGCCCGTCGGGTGTTCCGGGTGGGTCCGGTGTTTCGGGTATGTCCGGCGTTGCGGGTGGGTCCGGCGTTGCGGGCACGCGGGGGTCGTCGGCATTCGGGGCGGCGTCCTCCGGGCCGCGTGAGGTGTCCCCGCAGGGCACGCCGCCCGCCTCGAGGGCGCCGCGCACGGACACGCCCGGCGAGGGGGAGAGGTCGCCCGCGACCGGTGTCTCCGGCTCCGCGCGAGAGGTGGCCCCGCCCTCCCCCGCGCCGCAGTCCGGGGCAGCGACGTCGCCGGCGTCACCGCCGCCCGTCTCGACCGGGAGGGCGTCGACGTCCGGGCCCGGTGCGCCCGTTCAGCGGGCGGTACCCGCGCCCGGAGCGACACCGCCCGCTCCGGCCGGCGCTCGTCGCTCCCCCACGGTGCCCGACGGCCCGGCCGCCGGGCCCGCGGTCCAGCGAAACGTCCGACCCCACGCGCCCGCGACCACGCCCACGCCCACGCCCACCCAGAGTGGTGGCCCGACGGCCGTCCCCGACGCGCCGACGGCGCACGCCGCTCCCCCGCAGGTACGCCCCACGGCCCCTCCGCCTGCCCCCGCGGGGGCGGGCGCCCCGGGGACGCCCCGACCGGTTCCGCACACCACGCCCCGGACCGACGCACCCGGACCGACGCACGTTCCCGGCACTCCGGCCGTACAGCGCGCCGTGGCCGCGGCGACCCCGGTGGCGGCGCCACCCACCGAACCCGTTCCCGCGTCTCGGCCCGCCGACCGGCCCGCCGACACCTCTCTCCCGCCCCGGGCGGCCCGACCGGAACAGCCGTCGGCCGTCCGGACTTCCACCGGCACCCCGTTGCCCGCCCCCGGCCCCCCGGATCCGCGTCCGGCCACGGCGGCGCCAGCGGCGCCGGCGGCGGTGCAACGCTCCACGAACCTCCCGCCCGCCTCCGCCGGCGCACCGGCGCCCGTCGTCCGTCGCGCGGCCGCACCCCCGTCGGCTCCCGGCCGTGCGGGGTCGCGGCGCGGACCCGTTGCCCCGAGTCCCGGCCCGGAGTCCACAACCCCGACCCCGACCCCGACCCCGAACCCGATTCCGAACCCGACCTCGACCCCGACCCCGAACCCGATTCCGATTCCGAACCCGACCTCGGCCTCGACCCCGCCGAAGGCCCCGACCACCGCCTCGCACACCCGTACTTCCGACGGCTCCGCGCCCGTTGGACCGGTGCAGCGCCATGCCGCCCCTCCCCGTGCGGGGCTCGGTGCGCCCCTTCCGTCCCCCGCGCACCCCACGCACCCCACGCACCCCACGCCCGAGGCCACGACGCCGACGGCACCGGCGGCGAGCGCCGCGCACGTCGCGGCACGGAGTCCGGTGACCGGCCGCACGCCCGTCCCCCCGCGCGTCGAAGTGCCACGCGTCGACGCCCCGCGCCCCTCCGGCTCCCTGCCGGCCGCCGGGCGACGTTCCCCCCTCGGCGCTCCCCTCACGGCCGCGCCCGCGCTCCCGTCGCCGGGCGCCGCGCAGCAGCCTCCCGGTTCCCGCGCCGCGGCTTCGACTTCCTTGCCGGTCCAGCGGGCCTCGGCCACACCGACCGCACCCCTCTCACCGACCGCACCGACCCTGCCGCCCCCGCCGGTCGCACCGGTCGCGCTGACCACGCCGGTCGCGGGGTTTCCCCCGATCCCCGCGCCCGTGACACAGCCGCCCCCGGCCCTCCCCTCCCCCGCGCCCGCGCTCCCGTCGCCCGTGCTGAACGCGCCGGCCCTTCCCCGTACCGCCGACGCGCTCCCCGTCCAACGGGCCCTCCCCGTGCGGGGCGTTCCCCTGCGCCGGCCCTCCGTGTCCGGTGCGGCCGGCGCGGCGCGCGGTCCGCTTCCCGTGGCGTCGCTGACTCCGCCGCCCGCGGCCGCGCCCATGGCGTTGGTCGCGGCACGGCCGGCCGGGGCACCGTCCGGGAGTTCGTCGCCGTCCGGGCCCACGGTCCAGCGCTTTCCCTCCCTCGGCTTCGGCTCAAGCTCCGGTTCCGGCTCGGGTTCGGGTTCGGGTTCCGGGTCCGGCAGGTCCATCCGTGCGCTCGCGTCCGCCGCGGCGGCCACCGCGGCGTCGACGCTGGGGCATCGCCGGCCACCGTCGCAGCAGGAGTCGCGGGCCGAACCGCCGTCGCCGTACGAGCCGCCCGTCACGCACGGCCCGCCCCCGCCCGGTGGTCGTCCGGCTCCCGGGGCGGTGGTCTCCCGGGAGAGCCCGCCGCCCGAGTACACCGCGGTCCCCGCCGGCTCGTTCGATCCGCGCGAGTTGACCGAGTTCCAGTTGGACGAGTTGGTGCACCGGATCATCGACCGGGTCACCCGCCTCGTCCGCACGGAACTGCGGATGGACCGCGAACGGATCGGCAGGCTCCGCGATCCGCGCGCCTGACGGGCCCGCGGCTGCCCGAACCGCGCTCCGCGCACCCGGCCGACGGACACGCCCACGGATCCGCCGACGATTCGGCCGATGGACCCGACCGGTCACGCGCCGGCCGCCGGTGGCCGGTCCACCGCCCGACACCACCGCAGAACGACAGAAAGGCCCACCTCGGATGCCGCGCCAGGACCCCGGGTCCACCATCTGGTTCACCCTCACCATCGACGGCGAGAGCCTCGGGTACTTCAACGGGTGTCAAGGCCTGTCGTCCCAGGTGGAGATCGAGCACCGCCAGGAGGGCGGCAACAACGGCTTCGTGTGGCACCTGCCCACCCGGGTCACGTTCTCCACCATCCGACTGACCCGGCCGCTCACTCCGGACACCGCGAAGGTCGCCAAGTGGATCTCGTCGGTCCAGACGGGGATCAAGCGACCCACCGCCCAGATCGCGGCGCTGCGGGCCGACGGCTCGCTGGTGGCCCGCTGGGGGCTCATCGACGTCCTGCCGGTGAGCTGGCAGGGCCCCACCCTCGACCCCGCGAGCCCGGCCGTGGCCACGGAGGTCCTGGAGATCGCCCACCACGGGTTCACGGACTGACGGCGCGGCAGAGCGGAAAGGAGCACACCCATGGCCACGAGCAGCAAGGGCGCCGGCAAGAGTCTGGTGCGCGCGACGCTGGCGATCCACGAGCCTCCGGTCGGGACGAGCACGACGCCCGGGGCGCTGATGAGGAGGTTCGGCTTCGAGTTCAATCCGGCGCAGTTGTCGCTGAGTCAGCGCGCGCAGTGGAAGGCGACGCCGACGATGGCCGTGCGCGACGGTTCCAAGCCGGAGTTCATGGGTGCCGAGCCGCGTGAGATGACGCTGGAGATCTTCCTGGACTCCTCCACCGCGCCGACGCGCAACACGGTGCTGAAGAAGGTCGAGTCGCTGTTGGGCTGTTGCGAGGTGACGGCGAAGAGCATCGCCGCCGACCAGCCGTCGCCGCCGTGGGTGGTGTTCGAATGGGGGTCGTTCTCCACGGCCCGGTTCGTGGCGTACGTGAGTTCCGTCGAGGCGTCGTACACCCTCTTCGGCACCACGGGCGTGCCCATCCGGGCCACCTGTCAGGTGCACCTGGTGGAGATCCCGGGGAAGACCAAGAACCAGAACCCGACGTCCGGCGCGCTCACCGCGCAGCGCGTGCACCGGGTCGTGGCCGGCGACTCGTTGCAGTCGTTGGCGTGGCGGGAGTACGGCACGGCCACCGTGTGGCGGGCGATCGCCGAGATCAACGGCATCGACGACCCGTCCCGGTTGCGGGCGGGCACCGAGCTGGTGCTTCCCGCGCCCGAGGAGGTGGCGCGCTGATGGTGCAGCCCGCGTTCTCCAGCATCATGCAGGTGCGGATCGGCTCCGCGAAGCTTCCCGACGACATCGCCCCGCTGCTCGTGGAGGGGTGGGTCGACCAGGGCGTCGGCGTGCCCGCCGCGTTCCGGTTGACGTTCCGCGACCCGTACCGTCTGGTCCTCGGCAAGCTCGGCGTCACCTTCGGCACGAGGGTGGTCCTCACGCCGATCGCCGACGGCCAGGGCGGTGGCAAGCCCCTCCTGACGGGTGAGGTCACCGCGTTGGAGGCGGACTACGACGGCACCGGGAGCTTCACCGTGATCCGCGGCTACGACCTCGGGCACCGGATGATGCGCCAACGTCGTGTCGTCGCCTACCGCAATCAGAAGGCCTCCGACATCGCCCGCAAGCTCGCCGCCCTGGACGGTGTGCCGATCGGCCGGATCCAGCCGACGAAGGGCATGTACGGCTTCATCTCGCAGTCCAACGTCACCGACTGGGACTTCCTGTCCCGGCTCGCCGACGAGAACAACATGGTGATGTCCCTGGACGCCAAGGGGAAGTTCCGGTTCGTCACGCCGACCCCGTCGGCGGGCGGGCCGTCCCCGCAGGCCGACGGTGACAGCAGCCCCTTCGTGCTCCAGGCCGGTCACGACATCCTCCGGTTGCGGGCGGCGGTCACCGCCGCCGACCAGGTGGGCACGGTCGAGTCGCGCGGCTGGAACGTCACCACCAAGAAGAAGATCGTCGAGACGGCGTCGGTCAGCACCGATCCGGGCATCTCGATCGGCCTCACTCCGGGCCAGGCGGCGGGGAAGTTCGCGTCGGCGCGGCTCGTGGAGACCGCCATGCCGTACGACCGGCAGGACGAGGTGCAGAACGCCGCCAAGGCCCTCGCCGCCGACGTCACCTCGTCGTTCGCGGAGCTGGAGGTCGCCGTGTACGGCAATCCCCGGTTGCGGCCGGGCGTTGCCGTGGCCCTCGGTGACGTGGGCAAGCCCTTCGAGGGCAAGTACACCGTCACCTCCGCGCGGCACGTCTTCGGCGACGGCCGACACTACGAGTCCTGGATCACGGTGAGCGGCCGCCAGTGGCGCTCCCTGTACGGGCTGGCGTCGGGCGGGGGCGGCGCGGACGCCGCGAGCGCGGCCCGGCTGCCCGGTGTCGCGAACGCGATCGTCACCGATGTGCAGGACCCGTTGAAGCAGGGGCGCGTGAAACTCCAGTTCCCGTGGCTGGACAACATGTACGTGAGCGACTGGGCCCGCAGCGTGCAGTCGGGAGGGGTGGGCGGCGGCGGCATCTTCCCCATGGACGTCGGCGACGAGGTGCTGGTCGGCTTCGACCGGGGCGCCCTGGACCACCCGTTCGTGATCGGCGGTCTCTACAACGGCCGCGACCTGCCGTCGAAGGTCGACGACGTGCCCCTGCACGACGGTCTGAAGCGCAAGGCCGCCCGGCACACCCTGTCCGACCGGCAGGCCAACCGCGTCGACCTGCTCAGCCAGCGGACCGGCCGGCGCAGGCAGGGCGTCCGGATCGCCAGCGGTGACGACCGGTTGACCATCAACCTCGACCGCACCAAGACGGAGATCACCGTCGACAGCCAGGGGTCGGTGACCATCAAGGGCGGCCGTTCGGTGTCCGTCGAGGCCGGCACCGACCTGACGCTCAGTGCCCGGCGCCGGCTCTCCATCAAGAGCGGCGGCATCCTCGACATCCAGGGCCGCGGCATCGTCAACCTCAGGTCGCTCGCGGGCGCCGTGACCATCGACGCGATGGGCGCGCTCAACCTGAAGTCCCTGGGAGCCGCCATGATCTCCTCCGGCGGCACGGTGCAGGTCAACTCCATCGCCAACGTCGGCATCCGCGCCGTCCGGCTCGACCTCCAGGGCCTCGTCTTCGTCAACACCGTGAAGTACCCCCTCCCCGCATGACCGGACGACCGCACCGGCGCGCCCGTGCCGTCGGCAGAAGGAAGAGGCAGGTGGCCCCCTGATGGCCGAACAGTTCATCGGCTCCGGCTGGGCGTTCCCGATGCGCATCGGACCCACCGGGGGCATCGCGCTGGTCGGTGGCGAGCGCGAGGTCGAGGAGGCCATCCGGCTCGTGCTGGCCACCGCCCCGGGCGAGCGGCCGATGCGCCCGGAGTTCGGCTGCGCCATCCACGACCTCGTCTTCGCCCCCGTCAACGAGCAGACCGCGGGGCGCATCCAGCACGAGGTGTACGTGAGCCTGGACCGCTGGGAACCCAGGATCGAGGTCCACGACGTGGAGGTGTCCACCGGCGGTGACCAGAGCGTCCTGTTCATCGACGTCCGGTACTCCGTGCGCGGGACCAACAATCCGCGCAGCCTCGTCTTCCCCTTCTACGTCATCCCCTCCCACGACGAGCCGGGCGCGCCGGGCTCCTTGGAAAGCGACCTCTGATGTCCCTGCCCTCCCCCAACCTCGACGACCGGCGCTTCCAGCAGTTCGTCGACGACGCCAAGCGCTACATCCAGCAGCGCGCCCCGGAGTGGACCGATCACAACGTCTCCGACCCCGGCGTCACGCTCGTCGAGACGGTCGCGCACATGGCGGACCAGATCGTGTACCGGCTCAACCGCGTCCCGGAGAAGAACCACCTCGCGTTCCTCGACCTGGTGGGCATCACGCTGTTCCCGCCCTCCGCGGCACGCACCGACGTCACGTTCTGGCTGTCCGCGCCCCAGGAGGACGTGATCCTGGTCCAGGCCGGCGCCGAGGTCGCCACGCTGCGCACCGAGCGGGAGGACGCCGTCGTCTTCGCGACCGAGCGCGACCTGGCCGTCGTCCCGTGCGCGCTGTCCCACCTGGTGGTGCAGCACCAGGGGCGGCCCGTCGTGGACCGCACCACGGATCTCGTCGAGGGCAAGGACGTGCTGTGCTTCGCCGAGGCCCCGCAGCCCGGCGACTGCATGTTGATCGGCCTGAGCGCGGCGGTTCCGCACTGTGCGCTCGCGCTGGAGCTCGACAGCCGTGTCGACGGCGTCGGTGTCGATCCCCGTCAGCCGCCGCTGGTGTGGGAGGCCTGGACCGAGGACGGCTGGCAGCCCTGTGAGGTGGACCGGGACGGCACCGGCGGTCTCAACCGGCCCGGCGACGTCGTCGTGCACCTGCCCGCCGGTCACGTGCTCTCCCGCAACGGCGGGCACGAGGCGGGCTGGGTCCGCTGCCGCGTCACCGATCCGCTGCCGGGGCAGCCCTTCTACACCACCTCGCCGAGCATCCGCTCCGTCGAGGCCTACACCATCGGTGGCACCACCCGCGCCGTGCACGCCGAGACCGTCCACGACGAGGCCCTCGGCGAGGCCAACGGGCTGCCGGGCCAGCGACTGCGGCTCACCCACGCCCCGGTCGTCGCCGACGATCCGCCGCTGCTCCTGCAGACCGCCGACGACGACGGCTGGCAGGACTGGCAGGTGGTCCCGCACTTCGCCGCGTCCCGGCCCGAGGACCATCACGTCACCCTGGAGGCCGCGACCGGCGAGATCGCGTTCGGCCCGGCCGTCCGCGAACCGGACGGGACGCTGCGCCAGTACGGGGCCGTCGCCCCCAAGGGCGCCGTCGTGCGCGCGCATCGCTACCGCACCGGCGGCGGACGCGGCGGCAACGTGGCGCGCGGCGCCGTCCAGGTGCTGCGTACGTCCATCCCGTACGTCGCCGAGGTCGTCAACCGGGAGGCGGCGCGCGGCGGCGTCGACGGCGAGACCGTCGAGGAGGCCAAGTTGCGGGCGCCGATCACGCTCCGCGCCCAGGACCGTGCCGTCACCCTGCGGGACTACGAGGAGTTGGCGCGCCGCGCCGCGCCCGAGACCGCGCGCATCACCTGCCTGGAGGGCGAGGAGGGCACGCACGGCGCCTACGCGGTCCGCGTCCTCGTCGTCCCGCAGGCGGTGCCCGATCCGGGCGGGCGGCTGCGGTTCGAGCAACTGGTGCCCGGTGACGCCCTGTTGGGTCGGATCACGCGCCATCTCGACGAGCGTCGTCTCATCGGTACCCGGCTGGCCGTCGGCCCGCCGTACTACCAGGGCGTCACCGTCGTCGCCACCGTGCACGCCTTCCGCGGCGTCGACACCGACCGGGTGCGCCGCCAGGCGCACGACGCGCTCTACCGCCACCTCGATCCGCTGACCGGCGGTGCGGACGGCCAGGGTTGGCCGTTCGGCCGCCCCGTGCAGACCGGTGAGGTGTTCGCGGTCCTCCAGCGGGTCCCCGGGGTGGAACTCGTCGACGAGGTCGTGCTGCACCCCGCCGATCCCCTCACCGGCAAGCGCGGCAACCCGACCGACCGCATCGACCTGGAGCGGCCGTCGTTGGTCTTCTCCTTCGACCACCGCGTCCGGGTGATCGGGGACGGCGGGTGACGGCCACTCCCTACCGGGGTTCTGTCGACGGCCTCGGCTCCTCGCTCCCGCTGGGCACGATGCTGCCCGCCGTCTTCGCCGACGACGATCTGGCCCAGCGGTTCGTCGGCGGACTCGACGACGTCCTCGCGCCCATCCTGAACGTCCTGGACTGCCTGGACACCTACTTCGACCCGGCGTTGACCCCGGTCGACTTCGCCCTGTGGCTCGGCACCTGGGTGGGCGCCGAGACCGACGGCGGCGAGCCCGAGCCCCGGCTGCGGGCCGCCGTCGCGGCGGCCGTCGCATTGCACCGGATCCGCGGCACCCGCCGCGGCCTCGCGGAGGCGGTACGGCTGGCGTTCGGTGTGGTGCCCGAGATCACCGAGAGCGGCGGCGCCGACTGGAACGCCCGCCCCCTCGGACCGTTCCCCGGTGACCCGCGCCCGCGTCTGCACGTCGCCCTCCGGCTGCCCGACCCGACTCCGGCCGACTTCCACCGCCTGGACTCCCTCGTCGCCGCCGCCCGCCCCGCCCACATGCCCTACGCGGTCGAGGTGACCGCCACCGAAAGGACCCCGGAGAAATGACCACGCAGAACTGCGCCGAGTGCGGAACGCGCGCAGAACCGGGCCAGTCGTTCTGCGACGCGTGCGGCGCCGTGCTGAGCTGGGACCAGGGCGCCCGCGCCGCACGGCCCGCCGGCGCGTCGTCACACGTGCGCGACCCCGCCGCGGACGCGGTACGGACCCCGCACGAGCCCGGCCGGACGGCGGGCGACTCGGACAGCGGTGCGCCCGAGCGCGCCCGTACGGCCACCGGCACCATGGACGCCGCCCGTGCGGAGCGGGCGGCGCGTGCCGCCGGCCGGGGCACCGGGGCCGCCGCGGCGTCCGCCGCCGGCGGTTCGCGGGGGCCCGCGTCGGACCCGGCGGAACCCGACAGCCGTGTGACCGCAGGGAGCCCGGACGTCACCCGGACGCGGGAGACCGCCGGCGATGCGGGGCCGTCCGGGGCCGCGGGAGCGCCTGGGACCGCGGCAGCGTCCGCGGTGACGGGAGCGCCCGGCGACCCGGACGGCCCCGACACGGAGGGCCCCGACGCGCCCGGACACGCCGAATCGGTGGGACGTGCCGAATCGGTGGGACGTGCCGGGGAGTCGGACCGGTCCGTGCCGCCGGCGCGAACGGGCGGTTCCGGGGGCGCGGAGCCGTCCGGTCCGACCGCCGGCGGCGGGCGTCCCGCCGGTCCGGGGCCGGCCCACCCGGACCGCCCCGGCACTCCCTCGCCGCGGGACACGGCGGCCACCGCCCCGACCCCGCACGCGCTGAGCGACACCATGTCCGACCGGGCCCGCTCCCTCCTGGTGCCCGTGGCGGACCCGGAGGCGCCGCACGACGCTCCGGCGGCCGTCGCGCCGGTCCTGCCCGGCAGGCCGGACGCCGAACGGCCCGCCGTACGCGCCCCGGGACCGCAGCCCGGCATCGTGGGCGGGCCGCCGTGCCGGTGGTGCGCGACGCCCAACCGTCCCGACCGCCACTACTGCGTGCGCTGCGCGATGCCGCTGGCCGAGACCGCCGATGCCGCCGCGGTCGGACGGGCTCCCTGGTGGCGGCGGCTCTTCGCCGGGCGGCGCCGCGAGACGCCGTGGGCGGGCGACCGGCCCCGGCTGCGCCGCGTGTTCGACCGCATCGGCACCTGGATCACCCTGGCGGTCGTCGTCACCCTGGCGATCCTCGGCCTCGTGTACCTGCCCGACGGCGTCCAGGCCACCCGGGACCACTTCGCCAAACGCGCGCCCGTGGCCCCCGACCGAATCACGGCTTCCCGCTCGTACCCCGAGCACAAGCCGGAGCTCGCCTTCGACAAGCGCAGCAACACCTGGTGGGGCCCCGGCGTCTCGCAGTCCGGCCAGGGCGAGTGGATCGAGGTCGGCTTCAGCGAGCCGACCCGACTGCTGGATGTGATCATCACCCCGGGCGTCTCCGCGAAGGCCGACAAGATCGGCGAGTCCGCCCTGCCGCACCGCGTCACGGCGACGATCACCGGGAAGGACGGCAAGGTCACCACGCGCCCGCTGACCCTGGATCAGGGGGCGGGCGGCCAGCGGCGTGCGTTCCGTGTCGGCGAGGTCACGAAGGTCCGCTTCACCATAGAGTCCGCGCACGCGGTCTCCGCCGACAAGCAGGTCGCCATCACGGAGATCGAGTTCTTCGGCCCGTCGAACGCCAACCGCTGACGAGTCCGGGGGCGCCCCGTCCGACACGGCACCCGCGCCGTGCCGGACGGGGCGCTCCCACGACCGTGTCCGGTCCGCAGGTCCGCCGGTTCACGGCCCCGGGCGTGGACGGAGACGCGGACCGGCAGGACCGTCGATCACGAGGTCCGTCAAGTGGTCCGGCGAAGGCCCCCGTTACCCGGCACCGGCCGCCGCGTCCCGCCACCCGCCGCCCCCGCGGAGAACCGACTGGAAGGAACTGCGCCATCGGTTCATCCGGCTGCTCTCTCCCATCGCGCGAGTCTCACGGGTCTCGCGGGTCTCGCGGGTCGCCGTGCCGGCTTCAACCGGGTTTCGCCGTGGCCGTGCCTTCTCCGCACCGGTGGGCAGCGCGTGAAAGCGTCCGCCTCAGACGTGAGCGGGTTCGATCGGGGCCGGGCCCGGAGCCCGGTGCGGGGCTCCGGGCGCGGCTCGGCGGGTCAGCCGGTGTTGGGGGCCATGCCGCCGATCATCTCGGCCAGCACGGCCCGCCGGTCCTCTCCCGGCCGTGCCTGAAGGGGGCGGGCCAGGCGGGCGGCGTCGTAGTGCCAGCGGTGATCGAGGTCCGGGGGGACGTCGTCGGTTTCGCGGAGGTCGGCGCGGGTGTCGAGCAGTTCCGTGAGGTCGAGGGCCAGGTCACGCCAGGAGACGTGGCCGCTCGAGGCGTTGGCGACCCCGCCCACGGGACGGTCCAGGCTCTCGGCCACCGCGCGGGCCAGGGCGGCCGCGTGCACCCACGCGACTCCGTACCAGGGGTGTCCGCCGGTGCCGGGACGCGGCAGTTCGATCGGCCGGCCCTCGCGGGCGGACTGGTAGAGCGTGCCGATGGCGCCCCAGCGCAACTGTTCGCGCAGCCGGTCGTGCGCCCCCCACACGATCGGTGACCGTACGGCGCTCGCGCCGCCGCGTCCCTCGGTTCCCGCGGCGCGCAGCAGCAGGGCCTCGCAGTCGAGCTTGGCCCTGCCGTACGGGCTGACGGGCTCGTGGGGCGGCGCCTCCTCGGCGACCCGGTCCGTGTCGGGGTGCCCGTAGGCGTCGACGCTGCTGACGAAGACGAACGGTCCGCGCCGCCAGGCGTCGACCATCGCCTCCATCGCCGCCAGGTCCACGTCGTGCCGGGTGAAGGTGCAGGCGGAGTGGACGATCGCGTCGGCGTGCGCGACGGCGTCCCGCAGCCCGGCCAGATCGGTGAGGTCCCCCTCGATGACGTCGACGCCCTCGCCGGCGATCAGGTGGGCGGACTCGGGCCGGGCCAGCGCCAGCACGGGGCGGCCCTGTGCGGCCAGTTCCCGTACGACGAACGCGCCGACTCCGCCCGTCGCACCGGTGACCAGGACCGTGCCCGGCCGGATGTCCCGGGAGCGGGGCGCCGGCCTGCTCGCGGCCTTCGCGGCGCTCTGCCGTGCCGCCCGTTCGTCGAGGAGCGCGGTCAGCGCCCGGGGCGTGCGTGCCTGGAGGACGTCGAGGCCCGTGAGGGGCAGGCCGAGGTCCGTACGGAGCCGATCGGCGAGCTGGACGGCCTTCAGGGAGTGGCCGCCGAGGGCGAAGAAGTCGTCGTCGGGCGCGACGAGGACACCGAGCACGGCGGTGAAGGTCTCCGTGACCGCTTCGGCCCGGGGGCCGGACGGGGCGCTCGGCGTGGACGACCCGGGCAGCCGGCCGCGGTCGAGGGGCCCGGCGGCCTCGCGCGGAAGCGCGTCGAGCAGGGTGACCGCGGCGGGCACGGACTCGGGGGCGAGCGAGCGGCGCAGCAGGCCCAGCAGTTCGTGACCGGACGAGCCGACGCTGTCGTGCAGGACGGCGTAGGCGACGGGCGGCCCCTGGGCGGGGCGTACCACCGTGGCGTCGGCGACCTGCGGGTGGGCGCGCAAGGCCCGCGCGGCCGGATGGCCGTCGCCGTCCGGGTCGTCGCCGTCCGCTTCCCCGCCCTCCGGGCCGTCACCGTGGTCCGGCGGGACGTCGTGGTGCGGGCCGGCCAGGGGCTGTCGGTCCAGGGCGAGTTCCGGGTCGGCCGCCACCGCGTGGAGCAGGGCCGCGTAGTCCCGTACGGCCGCCTCCGCCACGGTGTCGTCCAGCGTGTTCCCGTCGTACTGGACGAGCGCCACCGGTTGTGCGGCGTCGCCCAGGCCCAGGCCGTAGGACAGGGTGAACTTCGCGCCGTCGCCGGGTACGTCGACGTACTCGGCCGAGGTGCCCGGCAGGCGCAGGACCGTCGGCTCGCCGAGGACGTCGGAGGTGACGCGGACCAGCGCGGTGCCGTCGGCGCCGCGTGCCCCGGCCCCGAGGCGTTCGAGGACCAGGTCGAAGGGGATGTGCCGGTGACGCTGGGCTTCGAGGAGCGCGTCCTGTACCCGGCGCAGCAGGTGGACGAAGGACGGGGCGCCGGAGACGTCGACCCGTACGGGCAGGGTGTTGACGCACAGGCCGACCAGGCCGCGCATGGCGGTACCGCTGCGGTGGGTGCCCGCGACGCCGATGACCAGGTCGTCGTCTCCGGTGAGACGGTGCAGCGCCGCGAACGCCGCGGTGAGCGACACCGCGAAGAGGGTGGCGTTGCGCTCCGCGCCCAGCGCGCGCAGGGCGTCGGGCACGGCCGCGGCGAGGGGTACGGTCCGCACGGCCGCGGGCCGGACCGCGGTGTCCACCGCGGCCGCCTCCGGTCGGGGCAGGCGCGGTGGGGCGGCGTCGGCCAGCAGGTCGCTCCAGCGGTGCAGTTCCGCCTCGAAGCCGGGTAGGGCGTCGTGCTCGCGGCGTGCGTGGTCGGCGTACTGGGGCGGTGTGGCGAGGGTGTGCGGGCTCGTCCCGTCGGTGGCCGCCGTGTAGAGGACGGCGAGTTCGCCGGCCACCGTCTCCAGTGAGCCGCCGTCCACGGCGATGTGGTGGAACGTCAGCAGCAGGGTGTGGTCCTGCGGGCCGTGGCGCAGGACGAGGGCCCGTACGGCCTCGCCGGCAGCGAGGTCGAACGGCCGGGCCGACTCGCGTCGCAGCAGCCCGGGGGCGTGCGTCAGGTCGGTGTCGACGACGGGTACGGGGACCGTGCGCGGCGCGGGAAGCACCTCCTGGCAGGGCTCTCCCGCGCGCTCCGTGTAGCGGGTACGGAGGATGCCGTGCCGGGCCACCAGGGAGGTGAGGGCGCAGGTGAACGCGGCCACGTCGAAGGGCCCGCGCATCCGGGTGGCGAACGGTACGTGGTACGAGTCGCCCGCTCCGCCGAGCCGTTCCATCAGCCACATGCGGCGCTGGGCGCGGGAGAGGGGAACGCTTGCGTCCTGCGGGGCGGTACCGGAGGAGTGTCCGGTGTCCCGCGGTGCGGGGCCGCCCGCGCCGTCGGTCGCCCCGGCGGGGGGTCCGGCCGTCACGCGTCGGGCGGTTCCGGCGCGGGCCCGGCGCAGCAGTTCCCGCTGGAGGTGCTGTTGGCGCTCGCGGGCCGCGGAGTCGGCGTCAGTGGACATCGCTGTGCTCCGGGGTCTCGGGGTGGAGGTCGCCGTGGGCGGCCAGGAGGGCGCGTTCGACCAGTGCGGCCTGCGCGGCGACGGTCGGGGCGGCGAAGAAGTCGGCGAGGGAGAGTTCCACGCCGAGTTCCTCGCGCAGGTCGTCGGTGACGGCGAGGGCGAGCAGGGAGTGGCCGCCGAGGGCGAGGAACTCGGCGTCGGCGCGGGTGACCTCGCTGCCCAGTTCCCGGCTCCACACCTCGGCGACGGCCTGTTCCAACGGGCTCATCGGCTGCGCGGACGCCTCGGCGGGCCCGCTCCCGGCCGCGTGCGCCCGGGCGGTGAGGGCGCGTCGGTCGACCTTGCCGGCCGGGGTGAGGGGAAGCCGTTCCAGGACGGTGACCGTGTCGGGGACCAGGTGGGCGGGCAGGACCGCGGTGAGCCGCTCGCGCAGCGCCGCGCCGGACGGCACGGGGCCGGGCGCGGCGACGACGAACGCGACGAGGGAGGCCTCGGGGGTGCCGGCGCCGTCGACGGTGACGGCTGCGTCGTCCACGTCCGGCTGCTCGCGCAGGGTGTGTTCGACCTCGGCGGGTTCGATGCGGAAGCCGCGGACCTTCACCTGGTCGTCGTTGCGGCCGTGGAAGAGGAGGATGCCGTCGGTCCGGAGGGAGACCATGTCGCCCGTGCGGTAGAGCCGGCCGGCGGCGGGGTGTTCGACGAACCGTTCGGCGGTGAGTTCGGGCAGGCCCGTGTACCCGTGGGCGAGCCTGCTACCGCCGATCCACAGTTCGCCCCGGTCACCGTCGGCCACCGGCCGGCCGTCGGCGTCCAGGACGTGCGCCGTGGCACCGGCGATGGGCGCGCCGATCGGTATCGGCGCCTCGAAGTCCTGCTCGGTGACCCGGTGGGCGGTGGCGAAGGTGGTCGTCTCGGTCGGCCCGTAGCCGTTGACGAGCTCCAGCCAGGGGAAGGCGGTGAGCACCTCACGGGCCTGGGTGGTGGCCATCGCCTCGCCGCCCACGACGACCGAGCGGAGCTGGGCGAAGACGCGGGAGCGGCGTGCGGCGAGCTGGTGGAAGAGGGCCGTTGTGAAGAACGCCACCGTCACGCCGTGCCGCTCGACGTGCCGGGCCAGGTCCTCCAGGGTGGGGCGCTGCTCGGTGCAGACGACGACCGCGGCGCCGTTGGCGAGCGCGACCCAGACTTCGAACGTCGAGGCGTCGAAGGTCATCGGCGAGTGGAACAGGACGCGGTCGCGGCCGGTGAGGGTGACGTAGTCGGGTGCGGTGACCAGCTCGGCGATGGCGCCGTGCGGCACGGCGACGCCCTTGGGACGGCCGGTGGAGCCGGAGGTGAACATGATGAACGCCGCGCTGTCCGGCTCGGACGCGTCGACCGGCCGGCCGCTCGTGAGCGGCTCCTCGGGCAGGGCGAGGACGGGGCCGGGGAGCCTGGCCGCCTCCAGCAGTTTCGCGTCGCCGACGGTGAGCGTCACCTCGGCGTCGGTGATCATCGCCTTGGTACGCGGCCCGGGCTGGGCGGGGTCGAGCGGTACGCAGACCGCTCCGGCGAGCCACAGCCCGAGCTGGGCCACGACCGTGCGGGACGACCGCGTCGTCAGCAGCGCCACCCGGTCGCCGCGCGCCACCCCGTTGTCGCGCAGGCGGGCCGCGAGGGAGTGGCCGGCCTGGAGGAGCCGGCCGTAGGTGAGGGTGGTGTCCCCGTCCACGACGGCGAGGGCGTTCGGGGTGAGTTCGGCGTGCCGCGCGACGAGCGCCGGCAGGGTGGCCGCACGTGTCGAGGGCGGTACGGGCGTGGTGGTGCGGGCGGCGGCCGGCGGTACGGGCGTGCCGTTCACCGGGTCGACGGGGCGCAAGGTGGTGGGTGTCATGTCAGGCTCCTTCCGGGCGCGGGGTCCGGCGCTGGTCGAGGAGGGCCGCGAAGGCCCGCAGGTCGGTGCTGAGCAGCAGCTCGTGGGCGCGCGGGCGTACTCCGGTCTCGCGTTCGACGATCGCGAGCAGCCGCGCGGCGACGACGGAGGTGCCACCGGCGTCGGTGAAGTGGTCGCCGAGGCCGGTGCCGGGGCGGCCGAGGAGATCGCGCACGGACGTCAGCACGAGCCGCTCGGTGGCGGTGGCGTCGGCGAGGTCGTCCGGGTCGGCGGCGCGGGACGGCACGGGATCCGTGGCCTGGGCCCGGGCTGCCAGGGCGGCCCGGTCCACCTTGCCGTTGGCGTCGAGCGGGTAGCCGTCGACGATCCGTACGGCGGCGGGGACGGCCTGTTCGGGGAGCCAGGCGCGGACCGCGGCGAGGAGGTCCGCGGTCGCGGGTTCGGCGCCGTCGGCGGGCCGTACGTGGGCGACGAGGCGGCTGTGGCCGGAGCTGTCGCGCAGCACGGTGACGACGGCGCTGCGCACCCGGTGGTCCTGCTCGAAGGCGGCTTCCACCTCGGCCGGTTCGATCCGCACCCCGCTGATCTTCACCTGGTCGTCGAGGCGGCCGAGGAAGTCCAGGCTGCCGTCGGCGTTCATCCGTACCCGGTCGCCGGTGCGGTAGAGGCGGCCGGCGGCGGGGTGCTCGACGAACCGCTCGGCGGTGAGTTCGGGGTCGAGGTAGCCGAGCGCCAGGCAGTGGCCGCCGACGCGCAGTTCGCCGTCCTGTCCGCGGGCGACGGGCCGGCCCTCGTCGTCGGTGACGAGGACGGTGACGCCCGGCAGGGCGGTGCCGATGGGCGGCGGTGTCAGGTCGCCGGCCTCGGGGTCGGTGCCGCGCATGGCGTGGGTGGTGGTGACGACGGTGGCTTCCGCGGGGCCGTAGGCGTTGTGGACGGTGGCGGTGACGTCGGCGCCGGGGCGGCGGCGCATGCGGTCGCCGCCGACGACGAGGTGACGCAGTCTCAGGTCCTGCGGCCACGGCCGGTCCAGGAGCGGTTCGATGGTGGGAGTGGCCGCCACGGCGTGGGTGAGGCCGGTGTCACGCCACCAGTCCGTGAGCACGTGCGAGTCCCAGCGGGTGTCGTCCGGGGCCGGGACGAGGGCGGCGCCCGAGGTCAGGCCGGCCCACAGTTCCAGCAGGTGCGGGTCGAAGGCGACACCGATGAGCAGGGACTGCCGGTCGCCCGGCGCCAGGCCGGTCTCGGCCCGGTACCACTCCAGGGCGACGGACAGCGAGGCCTCGGCCACGGCGACCGCCTTGGGGCGGCCGGTGGAGCCGGAGGTGAGGACGGCGTACAGGGCGCCTTCGGGTGCGCGCCGGGTGCCGCGGCCGGAGCCGGCGAAGGCGGCCACGGCGGTGGCGGGGGCGTTGACACCGTCGGTGGGCAGCGGCAGCGGGGTGTGCTCCCCGCTCCGGTGTTCCTCGGGCAGGACGGCGGGGTCGCCGATGAGGCAGGCGACGTCGAGGTCCTCGGTGACGGCCTGGGTGCGGCGTTCGCCGGGGCGGGGGCCGAGCGGCAGGTAGACGGCGCCGATCCGGGCGAGCGCGACGGCGGTGACCACCAGGGCGGTGGAGCGGTCGAGGCACACGCCGACCAGGTCACCGGGCCGTACGCGGTCGCCCAGGGCGGCGGCGACCCGCACGGCCGCCGCGTCGAGGTCCTGGTACGTCCAGGTCCGCGTTCCGTCGATCACGGCCGGGGCCTGCGGGTCCCGCCGGGCCTGCTCCTCGAAGCGGGCCAGCACACCGGTCGGTTCGGCGGCGGGGCCGTGGGCGACGCTCGGCACGGTGCCGGTGCCGGTGCCGGTGTCGGTGTCGGTGTCGGTGTCGGTGTCGTGCGCGGTGGCGAGGCCGGTGTCGGTGTCGGTGTCGTGCGCGGTGGCAAGGCCGGTGCCGGTGTCGTGCGCGGTGGCGAGGCCGGTGTCGACGGGCGTGGCGGGGGCGACGGGAAGGGTCGGGGACTGGGTCATCACGACTCCGTGGAAAGGGTGGTGGTGGCGAGGGCGTCGGCCTGGTCGGCGAGCACGGGGTTGCGGAAGAGCACCTTCAGCGGCGGGCGCGTGCCCAACCGGGGCTCCAGCCAGGCGGCCAGTTCGGCGGCGAGCAGGGAGTGGCCCCCGCTGTGGAAGAAGTGGGAGCGGGCGTCGAAACGGCTGTGGCCGAGGACCTCGCGCCAGCCTTCCGCGAGCAGCGCCGTCATCGGGTCGTCGGACACGGCGGCGGTCGCGGGCCCGGGTTCGGAACCGGTTTCGGCGTCGGCGTCGGCCCCGGCCCCGGTCGTCGCGGTGTCGTCGGGGTCGAGCGCCGCCGCCCGGCGGGACAGGGCCGTACGGTCGGGCTTGCCGCCGGCGAGGGTCGGCATGGTCTCCAGCCGTGCCCACCGGGCGGGTACGAGCGGGCCGGGCAGGCGCAGGCTCAGCTCGGCGTGCAGCGCCTTCTCGTCGAAGTCCGCGCCGTCGGCGCCGTCTTCGAGGAAGCCGACGAGCCTGGGCCCGCCCGTTGTCTCCCGGTCCAGTACGACGGCGCAGGACCGGCCGCCGAGCACCGCGGACGCCGCCGCCTCGATCTCCTCCAGCTCGATGCGGTGACCGCGCAACTTGATCTGGTTGTCGCGTCGCCCGAGGAAGTACAGCAGCCCGTCCAGACCTCGGTAGCCGAGGTCGCCGGTGAGGTAGACGCGCTCCCCGTCGAGTGCGTCGACGGCGATGAACCGGGCGGCCGTCACCTCCGCGTTGCCCGGGTAGCCCTCGGCGAGGCCGGGTCCGGCGACGGCGAGTTCACCGACGGCGCCGGCCGGCAGGGGGCGGTGGTGGGCGTCCAGGACGAGGACCCGCTCGCCCGGGAGTTCGGTGCCCAGGGGGATCTCGGCGCCCTCGGCGAGGGCGTCGCGGGAGACCTCGTGGACGGTGGAGCTGATGGCCGCCTCCGTGACTCCGTACACGTTGAGCACGGTGGCGTCGGTGTCGGCGAGGACGCCGCGCAGGGCTTCCACGGGAAGGCGTTCGCCGCCGAGGACCAGGAGCCTGGGCGTCCAGCTCGCGTCGCGCAGTGCGGGACGCAGGTCCTCGCGGGTGGCGAGGAAGTAGCTGGTGGGCAGGTTGGCGACGGTGACGCGGGCGGACGCGAGCAGTTCGGCGAGTTCCGCGCCCGTGGGCACCTCGCGCTCGGGCAGGACCAGGCACGCCCCGGCGTGCAGGGTCGGCAGCACCTCCTCCAGGGCGACGTCGAAGGACGGCTGGGCGAACATCAGGACCCGGTCCGAGGTGACGAGGCCGAACCGGTCGGCGGCCGCCGTCATGTGGTGCGTCAGCGCCGCGTGGCCGACGGCGACGGGCTTCGGCGTGCCGGTGGAGCCGGAGGTGTGGATGACGTACGCGGTGTCGGGCAGCAGGGCGCCCTCGCGCGCGGCGGGCAGTGCCGGGGCGTCGATCCGGGCGATCGGCAGTGCTTCCGGCAGGACCGGGGCGCCGTCGCCGGTGAGGACCAGGGCGGGGGCGAGCCGTTCCAGCAGGAGTCCGAGGCGGGCCGGCGGGTCGGAGGGGGACAGCGGGCAGTAGACGGCGCCGGTGCGCAGGCACGCGAGCAGGGCGACGACCGAGTCGGTGCCCCGGGGCAGGACCGCGGCCACCGGCCGGCCGGGCGTCACACCGGCGGCGCGCAGCCGCTCGGCGAGCGAGCCGACGCGGTCGTCGAGTTCGCCGTAGGTGAGACGGCGCGCGCCGCACAACAGGGCCGGCAGCGAGGGGTGGTGCGCGGCCACGGGGTCCAGCGGATCGCGGTCGCTCGGCACGGGCACGGGCTCGGCGGCCGGTGCCACGGCGGTCGGTGCGAGGTCGGCGAGCGGGCTCCCGGGGCTGTCGAGGTAGGCGCGCAGCAGGTCCAGGAAGCGGCCCGCGAGCAGCCGGGCGACGTCCTCGCCGAGGAGGTCCGCGTCGTAGTCCCAGACCAGGGTCATGCCGGGCGAGCCGTGGCGCGGGGTGACGCCGCGCCGGTCGTCGGGGAGCAGCACCACGTCGAGGTCGAAGCGGGTGGTGCCGGTGTTGAACCCCTCGAAGAGGGTGATGTCGAGACCGGGTACGTCGATCTCGGGCAGCGGTGCGTCGTGGGCGCTGAACATGACGGAGAACAGCGGGTTGTCGGCGCCGGAGGTGTGCATGCCGAGCGCCCGGGTCAGTTCCTGGACCGGCACGTCCTGGTGCGGCAGGGCCCGGATGAGGGTGTCGGTGACGTCGTACATGGTCTCCTGGGCGGAGACGGCGCCGTCCAGGGAGATGGGCAGCGGGATGGTGTTGACGAACATGCCCACGGCGTCCTCGTAGCCGAGGGGGCGGTTGCCGACGGCGGTGCCGATGACCATCCGGGAGCGGCCGCTGTGCCGGCGCAGGAGTTCGGCGAACAGCCCGAGGAGCGTGGCGAACGGGGTGAGGCCGCGCGCACGGGTGTGGCCGCGCAGGCGTTCGGCGAGATCGGCGCCGATGGTCTGGCGAAGCTGGCCGCCGTTGTGCCGGCGGCGGGCGCCGGGGCGGACGAGACCGGGCAGCGGCAGGTCGTGGGGCTGATCGGCGAGTTCGGTCCGCCAGAAGTCCAGCGATTCGGGGGCGTACGAGGTCTCGGCCTGAGCCCGGACATGGTCCGCGTACGACGAGGCGGGCGGGAGCTCCGGGGTCTCGCCGAGGACGTGGGCGCGGTAGACGCGGAAGACGTCGTCGAGCAGGATCGCGAAGGAGTGGCCGTCGTGGATCAGGTGGTGCTCGACGTGGACCAGCCGGTGATGGCGCTCGGCGAGCCGCACGAGCGTCCAGCGGATCAGCGGCGCCTCGAAGGTGTCGAGCGGTGTCTCGGCCTCGGCGCGCAGGAGATCGGCGAACGCCGCCTCGGGGTCCTTCTCCGTACCGAGGTCGATCGTGCGCAGCCTCGGCGGACACTGCGGCGCGACCCGCTGCCCCGGTACGGACCCGGTGGAGGCGACGAGTTCGAGGCGCAGGCCGGGGTGGCGTGCCAGGGTGGCGGCGAGTCCCAGCCGCAGCGCCTCGGCGTCGAGCGGGCCCCACAGGTCCAGCGCGGCGGTGAAGTTGTAGGCGCGACTGCCGGGCTGCATCTGTTCGTGCAGCCAGACGATCTCCTGCGAGGAGGAGAGGGGAAGCATGGGCGATCCCTGAGGTTGTCGGGTCGGTTTCCGGTGCCGGTCACGGTTGTGTCCGGTGGTCGTGCGGGCGGCTTCGCGGGTCGCGCGGTGCCGTTTCGGGCGTGGGGGGATGCCATGGGGGGAAACTCGGGGTGCGCGGTGGTGTGGGACGCGCGGTGGTGTAGGGCGGTGCGGGGTGCGGGGCGGTGATGCCCGCAGGGGCCGGGGTCGCGGCCGCGGGGTCAGAGCGCGGTGTGCTCGGAGGGGCGCAGCGCGTGGGTGAGCGCGTCGAACGCCCGGTGCGCGGCGGTGTCGTCGAGCACCGCGCGGTCCCACACCATCCGCAGCCGGATCTCCGCTCCCTGGGTGACGGAGACGGCGAAGGGACCGCGGACGGGTCTGCCGTCGACGTGGACCTCCCGTCCCTCGACCCCGGCCAGTTCGAGGAGTGGGCGGCGGCTGTCGTCGTCCACGGTGAGCAGTCCGTCGAGGCCGCCGGTCCAGTCCGAGCCGGCGGCCCGCACGGCGGCCACGACCGCGTCGAAGGGCGCGTCGGCCCGGTCGAGGTCGTCCCACCACGCGTCGGCCGTAGCCTCCGGGTCGGGTGCTCTTCCGGTGTCGGCGGGGAAGACGACGGTGTTGAGGAAGCAGCCGATGACCGGCTCGGCTCCCGGGGGACGACCGCCCCACGGGTAGCCGAGCGGGACCGCGAGGTCCGGGCCGTACAGCTCGCGGGCCGCGGCGCGGCAGGCGTCGAGCAGTCCGGGGAAGGGTACGCCGCCGTCGTGTGCGGGCAGCCTGATCTGCGCGACGCCGCTGGGCAACGCGCCGTCGGGCACGCGTGCCGGCCGGGGTGACGGGGCGTGGGCGCGGAGCGTACGCAGCCGGTCCGCCCAGTACGCGGCCGCCTCGGGCGTCTCCGCCCTTTCCTCGGCGGCGAGTTGGCGCAGGACCGTGTCCCGGTAGGCGGTGAGTTCGGCTTCCGTCTCCCCCGGTGCGACGCGGGACGCGGTGGTCTCCTCGCGGTACGCGGCGCCGAGTTCGTCGACGATCCGTGCCAGCGAGCGGCCGTCGCAGACGGCGTGGTCCAGGACGATGGCGAGGACGTCCTCCTCGCGCTCCTCGTCGCGTACGAGGAAGAGGCGCAGGGGGGAACCCTGTGCGTCCCACGAGGCCGCCGCGCGCCGGAGCGTGTCGGCGGGCCGCTCCCCCGGCATCGGGGTCGGCCGGGTCAGGCCGACGTCCGGATCGGCGACGCGAAGGACGGGAGTGCCGCGCACGACGGCGGGCCGCGCGCGCAGGGCGGTGTGCCGTGCGGCGAGCCTGTGGGCCGCTGCCCGCAGGCGTTCGGGGTCGATGGTCCCGTACGGGAAGGCGAAGAACATCGGTACCAGGTCGGGGCGGCCCGACGGATCCAGCGAACGCACCAGGAGGAAGCGGCGCTGTGCTCCGGTGACGGGCAGCAGGACGTCGGACCGGTCGCCGGCGGCGGTGAGACGCCGGTAACGGGCCAGGTACTGACTCGTGATGCTGAGCACGTGGTTCTCTCTGTCGAGGCCGCGGTCGCGGTCGCGGTCGCGCGGAAGGGTGTGGCGGCGCGGGTGGTCCCGCGTGCGGTACGGGTGGTCAGCGGGTGGGCGCGGGGGCCTGGCGTTCGTCGCCGGCGGCGGTGTTCTCCCGCGCCGTCTCGTCGCCGGCGCCGGCGTCGTCCCGCGGACCGGGAGTCCCCACGGTGTCGTCCTGCGGGGCGGGCAGGTCCCGCATCCGGCGCAGCGGGGAGAGCAGCAGCGGCAGCGGTACGGCGAGGATGCCGACGGCGCACCAGGCGAGGGCCGTACGCGACCCGTGGGACTGGGCGAGGGCGCCGCCGAGGAGCGCGCCGAGCGGCAGGGTGCCCCACATGAGGAAGCGCAGGGTGGCGTTCATCCGGCCGAGCAGGCGTGGTGGGCACAGCCCTTGGCGGAAGCTGACCTGGGCGATGTTGTAGACGACGGCGCCGAAGGAGACGACCGCCGATCCGGCGGCGAAGAGGGCCGCCCCGGAGACGCCGTGCCCGGACAGCGGCCACAGCAGGGCGAACGGGCCGGTCACCAGGACGGACAGGAGGATGACCCGGGCCTGCCCCAGCCGGGCCGCGAGGCGTCCGGCGCACAGGGCGCCCAGAAGCCCTCCGACGGCGGAGGCGGACAGCACCAGCCCGAGCCCGCCGGGCTTCAACCCGACCACGCGGACGAGGTGCACGGTCTGTGTCGCCATGAGGACGGCGGTGCAGAGGTTGGCGAGGCCGGTGGTGAGGGCGATGACACGGAGCAGCGGATGGCCGAAGACGAAGCGGACGCCTTCGGCGATCTCCTTGCGCAGGGAGGCCCCGGCGGCGGGCTCGGGTGTTTCCTCGGGCTGCTTGACGCGCATGAGGAACAGGGCGGAGAGCAGGTAGCCGATGGCGTCGGCGACGACGGCGAGGTGGGCTCCGACGAGCTGTACCAGTCCGCCGCCGACGCCGGGGCCGGTCACCTGGGCGGTGGAACGGACCGTCTCCAAGGCGCCGTTGCCGGCCACGAGTTGGTCACGGGGCAGGATCTGCGGCAGGTAGCTCTGATGGGCGACGTCGAAGAACACGGTCGCCACGCCGATCACGAGCGCGACGACGTAGAGCTGGGCCATGGTCAGGGCGTGGGCGAGCGCGGCGGCGGGGATGCTCGCCATGGCCACGGCGCGGACCAGGTCCGCGCGGATCATCAGGGCCCGCTTGCGCATGCGGTCGACGAGTGCCCCGGCGGGCAATCCGACGAGCAGGAAGGCGGCGGTCTCCGCGGCGGTCAGAAGGCCCACCTGGAAGGCGGGGGCGTCGAGTTCGAGGACGGCCACGAGGGGCAGTGCCACGAGCGTCACCTGGGCACCGAGCTGCCCGGTGGCGGCTCCCGCGAGCAGCAGCCGGAAGTCGCGCACACGCATGGGGCCACCGGCGGCGGCTCGGGATGTTTCGGACATGCGATCGACATTCACCGACCCACCGATCAGGAGTCAAAGCAACCCTGTCAGTTTCGGACTTCTTTTGCGTCACCATGGGGGCAACTCGGGAAATCTTTCGCCCTACCCGGGGTACGGCCGCGTGAATTCCTGTCGGTCACGCTCGGACCCGGGACAGGTGGGGCAAGGGGAGGCGGCGGGTGCGAGGAACGACCGAACGGCGCACCTTACGCTGAGTGATCAGTCCAATCCTGACCGAAAAGGCTCATCTGTGATCACGCCGCTACGGAATCATCCATTCCATCCGCTATGAACGTCACGTGTCGTCGATCAACGCCGTATGACGTCGACACCGCCGGCATGGCGGCGGACCTCACACCCCCGTCACGGGAGACTCGACCCGAGGGCCGACGGCGGCTCACTTCGGCTGGTGACGGCGGAGGTTGGCGGCGAGGACGCGGTCGAGCATCCGGTCGGACAGCATCGGACCCAGGCGCATGATCAGGGCGGCGTCCCGACCGGCGGTGTAGCGGGTGCGGGGCCTGCGCGCCGTCACCGCCTTCGCGATGACCAGGGCGGCGGCGTCGGCGGTCAGGCCCGACGCGGTGCCCGCGGCCATCAACGCGTTGTTCGCCCGGACCAGGTTCCCGTAACGCTCGTCCTGCTCCGGCGTCATCCGGGCGGCCAGGTCGTTCGCCGTCGCGATCCCGCGGGCGGCGATCTCCGTGCGGACGCCGCCGGGCTCGACCACGACCACCTGTACGCCCAGCGGCGCGACCTCCCGGCGCAGTGAGTCGCTGACCGCCTCCAGGGCGAACTTCGCGCCGGCGTAAGCGCCGTAGGTGGCCATGGCGTACTTGCCGCCGATCGAACTGATGTTGACCACACGCCCCTTGCCGCGCAGCAGCGCGGGCAGGAGCGCCTGGGTGACGGCGATGTGGCCGAACAGGTTGACTTCGAACACCCGCCGCCACTCGGGCAACGGCAGGGCTTCGACCGGGGCGTTCACCTGGATGCCGGCGTTGTTGACGAGCGCGTGCAGTGCGCGACGGTCGCCGGCGACCCGTGCGGCGAGTGCCTCCACCTGCTCGGACTCGGTGATGTCGAGGATGACCGGCTCGATGCCGGTCGACCGGATGGCGTCGGCGTCCCGGTCGCGTCGCACGCCGGCCAGGACGTGGAATCCCCTGCGGGCCAGTTCACGGGCGGCTGACGCGCCCATACCCGTGGAGGCTCCGGTCACGACGATCAGCTTCGAAGTTTCAGATGACGTTGTCACCTCAACCACCGTACCGGTTCAGATGACACTGTCAACTGTAGGATGGGGTCATGCCCACTCGTGCGGAGTCCGCCGCCCTCACCCGCCGCGCTCTGCTCGACGCGGCCGCCGACCTCCTCGATCTCGGGGGCCCCGAGGCCGTCACCCTGCGCGAGGTGGGCGCTCGGGCAGGTGTGAGCCGGGGAGCGCCGTACCGGCACTTCACCGGCAAGGACAGCCTGCTGACCGCCCTCGCGACCGAAGGCTGGGAACGGATCGCCGACCAGGTCCACGCCCTGCGGACCGATCCGGCCCTGCCGGCATCAGACAAGCTGGGCGGCGCTCTGCGCACCCTCATCGGCGTCGGCCGGGACCAACCGCACCTGTACCAGATGTTGTTCAGGCGCCCCGGACAACGCCCCGAAGACCTCGACGAGGGGCTCGATCACGTCCGGCGTCGGCTGTGCACACCCGCGGGCGACCCGGCGGCGGACCGCGTCCGTGCCGCCGGGCGCTTCCAGGACGAGTTCCTGCCCCTCGTCGCCGAACTCGTCGGGGAGCCGAACGCACGGCACTACGGCACCCTGTTGCTCGCCGGCACGCACGGCATCGCGGACATGGAGCTCAGCGGCCACATCGGCACGGGCATGTTGCGCACCACCGCCGACGAGCTCGTCGACACCCTCGTCCGCATGGTCGCGGACGCCGGCGAGGCGACCTGACATCGCCCGCGCCCCGACGAGGGCACACTCCGCGCCCCTCGCGGGGGAGCCGGGGCCCCTCACCTCTGGTCCGACCAGCCGGTCTCGCGAGCACATGGCATCACGGTCGGTCGGCCCTCCACGGAAAGTCGGAAAGTGAGCCGGAACCACGACTCGTGAACGGGGCGGGTACCGCGCGGCGGGTACCGAAACGTTCGCCCCGTTGTGGCGCCCTGACGGCTCCACGGGGCAGGGCGTCGACCTCCGCCGGGCCCACGTCCACCGGTCCGTCAGTCCAGGGTGAACTGGAAGTGCGCCGTCTCCCGGAAGTCCGCGGTCGGCGGGTCGACTTCCACCGTGACCGGGATCCCCTTCCTGCTCGGCTTGACGCGGACCGGCACGGTTCGTTTCTTCTCCGTGCCCAGCGGTGGCATGAGGGCGGCGGCGGCCTCCCGCCGGTTCGACCAGGTCACGCTGTATTCGGAGACGCAGTCGTCGAGCGACTCGCCCGCGCGGACCACCAGGGGTGCGAGGCCGGATTCGGACACGGCGGAGTCCAATGACTCCCCGCCGGGGCGGAGTTCTTCGTCCGTGTCGTTGTCGTAGGTCACCGTGAGGCTGTAGGAACCGTCGGACTCCGCGCGCGGCCGACTGACGGTCACCTTCAGGCCGTCCTCGTACCGCGCGGTCGCGCCCGGGCCGAGAGGGTCCGCCACGGATCCGGAAGGGCCGCTCTGCTCCAACTGACCGTAACCGTCGAAGCCCTTCTCGAACTCGGCCAGTGCCCAGGCACCCAGAACGACGAGGCCGGTGAGGATGACGACGGCGATCGCGCAGCCGTTGAACCCCCGCGGGCTGTCCGAGGTCGGGGTGCCGGTCGGGGTACTGGTGGGGGTCTGATCCGTGTCCATGCAGGTCACGATAGGGAGCGGCGGGCGCACGGATCATGAGCAGGCGTACTCAAAGACCGCCTGAGTAGCCCACCTCGTGGGCCCCGTCCGGTCGGCCCGGCCCCCGGCGCCCGGCGGGGAAGAGGTGGACGATCAGCGACATGGTCCGGGGTGCGAGCAGCGCGGCGGCCGGCCCTTGGACCGCGCGGGCCGCCCTTCACCAACGATGACGCACGCACACGTCGATGCGCACGACAGGCTCCGGGCGAGGACGCGTGTCAGTCTGCCGAGGGGCGCCAGGCGTGGGCCAGTCGTGCGGCGGCCCCGGCACCCCAGAGCCAGACGAGGACGGCCATGAGCCCGGCTCCGACCAGGGCGACGTGGAGCATGTCCGCGGTGTCGTCGTGCTCGCCGGTGTAGGCGACGGCTCGGATGGGCGTGGCGAGCCAGTGGTGCGCGCACAGGCCGATCAGCGCCGCTGAGGCGAGGGCGGACGAGCAGCGTGAAGAAAGCGGTGCTGAGGTAGATGGTCCTGTTCCCGGCGAGCACGCCGACCGGACCCGGGGATTCCTCATGGACGGATGGGTCCGCTCTGGCGTACTTTCCCCTCTGCACGCACATCTGCGGGCCACTTACGCTTGCCTGCCCGTGGGGGTTCCACCGTCATGTCCTCATCCGGCGTTCTCCGTCCACGCCCGCCCATTCCCGTACGATCGCCGGGTGCTTCGCGCGGTCTGCTCGCGGGGGTGTGCTTCCTGCTGGCGGCCGTCGCCGCCGGGGACCTCTTCTCGCTGTACATCGGCGCCCGACTGCACGCCGATGTGGAGACGGACGGGGGCTTCGCCTTCGTCTCCGAGGACCGGTTGGACCGGGCCGACCACCTGTTCCTGGTCTACGACCAGATCCACGTGGTCGGACTCGCGGCGTGTGCGGCCGTCCTCATCACCTGGTTCCACCGGATGCGTCGCAACGCCGGCTCACTGGCCCCCGACCAGTTCGGAAAGGGACCGGGCTGGGCGATCGGGGCCTGGTTCGTACCCGTCGCCTTCCTCTGGATGCCGTACCGCATCGCCGTCGACATGTGGAGCGCCGGCACCCGGGCGAAGCCGTCCGCAGGCCCGACCGGCGTCTCCTTCTGGCCGGTGAACCTCTGGTGGGGCTCCTTCACCGGATCGGTCCTGCTCGGCTGGTGCGCGAACCTGGGCTACCGGCGTGCCGAGGACCTCGACTCGCTCCTCGACGCGGTGAACCTGGGGATGGCGGCAGCGGCACTGAACATCGTCGCTGCGGCCTCGGCGGCGTACTTCGCCGTCCGGCTGACACGTCTGCTGAACCCCGCGACGGGCGGCGGCAGCCGCTGAGCACTCCGGCCGGGCTTGTGCGCGACGCGGCCGCCGGTGATGAACTTCGGGGCGGTGCGCGCCTGAGCGTCCTTCTCCACCCCCCTCCACCCTTCCCGCCCGATCCGTCTGCTGCGCCTGTTCCGTCTGTTCCGTCTACTCCACGATCAGACGGGTGAGCAGCGCCCGCAGTTGCTCTCGTTCGGCCGGGGCCAGCGGGGCGAGCAGGGCCTCATTGGCCTGGTCACCCAGCTCCTCCAGCCTGCGCAACAACCTCCGGCCGGCCGCGGTGAGCGCGAGCGCGTTCTTGCGGGCATCGCGGGGATCCCGGGTGCGGCTGATCAGCTTCTTGGCTTGCAGCTCGTTGAGCACCGTGACCATGTCCTTGGGGTCGATCCGGACGGTGCGTGACAACTCGGCTTGCGCGATGGGGCCGAGTTCGGCGATGCCGCACAGTACGGCGTGATGCTGCATCCGCACGCCCTCCTCGGCCAGTTGCCCGCTGACCAGGCTGTGCCCGCGGGCCGCGGCGCGGCCCAGCAACCAGCTCGGCAGGGTCCGCAAGCGACTGAGTGGCGCGGGGGTGGTGTCCATGGAGTCAGCCTAGCCGAATTCATTGGACCTCCCAATGAATTCGTCCTATCGTTGGGTCGACCAACGGATTGCGGCCGCGGATCGCCGCGCCGGACCGCCGCGCCGGATCGCCGTCGCGGATCGCAGCAGGGGGAGGCGCACATGCGCAAGATCAGGTTCCAGCCGCAGGACACCGTCGAGCCCTTCAGGATCGACGAGGTGGCCACTCCCGTACCGGGCCCCGGGCAACTGCTGGTGAACACCGAGGTCGTGGGCGTGAGCCTGGGCCTGGTCAGGGCGCTGCGCGCGGGCACGGAGCCGACTGCCGAGCCCGGGGGCGAGATGGTGGGCCGGGTCGCCGCGCTGGGAGCGGGCGTGGAGGGCTTCCGGGTCGGCGACCGGGTGGGCGGGGTGGCCTTCGAGGGTGTCCACGCCCAGTCGGTGCTCGCCGTCCCGGCCATGGTCACCGCCGTCCCGCCGCAGGTGACCGCAGCCGACGCGCTGGCGCTGGTTCGCGGCGGCCTGGTCGCGCTGAGCGCGCTGCGTGCGGGACGCTTCGAGGAGGGCGAGTCCGTCCTGGTCACCGCGGCGGCGAGCGGCGCCGGGCACTTGGCCGTGCAGTTGGCCAAGGCTCTGGGTGCGAGCCGCGTGGTCGCGGCCGTCAGGTCAGCGGACAAGGCCGACTTCGTGCGTGGATGCGGCGCCGACGAGGTGGTGATCTACGCGCAGGACTCCTGGGGAGACCCGGTGGACCTGGTCCTCGACGGCGTCGGCGGCGATCTGGTGCAGCGGGGCGTGGACGCCCTCTCCCCCCACGGCAGGCTCGTGGCGTTCAGCGCGGGTGGCGGCGCCGTGGACGCCGGCAGCCTGCTCGGCGGCCTCAAGTCGGTCATCGGGCTCTCGATCGGGCTGATCGCCCGCCGGCAACCCGAACTGATCGAGCAGCGCAGGGCCGAACTGTGGGACCTGCACGCCGCCGGCCGCCTGCGCCCGGCACACGAGGCCCTGCCCCTCGATCAGGTGGACAAGGCTGTCGAGCTGATCGAATCCCGCAGAAACCTCGGCAGGGTCCTGCTGCACACGACCTGACCGTCGTGCCCGGGCGCGTTCGTGCCGGTCTCGCCACCCGTCGGCTGATCGTGACCCGGCCCTCACCCGTGCACACGTCGCCGCCGGGGCGGATGGGACGTCGACTCGACCGCCCCCGTTGCGTCACCGGAACCGAGGATCTTGTCGTACGCGTTCCAGCCGTCGCCGACCCGGATGGGGTCGCCGACCTTCTGGGCGTACCCGTCGCCGGGGTAGATCCACGGGACGCCGGTCTTGTCGCGGGCGAGCAGGTCTCCGTGACCGTCACCGGTCACGTCGCCGGGACCGGTGACGGAGGTGTAGGCGTCCCAGCCGACGCCGAGGTCCCCGGCCCGGTGGAGGCGGCCTTCCGTCAGGAGCCTGCCACCGCTCGGGCGCAGCTTGGTGACGATGCCCGAGCCGTCGAGCGAGGTGGCGCAGCCGATGGTGTCCTTCTCAAGCCCGTCGTTCGTGGGGGTCGAGAACTGCCCGTTGTTCCGGGCCCTGCGGCTCCAGGTCCGCCCGTCGGCGTCGCGGCCGATGAGGTGCCTCTTCCCGAAGTCGGGCCGACCGCCCGCCCCCGCGAGCACGTCGGCTCCCGCCCAGCCCGACCGGTGGAGCACCGGGTCCGCGAAGCGGCCCTGGCCGATGGCCCGGTAGAGGTAGCGGTCGCCGTTCAAGGTCCGGGCGAGGAGGTCGGACGGTCCGTCGCCGTCCCGGTCGTCGGCGCTCAGGAGCTGGTTGCACGTGTGCCGGCCCGCGCCCAACTCGACACCGGCTTTGAACGGCTGCGCGGCATTGCCCGTGCCGGCCAAGAAGACCAGGTCGTCGGTCCTGTTGCGGACGTAGACGTAGACGTCGCCGATGCCGTCGGCGTCGGCGTCGGCGTCGGCGTCGGCCACCCCGATGATCTGGTCGAAGTCGGACCAGACGCCGGGCGCCTTGATCCGTGCGCGAACGGCGCCTTGGGGTCGCCGGTGCCCGGGAACAGGTAAAGGTCGCCGCCGTAGGTGCGGGCGAGAATGTCGTTCTTGCCGTCGCCCGACAGGTCGCCCGCTGCGAAGATCTTGTTGTGGATGTTCCAGCCCGTGCTGCTCCAAGCCGCTTGATACGGGTCGTTGTTGACGTCGACGAAGAGCTTGAGCGTGCCGTCGGTCCTCACGATGAGGAGTTCCGACATGCCGTTGCCGTCCAGATCGCCCGAGGTGATCAGTACCTGGGTGCCGACAAGGTCCAAGTCCACGAGCAACCCTTGCGTGTCCGTGGAGTCGGGCCGTACGGCGATGAGGGAGCCGAGCCACCTCACCCCGTCAGGCCGAACGGCGGGCCTCGTCGCGAATGTACGCCAACACCCTTTCCAGCGAACGCCGTTCGCGATCCGCGTGGCCGGCCGGGAAGGCCTCGCGGGCTCGCTCGTAGTCCTCGTGCCGGAAGGGCTTCGGCTGTTGCGGGGTCAGCCAGAGGATCAGGGGGCTGACCCCGGCCCGCTGGTAGGCGGCCAACTTGTGGTGTCCGTCGAGGAGGTACCCCACCAGGCCGGCGGGACTCGGACGCAGCGCGACCAGCACGGGCAGGCCGCCGCTCCTGATCCGCCGCGCGTAATCCCGTACGACGGCCTCGTGGCGCGGGGGCCAGTGGTCCGTGGTGAGCAGCGCGAGGTCCTCCTCCGCGTACCACTGCTCGATCGCGTGGCCGCGGGGGTGGACCGTGCGCAGTTCGTGCGGAGCCGTCTGGACGGTCATCACGTACCGGCCCGGCGCCAGGAGCGTCAGCAGCGGGCGGAGCCGCTGTGGGTCGGGGGGCAGGTGGTGGCCGGTGACGGGATCCACCTTGAGGTCCGGGCAGCCCAGCCACTCGGTGAGGGCCTTGACCTCGCCGATCCCGGGTGCGTCGACTCCCGCGCGGACGGCCAGCCAACCGACGCTGCCGCAGCCGTCGTTGCCCTCCAGCAGTACGGGATCACCGGCGAGCACCAGCAGGCCGGCCGCGGCGTCCCCGGTGACCTCGATGATGCCGAGCCCGTCCGGGACCTCGCAGACTACGGGCGGGGGTGGATGGATTCCGGCGACCATCGACCAAGTCTGTCAGAGGTTCGGACACCGGTCGGACCGATGACGGGCAGACACGGATCGCCCGACCACTCACCTCCCGGCCCGCACGGCCGCGCCTCGAAGCGAAACGGCACACTTCTCCCCCACGCTCACCGCCGGCCCAGGCGTCCGGATGCCCAGACCTCAAGGCCGCCGGAGTGACGCGCGCCACTCTCCGGGTTCCTTCGGGTCGGGCGTGAGCGATCACGGTCGGTATGAGGCCCTCGACATCGCCCGATGACGGTCGACGGAAGACTCGATGAGTCGTGCCAGTGCCTCGTGTGAAGCTTTTGATCACCGTCGGCAACCGACCTGTGCCGCCACGCACATCACAGGGGGAATCCACCTGTTCACACAACGACGTCGGCGTGCGCTCCTGGGCGTCTTCGCCGCCACTGCCGTCACCGCCGCGATGGCCGCCACGGCCGGTACGGCCTTCGCTTCCGGCGATCCGGCGGGGGCCGACCGGGCCCGTGCCGCGGCCGGGACGGAGCAGCGGGCCAAGGATGTCCAGGGGCCGGGGCGGCTCGCCCGCGCGGCCGGTTCCGTCGAGACGCCGAGCTTCCCGATGGCCGGTGTGAACAAGCAGTCCACCGAGCCGTATCCGTACTTCCCGGACCGCAAGGGCGCCTTCGAGGACCGGCACCACGTGAAGGTCGGCTTCGACGCCTTCGCCGACGCGATCGACGTCCCGCAGCGACCTCTTGGCCCTGTGGGACCTGCGGTTCCGCCTGCACCGGCGGGTGATCGAGATCAGGGACGGCTGTCTGGCCCTGGGCGGGCAGGTCACCCCCGGGCTCCCCTCCGCCCCGGGGCCGGAGGGGAGCGTCGAGGAGCGGGCGCGGTGGGAGGCGGCGCGCATGGCGGCCGCCCTCGCGGGGCGGCCCGGGCATGACGGAAGGAGCGGGCGGAACGAGACGGACGGGAGGGACGGGTGTGGTGGAACAGGCGTGGTGGAACAGGCGGGGGTGACGTAACGGACGGCCGGGACGGAACGGGGGGCCGGGTGGACAACGCCTCACCCGCGTCGGTGATGAACCCGGGCGACCTGGACCTCTCCACCGATGTGCGGTGGCTGGTCCAGGTCTCCCGAGCCTTCGCCTCAACCCCCGCCGCGCGGCCGGAGCGCGACCGCGCGACCGCCCCGTGAGCGCCCTCGGCCGGCGAACGCCGGCAACGCAGGACACCCGGAGACAGACCACGGGGCCCGCGACGGCCACCATTGATTCCGCGCAATCCCACGCTGAGAGGCCGGCCGTGAACCCTTCCCTCGCCCATCTCGTTCGATCCGTCCCACCGTCCAATGCCCCTCGGGCCCACGACTGGGCACGTGTCGAGGACCTCCTCGGAACCGCACTGCCGAGCGACTACAAGGAGCTCGTCGATCTCTACGGAGGCGGTCTCTTCGACGATGCCATCTGGATACTCGAGCCCGACTGCCCCCGCACGCACTACGACCTGGTGACGCAGAACCGCGACCTCGCCGAGGCCAGGCAACGGCTCTGGCAGGGCGGGGAACCCCGGCCCGCCCGACTGGACGAGTCAGGCTCCCGCATCATCGCCTGGGCCGTGACCGAGAACGGTGACTGCCTGTACTGGCACGCCCGCCCCGGCCAGGAACCCGAACAGTGGACGGTCATGCTCAAGGAGGGCCGCGGGCGCGAATGGGAGTTCCACGCCCAGTCGTGCTCCGAGTTCCTGCGGTCCATCCTCCTCACCGGCGACACCGAGTCCGAGATGTTCTACGACTTCCCGATGGAGGGACCTCACGAGTTCCGTCCCGGCTCCGGCCTGTGGTGAGTTCAGGTCGCTCCCACCGCCTACAGACCGTGTCGGCGGTGGGACCCGTTCCCGAGGAGCGGGCGCGGGCTCAGCGCAGGGAGAAGAGGAGGTTGACCGAGTTGTAGTAGTTGGGCAGGTGCGCCATGTCCGAGCCCGGGCGCGGCGGGTCGGCCTTCGGCCAGTTGCGGGGGCCCAGCAGGTGGTCGGAGTAGTCGCTGTGCGCGACCCTCGGCACGAACCAGACGTGGTACGCGCCGGACCGCGCGTCCGGTTCGAACCGCCAGAGCTGGGTGGCGCGGTCCGCGCCGCTCCGGCAGGGGCGAAGGGTGACCTCGACGAGGTTCCCGCCGCCGGAGGTTCCGTCGAGGCAGGTGCCGGTGTCGGCGTTCCGGAGTTGGTGGGTGTTCCTCCAGGCGGGCAGCCGCTGCCATCCCTGGGAGGCTTTGCCGGTGCACTTCTCAAGCTGCACACGGCCGTCGGAACGGCCGCCGCCAACGCCGACGCACAGCCCCGAGCCCACGTTGACCAGGGCGTCGCCGGCGGGACCCGTCGAGGGTGATGCCGAGGTCGGCTTGGTGGTGGCCGAGGAGGCAGCGGAGGTCGAGGCGGAGGGGCCGGGTGTCGCGGAGGTGGAGGCGGAGGCGGAGGTGGCCGACGCCGAC
This sequence comes from Streptomyces sp. NPDC002602, assembly GCF_042889445.1. Lineage (NCBI taxonomy): Bacteria > Bacillati > Actinomycetota > Actinomycetes > Kitasatosporales > Streptomycetaceae > Streptomyces > Streptomyces sp. NPDC002602. Next base: position 34,726 of record NZ_JBIAQX010000013.1, on the reverse strand, counting down.
GCGGGCGTGCCGATGGCCACGAAGGGTGTCACGGCCGGAAGCGGGCCTCCGGGGGCCGCGGCCGTTCTGGCGGGTACGGCGACCTGATCGGACCGGTTGTTCTCGGCCTCGGCCGGCAGCAGGGCGACCACGGTGGCCGTCGTTCCCACCACGGCCACCGCCGTGGCCCACTTCGCGGCACTGATCTTGGCTCCGGCGAGCTGGGTCCCGTTCAGCGTTCCCGCTCCCGCGGCGAGGTGGGCGCCGTTCTCGCCCAGGGTCGCCAGGAAGGAGGCGGGTTTCCACAGCAGGATTCCGCCCAGCAGCAGCACACCCAGGCGGCCGTTGACGTCGCGCAGGTCGCGCTCGGCCCGCGCGCAGTCGGCGCACCCCTGGAGGTGGCGGCCCAGGTCCCGGGTGCGGCGCTTGCCCGGCCGACGGAGCATGGCGGCGATCTGCCCGCCGTAGTGCCGGCACTCGTCGCTCGCGCTCTGGTCGAGGTGGGCGCGCAAGTACGCCTCCCTCAGACCTTCCCGTGCACGCGCGACCAGCGAGCCGACGCCGCCCGCCGAGATTCCGAGGCGTCCGGCGGTCTCCGCCGCCGGCTCGTGCTCGACGACGGCGTGCCACAGCACGGCCTGCCAGCGCTCAGGCAGCGACCGGTAGGCCCGCAGGACCAGCGACCCCTCTTCCGCCGAGAAGACGCTCTCCTCGGCGTCCTGGTCGTCCGCGAGCTGCGCGGCCCATTCCTCGAAGTCGTCGGACAGCCGCGTACGGGCGCTCTCCCGCGCCCGTGCGGCCGCCAGGCGGCGCACGCAGACCAACAGGTACGGCCGCCAGGCGTACTCGGGTCCGGCACCCCAGGCGACGGCCCGGTAGGTACGGGCGAAGGCCTCGGCGGCGAGGTCCTGGGCGGTGGACAGGTCCCGGCAGCAGCTACGCGCGTAGGCGAGCACCGAGGCATGGTGCCGCGTGAACACCTCGGCCATCACGTCGCTGACCTCGGCGTCGGACTCCGAGGTGTGGCCACGCAGCAGGGCGCAGAGCTCCCCGTCGGTGAGGCTTCGGAGATGCTGCTGACGGGCGGTACCCGGTGTACTCAACACGTGCTCCTGTTTGGCTTGCTGATGACCCGCAAGGCGGCTTCCCGGGACATCCGTCATGAGGAGGGTGCGGCGCTGCGCCCGTACCGGAATTTCGCGCAAGTGTGCACTCTCGCAGGGCCGCAAGCAAACGAGTGCTCGTCGGCGTGACGCGCGGACGGTGGCGGTCGCCGTGGGCGGATCGACGGAGGAAGCCGGGCGGACGGGCCCGGATCCAAGGCCACCGAGACCCTCTTCTCGGCACCAACACCCCTGCTGTACAGGCACGTTGACGCTCAAAGCCGGTATGCGACAGCACCCTGGAAGTGATCATGATCCTCACGGCCGACTCGCTCGTGCGCAGCGGGGACGCTCCCCGGTCCGGGCTTTCCTTCCGGAGAGTTCTGCGTCTCACCCCTCCGAGCCGGTCGGGAGGATCAGGCGAACCGGAATGCCCGGCTTGTTGCGAAGACGGCGTGATCTCCGCTCCGCTGGAACGGACTCGGTGTCCGAGAAGCCCGGATGGTCGGGAGGCGCGTCGCGACCGGCCCGGGTACGAGCGGGCCCGGTCCCGGCCTCTTCCCGTACAGCCGCCGTCCGCGCTCTCGCTCTCGCTCTCGGGCAACGAAGCGGGCGGAGCGGGCGAACGGGAGGGGCCGGTCGGGTCGCGTGCACCGCTCGTCAGGACGCCGAGCCGGGAGCGGCTCGGCGTCCCGGCGCAACCGTGTGATCATGGAGGCGCCGCGTTCCTTCGACGCTCTCGTCGTCATCAGCGACCGGGTGAGGTCCGGGAACGACCCCTGTACGGAGTGGCCGTGGACGCGATGGCCATCGATGCCCTCCCCGGCGGCGGATTCGTCCTCTCCGGAATGGGAGGACCGAACTCCCGGTCCGGCCAGATCTTCGACCCCGACGGCCACTCCAGGCGTCGCTTCCCGATGGGACGTACCTGACGTACCTGACGCACCTGGTCGCGGACCGCCGGGCCGGATTCTGGGCCGGGTACGCCGTTGAAGGTGGTGACCGTGCCGTGATCTCGACCTGACGGGACGGCGGTCACCTGACAGCACGGCGGTGACCTGACGGGACGGCGGTGACCTGACGGCACGCTCGCAGGTGAAGTGCACGGTGGAGTTGCGGCCTGGGGCAGCGCTTCGTCGCTCCCGTACGAGGCTCCCGTACGTCGCTCCCGTACGAGGCTCCCGTACACGCGGAACGGCTCCGCCCTCGCGAGGAGGGGGAGCCGTTTCCGTCAGCGGTGGGGGCGTGCCACTCAGGCGTGGCGGTGGTGACGGTTGTTGCCGGTGACGAGTCGGTAGACCGCGAGGAGGATGACGGAGCCGATGATGGCGGCGATCCAGGTGGAGAGGTCGAAGAAGCCGTCGATGGAGTCGACGCCGAAGACGACCTTGCCGAGCCAGCCGCCGAGCAGGCCGCCGGCGATGCCGATGAGCATGGTGATGATCACGCCGCCCGGGTCCTTGCCCGGCATCAGAGCCTTGGCGATGAAGCCCGCGAGCAGTCCGATCAGGATCCAGGCGATGATGCCCATGACGCTTCTCCTACCTCGATGAATAAAGCCGGTGTCAACGAGCGTCTGCACCGGGCGGAGGTTTCCAAACGTCCCGAGTTCTTGATCGTTCCGCGTGGGCGGGAAGTGGCTTCGGTGGCTCGGACCGGACCGAGCCCTCATGACGCAGGGTCACGCCATAGGGTGCGCTGATGGAAACAGAGCAGTGCCGTACCCGCCGAGTGCCGCGACCAGCCCTGTACCCGCTCATCACCGCGGGGTGCCTGCTCCTCTCCTGCGCCGCGGGCTGGAGCAACATGTTGCTCCTCGTCGCGGGGCGGGTCATCCCGAGTTGGGCGGTGAGCGCGGCCCTGCTCCTCGTGTCGCTGGTCCTCATGGGAGTCGCCGCCGTACGGCGCCTCTCGGAGGATGGACGGCGCCGCTCGGAGGATGGGCGCAAGACAGGGCGTCATATGGCTCTGCCACCGTTCCTGAGGGGTCTGGCGGTGGTCGTGGCCGTACTGGGCAGTGTGTTCGGCGTGTTGGGCGACGTCGGTGCGGAGTACCACGTGCTCCACCCCACGGGCCCGCACGGTTGCAGAGCCGTCGTGCGGGAGACGTCGTTCCTGGTCATCGGGAACGGCGACGTGTACGCGGTGGGCCGGACCGGCATCGCCTGGCGGCCGGCGGGTTCCTGGTGGGCCGACGACGCCTATCGCCCCATCGCCAGGGGCACGTACGAGCTGCGGTGGGGCCCGCAGGACGGCACCTTGGCGCTCCGCGGCAGCACGACCGATCCGGTCATGGAAGGAGTCCACCGCGTCGACTGCGGCTGACGTGTCCTCGTACCGACTCCGGCGTGCCTCACTCGCCGCCGAGTTCCTCCGCCGTGTCGGCGAGGCCGCGCGCGACGCAGTCCTGCGCATCGCCAAGTCGGGGCGCTCAAGGACGCGTCCGACACGGAACCTCCCAGTCCGACCATTGCACGATGTCCCCGAACCGCCGCACGACGACGGTTTCCCCGTCGGCCGTGCCCCGGCGGGTCAGCGGTCAGTGGTGGAGCGATCCCCGGGGTGCCGGTCGTGCGCCGCCCCGGGGTTCGTGTTCCGGGGCGGCGCCGTCGACGTACGGGTCAGGCGGCGGTGATGTTCTCCGCCTGCGGGCCCTTCTGGCCCTGCGTGATGTCGAAGGTCACGGCCTGGCCTTCCTGGAGCTCGCGGTAGCCGGTGGAGTTGATGTTGGAGTAGTGCGCGAAGACGTCCGGTCCGCCGCCGTCCTGCGCGATGAAGCCGAAGCCCTTTTCGGCGTTGAACCACTTCACGGTTCCGCTGGCCATGTTCTTGCCTTCCAGTCGAAGTCGGATCCGCACCACGCGGACCCGGAGGTGATCGCCCTGGTCCGGCACTGCACAGCGAAACACCCACGCCAGGGGCGCGGGCAGGTACTGCGAACCACGACAGCTGGAGCTGAAGTTACACGCCGGAGCCGTTCGTCACCAGAGAGCTAGGGCCACTGAGGTGGAAGTTCGTGTCGGTGGCGGCGATATCCGTGACCAGGACGGGAGACCCTCGCGGGCGTCCTGCCCGGCCGCACGAGGTTGCCGAGGTGGCTCTCCGGGGCGCCCGGCCGGAACCGCACACCCGTCAGTTCGAGGAACCCCGTGTTGTCCCGGGTGGACTCCCCGCCCCGCTCGCAGAAGAGGACCAGCGGCTCGTGGAGATCGGGAAGGCCCGCGACCGCGGCCGGGTTCCGCGCCCGGAGCTCGGACGTGCGGACCACGGCCCGGAGCTCGGACGTGCGGACCACGCCCGAACAGGTCCCCCGAACCTCCCCGTTGGGCGGCCGACTCAGGAAGTCGGCCGGTTCGGCTGCCGGTTCGAGGGTCGGCCGGACCTCGGGATCCACGTACGAGGTCACGTCGAAGCAGGGCCGGCCGCCCTCGGCCGCGAACGCCCGGGCCCACACGGCCGCCCGTCGCATGTACTCACGGGCAGGACACGGCGGGGCTGGACATGCCGGAAGGCGGCATCACGGTCACTCGGCGCCACTCAGCCCGCCGCCGTCAGGGAGAAGCGGCGGACCACCTCGATGCTGAGGTTGTCGTGGATGGTGAAGAACGGGCAGGCGGCGAGTTCCGTGCCGCTCGCCGCGTCGCGGGCGACCACTCGGGGGCGGCGCGCCGTGCGGTCCAGGTCCGGCGCGTGCTTGCGGCCCAGCCGCACCCGGCGGGTCACTCCGTCGGCCCGTACGTCCAGGAACGCGTCCCACACGCCCGGCCCGATGGGGGCACCGCCGTCCACCACGGCCAGGTTCGCCTCCACCCGGAATCCGGCCGTGTCCAGGCCCTCCCCCAGGTCCGGGGAGGCGACCGCGACGACTTCGGCGGTGTGCTCCCGGCCGCTGTCGCGTTCCCGCAGGACCAGCTCGCCGCCCAGCCGGGCGGTGCTCAGCGACTCCACGTACGCGTGACCGGTCAGGCTGACCTTGCCGCCCTTCCAGGCCATCGACGCGAGGTAGTGCTGGGCGCGCAGCTTCGCCGTGACGTCGAACAGGACGTCCGGGAGGCCGGCGGTCGGATCCCGGAACAGCGGGTAGAGCCGGTACACCCGGCCGTTCTCCGCGAAGTCCTCGGGCGGCTCCGTGACGGGGTCGTACTCCATGAGCCGCTCGAAGGCGCTCGGCGGGCAACTGACGAAGGCGTACAGGCGGATCCAGTCGATCCGGGTCAGCTCCTCGCCCATGTCCGGGGTCCAGTACGTCTGGACGAGCGCCCGCCCGCGGGCGTACACCTCGGCCGTGAACGCCGGGTTGCGGTGTCGGGCGTTGACGCCCGGCAGGAGTGCCGTACGGATCAGGCTGCGGAAGTGGCGGCCCAGCATGCGACGGCGGCCCACGGGGTCGTGTACCCGATCGGCCACCAGGGCCATGACGCGCTCGATGTGGCGCACCGTCTCGTCGGCCGTCCGGCTGCGCGAGGTGATGTTCTGCCCGTCTTCACGCAGGCGCAGGTAGTAGCAGTCGTAGTCGCCGACCACGGAGATCGTGCCGGCGGCCAGGTAGGCGGCGGTGACGAAGACCTGGTCCTCGCCGTACCAGAGGTCGACCGGGAAGCGGATGCGGTCGGCTTCGATGATCTGGCGGCTGATGAGCTTGGCGACGTGCAGCGACCGGTAGACCTCGGAGGTGTACAGGTCCGCGACCTCGGCGTGGCGGTAGGCCTTCTCGGAGACGGTGCGGCCGAGGCCCACGTGGCGGCCGAGCACGATGTCGCTGCCCTGCGCGTCGGCCATCGTCAGGAGCCGTTCCAACGCCTCCGGGCCGAGGCGGTCGTCGGCGTCGAGCGCGAACACGAACCGGCCCCGGGCCAGGTCGAGGGCCCTGTTGCGGGGGCCGCCCGGGCCGCCGGAATTCGCCTGGTGCACCACCCGCACCTGTGGGTGGAGGGCGGCGAAACGGTCGAGTTCCGCGCCGGTCCCGTCCGTGGAACCGTCGTCGACGGCGATGATCTCCAGCCGGGCCATGCCCAGGGTCTGGCCCGCGACCGAGTCGAGGCACTCGGTCAGGTAGGGCATCGCGTTGTAGGCAGCGATGATCACCGATATGTCGGGGAGACGTTCGTGGGGCATGCAGAGATTATGAACGCCGCCGGATGCCGGCCGGCCGGGCGGGGGAGGGGGCGGGGGCGAACGGGGTGCCCGTCGGGGCGGGGGCCTCGGGTGGGGAGCCGGGTGAGGGGGCCCGGTGGGGTCCCGGGGCCCGACTGAAGCCCACCTCGGGTCCTGGCCGGTGCTCGATCGGCGGGTCCGTCTCGCCCGTCCCGCTCGGCCGCACGATCGGTGTGGCACCGCGGCACGCAGATCGGGCCCACCCCGGTTCCAGGGTGGGCCCGATGCCTCTTCGATCAGCCCGGGACCTGGTCTGGTGTGTCGGACCGAATCTTCCGGAGTTCGCGACACCAAAGCCATTCCACGCGGCTCTCTCCGGCGTCATCCGGAGTTGCGAACAGGCGTGACGGTCGCCGTCAGTCGCTCTTTCCCACCCGGCCCGGCAACCTTGATTCCATATAGAGGGAGGTTTTACTCCCCTCGGGATCCAGCAGCACTCTGAATTCAGCGTCCTTGGGCGTACGGAACCCGATGTATTTCTTGTACTTCTTGCTCGCGTCGAGATTGAGCTTGAACTGCTTCATGTGTTCTGGCCCGAAGGGCGGTTCCGTGGGTGGGATCTTGCGACCTCCGACACTGTCCCATCCGGAAGCAGGCCAGTAGAGCGGACGCGAGAGATCGACGTGATGGTCCTTGAGGTATTGCTCCACACAGCTCGTGGAAGCCGTGAAACTCATCGCCAGATCGATGCCCGGCGCAGAGGTCTGCCCCGAGAACGTCAGGTTCTCGGTGGGGCAGGGTGGGAGTTCCAGTTGGAATCCCTTCAGGACGTCATCCCTGTCTTCCGCTCCACAGCCCGCGACGAAGACCACGGAAAGAGCGCAAAGGGCTGCGACGAACCCTGCCGTCCCGGAGCGCCCACCGCGGGCGCTCCTCATGTTGCCCGACTCCCGCATCTACCCTCCATGAGATCATTCAACTACGGCACAGAACCGCCCGAACTAGGGCAGAGTGATATCGATCGATGAGTTCTTGCTGCCGTGAATCTCATAGTCACGGGCCCAGCCGACTCGGTGCAGTTCAGCGAAGACACCCAGATCGACTCCGTGGAACTTGTCACCGTAGTCGAAGTTGTAGTTCTTGAAGACATCGATGCGGGTGTCACCGGTGACCCTCACCTTGCCGCCGTCGAGCTTCGTCATGGTGACGGAGCCACTCTGGCGGTAGTTGAACCCGCGAAGAGCGAACGTGAGGTCACCGTCGTTGTCGTCGAACGCGCCGGCCAGCCAGCGGGTGTCCAGGTTGACGCGGCAGGTCGCACCCGTTCCGCCCGGGCAGTTCGAGATCGCGTTGCCCAAGGTCGCCTTGAGGTCGTCCCGACGGCTGCCCTCCCAGATCTTGTCGCCGATGAGCTTGTCCATCTGCCCCGAGGAGAGGTTGTACGGGCTGTCCGGCCTCGTGGTCCAGTAGCCGTAGAGTTCGCAGGCCAGCGGGCCCTTGTAACAGGTCGCGAGCTGTCCGGAGAACATCACGCTGCTCAGATACGAGTCCGCCCCGAGGTACTCCCACCACTTCGCGGAGTCGTACTCGGGGTGACCCGCCTGACCGTCCCCGGGTGCGGCCCCGCCCTTACCCGTGGCGTCGATCCCACCGGTGTTCGAGGATGCCCTGGTCTTGTACGCCTCAAGGGTCTTGCGCACGGCGATGTCCCAGGCGTCCACGGCCGCCTTCGCGGCGGCGGTGGCGTCCTGGCTCGCGGCGTAGGCCGATGCGCGGGCCGACAGGGCGGACTGCTGGGCGTCCGCGGCGTAGGAGGCGGCCTTCGAGGCGGAGTAGCGAGCGGAAGCCGCGGAAGCGTCGGCCTGCTTGGCCGCGCTCTGAGCCTGCTGGGCCGCGCTGCGGGCCTGCTTGGCGGATGCGGCGGCCTGCTTGGCCGAGGCGTCGGCGGACTCCGCGGACTTCTTCGCGTCCGCGGCGTAGCCGGCGGCCTGGTTCTTCGCCTTCACGGCCTCCTGGGCGGCCTTGATCGCCTCGTCGGACGCGTCCTTGGCGTTGGCCGCGGCCTCCACGGCCAACTGGGCGTTCTGGTTGGCGGTCGCCGCCGCGTTGGCCGCGCCGGCGATCAGGCCCTTGATGTTCGCGGCATGGGACGCCGCGTCCTGGTCGAGTTGAGCCGCCCGGTATCGGCCGACCGTCACGAAGTCGTGCAGCATGCGCGCCGAGCCCTCGAGGGCGACGAAGGCCGCCGCCTTGACCTGCGGGCCACCACTCGCCTTGAGCTGCAGCGCCGTCGCGCGGTCGTCCTCCTCGCGCGCCGCGAACCAGCCGGTGTCCAGGAAGGTGCGCAGGGCGTCGGTGGTGCGTGCGTCGATGGCGGCCGTGGCGGCCTTCTTGACCTGCGCACCGCCGGCGCCGGAGATCTCCAGCACCCGCTCGCGCATCTCCTCCTGCTGCGCGTCGTACTGCCCGGTCTTCAGGAACGCGGTGACGTTGGTGTAGGAGCCCTGCATGGTGGTCTTCGCGGCTTGCCGCAGGGGCGTCGAGCCGCTGTCGGCCATGTGGCTGACGCGCGCCCAGTCGTCCTGTTCCTCGGCCTGCTTCCGCGAGGTCTTCAGCCATGCCTGGACTTCGCCGTCGGTACCCGTCAGCGCGTCCTCGGCGGCCTGCCGCGTCCACGGGCCACCGGTGGTCACCAGGCGCAGTGCGGCCGTACGGCCCTTGGTCACCGCGTTGGCCGGGGTCACGCCCGGGGCCACCGCGTCCGCGAGGAGCTTGGTGGTCTGCGCGTCGCGGCGGGCGGACTCGGCACGGTTGTCGGCGGCCTTGGTCGCCTGCTCCTGCTCCCGCTTCCTGACCTCTGCCGCCGCACGGGCGAACTCTTCCTTCTGCGCCTCCAACTGGGCGTCCTCGGTGGCGCGGGCCGCTTCGTAGACCTTGTCGGCCTGGGTCACGGCTTCGGAGGCCGTCTTCGCCGCGGCGACTGCCGCCAGGGCGTGCTCCGCGGACTTGTTGGCGTAGTCGACGGACTTGCCGGCCTGGGCCACCGCCTCGTCGGCGGCCTTCGCGGCCGCCCGGGCGTGGGTGACCGCGTCGGAGGCCGCCTTGTGTGCCCCGCGGGCCGCGGTGGCGGCCTTGTCGGCGAGTCGTTCTGCCGCGTCCGCCGCGTTGTTCGCGGTCGCCGCGGCGTAGCGGGCCCTGGCCGCCGCTTCGGACGCACGGCGCGAGTCCTCGGCCGCGAGACCCTTCTGGGCACTGGCGTCGGCGGCTGCCGTCGCGGCGGCCGCCGCGTTGTTGCCCGCACTGGCTGCCGAGCGTGCGGCGCTGGTCGCACCCGACAGGGCCTCGATGGCCCTGAACACGGAGTTGACGGCGCTCTGCGCCCCGTCCGCGGCGATGCGCGCCTGGTCGGCCGCCTCACGAGCGGCCTTCGTCTGGCCGGCGTCCCTGGACGCGGCGGACGCGGCGTCGTACGCCCGGGCGGCGGCGTTGCCGGCGGCGGAGGCCGCGGCCGCCGCCGACGAGGCGGCGGAGGCCGCGGTGCGCGCCGCGGAGATGGCGGTGTTGGACGCGCGGATCGCGGTGCGCGCGGCGTCGGCCGCGGCACTGGCGGCGTTGGCCGCCTCACGCGACTTCAGAGCGGCCTCCTGCGAGGACTCCTTGGCGGCGGCCGTCTCCTTCTTGGCCTTTTCCGCCGCGGCCCTCGCCAGCGTGGCGGCCTTCTCCGCCTTGGCACCGGCTTCCTTGGCGGCCTCGGTCTCGGCCTTGGCGGTGTCACTGGCCTTGTTCGCCAGGTCGGCGAGCTGAGTGACCGTGAGGGTTTCCTGGTCGCGGGCGCGCGCGAGGTGCTGCCCGTTCATCAGGAACTCGTGCATCTCGGCGGGGGTGCCGCTCAGTGCCGCCTGCGCGGCCTTCTTGAGCAGCGGTCCCGCGGAGGCGGAGATCTGCAGGATCTCCATCCGCTCGTCCTCCTCCTGGGCAGCCGGTTGGCCCTCGGCGAGGAAGTCCATCATCGCGTCGACGGTGCCCTTGTCGATCGCCTTGGTGCCGGCCTCGCGCACCGAGTCGCCCGCACCGTTCATCACCTGGAGCACGGCCATGCGCTGATCCTCGATCAGCGACTGCCCCCAGCCGGAGGCGAGGTAGGCGGAGAGCTGCTCGGGGGTCCCGCTCAGGGCCTGGTTCAGGCCCTTGCGGACCGAGGGCCCGCTCTCGTTGATGAGCTGGAGCGCCTTGACCCGATTGTCCACCAGGACCAGTTCGGGTGCCTGGTTCACCAGGAAGTCGTGCACGGCGGCATCGGGAGCCGTGAGCACCTTCTCCGCGGCGGCCCTGGTCTCGTCGCCACCGCCGCGCCACAACGCGAACAACTGGGCACGCTCGTTCGGCGGCAACGGCTTGGCCGGCTCCGCCGCGGAAGCGGACACACCGCCCAACAGCCCTGCCCCCATCGCGAGGGACAGTGCCCCCACGACCGAGGAACGGGCGAGCACCCCACCCCACGCCGGTCTCACCCGGAAACGCGTGTCTTTCTCCGACACTTCGCCATCCCCCACTTCATCAAACAAGGCCGGAAGCGCAGGAGCTTCCGGCCCGACATTCCGATTGGTCGCCGTCATGGTCGCAGCAGAAACGACCGCCCACGGAAAACGGAATGGGTCGATCCGAACAATGACAAGAATGCGGAACCATGCATTCCTACCCCACAACTACCCTGATTGGAAACGATGTTGACGATGCGAATCGCGCCCTGAAAGCCCTCCGAACGACCCACAGGAAGGTGTGTTAATTAGCTCACAGCCCGTCAACTTGGGTCATTGCAAAGACAAATGATAGGAATGCCGTTGCCGTCCCGGACCACAGCAGTGCGACAGGCGTGGCCTGCAGGGCAACCAGGGGGGAAGCACGGGGACCTGGTTGGCCGTCAGACGGCCGACCCGCAGGCATCCGTCTGCCCCCCGTCGCATGTTCCCTGAAAGTGGAAGCTGATGAAGCTCTCTCCTGCCGTACTCCTCGCCAGTGCCGTCGCCGGCGTGATCGCGATGGCGGGTGTCGCGGTCGCCGTGGACGGACGCGCCGGCGGTGCCGGAGTCCAGGCCACCGGTACCGATGTCCCCCCGTTCGCGGTGGAGGACTTCCAGTACCCGCAGGCGGAGGCCGCCGCGGCTCTCGCAGCCCGCGGCATCAAGCTGAAGAGCGGCGACGGACACATCGTCTACACCGCGTGCGGGACGGACGCCGACCCCAACCGCATCGAGGTCTACAGCCACAAGGAGCCGAACAAGCCCTTCTGCTTCCGTGTCACCGGCAACGGCGGCTCGCTGGTCCTCGAACTGCCGCGCGTCTACGCCGTCCGCTCCAACGACTACAAGGTCCACGTCGACATGACGGTGGAGAACACCCAGGTCTCCTTCGAGGTGCCGAAGAACGAGTGGGTCGGCGTCGGCAAGACCGCCGACAAGGAGAAGCGCGACCACGCGCTCGTGGCACTCACCGCCTCGAAGTAACAGCCCATTCGGCGCGGCACGACGTAGCCGCCTCACGCCGGCGGGAATCTTCCGGGCACCGCATCAGACAGCGGCGTACGAAGGCCTTCCGAAGCGCATGTGCGACGGCAGGGGCGATGACCGCCCAGACCTCGGCCCTCAAGGCCGGCAGGCCGCCCGTGTCGATGCCCGCACCCCCACATCACCCCCCACACACCTCACACCTCACCACCATGAGGCGGAGCTCGCACGTCCGTGCCCGCACGCTCTCGAACCACCCTGGCTCTTCACCTCCCGGCTGCGCCGGTCGACCGCGTGAAGAGTCCTACATGAAGAGGAAGCATGTCCTTCGTCCGTCCGAGACCGAAGTGGTTGGCTGCCTGTATGACGGCAGGCATCGCCGCTTCACTGCTGTCCGCCGGCACCGCCGACGCCGTGGTGGGTTCCCCCGCCGCCACCGGCACGTACACGTTCGCCGCCCGGCTGAGCATCGGTTCCGAGGCCACTGCCCGGTCGTGCACCGCCGCTCTGGTCGACGACCAGTGGGTGGCCACCGCCGCCAGTTGCTTCGCCGGCACCCCGGGACAGTCCGTCCCGGCCGGGCAGCCGCAGCAGCCCGCCACCGCCACCTTGAGCAACGGTCAGACCCTCAAGGTCATCGATCTCGTTCCCCGCGACGACCGGGACCTGGTCCTGGCTCGGCTGGAGCGCTCGGTCACCGGCATCACCCCGGCGAACTTCGCCACGGCCGCCCCCGTCCAGGGTGCCCAGCTCATCGCCGCCGGCTACGGACGCACGAAGACGGACTGGGTGCCCGACCGGCTCCACCGGGCCGACTTCAGCGTGACCGGCACGAGCGCCGGTGCGTTCGACGTCGTCGGCAAGACCGCCGCGGACGCCCTGTGCAAGGGAGACACCGGCGCTCCGCTGCTCAACACGGCCGGGGAGATCACCGGTGTGGGCAGCAGGTCCTGGCAGGGCGGCTGCCTCGGCACCGCCCCGACGGAGACCCGTACCAACGCGGTCGCGGCCCGTACCGACGGCCTGGCAGGCTGGCTCGACTCGGCGCGGCAGCGCCCCGTCATGGTCAAGAGCGGCCAGACCCTGCAGTCGGGCGAGACGCTGGCCTCCGAGAACGCCCAGCTGATCATGCAGGACGACGGCAACATGGTCCTGTACCACCGCACCGGCGGACAGAACAAGGGCGGCGCCCTGTGGGCGTCCGGCACCGGCGGCAACCCGGGCGCGTTCGCCAGGATGCAGCCCGACGGCAACTTCGTCGTCTACAAGAAGGGCTCCACCGGCGACGAGGCCGCGGGCGCCCTCTGGGCGTCGGGCACCGCCGGCAACGCGAGCGCCCGCCTGGAACTTCAGGGTGACGCCAACCTCGTCGTCTACACCAAGGACGGCGGTCACGGCATCGGCGGCCACCTGTGGCACTCCGACACCTACCCCCGCGGTGACAAGCTCACCTCCGGCGCGAAGCTCATGCCCGGTCACTGGCTGACCAACGGCAAGAACGTCCTGATGATGGACATCCAGGGCAACGTCCTCGTCCGCGACGTGGCCACCAGCCGCGAGGTGTGGGGCAAGTACACCTGGGACTGGGGTTCGTACCTGTCCATGCAGGCCGACGGCAACCTCGTCCTGTACAAGAAGGGGACCGACACCGGGGCCCTGTGGGCCACCGGCACCCACGGCGGCGACGGTTCCTACGCCACCCTGGACAACAACGGCAGCCTGACCGTGCGTTGGAAGGAAGGCGGTCCGCGCTGGGGCAGCAGCAGCCTGGTCGGCGCCCAGTCGAACCGCTGCCTGGACTTCGACGGGACCAACGCCACCATCTACGGCTGCTGGGGCGGAGCGAACCAGCAGTGGGACTACACTCCCGCCAAGGAAATGCGCCTCGACGGCAACCTGTGCCTGACCGCCGAGACCGGGGCCCCGCAGACCTCGCGGCTCAAGGCCCTGACCTGCGACGGCCGCAGCGAGCAGAAGTGGAACTACGACGGAACCACCCTCGCCAGCGCCGTGAAGCCCGACCAGTGCGTGAACGTCTTCAGTGAGGCGACCGCCGATGGCTCCGCCGTCGGCCTGTGGGCCTGCGGCAACGGCGCCAACGCCAAGTGGAACCGAGTCTGAGCTCCAAGTGAAAGCGCGTCCGACCCCTCCCGCCCCGCGCGGGCGGCCCGAGCGGCCGACGGGTCCGAGCGCACCACCCCTGCGCGGGGGCCCGGCCGACCGGGCCCCCGCGTCTTGGAGCCGCACTCCGTGACACCCGTCCGGCTGGGTACCCGGGGGGCGATGCGCCGACGGCCTCCATCCGCCCCCCTTGCCCGGACCGCGCGTCACCGGCTCACAGCCGCCCCGCATTCGTTCCGTTCACGCGCGCCCGCGCACCGAATCCCGGCTCAAAGGATGCTCCACATGTCTGTTCTCCGTCCGCGCCCGGCACGGATGACCGGTCTCCTCGTGACCACGACGGCGCTCACCGCCGGTCTGGTCAACGCGGGTACCGCCCAAGCGGTGACCGGCCCGGAAGCGACGTCCGGCCGGCACCTCTCCGTCGTCAGGCTGAACATCGGCGACGAGACCCTCAACCGTGCCTGCAGCGGCACTTTGGTCGACCCCTCCTGGGTCCTGACCGCCGCGAGCTGCTTCGCCACCACCCCCGGCGAGACCGTCGCGGCCGGCAAGCCCGCCCTGAAGACCACGGCGACCCTCAGCGACGAGAAGACCATCGAGGTCGCCGAGATCGCTCCGCGCACGGATCGCGACGTGGTCCTCGCCCGCCTGGCCACCCCCGCCGGCGGTCTCACCGGTGTCAAGCGCGCCACCACCGCCCCCACGGCGGGCGTGGACGTGACGGCGGCCGGGTTCGGGCGGACCAGGACCGAATGGGTTCCCGCCAAGCCCCACACCGGAGCCTTCACCGTCACCGCCTCGGACGCCACCACCCTCGCCATCACCGGCAAGGGCACCGACGCCCTCTGCAAGGGCGACACCGGCGGCCCGCTGCTCAGCTCCGCCGGCGAGCTCATTGCCGTCAACAGCCGCTCCTGGCAGGGTGGTTGCCTGGGCGGCAACCCCACCGAGACGCGTACCGGCGCCGTCTCCGCCCGCGTCGACGACCTCCGCGAGTGGATCGACGGGTACCGTTCCCGCGCCCTGGGGTGGAAGACCCAGGCCCTGGTGCAGTCGGGCAGCAGCCTCTACCAGGGTGTCCGTATGCCCGACGGTTCCTGGACCGACTTCACCGACGTCCAGGGCAAGGCCGGCAATCTCGGTGGAATCAGGTCCTCCGCGGCCGTGGGCATGAACGGCGACACCCACGTCCTCGCCATCAGCAACAGCGGCGGGCTCTTCCACGCCGTCCGCAAGCAGGACGGCACCTGGGGCACCTTCGGTGACGTCTTCTCCCAGGCCGCCACCCTCGGCAACCTGACCCAGGTCTCCGCCACGAACACCGGCTGGGACCTCCACGTCATCGCCGTCGCCGACGGCAAGGCCTTCCACACCGTCCGCACCGCGGACGGCCAGTGGTCGAAGTTCAAGGACATCTCCAGCGGCTCCGTCGGCAACGTGACGGCCGCGGCCACCGCGAGCATCCGCGGTGAGCTCCAGGTCGCCCTCGTTTCCGGCGGCAAGGCCTACCACTCGATCCGCCAGACCAACGGGAACTGGCTGGGCTGGGGCAACGTCGCCCAGGCCGCCGGCAACACGGGCCCCATCACCGCGATCAGCGCCGCCGGCAGCGGCGACGAGGCCCACTTCGTCATCGCCACCGACAACGGCGCCCGCCAGTACCACACCATCCGCAACTTCAACGGCACCTGGGCCCCCTTCGGTGAGCTGAAGGACGTCCTGGGCGCCGTGACCGCGAAGTCCGTCTCCGCGGCCGCCGTCAACGGCGAGGTCCAGGTTGCCGTGACCACCGCCGACGGCAAGGTCCTGCACACCACCCGCCACGCCGACCGCACCTGGGACTCCCCCGCGACGGTGGCCCTCCAGGGCCTGCCCGCAGCTCCTGGCCACCTCGCGATGACCCCCACCTGGAACGGCTGACCGAGGGCCCGGATCGACCGTCCGGCCGGCCCCGCTCGCACCAGGACCAGGACCAGCGTCCCGGAGCGGGCGGGGCTCCTTGGTCACCGCGGATCAAGGGCACGGCGGATCAAGGGCACGGCGGACTCGCCGGTCGGCCGATACCCTTCCGTACCTCGCGGACGCCCACGGATGCCCGCGGATGCCCAGGGATGCCCGGGGCTGGTGTCTTGTCCGGTCCTGTGATGCTGTCAGGACCACCGGAACCGGGCAGGGCCCGTGCCGGGATCGGTCACTTCCGCCAGAACAAGTGGTGCGTCACCCCGCTCGGGCTGGGAACGACGTCCAGGTGGAACCGGTCGAGCAGTTCATCGGGAGACTCCCACAGCCGCACTCCTGACCCGAACTTCACCGGCGAGACCGCCACATGCAGGGTGTCGACGAGGTCGGCGTCGAGGAACTGCCGGATGGTGGTCGCTCCCCCGCCGAGCCGGACGTCCTTTCCCCGCGCCGCTTCCCGCGCCTGTTCGAGGACCGTGGCCGGGTCGCCGCCCACGAAGTGGAACGTGGTGTCGGAGAGCGTGAACGAAGGACGCTCGTGGTGGGTCATGACGAACACCGGAGTGTGGAACGGGGGCTCCTGTCCCCACCACCCCTGCCAGTCGTGGTCCTGCCAGGGCCCCCGCTGCGGCCCGAACTTGTTGCGGCCCATGATCTCGGCTCCGATGTCGCGGGCGTAGTCCCGTGTGAGGTAGTCGTCCAGGCCCCGGCTGCCCCCGGGATCGGTGCGCATCGGCCAGCTCGCCGTGGCGCCGGCCCAGGCGAACAGCTTCTCGGGCGCTACATGGCCGAAGGGCCTCTCCAGGGTCTGGTCGTCACCGGCACCGATTCCGTCACTCGAGACATTGAAGTTCTGGACTCTCAGCAGTTGAGCCACGCGTTCCTCCTGTGATGGCGACGACAACGGTGATGAGACTCTCCGGACCGGACGAACTCATCGGTGTGTCCGAGACCGGCCCGAATCAGACTAGATCGCCTGAGACCGGACTCCCATGAACCGGACCCCGAGGAACCGTGATGCCCGCTCAGGCGAACAGTTCGCCGAGCAACTCGGGGCCGAGGGGGATGGGGGCCGGGCGGTAGGCGGGCGGCTGCGTACCCATCAGCTCGCGCACGAGGAAGTCCCAGGAACGCTTGCGGACGTAGGTCAGGCAGTCGATGAACGTGTGCTCGGCGCCCGGCACGATGAGCAGCTCGAAGTCCTTGTCGGCGGCGATGAGCCGGTCGGCCAGGCGCAGTGTGTGGTGCGGGTGGACCTGGTCGTCCAATTCGCCGTGGACGAGCAGGAGTTTGCCGGCGAGCCGGTCCGCGATGTCCACGTTGGAGGTACGGGCCCAGGCCTCGGGGTTGTCCGCGCCGTCGTAGGTCTCCACGAAACCCGGGTTGAAGTGGGGGGCGTCGTGGGAACCGGAGAGCGCGACCCCGACCTTGAACACCTCGGGGTGGTCCAGCATGGCCCGCGCCGCGGCGAACCCGCCTCCGGAGTGGCCCATCACGCCCACCCGGTCCAGGTCCATCCACGGGCGGGACCGGGCCAGTTGCCGCAGCGCCGCGACATGGTCGGCGAGGCAGCCGGCATCGGCCAACCGGCCGTACGAGGCGTCGTGGAAGGACTTGCTCCGCCCCGGGGTGCCCCGCCCGTCCAGTGCCACCACCACGAAGCCCAGTGCCGCGAGGGGTTCCGCGTCGAGTCCCATCCCGCCGGGGTCGAAGGAAGGGGCGACCCGGTCGAGCTGCGGGCCGGGGTAGACATTGTCCACCACCGGGTAGCGCCGGGCGGGGTCGAACCCGCGGGGTCGGTACAGCACGCCGTGGATGTCCGTCACTCCGTCGGCCGCCTTGACGCGGAAGCGTTCCGGCGCCGTCCAGCCGGTGGCGGTGAGCTTGTCGATGTCGGCGCGCTCCAGCTCGACCGGCACGCGCCCGGTCCAGTCCCGGACGCGGGTCACGGGCGGGGTGTCGACGGTGGACGCGGAGTCGATGAAGTACTCCTGGTGGTCCGGCATGGTGACGACGTGGTCCAGCGTGTCGTCGGTGACCTTGGCGAAGCCGGAGCCGTCGAGGGCGACCCGGCACACCGTGCGCCGGTACGGATCCTCTTCGACCAGCCCGGAGGCGGTGAAGTACACCACCCGCTCGGCCTCGTCGACGCGCAGGATCTGGCGCACCGCCCACTCTCCGGAGGTGACCCGCCCGAGGAGTTCGCCGGTGCGCAGGTCGTGGCGGTACAGGTGGCCCCAGCCGTCCCGCTGCGAGTACCACAGCACCTCGTCGGCGAGTATCCGTACGATCGGCGGTTCGTACATCCACTGGTTGGGCTCCACACGGGTGGACCCGGTCTCGGCGAGCACGGCGGTGACCTCGCCGGTGGTCGGGTCCAGCCGGTACAGGGTGAGCGTGCGCAGGTCGCGCGGTCGGTCGAGGTAGTACACCGCCGAGCCGTCCGGGGCCCACCACGCCCACTTGGCCGTGATCGGCGACAGTTGCGGCATGAGCAGTGGTTCGGCCTGCGCGCGGACCACCGTGCCCTCGACGACGTCCAGCACGACCAGTTCGGCCAGCGGCAGGTGCTCGTCCCCGGCGTAGGCGTACCGCTGGGTGTGCAGGAGGGGTGCGCCGCCGTCGGCGGGCCTGGCCTGCACCAGGTGGGTCTGTCGGACTGCGCGCTCGTCGGTCCGGTGCGCGAGCACCTTCGTCGAGTCGGGCGACCAGGCCACCGCGGGCGGCAGGTACGGCAACCCGATCTTGCGCAGCAGGGTGCCGTTGCCCGTGCAGTCCGGGCCGGGGCCGTACTGGTGGTCGGGCGCGCCGTCGGTGGTCAGCGCCCACTCGCGGCCGTCGGACAGCGAGCGGGCCCACAGGTCGTGGCCCCGCCGGTACACCGTGAACTTCCCGTCGGGCGAGGGTACTTCCAGGGGGTTGCCGGGCGGTGTGAACACGGCCGGTTCACAGGCGTAGCCGTCCAGGCGGCAGCGCCAGTACTCACCGAACGCGGCGAACTCCACTGCGTCTGAAGCCAGTTCGATGGCCGTGAACGGCAGGGCCTCGGGGTCGACCTGTTGTCCGGAGGCGGCGGTCAGCGCGTCGGCGAGCCGCGCGTGGTCGAAGGCCGGCTCGCGGGTGCCGGCCGCCGGATCGACCAGGACGAACCGGCGGCCGACGCCCGTGCTGACGGCGTACCAGAAGCGGGCGCCTCCGTCGATCCACTGCGGTCTGACCTTGTCGCCGATGACGAGTTCGCCGGGGCGAACGGGGCGACGGAAGAGTTGTTCTGCGGCCTGGTAGTCCTGAGTGGTGCTCATTCTCTGTGTCCCCTGTCGGTTTCGGTCTCGGTCTCGGCCATGAGTGGTTCCGGTCGGGCCGCGGGTCGGAGGCTGCGGTTCAGATCGGGCCGCGGGTCGGAGGCTGCGGTTCAGAGGCTGCGGGCGGTGATGTCGCCGTGGGCGGTGGTCGCGTGGATGCTCAGACCGGCGGTGGCGCCTTCGGTGTTCAGAAGTGCGTTGTGGATCCGGCCGTGACCGGTACCCGCGTCCAGGGAGGCGGAGACCCCGCGTGCCGCGCCGACCGTGATGTCGCCGGCCTCCGTGCGCAGGTCGACCGTGCCGCGTACGGCCTCGGTGATGCGCAGGTCGCCCTTGCGGGTGCTGATCTCCGCCGGGCCGCCGAGCCGGCCGACCGAGATGTCCCCGGCGAGGAGGGTGAGGCGGGCGCCCGCGGTCTCGTCGAGTTTGACCGTGCCCCGCGCGCCCTCGAAGGTCACCTCACCGAGGCGACCCACGCCCCGGAACTCGACGGCGGCCGTCTTCGCCTCGACGTGGGAACCGGCGGGCACCTGGACCGTGACCTCGACGGAACCGGAAGCGCCGAGCACCTGGTTCCCCGCCTCCGGAACCGTGATCCGCAGGACCCCGTCGACGTACTCGACCGCGGTCCGCTCCGTCGCCTTCACATCACGACCCTTCGAGGCACTCACGGGGAGAACCTCGACGGCCGTGTCGGCGCGCTCGGCGGCGATGAACCGAACATGACCGGCGGGAACGTCCAGGACGACCGAGACCGGGGCGGGGGTGTCGAACTTCAGCATGGTGACTTCCTTCGCATCGTTGTTTCTGATGAGGGAAAAGCTACGTTGCGTTTTAGAAATCAGCAACGTGCTTGCCGCCCTAAGTCGCCATCACTGCAGCTCAGATGCCATATATCGTTGCATCGGAATGACGCCTAATGCAACAGCCCCTTCCCGTTCGTTGCAATGATCTAGGAGTGAACGCTATGGCCGAGTAGCCGGTGTCGGGAGACGAGCTCGGCGCCGCCGCGCACATCCGCACGCCGGTCGGAGCCCCTCACCCCTCGGGGATCCGCTCGTCCGGTGCCTCGGCGACCTGATCGCAGCTCAGGCTGTTCTGGTCTCGTACCGGTTCGCGGTCGGCGAGCCGACGTTCCGCCTCACCGCCCAGGCCCACCCCACGCCCACGCACCCACACCCGCGCACCCGCGCACCCGCGCACCCGCACCCGACCGCGCACCCGACCACGCACCCGACCACGCTCAGAGATCCCGTCGCCGCACGACCGTCACGGCGACGGCCACCGATACGGCCGCCCAGGCGGCGAGCGCGATCCAGGAGCCCGTGATCGTGGCGGGGTACGCGCCCAGGCTGGTGTGGGAGTCCGGGTTCAGGGCCAGCCGGCTCTGGGCGGCGAGCGGCAGGTGATTGCCGATCTCCTTCAGGACCCGGTACCGCTCGCCGCCGAAGAGCATGGGCAGGACGAAGAGGAGCGCCACGACGGCGACGATCGAGGCGGTGGCGTGTCGCAGTACGGCGCCGAGTGCCAGCCCGATGAGCGCGCAGACCGGGATGACCAGTGCGTATGCCGTGACGGCGCGCAGGCAACCGGGGTCGTGGATGGACAGTCCGACGTGGCGGGAGGCCAGCATCGCGTTGGTGGCGAAGAACGATGTCACGGAGACGACGAGGCCGAGAACGAGCGTGATCGCCGTGACGAGGCCCACCTTCGCCGCCATCACGGCGCGCCTGTCGGGGGTGGCGGCGAGCGTGGTGCGGATCATTCCGGTGGCGTACTCCCCGAAGACCGTGATGGCGCCGAAGCCGCCCGCGGCAAGTGCCATGACGGCGGCGGCGATGTTGCCCAGGCCGTGGAACAACGGGTCGTACCTGAAGGGCGGCAGACCGGGGAGCGGGGGGTGCGGCCGGTCGATGTACGGCAGGTCGGAGTGGACGCCGTTGATGTTGATCGCGATGGCGACGACCGCGCTGAGTGCGAGTACCCAGTAAGTCGACCGGAGCGACCGCACTTTGATCCACTCGGCGGCGAGCAGGTCGACGAACCTGGCCGTCGGTTCGGCTGTGTGCGTGGACGGCCGGGTGCGGGGGGACGGCATGGCGCTCATCGGGCTTCTCCCGCGAGGTATTCGACGCTGTCGGCGGTGAGGGACATGAACGCCGACTCCAGGGACGAGGTACGGGTGGTGAGTTCGTGCAGCACGATGCGGTGACGGTGGGCCAGTTCGCCGATCCGGGCCGCGGTCAGACCGGCCACCAGCCCGGCCCGGTCGCTTCCCTCCCGGCTCACCGACGCGCCCTCGGCGGTCAACACCGGTTCCAGCTCCGCCAGATCGGGTGTGCGCACCACCACGTGCGGGGAGGAGTGGCGGGCCGAGAAGTCCTCAAGGCTCTGGTCGGCGATCAACCGGCCCTGGCCCATGACGATGAGCCGGTCGGCGGTGTGTTCCATCTCGGCCATCATGTGGCTGGAGACGAACACGGTGCGGCCCTCGGACGCCAGACGACGGAACAGCCCGCGCACCCACAGCACGCCCTCGGGGTCCAGACCGTTCAGGGGCTCGTCGAACAGGAGCACCGGGGGATCGCCGAGCAGGGCGCCCGCGATGCCGAGACGCTGCTTCATCCCGAGGGAGAACCCTCCGATGCGGCGCCGCGCCGCCTTGGCCAGCCCGACCTCCCGCAGGACCTCGTCCACACGGGCCAACGGAATGCGGTTGCCGCGGGCCAGGGCGGACAGGTGCGCCTGTGCGCTGCGCCCGCCGTGGACGTCCTGGGCGTCCAGGAGCGCGCCGACGTGACGCAGTCCGCGCGGGCGTTGGGAGAAGGGAACCCCGTCCACGGTGACGGAGCCGCTGGTGGGGGCGTTCAGGCCCAGGATCATGCGCAGCGTGGTGGATTTGCCGGCGCCGTTCGGGCCGAGGAAGCCGGTGACCTTGCCCGGTTCCACGGTGAAGGTCAGGTTGTCGACGGCGAGTGCGTCGCCGAACCGCTTGGTCAGTCGGATGGATTCGATCATGGGTACAAGCTGCCGGGGAGGGCAGGGAGCCGGCATCGGCTGGTGGTTCACATGTGTGAGCCCTGCTGGTGGCCCGGGGGATTACGCCCGTGGGCCAATGCCCCGGTGGGAGCGCGTCGATAGGATCGGCTGATGATCGCCACTCCTCATCCACCCCTGCTCAAGCGCGTGCCACCGGGTGTGTGGGTGGCGGCCTTCTGGTCGACCCTCATCCTGGTACGCACGTTCCAGCGGCCGGACGAACTGCAGCGTCTGCTCCGGTACAACGGCAACATCGAGGACGCACCGCTGCTGGTCACCGCCGTCGTCACGACCCTGGGCACGCTGCTGCTGTTCCGCGCGCCACTGGCCGCCGTCGCCGTCGCGCTCGCGGGCGCCGTCTTCTCGCTCGGAATGCCGGTACGGGAAACCCCGTTCGTGCTCTTCCTGCTGGCCGACGCGGCCGTGGGCTACACCGCGGCGACCCGCTCACGGCGGGTCTCGGTCCTCTCCGCCGCGCTCCCGGTCGGCGCGCTGGCCGCGTACACGGTCTGGCGGCTGGGAAGCGGGTACGCCTTCAACCTCTCGGTGCCGACCGCCCTCGCGTCGACCGTCGTCATCGCCTGGCTGATCGGCAACACGATCCGTCAGAACCGGTCGCACGCGGACACGGTACGCGCCCAGGCCACCCAGCAGGCGATCACGGCCGAGCGGCTGCGGATCGCCCGGGAACTCCACGACATGGTCGCGCACAACATCGGCATCATCACCATCCAGGCGGGCATCGGCAGCCGGGTCATGGACACCCAGCCCACCGAGACCCGCAACGCGCTGGAAGCCATCGAGGCCACCGGCAGGGAGACCCTCGCCGGCCTGCGGCGGATGCTCGGCGCACTGCGCCGGAGCGACCAGGAGTCCGCGCCGCTCGACCCGACTCCGGGCCTCGCCGCCCTCGACCGACTGGTCGACAAGACCGCGGCCGCCGGGGTCCGGGTCGCACTTCAGTGGCGGGGCGACCGTCGCGACCTGCCCTCCGACGTCGACCTGGCGGCCTTCCGCATCGTCCAGGAGGCGGTCACCAACGTGGTGCGGCACTCGGGCATCGGGGACTGCACCGTGACGGTCGCCTACGAGCGCGACGAACTGGCCGTCGACATCGTCGACCTTGGCTGCGGCGGCACTCCCACGGCGTCCGGTTACGGCCTCGTCGGCATGCGGGAACGGGTCGACCTGCTGCACGGCGAGTTCAGCGCCGGGCCGCGTCCGGAAGGCGGCTTCCGGGTCGCGGCACGGCTACCCCTGCCCCGGCCCGTGGAGGCCGGAAGGTGATCCGAGTCGTCCTGATCGACGATCAGCCCCTGATCCGCACCGGCCTGCGGGTCCTCATCGCCGACATCCCCGACATGGAGGTGGTGGGGGACGCCGGAAACGGAGCCGACGCGGTGGAACTGGTCCGACAACTGCGGCCGGACGTCACCATCATGGACATCCGCATGCCCGGCATGAACGGCATCGAGGCCACCCGCCGGATCAGGGCGGATCCGGGGTCGAGGACCCGCGTACTCGTCCTCACCACCTTCGACGACGACGAGTACGTCTACGGCGCGCTTCGCGCCGGAGCGAGCGGGTTCCTCGTCAAGGACATGCCGCTGGAAACCATCCTCGACGGGATCAGGGTCGTCGCCGCCGGGGACGCCCTCATAGCCCCGAGCGTCACCCGCCGTCTCATCGAGGAGTTCGCGGCACGGCCCGAGCCCACTGCCACCCGCCGGACGGCGACGTACGGCATCACCGACCGGGAACGCGAAGTCCTGACCCTCGTCGGTCGCGGCCTGTCCAACGCCGGGATCGCCGAGGAGCTGTCCATCAGCGTGGCCACGGCCAAGGCTCACGTCGCACGGCTCTTCACCAAACTCGACGCGCGCGACCGGGTCCACCTCGTCATCCTCGCCTACGAGATGGGCCTGGTCTCGCCTCCACGATGAGGCCCGCTCCCGGGCGGCCGCGGTCAGGGCGTGACGATGGCGAAGTCGGGGTCGGGGGTGTCGAGCAGGCTCGCGAGGGTCGCGAAGACCTGCGGGTCGCCCTGGACGTTCACGCCGTCAAGGCCCTTGCCGTCCAGGACGGCGAGCAGTTGTGGCTTGGTCAGGGTAAGGGTGAGGTCGGCGGCCGGGGCGAGCCCGTTCGCCTCCGCGGCGGTGTCGGTGCTGCGGTAGGTGAGTGCTCCGTTGGCCAGCAGCAGGTGCCAGGTGCGGCCCTCGTCGGTGACGTTCCAGTTCATCGTGAGCTTCTCGTCCCATGCGCGCGGCCCGTCGACGCGGATCGCGAGGGAGTCGACGAGCATGTCGACGGTGAGTGCCATCGCCATCTCGGGGTTGGTCGCGTCCAGGGTGGTGTGCGCGACCGTGCCGCGCAGTTCCTGGGCTCCCATCAGGTAGAAGTTGCGCCAGGTGCCGTTCTCCGCGCCGTGGCCGAGCTTCTCGTACACCGAGGCCAGTGCCCGCTTGGCTGCCGTGTCTTCGGGGGCGGCGAAGACGGCGTGTCCCAGGAGCGTCGCGGCGAAGCGCAGGTCCCCGGTGGCGGCGTACTCCTCGCCCTTGGCGACCAGCGCGGGAACGCCGCCGTAGTCGGCGGCGAAGCGACGGGCCTGCTCGACCGGCGGGTGTTCCCACAGGTGAGCGGGGTTGCCGTCGAACCAGCCCATGTAGCGCTGGTAGATGGCCTTCACGTTGTGGCTGACGGAACCGTAGTAGCCGCGGTCGGCCCACCGGCGCGCGATGGCCGGCGGCAGTTCGATCAACTCGGCGATCTCCAGGCCGGTCAGGCCTTGGTTGATCATGCGAAGGGTCTGGTCGTGCAGGTACGCCCACATGTCCCGTTGGCCGGCCAGGTGCTCGACGATGCGCTCCCGGCCCCAGGTGGGCCAGTGGTGGGAGGCGAACGCGACCTCGGCCCGGTCGCCGAACAGGGCGATCGTCTCGCTCAGGTAGTGCGCCCAGACGCGGGTGTCGCGGACCAACGCGCCGCGCAGGGTCAGGATGTTGTGCATGGTGTGCGTGGCGTTCTCCGCCATGCACAGCGTGCGCCGGTCGGGGAAGTAGAAGTTCATCTCCGCGGGCGCCTCGGTGCCCGGTGTCATCTGGAAGACGATCCGCACACCGTCGAGGGTCTCCTCCTGGCCGGTGTGGGTGATGTCCAGTGTCGGCGGTACGAGGGTGATCGTGCCCTTCGACGTCGTCATGCCCAGTCCCGCGCCGATCTGCCCGGCAGGCCCCCTGGCCAGTTCGGCGCCGTACATGTACACCGCGCGGCGGGTCATCGCGCCACCCGCGTACACGTTCTCCGCCACCGCGTGCTCCAGGAACCCGGCCGGGGCGAGCACCGGCACCGGGGCGTGGCCGTGCGGCAGGACCCCGCGTGAGCCGCCGAAGTGGTCGCCGTGCGAGTGCGTGTAGATCAGCCCGGTGACCGGGCGGTCGCCGCGGTGTTCGCGGTACAGCGCGAGCGCGGCGGCCGCGGTCTCGGCGGAGATCAGCGGGTCGATGACGATGACACCGGTGTCACCTTCGACGAGCGTCATGTTCGACAGGTCCAGGTTCCGGACCTGGTAGATCCCTTCGGTCACCTCGAACAGGCCCTGCTTGTCGCACAGCCGGCTCTGCCGCCAGAGGCTGGGGTGCGCGGTGTCGGGGCAGTCCGCGGCCAGGAACCCGTACGCGTCACCGTCCCAGATGACGCGACCGTCGTCCGCCCGGACGATCGCCGGTGCGAGGGCGGCGACGAAGCCCCGTTCGGCGTCCTCGAAGTCGGAGTTGTCGGCGTAGTCGAGATCAGTCATAGGGAACAAATAACCCAAAGAGGAGCGATTTACTCGTCGCCGGGGCGGGGCTCGGGCAACCGGTTCGGTCGGGGCGGCGCGGTGCGGAGCGGAGCGGTGCTGGAGCAGGTGCCGGTGCCGGTGCCGGTGCCGGTGCCCCGTCATGATCGGCGGGATGGGAGACTGGCCGGCCGTGCACACGACTGATGGCTGATGGCTGATTTGGCTGATGCCAGACGGCGGACGGCGGACGGCAGAGGCGGAGAGCAGACAGGGTGGAGATCATCGTGCGACGACGACAGAGGCGCACAGCCGTGGCGTCCCTGGCCATGGCGGCACTGGTGACAGCGACGGCGACGGCCTGTTCCTCTCCGCGGCAAGATCTCGGCCCGCTGCCCGCGGACACGGCGGTCGCGGAGATGACGTCCGTACTGGCGGCGGAAGGCATCACGGTGGAGCGGAAACCCCCGAACCTCAACGGCATCTGTCTCGAACAGCTCATGGGACGGCATGCGGCGGAGACGGCGGTCACCGCCCTCAAGGCGGCCTTCGTGCGGGCCCGTTCCGAACATGGCTGGCAGGCCGGTCCTGACATGAGCAACGGGACGCTTACGCTGACGAAGAGCAACTGGACTGTCACGGCAGGCCTCCCCGGAGGGCAGGTGGCCCAAGGAGTTGAGGCGCCGATCTTCCTTTTGCTGAAGTGCGTGGACGGTGACAGCACCCCGTCCGCCGCCACCTCGCCTCCCGCGACCGCGCTCACGCCTTCGACGGCGCCGACACCCTCCCCGGCGTCACCCTGACGGACCGGACGGACCTGCCGGATCTGACAGACCTGCCAGACCTGCCGGGTGACGGGTGACGGGTGACGGACCTGACGGGCCTGACGGGTCTGACAAGCCCGCCGGGCACCCCCGGCCCGCCCGCGACGAGACACGGCGGGAAAGCATCTCGCCCCACCTCAGCGGGGCCCTTCCCGGGAGGGGCTGGGCCGTCTCTTTCGGATCGTGCCGGTCAGGCCCGCGTCGTCCGGTGCCGTGCATCGCAAGGCGGAGAGGCTCCCGAGTACTGGACGTCCTCGGGTGCCTCGACAACGCGGCGAGGTGCGGTGCCGGGCGGCGCGGGTCAGGCAAGATCCGAAAGAGACGGCCCAGGCGGGCCTGGCTGCCGCAGGAACCGCTCGAACTCCTCCAGGAGCCGTCGTGACGCCGTCTGCATCGCGGACCGGGTCATGCCCGCCGCGTGGGGGGACAGGACGCAATGGGGGTTGTCCGCAAGGGGCGAGGAGAAGCCGGGGCCCTCCACGTCGAAGACGTCGACCGCGGCCCGCCAGGGTCCGGACTCCGGGTCCCGCAGCGCGCGGTCGAGCGCCGCTTCGGGGACGACGCTCGCTCGGGCGGTGTTGATCAGAACCGATCCGGGGCGCATCATCCGCAGCTCGTCGACCCCGATGAGGGCGGCCGTCTCGGGAGTGGCCGGCACGTGGACCGAGACCACGTCACAGCCGGTCAGCAAGTCGGCGAGGGTCTCCACCCGACGGCCGGGCCAACCCGCCGCCCGCTCATCGGTGAACCGCGGCGACCCGAACACCCGGACTTCGGCGCCGAACGCGCCCACCAGATCGGCCACCCTTCGGGCGATCGACCCCGAGCCCACCAGCCCGACCCGCGCGCCCGCGAGACTGCCCGTGGGCAGGCCCTCGATCGCCGCGCTCCAGGAGCCTTCGCGCAGGGCGTGCGCGCGCCGGGAGACATCGCGCAGCGCATCGAGCATGAGCGCCACGGTGAGTTCGGCAACCGCGTGCGCGTTCGCTCCCGGCGTCGTCCGGATGGCGACTCCCAGCCGCCGCGCCGCCTCGTGGTCGAAGGTGTCGGACCCGGCGGCGGCCCTCCCGACGAGCGAGAGACGCCGCCGGAGACCGCCGGCCGTGGCCCGCTCCAGCAGGGCTTGAGTGAGGGGGATCCCGGCCCGGCACTTCAGGGCCTCGTACCCTTCCCCGTCTGCCTCGATCTGTTCGGTCAGTTGCTCTTCCGAGAAGCCGTCGAAGTCGACCGTCTCCCACTCGGCCTCGATGCGTGCCCGGAGGCCGGCGTCCGGGACGCGCCGAAGGTTGACGGTCGGGCGGAGGCCGAGATCGACCAGGGCGGTCAGTTCCGTGAGTGCCGTCTCGCCCGGCGCCGGATCCACGACGAGCACCCGGGCGGAGGTGCGAAAGTCCCGCGCCCCCGCCCTCACGCGCCCCACCCGTGCCCCTGCTCGACGGACGTGGCGCGGGGGCGGTCCAGCAGCGTGTCTCTCCCGAGCGCCCTGAACCGCAACTCGCGTATGTGGCAGGGAGAGTTGTGCGGACTCATGACCGCTCCTTCCGGGAACTCGTCGCGATGCGATCGAGGTCTACGAGACTACGAGCCCTACGAGACTACGAGCCACAACAGGTGACAAGGGCAACGGTGGAGGTTCATCGGCCGCGCCGTGCGCGTGCGGAGGCCTCGGGGAGGCGAACCGCCACCAGCGGGAGGAAGCAGCCGACCAGAGGTCCCATGCACAGTGCGATCAGCACGGTTCCGATGCCGAGCGTTCCCCCCAGAAGCCATCCGGCGCCGGCGACGGTGACCTCGACGCCGGTGCGGACCACGGCGAGAGGCAGGTGTGTGAGTCGAACGAGTCCGGTCATGATGCCGTCGCGTGGCCCCGAGCCGAACTGCGCCCCGAGGTAGAGCGCGTCGAAGAACGCCAGTGCGACCAGGCCGAGGGCGAGGTATCCGATCCGGGTGAGTGGTCCCTGTGGGTGGGGGAGCACAGTGGCGGTGGCATCGGCGGCGAAGCCGACGATCGCCACGTTGAGGAGCGTGCCCAGCCCGGGCGGTTCTCGCAGGGGGATCCACGCAAGGAGCACAAGCAGTGAGATCAGGTTGGTCGCCCGCCCGAACGAGACGCCGAGAGACGTGGCCGTCCCTTCCGTGAGCACGTTCCAGCCCGCCGCGCCGAGCCCGGACTGGACGAGCATCATGACGGCGGCCCCGTAGCCCGCCAAGCCGAACAGGAGTTGGGGGATGCGACGCGCTTTCCGGGCTGCCCGGACCTGGGCGAGCGCGTTCATGCGTGGGAGCACGGGCGGGTGGTGGGGAGCCGGGACGGAGGTGTGTGCCGTGGAGGCAGGAGGTGCCATGCGGTGAGTCTTCGGGGCATCTGGCCCTGGGTTCCATAGCCAGATTGACTATGCTGGTCGAGTGAAGATCAGCTCGCACGCGGTGGCGCGGATGTTGGGGACGTGGCAGGAGGGGCCGGGGCCGGCGCATCAACGTCTCTCCGACAGACT
Organism: Streptomyces sp. NPDC002602; assembly: GCF_042889445.1. Classification (NCBI taxonomy): domain Bacteria; kingdom Bacillati; phylum Actinomycetota; class Actinomycetes; order Kitasatosporales; family Streptomycetaceae; genus Streptomyces; species Streptomyces sp. NPDC002602. The sequence continues at coordinate 5,528 of NZ_JBIAQX010000013.1, read as the reverse complement.
GCGTCTGCTCATCCTGGATGGACGCGTCTCCCTCGGCGCGGCCCTGCCGAGCGAGCGTGACCTGGCCACCGCGCTCGGCACCAGCAGGACCACCGTCGGTGCCGCGTTCCGCACGCTGGTCGAGCACGGATACCTCGCCACACAGGCCCGTACCAGGGCGACGGTGCGGCTGCCCGGCGACGCCCCGCCCCGGCAACCGGTCCGCACGGACGCGGACACCGTCGACCTGTCCTTCGCGGCGCCGGCCGCGCCCGTCGAAATCCTCCACGCCGCGTTCGCGACGGCTCTCGAACAGCTTCCACGACACTTCGAGCGGCACGGCTACGACCGCTACGGCACCGCGGAGCTGCGCGAAGCAGTCGCCGAGTGGTACCAACGGCGAGGATTGCCCACCCGGCCCGACCACATCCTGATCACCAACGGCGCACAGCACGCGCTGGCGCTCCTGACGCGCGTGCTTGTGTCGCCACGCGACAAGGTCCTCATCGATCATCCGACCTACCCGCACGCCATCACGACCTTCACCGAAGCGCGCGCCCGTCTCCTGCCCGTCGCCATGGGCTCTGCCGTGGGCTCTTACGGCTGGGACACCGAGCAACTCCAAGCGGTGGGGCGAGCCGCGAACCTGGCCTACCTGATCCCCGACTTCCACAACCCGACCGGGATGTGCATGTCCACGAGCGTGCGCCAACGGCTCAAGCTCGCGTGTCCCACCGTCGTCGACGAGACCATGACCGATCTGGCCCTGGATATTCCGAGCCCGGAACCCCTGGCCGCGCACATGCCGACAGCCATCAGCATCGGCTCGGTGTCCAAGAGCGTCTGGGGCGGCCTGCGCACAGGTTGGATCCGCGCGCTGCCCTCTCTCCTGGAACGCGTCGCACAAGCCCGTCCCACCACCGACCTCGGCACCCCTGTGGTCGAACAGCTCGCCACGGCAAGTCTTCTGAATGAGCATCAGACCCGGCGGTCCGACACGCTCCAGCACCTCAGGTCACAACGTGACGCCCTGCGGCAAGCACTCACCGAGTACCTGCCGAACGTCCACACCCTTCAGCCAGTCGGGGGTGTGACACTCTGGGCGACGTTCCACGAGCCCATCAGTTCACGGCTCGCAGCCGTGGCGCCCGACCACGGGGTGACGATCGCGGCCGGACCACGTTTCGGGGTCGGAGGCGCTTTCGAACGCAACATCCGCCTGCCGTACACACTCCCTCCGGGGCAACTGGTCCAGGGGATCCGCAGACTCGCACAGGCCGAACAGGCGCTCCTCCGCGGCGCCACCGGAACGCACACCCCCGCACCCGTCGCATGAGCGCGACGACGCCATGACCGAGGCCATGACCGGACTCATGACCAAACTGATGACCGATCTCATGACCTGTCGCAGCCGGCCGCGTCGGGAAACCGGGATCCGTGTCCCTCATCCGCCGGTCGCAGGACGGAGCACCGGCCGAACCCATCGAGTAGGTCACGCTGCGCATCGGATGCCCTTCCTCGGGGACAGGTTTCGACACCACGACACCACGACCACGACGCCGCGACACCCCGACCCGCCGGCCGTCACACGACACGGCTTGCACGCTCCGCCCAGGCCACGGCACTAGGCGTCCAACGCGGCCAGGCCCTCCTGCCAGCGCGTGCGCCGTTCCTCGGGGCTCTGCTCCCACCACGGGGCACCGCGCTCCCCGAGAGCCACCTTCGCCAGCCGCACCCTGTCCCGGGCCGCGCGCTCGGCCCGGGGGTCGTGGGCGCGAAGCGCGACGCCGACGGCCCGCCGGGCAGCCATCAGATGGACGCGCAGGCGGGCGCTCACGTCATCGGGGATGGCCGGGTCGGTGGCGCGCCACCGTCGTCCGCCGATGACGACGTGATGACCGTCCGGGGTGGTGTCCGGCGGGGGTTTCCGAGTCACGGGAACCGCTTGCCCCCACCGGGCACGCGGCAACCAACCTTGAGCCGAACGCCTGCCTGCCGGCTCTGCGGCGTTGTCCGTCCCTGCGGCCAGGGCCTGTCCGGCGGATCCTCGGCTCGATCACGGTAGCTGTAGGTCGTGCTCGGCGTAGGGCGGCGGTGGTCTGGCCGTCGAAGTATGCGGCGTGCACGTCGGCGATCGTGTCGCCCGTGGCAGCCGGCCGGCGTCCACCCTTGTTGCCTTTCGCCTCGGCGGCCCGCAGTCCGTCGCAGGTCAGTTCCCGCTGGAGGTCACGCCGGCGTTCGCCGGCGGCCAGTGCTGTGGCCGGGAGGGGTTGCCGGGGCGCGGTGTCCGGTGCGGTGCATCGCAAGGCGAAGGACTGCCGCTTGTACGGGACGTACTCGGGCGGTCCGACAACGCGGCGAGGTGCCGTGCCGGGCGCCCCGACACGGTGAACCTTTCCGGTCACAGGACTAGCTAGGCCGGATACGCTCCGACCGCCTGGCGGTAGGCCACGTGGCCTCCGAGCGCGCCGGTGACGGCGACGGCCGTCAGCCCTGCCACCGACCACAGTCGACCCTTCGTCCGCCGGCCACTCAGCCGGTTCGTGAGGGCGATGGCGTAACAGGTGACCGCGACGGCGTTGGAGGCCGCGTGAGCGAGTCCCACCCGGGCCTGCTCGGGTGGGAGGTCGGCCCAGTCGACCCAGCCGGCCACGGCCGCCGGGGCCACACCGGCCAGGCCCACCGCCGTGAGGACGGTTCCCCCGCACTGAGCTCCCGGTACGAAGTCCAGAACGGCGGCCGACAGCCAACAGCCGATGGGCACCTGCACCAGAACGGGATGGACGGGATGGCCCAGTGCCCGGCCGCGCAGGAGATCACGCGTCCCGCCCAGCGGCAGCGCGCGGATCGCTTTCCGCAGTGCCCGCACGGCCGGGTCCACCTGTGTCGAGTGCTCGATGCGGTCCAGTGCCGTCAGCCACCACGTCGACGCCGTCCCCAGGGCGGATCGGCCGGGAGGGACGGGAAGGTCGGAGATGTGTGTGTCCATGCGCAGCACCTACCCGCCGTCGCGCGGCGCCCCCGACGGCGGACGGGCGGGTGCGCCCACAAGGCCCTGCGATGTCAGCCTCCCGGGTGGGCTCTGCCCCTGCCGTAGCCACCGTTAACGCCGTTAACGCCCCGACTGCCGCGACCATCGAAGACGACGGTCGGCATGGGGGCTCGCCGGGAGGGAAGACGCAGCCCGAGCGGAACCCGTATCCGCCGCCACTTACGCCGCCAGAGCGCGCCAGGGCCTCGGCGGGCGGGGACGGGCGCTCCAGGAGGAGAACATGGCGCTCGAAAAGAACGACCGGGTGGGCTACCGCGATGGCCGAGAGGGCCGACACCACGGCCGTGTCGAGGAGGTTCGCGATCCGGGACCGCATGCGGTGTACCGGATTCGCAACGAGCTCACCAACGAGATCCAGGTCATCACGCAGGAGCAGATCGTGCAGGGAGCGGGCGAGGCGGACGCGTGACCGGCTGACCCGGACCCGGACCCGGACCCGGGCGAGGGCTCGTACCAGGTCCCTGGTTGATCCAGACCCGGGTCGGGCCCGGGCCGCTCGTCGGCGGGCCGCCCGGGGGGCTCCCGGGTGGGGCTCCTGTGACGCGCCCGCGGGACATCACGGCGTGCACTTTGTACGTGATCCGGGTCCTCTGGGGACCCGGGCCGATTCGGCCGTTCGCCATGTAGGAACATGGCGTGGTGAACGGAGACGAAGCGGTGGTCACCACGACCACGCACGAAGGCATGACCGTCGTACGCCTGCGCGGTGATCTCGACGGTGAGAGCGCGCCGGATCTTGCTCGGGCTCTCGTCGAGGCAGCGGCACGCGGCGCTTCCCGCACGGTGGTCGACCTGTCCCAAGCGGAATTCGCGGACTCCTCCGTCCTCCACGCACTGTTCGACGCACGGAAGGCTCACATGGCGGCGGGAGTGGTTCTCGTTCTCGCGGGCCCACTACAGGTGGCGATCCGCCGACTGTTCGAGGTGACCGGATCCGGACCCGCGTTCCGCATGACGGACTCCCTGGAGACCGCGATGACATGCTGAGCCCACGTCGTGCACGTCCCCCGTCCCAACCGGCGTGTCACCACATGACGCGCCCGACGATGGGCAGGCGATGACGGTATGAACGCGTCCACAGAAGCCGATGACGGCCGCGGCTCCGGATACCGAGAGGACCGCGGTCCCATGACCGTCGCGACACCGGCTCCCCACCCGCCGGCACCACCGACGGCCGACCCCGCTCGCGTACCGGCCAACGCCGCCGCCGCCCGCGCCAGGGTCAGCGACCTCCTGCGCCGTGCGGGCATCAGCCTGGACAGCGTCACCGCCGCGGACACCCTCCTCGTCACCTCCGAACTCGTCACCAACGCGATCCGCCACGGCGGCGGCCTCACCGCGTTCCACACCGAAATCGCCGACGACACCCTCCTCTTGTCCGTCGCCGACGCCAACCCCCACACCCCCCAGCCCCGCACCGGCACCCCCGACCGGCCCGGCGGCTACGGATGGCCACTCATCAAACGCCTCACCCAACGAGTCGACATCCGCACGCGCCTCGACGGCAAAACCATCAACGCCGAACTACGCCTCGCCTGAACCCGATTCCCGGCCACGGGCTTGACCTCGTGACGGCACCGGCCACGCCACGTCGACGTTCCCCCGACCGAGCCGCCGGCGGAGGTCGGCGGCAATGCCGCGAGGCTGACCACCGACCAGTGCCGGACCCGGACCGGACATGACACCGGGCCCGGACCGGACATGACACCGGGCCCGGACCGGACATGACGGCGGGGCCCACCCCCGGTGAAGGGGTGGGCCCCGTAAGCCTCGCGCAAGTACGCCGAAGTCGGTACGCCGAAGCGGTAGGCCGAAGTCCGTACGCCTGAACCGCTACCAGCGGTACCAGCGGCCGCTACCTCCCTTGGGACGGGCGACGAAACCGACCAGCCACAGCACCAACACCGCGATCGCGACCCACCAAAGGATCTTCACCGCGAAACCGGCGCCGAAAAGAATCAGAGCGAGCAAAAGAACAAGAAGCAGGGGAACCATGATTATCAACCTCCGAAGCGTCTTCTGCCCTGCCGATCCCCGCACATGCGTTTCTTATTTAGGCGTTTCTTATCCGCCCAGGCGGGAAGCCGCACAGCCCTTCCATCGCCTCGCGTCTCCCATGTGCCGACCCGTCGACACGTTTGTCTCGCCATAAGTGGGCAGACGTTCCTGCGTAAGCGTTCTCTACCACTTGGAAGTGATGACCGTGTCCGGTGAAGAGAAGACCCAGGCCAAGACCGAGCAGGCCAAGGGCAAGGTCAAGGAAACCGCCGGCCGTCTCGTCGGCAACGAACGCCTGACCGCCGAAGGCCGCGCCGAACAGGCCAAGGGCGACGCGCGCCAGGCCAAGGAGAAGATCAAGGACGTCCTGAAGGACTGACCTCAGGGCGAACGTGCTGGAGGGGGGGGGGCCGGCGGGGGGGCCCCCCCCCCCCCCCGCGGGGGGGGGGGGGGGTGGGGGTAAAAAAAACAGCGTGGGGGAGTGCGAGCGGGGCGCGCC
>NZ_JBIAQX010000012.1:134967-246025 GCF_042889445.1 Streptomyces sp. NPDC002602 | reverse complement strand
AGACGGCCCGCGCCACCGAGGCCGCCATCCTGTTCGTACCCCACGTGATCCGGTCCAACGGATTCACCCCCTTCGCGATCTCGATCGCCCGCTGATCCGCACACGGCGCACCACCCGACGTAGCCCATGGCCCTCGTCCGCGCCCTCCCCGCCGGTCTGGCAGCCGGCGGGGCTCCTCCCCTTGGATTCCCCAGACCCCGCGATTCCGCAAGGCCCCGGGTGCCCTTTCGACCGCCGTCAGCACACCCCCACGGCGACAAGAGCGCTGAGGCCTACAAAGCAGCCGTCGCACTCGCTCCACTCCTGATGTGGGCGTGACAGCGCCACCCTGGAAGGGCGGCTCCAGGGAGTACCCGTCCTCGCGGCGAGGGGCGGATCCGGTCTCGGCTTCCTCGGCCCGGCCGCGATCCCGGAGGGCGCCCGCGTACACGGAGATCCGTGCACGATCATCCACATTCACGGTCGGAAGCGTGGGAGCAGCCACCGACATGCCTCCGAGAGGTGGTCGATTGCTCGGCTCGACTCAAGTCGAGGCAACGACCTCCGTCCCCAGGCCCCGGGCCGACACATGACATGTGACGAGAACTCCCAGTGCCGCGTCGGGCCTCGTACGCCCGTCCCGGGGGAGCCAAATGTCGTGCAGAGGTGCGTAGTTGCCGCGTAACCTGCGTGGCTGTGGACACGGAACGCGCGGATCGACAACTCCGTCTGATCGCTGAGACCGTGCAGGTCGCCGGAGCTCACCAGATCGAAGTGTGGCTTCGCGGCGGATGGGCCATGGACTTCTTCCTCGGCGAGATCACGCGAGACCATGAGGACATCGACTGGTTCGCCTGGACGGACGACGCCGGGGCCCTGGCGGAAGGCTTGCTGCCGCGCGGCTATCAGCCGGTCCCAGGACCGCCCCCCGACCTGCAGCTCGATTTCGCCAAGGACGGGCTGGACAGCAGCTTTACGCTCCTGGACCGGGATACGGGCGGCCGTGTGGTGGTCGCCGGGGGCCCATGGGCCGGTGCCCCCTGGCCCGAGGGAATGCTCGATGCCGGTCCGGGCCGGTTGGGTGGGGTGCGCTGTGCGATCGTCAGCCCGCGGGCCCAGATCGAGATCAAACGGATGATGCCGATCTGGGATCCTTCCAGGCGTCGACGGACCAAGGACGCCGAGGACATCGCCCGGCTGGAGGCCGCCCTCCAGACACGGGGCAACCGGTCCGAGTGAGGGGCGCGGGCGACTGGCCGCGGAAGGGATCGTCGTCTGTCAGGTCGGCGAGGGTTCGCGGCAGGTCACGCCGCCGGATCTCCATAGCAACTCTGTGCTGCTACAAGCCCGGCAAGAAGAGCCGGCTGATCTACCGGCCCCGCTTTCACCTGCCGTTCAAAGGGGCCCGAAAGAGCTTCGCCTGGACCGACTACCGTGATCTGCTGGTCCGGGCCCACATCCAGCTCGGCGGCCCCATCGTGGTCGTCTGGGACAACCTGAACACCCACCGCACTGCCGGCATGAAGCGGTACGCGGCCGAACACGACTGGCTCACCGTGTTCCAGCTGCCGCCGTATCCGCCCGGACCTCAACCCCGTCGAGAGCGTGTGGTCACTCCTGCGGCACGGCCCGACAGCGAACGTCGCCTTCGAGGATCCCGACCACCTCACCAGCGCCCTCCGGCGAAGCCTGCGATACATCCAACTCCGGCCCGACCTCATCGACGGATGTCTCGCTGGCACGGGCCTGACCCTCGACCGGCCGGTCCGCCGCTGAAACTCTCAGCAGCTTCACCCCGGCCGACATATCGTCGAGCCAGGTTGTGACTCTATGAGAGGACGATGTGCAGTTCGAAGAGGCCAACTGGGCGTGGAACCGGAACATTCCGCTCAGGTATCTGCTGGTCAGCGAGGAATGGGACGGCGAGCAGACGCTTTGGGCGCAGTGCTCCAACGCCGACGGGCTGTTCGTGGACCCCGTGACCAGGCGGGAATCGCTGACCCTCGTCGCCTGTGCACCGACCGGTCGGCTGCTGAAGGCCGTCGAGCGGTCGGCGCGTGAGCCGGTCGATCTCGGTGATCTGTTCGTCACGGTCGAGTTCCCGGACAACCACAAGGATTCGTGGGACGGGTACTGGGTGCACTACTGGGACTTGGAGAACGTCCTCGTTGTGGGCAGCCGTCCCTCCTTGAGTGATCCGCTGCTGCTCGATGTGTTCATCGAGGCCGAGGTGGCCGGTCCGAGTCAGCCCTCCTACCGTCCGGGCCCTGTCCGCGAGCCCGAGGACGCAGAGGTACAGATCAACAACGGGACGGGCAGCCGGATCGGCCAGTGCCGCCGAGTCGAGGGCCTGTACGCTGACCGGCCTGCCCCGAAGGTGGCGCCGATGCGACTCATTGGCTGCGAGCCGACCGGGCAACTGCTCGAACGGCTCGTCCGGCCGAGGGCGGACGGCGACCCGGTGGAACTCCGGGCGGTGGACCGTACCGGCCGGGTGATCCGCACCGAGGAACGCCTCACACTCCACATCGCCGACTCCCGCCCGTCTGTGCTCGGGGGCGCCCTCATCGACATGTCCCTGCGCGAAGGACTGAAACACCCGCCAGGACTCGCGGCACGCCCGGTCTGGGATGCGTGGTACGAGGGTGCTCCGGGCGAACGGAACACGTGGGCCCGCTTCTCACCTGGCGGGCGGGAGGAGTGGCTGCGCTTCACCTCGGCCAGTCCCGGCGCGGACGCGGGCAGCACATGTCATCTGGACGGCCGGTTCGTCACGGACGTCGCCGGCCTCAAGTGCGCGCTCGGCGAAGCAGTCGCAGGCCCCGGCTGGCACCTCAACCTGTGCTGGGGGATGCTCAAGGGCTGCCCCTGCGGCGGGGACAACCTGCCGGGGCCATTCACCCTTGTCTGGCACGACTCGGAGATCGCCCGGCAGGCCCTGGCCTCGGTGAGCGTGGACGCCGCAGGCGAGCTCACCTATTTCGAGAGCACCGTGCGATACCTCGAACAACTCGGCACCACCGTCGCCCTCCGCTGACCGGACGGCCCTTTTGAGTCTTCGTATCGGCCTCAAGCTGGATCCGCCCCACGGGCATCTCGGCGTCGGGAACAGTCATACGGTGGCCACCAGATTCAGCCGCATACCGAAAGATCACTACCCTCCGGACACCCGACAACAAGACGAAAAGCTCAGTAGTTAGGGTCGAAGGCATGACGACCCATACCAGCAGTGCCTTCGACTCGCTCCGTCTCGACGCCGTGCCTGACCAGGAGGCGCTGCGCCGGGTCTACGCATCCCCCAGCGGCGCGGCCGTGCGGAAGCAGATGACGGAACTCACGGATCAGACGAGGCGGTTGATCGGCTGCTCACCGCTGGTTCTGGTCGCCAGCGCGGACGCCGAGGGCAACTGTGATGTCTCCCCGCGCGGCGGCCCCGCGGGGTTCGTCGCCGTCCTGGACGCACGGACGGTGGCGATGCCGGACGCGACCGGCAACAAGCGTCTGGACACCCTGCAGAACGTCATTGCCACCGGACGGGCCGGGCTGCTGTTCGTCATCCCGGGACGCACCACGACGCTCAGGGTGAACGGCCGTGCCTGCGTCTCCACCCGCCCGGAGCTGCTGTCGCAGCTGACCGCCGTGGGCAAGCCACCGGCCAGTGCGTTGGTGCTGGGGATCGAGGAGGTCTACCCGCACTGCCCCAAGTCGTTGCTGCGCAGCGGGGCCTGGAAGCCGGAGGAGTGGCTGTCGGCGGACGCCCAACCGGCATCGGCCGAGGTGACGCTGGCCCAGTTGCGGATGCCGGAGTTGACGATCGCCGACATCGAGCAGGCGGAGGCGGATTCGCTGAAGTATCGGTACGAGTAACCGCCCGACCACCACCCGCGGGATCCGCGGCCCGAACGCGTCGGGCCGCTTCACCGTCACGGCCTCGGGCCGCGGCCGGGGCCGGCCCCGCGTGTCCGACAGCCGTCATGCCACGGGGCGGACCGTCGGCATGTCCGTGGGTGCGGTGGCGGTTGTCGTTGTGCCGCTCCCAGACGACGGTCTCGATGCCGGTGTGGTCGGCGACACGGCGCGCCGCGAACGCCGGGGCGATCATCCGTCGCAGCCGCCGGTGGTCGGAGCCGTACGCGGTGAACATGTTGTCGACGGCCACCCACAGGGCGAGCGGCCAGGTTCGTATGACCTCCTGGAAGTCGGGCCAGTGGGTGCGGGCGTCCTTGGAGACGCGCATGAGCGCGGTGCTGGAGGAGCACGCCTTGCCGGTGCCGTCCTCACGTGAGTGGGCCTGGTTCCTCACCGGCAGGGGTGGCCTCGGGGTTCACCGCTGTCCGATTCCGCTGCGGGAGACCGGCCTGCCCGTCGCCGACGCGGTGGGAGGCACCCGGTCAGGGCCCGCCCGTGAACCGGCCCCTTCTCCTCATGAAGGCGTTCATCAGGGCGAGGCCGCCCCGGGCAATGACGGTGTCCGGGTGCCCGGGGCCCAGCACCCGCTCCCGGTCGGCCACCACCCGTGCGAGGAGCACGATGGCCTCGGTGACGCGGCCGGCCCGTTGGTAGGAGGCCGCGAGGTTGGCCCGGGCGGCGAGGGTGTCGGGGTGCTCGGGGCCCAACAGTCGCTCCCGGGCCGCCGCCACCTGCTCCTCGATGGCGATGGCCTCGTTGATCCGGTCCGCCTTGCGGTAGGAGGCGGCGAGGTTGGCCCGGCTGAGGAGGGTGTGGGGGTGTTCGTCGCCGAGCAGCCGTTCACTGTCGGCCGCCACCTGCTCTTCGAGGGCGACCGCCTCGTCGATCCGGCCCGCCCCCCAGTACGATGCCGCGAGATTGCCGCGTGCGATCAGGGTGTGGGGGTGTTCGGGACCCAGCAACCGCTCGTGGTCCGCCACCCCTTGTGTTTCGAGGGCGATGGCGTCGTCGATGCGGTCCGCCTGTCCGTACGAGCCCGCGAGGTTGCCCCGCGCGGTGAGGGTGTCGGGGTGTTCGGGGCCCAGCACCCGCTCGGAGTCTGCTGTCACCTGCTCCAGCAGGGCGATGGCCTCGTCGATCCGGCCTGCCTTGCGCAGGAAGGCGGCGAGGTACCCCTGTGCGGTGAGGGTGTTGGGGTGTTCGGGGCCCAACAGCCTTTTGCTGTCGGCAGCGAGGCGTTGCCCGTCTGTGATGCCGGCCGTGTAGAGGCCGCTGTCGTAGAGGCTGTGCGCGGCCTGGTACAGGACCGGGTACCTGTCCAGAACCCACAGGAGGTCCCCGGCGTGGGTCCGCAGGGCGTCGGTGTTGGCCCGCAGGACGCCGCCGAGGTCGCGGTCGGTGTGGTCGGCCCGGGGCCACAGGGCCAGGAGGGCGTCCGCGGCTGCCCGGACGAGGGCGGGGAGCTGCCCGTCGGGGATGATCTCCATGGCGGCGCGGGCGGTCAGGGCGTGGATGCGTACGGCGTGGTGGCCGCCGCGGGAGTCGTCGGTGATCAGGCCGTACCGGTGCAGCAGTCGCCGTGCGGCTCGGGCACGTTCCCCGCCCGCCTCCGAAGGCCCGGAAGGAGAGGCCAGGGACTGATGGGCGCCGAGGTAGCGCGTGACGGCTGCGTCCGCCCACAGGTCCTGGGGGTGGCCCGCGGGGTCCAGGATCGCCGCCAGGCGCAGTGCCGGGACCGCCAGCCCGACCGGGTCGCTCATCTGGGCCGCGTCCAGGGAGAGCAGCAGAGCCGCGTCCACCTGCCGGCCGTAGCCCTCAGCATCCGCCGCGCGGGGGAGGAGCGCGGCCAGGCGGTTGGCACTGTCGCTGAAGAGACCGAGGTAGCGGGAGCAGGGTTCGTCCTGAGCGATCATGTAGGCCGCGGCGTGGGCCAGGGCCAGGGGCAGCAGACCCAGAGCCGAGGCCAGTGGGGTGGCTTGGCCGTCGAGCAGGTGGGACCTTCCCGCGGCGGTCAGGCGGTCGTGCAGGTAGGTGTGGGCCTCGTCTTGTGTGTAGGTGTCGATGGCGACCTCGGCCCGGCCGCCGCCGGACAGCCACGGCTCGTGGGTGCGGCGGGTGGTGGCCACCACCCGGCCGCTGCCGAAGGGGGAGGCCTGCGGCCACCACTCCTGCGAGCCGTCGAGGTCGGTGAGGTCGTCGAGAACCACCAGCCACGAGCGGGACGTCGTCCTCAGCCAGGAGAGGAACGCCCGCGCGTCGGCCTCGGAGTCCCGGCCCTCGGCGCCGGGCGCCCCGACGCGGTGGGCGGTCCGGGCGTACTGGGTGATGACGTGGTCCGTGTCGGTGGCGTCGACCCACACCACCAGGTCGGTGCCCGCCGCCAGGGCCTCATGGGCGTAGGCGGCGGCCAGTTGGGTCTTGCCCACCCCACCACCGCCGGACAGCACCTGGGTCAGCACCACCCCGGCGCGGCCGGTCCGGGCACCGTCGATGCGCTCGCGCACGCCGGTGCGGGCCTGGAAGGCCGAGGCCAGAGTCGGCACGGTGCCCATCGTCACGGGCCAGGCACCTGCCTCGCTGCCCCCGCCCGGTTCGCGAGCCGTCACCTTCTCCAGTACGGGCAGGCGCCCGTGCCCGCCGTGACGAGCCAGGATGCTCTCGGCCGTCTCGTTTCCGAAGAGGTGCCCGACGGCATGGGCGTGCAGGCGGCTCAGCCCCATCTCGGGGCGCTGACCGACGACGACGCCGACCAGCCTCCCGAGGCTGAAGACCGCCCCTCCCGAGGCGCCCGACCACGGCGTCCCCTGCCCCGGGCCGGGCATCGCGGGGCGGACCCGCGCGTCCAGGACCCATCCGTACGGGGCCGTACTCAGCACGGGCAGCCGGCCGCGCAGGTGCTCGACGTGCGCCTCGTCGTCGGTTTCGGCGAACAGGGGATAGCCCAATCCCTCGTACGGCACGGGGACGGTACCGGCAGGTTCACCCCAGCGCACCGCTTCCCCCGCCGTCTCGACGGGACGGTCCAGCCAGAGCAGGGCGAGGTCGAGCCTCTCCGAGGTGTGCACGCCCAGCGGGTAGGGCCAGCACACCCGGGCCCGCCGCTCCGTCCGGGGCACGCGGGTGAGACTGAAGGCACCGTGCCGGTCGACACGAGGGTGCCCGACGAGGACGGACAGTTCCCCGGCCTGCCGCAGCTCTTCGCTCACCAGCCTTCCCGCGCGGTCCCGTACCTGCCGCGTGACCACGTGCAGAGCGGTGAGGACCAGTTGCGGGCCGATCAGATAGCCCGACCCCTCCGTCCGCCCCGCCACTCGTACGAGAGCCAGACGCCCGGGCTGCACGGATCAACGCTCCCACGGCGGCACGCCGTCCACGTCGTCCAGCTCCACCCCGGCCACCCCGGCCACCCCGTCCTCCTGATCGGCCTCGGCCTCGGCGTCGGAAGCGGCCCCTGCACGTCCGGCTCCGCGGCCCGCCTTCCACGACTGGCCGCCGGTCGCCTCGTCCTGGACCTTCAACGAGAGGGTCAGACGCTGCCGGCTCACCGATCCCCGCGAGTGGCCACCCTCCCCCTCCGCCTTCGCTCCCCACGCGCCGACCGTGACCTTCACCTTCCCTTGGCCCTCACGCCGGAACTCGACCTCGAGCTCCAGCTCGGCCCGCTCCACCTCGAACCGCAACTGCTGGCCGGCCCCGCCGTCCGCCGCCCGGTACAGCTCCTTGCGCAGCTCGTCCAGAGCCTCCGACAACCCAACCGGTTCCATGTGCTCCCACCCCTTGCCCCGAGCCGATGACGCCTGAGAACCATCTACTACACCCGCGGGGATCCGGGAAGCAGAACGGCCGTTCGCGCCGGCGCCGGCCGGCTCCTGTCCGTCGTCGCAGATGGCTTGCCCGACGGCGCGGCGCGCGATGACATCGGCGGACGGGCGGACGGGCGGACGGGCGGACGGGCGGACGGGCGGACGGGCGGACGGGCGGAAAGGCGGAAGGGCAGGGGGGCGGGCGGTCCGCGGCTCCGGCACGGCTGATCGCACAGGCGCGGTACACCGTCCGGGGCCGGATAGGTCGAGGCGACCGGACCGTGGTGCTGTCCCTGCAGGAACCAGGAGCAAACCTGAGGCATCACACCGGCATGAATCCACGCTCACTTCACGCGCGGGCCACCCTGGCGGCCCTGCTCGGCGCTTTCGCGCTCGGCGGCTGCGGGCAGGCCGAGCGAGCCGGAATCCCCGAGTCGGGCCGCTCCTCGACCTCTCAGCCCATCACGAGACCGACCGTCATCAGTGCGGACAGCCGGACCCTCACGACGGATGTCCCCATCGGGGGGTGTCAAGAGGGCCGGCTCTCCGGGACCGAGACCGACACCATGGTTTCCCTGACGCTGACGCTGACCACACACGAGAAGGAGGGGGAAGCCTGCGCGGCGAACATCGGACTGGAACCGGTGAGCTTCACGCTCCGGAAACCGCTGGACGAGCGCGAAGTCGTTGATCAAGCGACAGGGAACCCTCTGACCATCACAGAGCCGTAGGGGTTCGATCCTTCAGGGACCGGTGGGCGTACCACTTCCGGAAGCCGGATCAGCTGTGGGCGCCGCGGCCCGAGTCCGGCGGGGATTCCGGCTGCGGGTGCGGCCCGGGTCCCTCCTGGTGTCCGTAGCCGGACTCGCGTTCGGCGCGCGCCTCTTCCTGGTGGCTGTGGGTGGTGGAGCCGAAGTTGCCGTATCCCTGCATCTCGTGCGGGCGCAGGCCTTCCGAGGGGAACCCCACGTACTCCCGTTCCTCGCGGATCTCGTGGACCGCCCCGCCGTCGGGCAGGTGCGGTTGGCTCTCGGCGGTGGGCGGGGCGGGTTCCTTGTTGCGGATCCTCTTGCCCAGTACGAAACCGCCGAGCAGGAAACCCACCACGGCAAGCCCGACCACCAGGAACCAGGCGATGTCGGAGATCGCCGTGTTCAAGCTCAATGTCGTCTCCATGGCCAGAATTTTCGCGCACTTCGGCCTGTCGTGCGGTGCCACGGCGGGTGGTCCACCGAGGGCGGGGGGAGGGGGCAGGCACCCGCTCCGGCGCTCAAGGCCCGGCTACCAAGTCCCCGCACCCCCTGCCGTCGGCGGCCGTGTTTCGCGGCGCACAGGGGGCCATTCGGGTCAGGGCGCTTCGCCCAGACGTCGCAGCCGCCGGGAAGACAGCTCATCAACCGACTGGTCGGCGTCGTGCCGCGGCCGGACCTCCTCACACGCACAGATCGCGGGGACCGTGACATAGTGGGGCATTCCTGAATGTGATGTTCGTAGTGTCGGTGTCGGTGTCGGTGTCGCCGAGGAGTGCTGTTGTGGCGTCTGACGCGAGGTTTCGGCCGGGCGGCCTCGGCAGGAACAGGGAGACGGCGACTCTCGCGCTGTTGTCGTTCGCCATGTTCACCGTCTCCCTCGACCAGTACATCGTCGTCGTGGCGCTGCCCGACATCGCCCACGACCTCGGATACTCCAGCCGTACCCTCCAGTCCGTGATCAGCGCCTACGCCGTGGCCTCCGCGGGCTTCCTGCTGTTCGGCGGACGCACGGCGGACCTCCTCGGTCGCCGTAGGGTACTGGCCACGGGGCTCGCCCTCTACGCGGGAGCGGCCCTTGTCGGCGGACTGGCGACCGGGCCCCCGATGCTCCTCGCCGCCCGCGCGGTCCAGGGCCTCGGCGGCGCGCTGGTCTTCCCCACCACACTGGCCCTCATCAACGTCACGTTCGCCGAAGGCGGCCCGCGCAACCGCGCGTTGGGAGTCTGGGGCGGAGCGGGCGCGGCCGGACTGGTGATCGGCGTTCTCCTCGGCGGAGTGTTGACCCACGTCTTCGGCTGGGAAGCGGTGTTCCTGGTCAACGTCGCGCTGGCGGTGCCCGCCCTGCTGCTCGCGTTCGTCCTCATCCCGAAGGACGGGCCGCGCGACAGGAAGCGCGGCTTCGATCTGCCCGGCGCGCTCAGCGTCACCTTCGGCGTCACGCTGATCGTGTTCGCGCTGGTCCAGGGACCGGATCTGGGCTGGCGCTCGCCGGGCATCCTGGGAAGCGCCGCGGCGGGACTTCTCCTGCTGGGTGTGTTCGCGTTGGTGGAGGGCCGCAGCGACGATCCGCTCGTTCCGCCCCGGCTGCTCGCCAACAGCAGCCTCGTCACGAGCCTTGTCGTCGCCTTCCTGTTCATGGCGACGTTCGGCTCCGTGCTGTACTTCCTCTCGCTCTACTTTCAGGAGGTCCTCGGCTACGACGCCCTCCGGACCGGAGCGGGATTCATCGTCCCGACGGCGGTCGTCGTCGCCGGGTCGATGACGGCCGGCCGGATGGTGACCCGGTTCGGGCTCCGCGACACGCTGCTCGGCGCCCTCGCCGTCGGCACGCTCGGAGCCGTCCTGCTCGGCCATGCGATCACCCCGAACGGTTCCTACGGTTCCCTCGTCCCGGGGCTCGTCGCGCTCAGCGTCGGTGACGGCGTCGTGTTCACCGGCATGTTCATCGCCGCCGGAACCGGTGTGGCCGACGGCGACCAGGGCACCGCGTCCGGGATCGCCTCCACCGGTTCGGGAATGGGCGCCGCCGTGGGCCTCGCCGTTCTGGTGCTCGTGGCGACGACCGGCCTGCACGGCTCTGGCGGGGAGGAGCTGCGGAACCGGACGGCCCAGGGCATCAGCACCACCCTCTACGTGATCGCGGCGGGGATCGCCCTGACCTTCCTCGTCGTTCTCTTCCGGCGCGAGGGGACGGCGGCGGAGACGGCTCCGTCGCCCGGCCGGGGACGCCGCTGCTGACGGCCGTCAGGCACCGCGGTGCTCCTGACCGGCAGAGGACCGCCGGATGTGGCCGTTCGCCGGCCGGGAGGTGCTCGACCCCGGGAAGCGCCGCGCTATCCTGAACTCTTTTGCTGGGAGGCATGGGGCAGATGGAGTTCCGGTTGCTCGGAGCGGTGTCGGTCGTCACCGAGGCCGGCGGTCTGCCGCTCGGTCCCGTCAAACGGCGCAGCCTGCTCGCCGCGTTGCTGTTGCGCCCCAATTGCCCCGTGCTGGTCGATCACCTGACGACCGCTCTGTGGGAACACGAACCTCCGGCGCGCGCCCGCAGCGTCATCCAGGGCCATGTGTCGCGGTTACGAGCCTCGCTGACGAGCGCCGACGCCGGGGCGCACGGCGTCGAGTTGGTCACCCAGGGCCCGGCGTACGTCCTGCGCATGCCGAAGTCCCTGCTGGACGTGCACCGCTTCGAAGGCCTGGTGGCTCTGGCCCGTGAGCAGCCTGGGCCGGCCGAGGCCGTGGCGACGTACCGAGAGGCGTTGTCGCTGTGGCAAGGCCCGGCGCTGGCCGACGTGTGCCCGAGCCCACCGCTGCAGGCCGCCGCACAGGCGTTGGAGGAGCTGCGGCTGGCCGCGGTGGAGCAACTTGCCTCGGGGTGCGCGCGGTTGGGGGACCATGCCGGGGCCGCCGCTGTCCTGCGCGCCGAGGCAGTGGCCCACCCGCTGCGCGAATCGCTGTCCGTCGCGCTCATGGAGGCGCTCCGGAGAGCGGGGCGCCGTTCGGAGGCGCTGGACTGGTTCCATCGCACCCGGCGGTTGCTCGCCGACGAACTGGGCGTGGACCCGGGGCCGGAACTGGCGAACGCCTACGCCTCGGCCTTGCGCGGCGGTGAATCAGACGTGGCGCAGGCCACCGGAGGAGACGTGACGCCGGCCATCACAGGGGGCACGGCGAAAGCAGACGCCGCGGTTCCGGTTGCTTCCCCGGTCACCCCGACGGCCGTCCCGCTCCCTGCCGCCGTACCGGACGTCGCTCGGCACGGTGCTCCCGAGCTGCTCCCGCGCGCACCGCGCGGATTCCACGGGCGGGCGGCGGAGCTCCTCGCCCTGTCCCGGGCCGCCACGGGAGAGGCGCCCGTCTGTCTGATCACCGGGCCCGCCGGGGTCGGCAAGACGGCCCTGGTGCTGCATTGGGCACACCACGGCCGTGACGGTTTCCCCGACGGGCGGCTCTACGCCGACCTGCGCGGCTTCGGCGACACGGGCGTGCCGGCCCTGAGGGAAGTGCTGCGCGAGTTCCTGGCGGCGCTCGGTGTCGCGCAGCGCCGGATACCGGAGTCGACGAACGGCGCGGCCGCGCTGTTCCGGTCGCTGACGGCCGACCTCCGGCTCCTCGTGGTGCTCGACAACGCGCGTGACTCCGAGCAGGTCAGGCCGCTCCTGCCAGGCGGTCGCCACTGCGTCACCGTCGTCACCAGCAGGCACCGGCTGTCGGGGCTGATCGTCACCGACATGGCCCGGCCCGTGGCCGTGGACGTGCTCGGGCCGGAGGACGGCACGATGCTCCTCGCCGGGGTACTCGGCACGGAACGGGTGCTCGCGGAGCCGGTGGCCGCGCGGCGGCTGGCCGAGCTGTGCGGCGGGCTGCCGCTCGCACTGCGGGTGGCAGCCGCCAGGCTGGCGCAGCGGCCCGGCTGGTCGCTGGGAGAGATGACCGCCGAGCTGTCCGACGAGACGCGCCGGCTGAGCCTGCTGGACGTGGAGGACACCGGCGTACGGGCGGCGCTGCACCTGACGCTGCGGCAGCTCCCCCCGCAGGTTTCCCGCCAGTTCGCCCAGCTCGGCCGTCACCCCGGCACGCACGTCGACCGGTATGCGGCGGCGGCCCTGGCGGACACTGATCCGGCAGCCGCCGAGATGTCCCTGGAGCGGCTGACCGCGGCGCACCTCGTCACGGAGTCGGCGCCCGGTCGCTGGACGCTGCACGATCTCGTACGGCTCTACGCGCGGAGCCTGGACGCCGGGCCGGATGCGCTCAAGCGCGTGCTCGACCACTACGTCGCCACGGCACTCGCGGCCGTGGCGGCGGCCGAGCCCGGCAACGAGGACTGCTTTCCGCTGCCGGCGGACCACCTGCCGCCCGCCGCCGTGAGGGAGTTCGCCGACCGGTCCGCCGCGGTGGCGTGGTACGCGGCCGAGAGGGACGACCTCACCCTGGCGGTGGCCGCGGCACAGACCGCCGGACTGCACGGCAGGACCTGGCGGATCGTTCTGCTGCTGTGGCCGTTGATCGTGTGGCGGGTGCGGGACGGCTGGGTTCCGCTCCTGGAGACCGCGCTGGAGGCGGCGCGGGCCGACGCCGATCAGCACGGCGAGTCGCGCGTGTTGAACGTGCTCGGCTGGGTTCTGATCGAGGAGGGGCGCATCGCGGAGGCGCTGACTCGTCTGGGGGCCGCCTCCGCGCTCGCCGCCCGGTCCGGTGACGCGGTCGCCGAGGCGAACGCGCTGATCGTCCTGGCCGTGGCGCAAGCGGCACTCGGTGGCCCGGACGAGGCCGCGCGGGGATGCGAACGGGCGCTGGAGCTGGCGCGCAAGGCCGGAAACCGGACCATCGAGAGACTGGCCATGCAGCACCTCGCCCGGCATCGGGTCGACGCCGGGAAATGGCGCCAGGCTCTCGACACGGCGACCGAAGCCCTCGCCTTCGACGATCGCTCGGACACGGCCGACGTGCCCCGGGTACTGCTTCTCATGGCGAGGGGAGAGGCGCTGCTGGGGCTCGGGGACGAGGCCGGGGGCATCCGGCAGCTCGACCAGGCCGCCCGGGAGGCGGAGTCTTCCGGCTACGAGGACGGCGCGGTACGGGCACTCGGCGCGCTGCTGCGGGTATCGGCGGATACGGGGCTTCAGGCGCGATACGACGCGGCGGTCGCGCGACTCACGACGCGAACGTGACTCGGGTGACCTTCCCCTCCCACGAGGAGGGGAAGGGGCCCGGGAAGTCGGGGGAGTCGGAGTGAACAGGCCGTCCCTCCGGGAAGGAGGGACGGCCCCCGGGCGTGCCGGGGGATGGCGAGCGTGTCATGGGTGCCGGGGACGGACATGTTCGAGAGCGCGGTGTCGCTCGCGATGCCCCACGTCCACTCGGCCCGGTCCGCCTGCCCGAGGTTGTGGTGGGCGTCGCCGGCGGTCGACCCGGCCGCCCCGGCAGCGGTGGGCGTCAGCCGTTCCGGGGGGTGCCGGACAAGGCGCTCCTGGCCTTCCACTGATCCCACGACAGGTTCCACTCGCCGTAGCCGTTGCCGATGTCCGCGTTGCCCTTGGAGCCCTCGCCGACCACCTCGAAGGCGTCGCCGATCTGGGACTGTCCGAAGAACTCCCCGGCGTCGGCGTCGCTCATCCCCACGCAGCCGGAACTGCTGTTGACGCGGCCGAAGGCGCCCTCGTTCCACGGGGCGGCGTGCGCGTACATGCCGGACCAGGTGAGGCGCATCGAGTAGTCGACCATCTTGTCGTAGGCGTTCTCCAGGCCCACCGTCCGGGAGTCCATCCGGATGGTGCCCTCCTTCGACATGATCACCATCTTCCCGGACCAGGAGGCCTTCTTGCCGCCCGGGGTGCCGGCCGAGATCGGGACCGTTGCGAGCTGTCGGCCGTCCTGGGTCACCGACATCCTCTTGGTGTCGAGGCTGACCCGGATCCGACGATCCTTGCCGATCTTGAACTCGGTGTCGTAGTCCCGGGTGAACATGCCTCCGCCCTTCCCGGAGTCCACGCCGTTCAGGTGCATCTCGACCTTCACGTCCGTGCCGGACCTCCAGTACTCCTTGGGCCGCCAGTCGACGCGGTCGTTGCCGGAATAGTCCTTGATCCAGCCCCAGGTGCCCTCGGTGTTGTTCGAGGTGGTGACCTTGAGTTGTTTCTCGACCTCCGCCTTGTTCGTCACCGGGTTGTCGAAGACGAGCGACACCGGCATCGCCACGCCCACCGAGCTGCCTTTGGAGATGTTGATCGAGACCTTGTTCACCTTGTCGGCGGCGCTGGTCCTGAACCGGGTGGTGGCGCTCTGACTGTCGCCGTTCTGCGCCTCGACCCTGTACTCCGCGCCGGGAGCGGCGTTGCGCTCCGACGTCCAGGTCCTTCCGTCGTCGGATATCTTCCCCGGCAGTTCCGCGCCCTTGGCGTCGGTCACCTTCACTTGGGCCAGTTTGCCGTCGGCGACCGTCACGGTCACCGGACGGCCCGCCGTGACCTGGCCGCCCGTCTGGCCGACCGAGACCGCCATGGGCGCCTTCGGCTTCAGCTCGGTCTTGTCCTTGTCGTCACCGCCACCGTCACTCCCGCCCGAACAGGCGGTCAAAGAGGCGGCCAGAAGTGCGGTGCCCGCCATGGCGGTGCGGCGTATACGGCTCAACGAAGGGCCCTTTCCAGGAGCGGTGGTGGTGAACGTTCGCAAAAGAGGATGCGAGCGGCTCGACTCCAGGTTCCCGGATCGCGGGAAAAGGTCGTCCATTTCCCTGTGACGCCGACCGCAGCCAAACGGTCATCATCCGGTCACAAATGCTGCGCGCTCCGGTCACGGTCGGCTGTGAAAGTCCTGTTGAGTGCCCGTCAGGGAGACCAGGAAGAACAGGGAGGCCGACAGCCGTGTGCGCACTGCTCGTGAACCCCGCTCGGCAGGACCACGACCACGACCAGGACCGGGAGCTCCGCGTGCGCACCCTGTCGGTCGCCGAATATCAGACGTTCCTTTCCCGGCACGGCGGGGCGAGCTTTCTCCAATACCCTTCCTGGGCCCGTGTAAAGGACCTCTGGCGCTCGGAGAGTTTCGGATGGCATTATCCGGACGGCGAGATTCAGGGTGCCGGACTCGTTCTCTATCGACAGTTTCCCGGAACCCGCAAATACTTCGCCTACATACCCGAGGGTCCCGTCGCCGACTGGTCCGATCCGTACATCGACCGCTGGCTCACCCCGCTCCTGCGCCACCTGCGTGCCCAGGGCGCCTTCGCCGTCCGCATGGGCCCCACCCCCGCCTACCGCCGTTGGGACGCGACCGCCGTCAAGTCCGGCGCCGGGCCCGGCCGGCAGATGTCCGATGTCCTCGCCACCGAGGTCGACCCGGTGGGCGCCGCCCTCGCCGACCGGCTGCGCACCCGCGGTTGGAGGCGGTGCGGCGGCGAGGACGACGGCGACGCCCAGCCCCGCCACGTCTTCCGAGTGCCGCTGGCCGGCCGCTCCCTCGACGACGTGTGGGCGGGCCTCAACCAGGAATGGCGGCGCAACGTGCGCAAGGCCGAGAAGGCCGGTGTACAGACGTTCATCGGCACCTTCGCGGACCTGCCCGAGTTCTACCGCCTGCTGCGCGTCACCGAGGAGCGCGACGGGTTCCGGCTCGGCCGCTCACTCGCCTACTACGAGCAGCAGTACCGGGTGCTCAACGAGGAGGCGCCGGGCCGCATGCGCCTCTACCTGGCCGTCCACCAGGGGGAGATCCTCGCGGCCCACACGATGATCGTCGCCGGCGGACGCGTCTGGTACCAGACCGGCGCCTCCGCCGACCACCGGCGCGAGGTACGGCCGAGCAACGCCCTGCAGTGGCGCATGATGTCCGACGCCCACGCCCTCGGCGCACAGGAGTACGACATGCGCGGGGTGTCCTCCACCCTCGACCCGACGGCGCGTTCGTACGGTCTGCTGCGCTGGAAGCTCGGCACCGGAGGACAGGTCGTCGAAACGCTCGGAGAGTGGGAGACACCGATGGACGGAGTCGCCAACGCGGCGCTCCACAAGGCGTTCCAGGCCTACCTGGCCCGCCGGTGACGGCCACCGACACCGGGTCCGGAAGCAGGGCGGCCACCCCTGGTGGCACCCGCGGCGCGGCGCCGGCGAAGACCTCGGTGCTGCGCAGCGGCGTGCTCATGGCAGCAGGCTCGATCGTCTCCCGCGCAACCGGCTTCATCCGCTCCGCCGTGGTCGTCGCGGCGCTGGGCACCGGCCTCCTCGGCGACGGCTACGCCGTCGCCAACACCATCCCCAACATCCTGTACATCCTGCTCATCGGCGGCGCGCTCAACGCCGTCTTCCTGCCCGAGCTGGTCCGGGCCGCCAAGGAGCACGCGGACGGCGGAGCCGCCTACACCGATCGGCTGCTCACCGCCTGCACCGCGGCCCTCGTGGCACTCACCGCCGCCGCGGTCCTCGCCGCCCCGCTGATCGTCTCGGCGTACACCGGCTACAGCGGCGACCAGGCGAGTACCACCGTGGCCCTCGCCCGGTACTGCCTGCCGCAGATCCTCTTCTACGGGCTCTTCACCCTGCTCGGCCAAGTACTCAACGCCCGCGGCCGGTTCGGCGCCATGATGTGGACCCCGGTCCTCAACAACCTCGTGATCATCGGCGTCTTCGGGCTCTTCCTCCACGTGTCCCACGACGCGGCGGGCGGCCTCACCGCCGCCGAGACCCGGCTCCTGGGCCTCGGCACCACCGCCGGCATCGTCCTCCAGGCCCTCGCCCTCGTTCCCTCGTTGCGCGCCGCCCGCTTCCGTTGGCGTCCCCGCTTCGACTGGCGCGGAAGCGGTCTCGCCCGCCCGCTGCGCAACGCCGGCTGGTTGGTGATGCTGGTCCTCACCAACCAGATCGCCTATTGGGTCGTCACCCGGCTCTCCACCACCGCGGGCCGGCACGCCGCCCAGGCGGGTCTCGCCGGCGGCGCCGGCTACACCGCCTACAGCAACGCCTATCAGCTGTGGATCGTCCCGCAGGGCATCATCACCGTCTCCCTCGTCACCGCCCTGATGCCCCGGATGAGCTCGGCCGCCGCAGAGGGGGACCTCGCCGCCCTGCGTCGCGACGTCTCCTACGCCCTGCGCTCCAGCGCCGCCTTCGTGGTGCCGGCCGCCGCGCTGTTCGCCGCCCTCGCCCCCTGGGTGATGGGCAGCGTCTTCGAGTACGGCCGCACCGGCGGAGCCGACATCGAGGTGATGGCGGGCATGCTCATCGCCTTCGCACCCGGCCTGATCGCCTTCTCCGCTCAGTACGTCCTCTCGCGCGGCTTCTACGCCCTCTCCGACACCCGAACGCCCTTCTTCCTGAACCTGGTCATCGCCGGACTCAACGCCGCGCTGTCCGCGGGCGCCTACTTCCTGCTGTCCCCGCGCTGGGCGGTCACCGGCATGGCCGCGGCCTCCTCCGTCGCCTTCCTCGCGGGCGCCGCCGTCACCGCGTACACCCTCGCGCGCAGGCTCGGCCCGCGCGCGGGAACCCGTACCGAACGCCGTGCGAGTGCCGTACGGACCCACCTCCGGCTGCTGGCCGCCTGCGCACCGGCGGCCGTCGCCGGGTACGCGGCCGCCCGCGCCGCCGACACCTTCGGCGACTTCACCGCGGTCGGGGCGGGAACCGCCGCCCTCTCGCTTGTCGTCGTACTCCTCGCCCGGCCACTGCGCCTGACGGAGATCACCGAGCTGTTGGACTCCCTGCGCGGCAAGTTCGGTCGGTAGGGGGAGGCAAGGCCAACGCACAACCCAGGGATACTGACCGGATGCCACGTGTACTGCTGATCGAGGACGACCCTTCCATCCGGGAGGGCGTGGGCCTCGGCCTGCGCCGCCGCGGCCACGAGGTGAGTTCCGCCGAGACGGGTGAGGAGGGGCTCGCCCTGATGGACGGCTTCCGTCCGGAGCTCGTCCTCCTCGACCTGATGCTGCCGGGGATCAACGGCGTCCAGGTCTGCCGCCGCATACGCGAGACCAGCCAGGTGCCGATCATCATGCTCACCGCACGCGGCGACGACTTCGACATCGTCGTCGGCCTCGAGGCCGGGGCCGACGACTACATCGTCAAACCCGCCCGCACCGAGGTCATCGAGGCCCGTGTCAAAGCCGTACTGCGCCGCCTGATCGAGCCGGCGGGCACCCGCCCCGGCATCGAACACCACGGCGAGGTGACCATCGACCGCGCCGGGCTGAGCGTCGCCAAGAACGGCGAACGCGTGCCCCTCGCACCCAGCGAGATCAAGCTCCTGCTGCACCTGTCGGCCTCGCCCGAGCAGGTCTTCTCCCGCCGGCAGCTCCTGGAGTACGTCTGGGACCACAGCTACCACGCCGACGCCCGGCTCGTGGACGCCTGCGTCCGACGCCTGCGCCACAAGATCGAGGACCCGGATGCCGCCCCCCGCTACATACAGACCGTGCGTGGCTTCGGCTACCGCTTCGGTCCCCTGTAGGCCCCGGTGCGACGCATAGCTCCGCTGGGCCTGCGGACCCGGCTGATCGCCGCCTTCCTGCTGGTCGCCGCGATCAGCGCGGTGAGCACCGCCGCCCTCACCTACCAGCAGGCGCGCACCGCGATCCTCAAGCAGACCCAGGACACCGCCGTCAGCACGCTGCGGGACCAGGTCGAACAGTTGGAGATGCGCCTCCCGCTGGACGAGGCCGAGCTCCAACGGGCCGTCATCGAACTCGGCAAGCGCGGCAAACCGCACCCGTGGATCGTCTTCGGTGAGTACGGCGGTCTGCGCGTCTCCACCAACCCCGACACACCGACCTCCGGTGTGATCACGGACGACCTGCGGGAGAGGGTCCGCCGCCACGACTACACCGCCTTCCAGCGAGTCGAGGACGAGCGCGGCAAGCCGTGGCTCACGGTGGGCGTCCCCGCCGTCTTCCAGCACAACGGATTCATGGAATCCACCGGAGCCGTCTTCTTCGCCAGCGTTCCGCTCTCCACCGAGCGGCAGACCGTCGAGGCCATGGTCGACGCCGCCAAACAAGGCGCCGTCCCCGGCCTCGCCATCGCGATCGTGCCGGCCCTGCTGGCCGCGCGCAGCGTACTGCGCCCCGTACGCCGACTGCGCACCGCGGCCCAGCGGATGGGTCGGGGGCAGTTGGACACCCGGATCGAGGTCAGGGGAGCGGACGAGCTCGCCGGACTCGCCCGGACCTTCAACGAGACGGCCGGCGCGCTGGAACGCTCCGTGGAGGAACTGCGGCAGGCCGAGGTCCGCGCCCGCCGGTTCGCCTCCGACGTCTCCCACGAACTGCGCACCCCCCTCGCCGGGATGCTCGCCGTCACCGAGGTCCTGGACGAGGACGCCGAGAGCCTCGACGCCGACACGGCCAAGGCTCTGCGGCTGATCAGCGCCGAGACCGGCAAACTCGCCGTGCTCGTCGAGGACCTCATGGAGATCTCCCGGTTCGACGCCCGGGCCGCCGAACTCAACCTCGACGACGTGGACATCGCCGAAGCCGTTCGCAAGACCCTGGAACGCCGCCACTGGGTCGACGACCGCGTCGTCACCGAACTGCCGGACGAAGTGCGCGCGCGTCTCGACCCGCGCCGCTTCGACGTGATCCTCGCCAACCTCGTCGGCAACGCCCTGCGGCACGGCGGCGCGCCCGTACGCGTCACCGTACGGACCACGCCGGGCCAGGGAGGCAAGGACGGCCAGGACGGCGACCGCCTGGTGATCGATGTCGCCGACAGCGGACCCGGCATCGCACCCGAGGTGCTGCCGCACATCTTCGACCGGTTCTTCAAGGCCGACGCGGCCCGGACCCGGTCCGCCGGCAGCGGCCTCGGACTCGCCATCACCCTGGAGAACGTCCGCCTGCACGGGGGCACGCTCCTCGCGTGCAACGGGCCTTCCGGGGGAGCCGTCTTCACCATCGACATGCCAGTGGAGGCCCGCACATGACACGCCGGAGGACGAGCATTCGAGCCACCACGGCCACGGCGGCGCTGACGGGCTGCGCCCTGCTGCTCACCGGATGCGGGATCAAGCGCACCGGGGTGATCGAGAGCGGCCACGCCGCGACCGTCAAGGTCTCCGGGTCCGGCAAGAGCACTGTCCTCTACTTCGTCTCGAAGGAGGGCGGCCGGCTCGTTCCTGCCCCGTTCACCCTGTTCGACGGCTACACCCTCGCGCCCGCGGCACTCGTCCGCCTGCTGCTGGGCGGCCCCGTGGGCCGGGCCCGGGAGGCCGGACTCACCACGGAGCTGCCCCGGCTGCCCGCCGGGAAGGCGGACGCGGTGACGGTGAGTCCGTACGTGCAGGAGCGGGGGATGACGGTCCGTGTGCCGTTCCCCGTCGGGAACCTGTCGGCCCTGGCCCGCATGCAACTCGTGTGCACCGTCGGCCTCTCCGCCGTCGCGGACACCCGCAGCTCCGTCACCCTCCAGGGCACCGACACCGCCCTCCCCGCCGACGAGTGCGACCTGGAGCGCTGATCGGCGCCCGTCGCCGAGGAGGACCGCAGGCCGTCGGCCACCAGCCAGGACCCCGAGGACGCTCGGCTCCGTTCCCCCGGTCCGGACGGCACACGGCTCGACCCGCGCCGGGGGACGTCTTCGCGTACAGGGCCATCTGCCGGGCCGTCGCCGACCACGGCCGCCGGTGGTCGGGTTGCTGTTGCTCCGATCCCGACGCTTGACTTTCCCACTGGGAAAGTGGGACGCTCACTTTCCTACTGGGAAAGTGAGGAGTCGCCATGACCGACATCACTCCGGAGCAGGCCGGCACGGCCCTGGAAGCAGTCGAGCGCGCCCGCCATCAGGTCGCCGAGGAGGTGGGCCTGCCCCGTGGTTACTGGTGGTCGATGGCCGCCGGTTGGCTTCTGCTGGGGGTGCTCGGCAGCCTGGCGTCGCCCTGGCCGGCCGGGGTCGCGACCGTGGCCTTCGGCATGGGGCACGCGATGCTCGCGTCACGGCTGCTCGACGGTCGCCGGCGCACTGGCCAGGTACGGATCAGCAGGACGGTCGCGGGTCGCCGCGTCCCCTTCGTCGTGATCGGCATGCTGGTCGGGTTCGTCGTGGTCACCGTCGCGGCGGCGCTCGCGCTCGACGCCGACGGCGCCGACCACGCCGGCATCTGGGCGGCCGCGCTGGTCGCGCCCGTGATCGGATTCGGCGGGCCGGAAATGCTGCGGGTGCTGCGCGGGTGGGTGCGGGCGTGACGGACGCGCGTTTCGATGAACTGATCCATCCCAGCACCCGCCTGTCGCTGGTGGCGACACTGGCAGCGGTCGACTGGGCGGAATTCGCCTTCCTCAAGGACCGGGTCCAGTTGTCCGACTCGGCGCTGTCGAAACAGCTCACGACACTCGAAGAAGCCGGCTACGTCGCCACGGAACGCCGCCTCAGCGGCAGCCGCCACAAGCGCTACGCGCGGCTCACCGGCGACGGGCGAGAAGCCTTCAACGGCCATGTCGCGGCACTGCGGGCGATCCTGGCCGGCGCCACGACCCCGGCTGAGGGCCCGAGGTCGTAAGCCTCGTCGGCGTGTCGCTCGGCGGCGGCGCGGGAGGAGGGAGGCGCGAGGACGACGTTCACCGTCCTTCCGGGCTCCGGGCGTCGTACGCGCCGCCCGGCACACCGAGGCACCACGTGGCCCCTGATGTCGGAGCCGCCGACGCCGGCCGCCGGGCGCGGGTTGTCACTCTGGTGGGCCCGGCCGCTTCGGAGCGCGGATGCCCCGTGACCTCGGCGAACCGACGTCACGGGGCATCCGCGGGCCCGTCATGCGGACGGCTGTCGGCCTCTGGCTACCGGCTGAGCGACTTGAGCGCCGCCGCGTCGTACGGCTTCAGCTCGTCGAAGCGGTTGCCGAGGACCTTCGCCGCCCACTGCGGGTCCTGGAGCAGGGCCCGACCGACGGCGACCATGTCGAACTCGTCGCGTTCCATGCGGTCCAGGAGGTTGTCGATGTCACCGAGCGCCGCACCCTCGCCCGCGAAGGCGCGGATGAAGTCGCCGTCGAGGCCGACCGAGCCGACGGTGATGGTCGGCAGGCCGGTGAGCTTCTTGGTCCAGCCCGCCAGGTTCAGGTCCGAGCCCTCGAACTCGGGCAGCCAGTAGCGCCGGGTGGAGGCGTGGAACGCGTCGACGCCCGCCGCCGCCAGCGGGGCCAGGATCGCCTCCAGCTCCTCCGGGGTCTGCGCGAGCCGGGCGTCGTAGGCCTCCTGCTTCCACTGGGAGTAGCGGAAGATCACCGGGAAGTCGGCCGGGACGCGCTCGCGGACCGCGGCCACGATCTCCGCGGCGAACTTCGTACGGGCCACCGCGTCGCCGCCGTAGGCGTCGGTGCGGCGGTTGGTCCGCTCCCACAGGAACTGGTCGAGCAGGTAGCCGTGAGCGCCGTGCAGTTCGACGCCGTCGAATCCGATCCGCTCGGCCTCCTCGGCGGCGTCGGCGAAAGCGCCGATGACGTCGTCGAGGTCGGCGCGGGTCATCGCCTTGCCGGTCCCCTCGGTGCCGTCGACGCGGATGCCGGAGGGGCCGACGGCGGGGGCGTCGGCATACGGCTCCTCGCCCTGCTTGCGCACCATGCCTATGTGCCACAGCTGAGGCACGATCGTGCCGCCCGCCTCGTGCACGGCCGCGGCGACCTTCGCCCACCCCGCCAACTGGTCCTCGCCGTGGAACCGCGGCACCCGGTCGCTCTGTCCGGCGGAATCGTGGCCGACGTAGGTGCCCTCGGTGACGATCAAGCCCACACCCGCGGCGGCCCGGCCGGCGTAGTAGGCCTGGACGTCCTCGCCGGGCACGCCGCCGGGGGAGAACATCCGGGTCATCGGCGCCATCACGATGCGGTTGGGGACGGTCAGGCCGTTCAGCTTGACGGGCCGGGACAGGATCTCGGCCGCGCGGGAGGCGGTGGACGTGGTGACGGTCATGAGGGTCCTCCGGGTTGAGGCTGTGGCTCGTCGGACGACAACGAGAAGTGCATAGTACACATCCTGTGTATCATGCATATTGCGGGCCCGGTCGTCGCGCGGCGCCGCCCACGGATCGAGCCCGGTACAGGGGTCCGCCGGTTTCCGGGATCACGGTCCGCGATAATGGGGCGCCGGAAGGAACGGGAGGCGCAGTGCTGGAGAAACTGGAACGGGAGCTGATGCTGCTCTCGCGGCACCAGGTGCTTGCCCGGCGCGAGCGCGACCCCGAACGCCTGGAGCGTTCGGCGTACCTGCTGCTCAGTCGAATCGACACGGAAGGCCCCATGTCCATCGGGCAGTTGGCGGAGGCCTTCGGACTCGACACCTCGACCGTGAACCGCCAGACGGCCGCGCTGCTGCGCTGTGGTCTGGCCGAGCGCGTCGCGGACCCGGAAGGCGGCATGGCCCGCAAGCTGTGCATCACGGTTGAAGGCGGGCGCCGGCTCGCCGAGGACCGCGAGGTCAACCGGTCCTGCCTGGCCCGGGTGGTCGCCGACTGGTCCCCTGAGGCGGTACGGGAGCTGGAGGACGTCCTGGTCCGGCTCAACCGCAGCGCCGAGGCCCTCGAAGGGCGGTACTGGCCGCGCGCGGAGGAAGACGACACCCGCGTCGCCTGCCACCCGCAGGTCCCGCACGAATCCCGGACAGCCGCTCCGTCGGCATCCGCGACTCCCGCGCCGTAGGGACGCCCGCGGCCCGCCCCGCGGAAACGGCCCCACATCGGGCGGCGCCCACCCCGGGGGAGCGGTCGGGCCGCGGTCGACTGTCGGCCGTGTTCT
The DNA here is from genome assembly GCF_042889445.1 of Streptomyces sp. NPDC002602. NCBI lineage: Bacteria > Bacillati > Actinomycetota > Actinomycetes > Kitasatosporales > Streptomycetaceae > Streptomyces > Streptomyces sp. NPDC002602. Next base: position 221,871 of record NZ_JBIAQX010000012.1, on the reverse strand, counting down.
GTGACGGCACTGTGACCAGGTGTGTGTCCTCGATCACTGTCGGCCCCGTGGGTACCTGATCTGCTGGGCCCATGCGCCCTGTTGCCCCGATCACCCTGTCCGCCGTCCTCGCCGGCACCGTGCTGCTCGCCGGTTGCGGAACACAGCACGGCCTCTCCGGCGGCGCGCGAACGTCAGGTTCGCCGTCGTGCAGACCCTCCCCGCCCGCCGCCGCCACCGGAACCGAGCGGGACGACGTGACCCTCCTCGACCCGGGTTGCGGATCCCCCTCGGCCACCGAGTTCCAGGTCGCCAACAACGGTACGGAGAAGCTCACTTACAGCATCGGCTTCGACGTCCTGAACGACTCCGGCCAGGTGATGGGCAACACCCGACAGACCGTGGCGGCCGTGGGCCCCGGCCAGACCGTCAAGGCCACCGTCGACCCGGGTGCGTCGGCGCCCGGCGGTGGCGCCGTGTCGCGCATTCGGATCAACCAGGTGCGGGCCGTGCCCGCGGCCGAGGCGCCGTCCACCGCAGGGGCGTGCCCGCCCTCCGGCATCCACCTCTCGGCGGACGAGGGCAATGCCGCGATGGGGCTACGGGTGGTGGGGCTGCGCCTGACCAACTGCGGGACCGGACCTTACCGCCTCAGCGGCCATCCCGGGCTACAGCTCCTCGACGAGAAGAGGGCGCCGGTGACCGGCGTCCGCATTCTCCAGGGCACCGAGGAGATCTCCACCGGGCTCGAACCGGGCTCGGCACCCCAGGCCGTGACCCTGCAGCCGGGCGAATCCGCACACAGTTCACTGGCGTGGCGCAACACCACGGGTTCGGGCGATGCGGTGAACGTGCCCTACGTCAGGGTGACCGCCAAGCCCGGAGCGCCGGCCGTGACCGTGACACCCGAACTCGACCTCGGGACCACGGGCCGACTCGGCGTCGGCGCGTGGCGCAAGACGACGTCCTGAGGGCTCACGTACCCGAAGCGGCACCCGCGCGGCCCCGGCAGGCCCACGAGCCACCGGCGCGTGTACTCGACCGCCGCGTCCCTTGCCACCCCGGCGTCAAAGGCACGTGAAGGCCGCAGTGGCGGCCATATGGATCTCGCCAAGAGCACTGGAGATCCGGCCATGACATTCCGACGCTGTCCTCACCTTGTCCAACGGAGGAACAGCGAAGATGGCCGTACACATGGGAAAGCCGAGCACGGCAGGGCAGGAACCGAGCGTGGAGGAGCCTCCTGATCCCGGCGCGCGGACCGCCTCGGCAGGGGACCGGCATCGACTGACCGCCTTGCAGGGCCTTGCCGCGTTGTCGCTCGACGCGATGGCCTCCGTGGCGTACGGGCCCGAGTCGATCGTTCTCGTCCTGGCCGCGGCCGGTGCGTACGGCATGGGCTTCACACTCCCGGTCACGCTCGCGATCACCGCGCTGCTCGCGGTACTCGTCGCCTCGTACCGGCAGGTGATCGCCGAGTTCCCCGACGGCGGCGGCTCCTACGCCGTCGCGAGGAAGCACCTCGGCCGGCGTACGAGTCTGGTCGCCGCGGCCTCGCTGATCCTCGACTACGTGTTGAACGTCGCGGTGTCCGTCACCGCCGGCGTGGCCGCCCTGACCTCAGCCTTCCCGGAACTGTACGGGCAGCGGGTCTGGATCTGCGTGGGCATCCTGGGCCTGGTGACCGCGGTGAATCTGCGCGGGGTCGTGGACTCCGCCAAGGCGTTCCTCGTCCCGACCGCCGTCTTCGTCTGCTCGATCATGGCGATGGTCGTCGTAGGGCTCTTCCGTGACGGCCCGGTCAGTACCGCCTCGGCCGCCGGGCATGCCTCGGTGCTCGGCGAAGGTGCCACCACCGTCGGCGCGCTCCTGCTGCTCAAGGCCTTCGCCGCCGGCTGTTCGGCACTGACCGGTGTGGAGGCCGTGGCGAACGCCGTGCCGTCCTTCCGGGCCCCGGCGGCCCGCCGCGCCCAGCGCACCGAGGTCGCACTCGGCGTGCTCCTGGGCGTGATGTTGACAGGTCTGTCGATCCTCATCGGCCGCTTCCACCTCCAGCCGGCCGAGGGCGTGACGGTCCTCGCCCAGCTCGCGGACGCCTCCTTCGGTCACAACGCGGCCTTCTACGTGGTCCAGTTCGCCACCATGGTGTTGCTGGCGCTCGCCGCGAACACCTCCTTCGGCGGGTTGCCCGTCCTGATGAGCCTGCTGGCTCGTGACAACCACCTGCCGCACTTCTTCGCGCTGAAGGCGGACCGCCAAGTGCACCGTCACGGCGTCCTCGCGCTGGCAGCGCTGTCCGCCGTCCTGCTGGTCTTCTCCGGCGGTGACACCCGTACCCTCGTCCCGCTCTTCGCCATCGGCGTCTTCGTCGGCTTCACCATCTGCCAGGTCGGTATGGTCCGGCACTGGCACCGCGAACGCCCGCGCGGCCGGCGGAGGAAAGCCGCGCTCAACGGCTTCGGCGCCCTGCTGACCGGCGTCTCGGCCGTCGTCGTCACCGCCACGAAGTTCACCGATGGCGCCTGGCTGATCGTCGTCGCGCTGCCACTGACCGTCCTCGGCTTCGAGAGGATCAACCGGGCGTACGCCGAGATCGGCGAACGCCTGGAGCTCGGCCGCATCCCGCAGGCTCCCCGGCGCCCCCGCTCCCTGGTCGTCGTTCCCGTATCCGGTCTCTCGCGCCTGACCTGCCAGGCCCTCACCACCGCCCGCTCCCTCGGCGACGAGGTCCTCGCCGTGACCGTCACCCACCCGGTCCCCGAGGACCAACGGGCAGCCGAAGCCCTCAGGCGGGACTGGGAGTTGTGGAATCCGGGAGTCGAGCTGATCGAGCTCCCCTCGGCCACCCGTTCGCTCGGCCGGCCGCTTTCCGGTTACGTCCGCGAGCTGACGCGGACCCACCCGGACGCCCAGGTGACCGTTCTGATCCCGGAGACCGAACCCGCCCACCTGTGGCAACGGATTCTTCACAACCAGCGCGGATCCGTCGTGGCCCACGCCGTCCGCCGCGACACGGACGCGGTGATCTGCCGACTGCGGTTCCGCGTCATGGCCGACAGGCGTTGATCCACACTTCGCCGGTTCCCCGCGGGGGCGGCCTCCGTCCGGGCCGCACCCGCCCCTGCGTCTTCCCGTGGTCGGGATGACTCGTACCACGACACAGGCACCTCCATCTGCGTTAAGGACACGTCAGGATTGGTCCCATCGCGGGCATAAGTGATCAGACTGCGTACTCTTGCTCAGCCGTCGACGTCGATGGCTGAATCTTTGCCGTACGACAGGAGCCCCCCACGATGGCCACCCCTGCCCGCACGTCGCGCCTGCGCGCGTGGCTGCTGGAAGGCTTGACCGCGCAGGACAGTTCACCCGCCGCCAAGGAGGCGGCGGCCCAGCCCCACGGCCGGCCGTGGTGGCGGGTCATGTGCCTGACGGGTCTCGACTACTTCTCCACCCTCGGCTACCAGCCCGGCATCGCCGCCCTGGCCGCCGGGCTGCTGTCGCCCCTGGCGACCATCGTGCTGGTCCTGCTCACCCTCTTCGGCGCGCTGCCCGTCTACCGGCGGGTGGCCGAGGAGAGCCCCCACGGCGAAGGCTCCATCGCCATGCTGGAGCGGCTCCTGACGTTCTGGAAGGGCAAGCTCTTCGTCCTGACCCTGCTGGGGTTCGCGGCGACCGACTTCCTCATCACCATCACCCTTTCGGCCGCGGACGCCACCGCGCACCTGGTGGAGAACCCGCACCTCACCAGCACCCTTCACGGGCACGAGGTGCTGATCACCCTGATCATGATCGCGCTACTCGGCGCGGTCTTCCTCAAGGGGTTCAGCGAGGCCATCGGCGTCGCCGTCGTCCTGGTCGCCACCTACCTCGGCTTGAACGTCGTCGTGGTGGCCGTCGGTCTGTGGAACGTGATCACCCAACCGCAGGTCATCACCGACTGGACGACCGCGCTGACCACCGAACACGGCAACCCCTTCATGATGATCGCCATCGCGCTCATCGTGTTCCCGAAGCTCGCGCTCGGCCTCTCCGGCTTCGAAACGGGTGTCGCGGTCATGCCCCACGTCAAGGGCGATCCCCAGGACACGGAGCAAAAGCCGGCCGGGCGGATCCGAGGCGCCAAAAAGCTCCTGACGACCGCCGCGATCATCATGAGCGTCTTCCTGATCTGCTCCAGCTTCATCACCACCCTGCTCATCCCACCCGCCCAGTTCCAGCCAGGCGGCGAGGCCAACGGCCGCGCCCTGGCCTACCTGGCCCACGAGTACCTGGGCTCGGCCTTCGGCACGGTCTACGACATCTCCACGATCCTGATCCTGTGGTTCGCCGGCTCCTCCGCCATGGCGGGCCTGCTCAACCTGATGCCGCGCTACCTGCCCCGCTACGGCATGGCCCCGCAGTGGGCCCGCGCACTGCGTCCCATGGTCATCGTGTTCACGCTGGTCGCGTTCCTGGTGACCTGGATCTTCGACGCCGACGTGGACGCCCAGGGAGGCGCGTACGCCACAGGCGTGCTCGTCCTGATCACCTCGGCGGCGGTCGCCGTGACCATCGCCGCCCGGCGCGCGGGGGAGCGCGGCTGGACGATCGGCTTCGGGATCATCTCGGCCGTCTTCATCTACACGACCGCCGTGAACGTCGTCGAACGCCCCGACGGTGTGAAGATCGGCGCCTGCTTCATCGGCGGCATCATGGCGCTCTCCCTGCTGTCGCGGCTCGCCCGCGTCTTCGAGCTGCGCGTCACGCACGTGGAACTCGACGACATGGCGGAGCGGTTCGTCCGAGACACCGCCAACCGCACCATCCGCTTCATCGCCAACGAGCCGGACAACCGGGACAGGACCGAGTACCGCGAGAAGGTCGAGCAGATCCGCGCGGACAACGACATCCCGTCAGGTGACGACGTGATGTTCGTCGAGGTCACCGTCCTGGACGCGTCCGAGTTCGAGTCCGGCATGCGGGTGCGCGGAGAGGTGCTCCACGACCGCTACCGCGTCCTGACCCTGGAGAGCTCCAGCATCCCCAACGCTCTGGCCGCGCTGCTCCTGTGGGTGCGGGACGAGACCGGGCAGCGCCCGCACATCTACTTCGAGTGGACCGAGGGCAACCCGATGGCCAACTTCTTCCGCTTCTTCCTCTTCGGCCAGGGCGAGGTCGCCCCCGTCACCCGCGAGGTCATCCGGGAAGCCGAACCGGACCGGGCCCGCCGCCCCCACGTCCACGCCGGCTGACCTCCGAGGCCCGACGTCAAGATGCCGAGGGGAATCCCGCCAGGCCCTCGCGATGGCGAGGTGTCGGCGCCGTTGCCGCCCTGACCCTGGAAGCCACTCGGTGGTCGATCCGACACCGGTGCCATCAGGCAACCAGCTCGTAGACGCTCCGCGCCATCAGCCACAGGCCGACGGTCAAGGAGAGCGTGACGATCAGCTGCTCCTGGTGCCGCTCGGTCCAGGTCCGCACGCCGTTCAACCTGGCGTTCGCCGCCGCCGGTGCCCAGACCATGTACATCTCCATGGCGACGAGGCTGAGCGTGGCCAGCAGGCAGTAGCCGGTCAGCGCGAGCCAGTCCGTGACGGAGGAGAGGTCCGCGGCGACGACCGTCGCGGCACCCGCCCCGACCAACGCCCAAGGCTGTAGCAGCCAGGCCAGCCCCGCGGCCGTGGCCGCCGAGGCGCCGTCAACCTTGGCCATCCAGCGCGGCGGGCCGTGCGGGCGGGGCGGCCGACGCCGTCGGTGCGCACCATAGAGCACCAGCCCCGAACCGATGGCGAGCTTCGCACACACAACCGCGGTCGACGGCGCGGTGTGACGGGACGGGGGCTCCCCACCGGTCAGCAGCAACACACATGCGATCACCACGACCAGGTTGGCGAGCCACGACAAAAGGAACGCCAGGCCCTTGCGAACTCCACGCCGCGAGGAGAGCAGCAGGATGAACGCGCTGTTGTGCAAAGGCCCCAAAGTGATGGCCGTACCGATCACGACCAGATCGAGAACCATCAGTGCGGTCACTCCCGGAATGTCAGGGCATCCGCCGCCTTTGGACGGGCGGACCGGTGCTCGGGGTCGGGCAGCGTCCTCACGGCGCCGCATCCCGACTCTGCTGGCCACGGCCCGACCGGTCAAGCGGCCACGCGCACGTCCCCGAACGCCGCACACCCGGTGGCACGACCCACACGCCCCACCGGTGTGCCCGATGAGCACGGGGCGCCCGTACGCCGCGCCCGCCGAGGTCGGCTCACGCCCTCCTCGGTGCGGGCGCGTCGAGCGTCGAGGCCGCGGCGCGGAAGACGTACGCCGTCATCGGGCCGGCAACCGGCCCAGCGCCCAGACGGGCCGTCATCTCCTCGATGACGGTGGCCCGGACGGCCGCCCCGTCTCCGCGCTCCGCCACGGCCGCGCGCACCGGCGTCCCGGTGAGGAACCCGATGGCCACGTCGGCGGCCGACGCGGCCCTGCCCTCCAACGTCAGCTCCCGCTCCTCCTCGACGGTGAACCCGGCGGCCGCCAGGTCGGCGGCCACGACAGCGGGGTCGGAGTAGCCGTGCGGGACCGTCGGGAGGAACCGTGGCGGGTCGACCGGAAAGGCCCGCTCCAGCCCGGCCTGCACCGCGGCTCCGAAGGCGTGTTTGTCGAGCGGTCCCCAGGCGTTGAACAGGAACCGGCCGCCCGGAGCCAGCACCCTACGGGCCTCGGTGAAGGCCGCGACCCTGTCGGGGAAGAACATCGCGCCGAACTGGCAGACCACCAGGTCGAAGCCTCCGCCCGGGAACGGCAGCCGCTGTGCGTCGGCCTGCCGCCACACCGCGCCCGGGGCCCGGGTCGACCCGAAGGCGACCATGGTCTCGTTCAGGTCCGTGGCCGTCACCTCGCCCGACGGCGCCGCCGCGAGCAGGAGCGACGTCAAGGCACCTGTACCAGAGGCCAGTTCGAGGATCCGCCGAGGGTGGAGCGCCGCCGCTCGGGCGGCCAGGTCCTCGGCGAAGGGCCGGAAGAGCACCGGCACCAGGTACTGCTCATAGGCCGCCGGCATGGACTCGGACCACTGCCGGTCGGCGTCGTTTCCCGTCACCTTCGCAAGGTAACCCGGCCTGGAGCCACCCCCGCCCTGCCGCGCCGTGCCGCCGCGCATCTCGGAGCCGACCAGTCCGACTACATGGCAGGGCGACGGTCCTCTGACGCGACAACCAGGAACGGCAAGGCGGAGCGGGGAGCGCGGACGCACTCCCCGCTCGGGCCGTGAACGCCGGCCCCCACCCGTCACATGGCGTGGGTCAGGCGCTCGGTGAGCAACCGGGTGAAGCGGGCCGGGTCAGGCAAGTCGCCGCCCTCGGCGAGCAGAGCGCTGCCGTATACGAGCTCGGCGATCTCCGACAGGGCCGGATCGTCGACGTTCGCCTCGTGGGCCGTGCGCAGCGCGACGATCAGCGGATGCGTCGGGTTGAGTTCCAGGATCCGCTTGACCTGCGGCATCTGCTGCCCCATGGCCCGATACATCTTCTCCAGGGTCGGAGTCATGTCCTGGGCGTCACCGACGATGCACGCCGCCGATGTCGTCAGCCGGGACGACAGCCGGACCTGCTTGACGTGGTCGGACAACGTGGTGGTCAGCCAAGGCAACAGGGTGGCGAACGTCTCGTCGCGCTTGGTCTTCTCGGCCTCGGCTCCTTCATCACCTTCGGAGGCCTGATCGCCGAGGTCGACCTGCCCCTTGGCGATCGACTGGAGCCGGTGGCCGTCGTACGCCGGAACCTGGTCGGTCCAGACCTCGTCCACGGGGTCGGTGAGGATCAGGACCTCGTACCCGTTGGCGGCGAACGCCTCCATGTGGGGAGAGTTCTCCACGGCGGCGCGGGTCTCGCCGGTCAGGTAGTAGATCGCCTCCTGGCCGTCCTTCATGCGCTCGACGTACTCGCGCAGGGTGGTGGTCTTCTCCTTGTCGTGCGTGGAGTCGACCGAGACCAGCGGCAGGAGCGCCTCGATGTTGTCGGTGTCCTCGAGGAGGCCCTCCTTGAGGACACGGCCGTACTGGCCCCACAACTGGGCGTAACGCTCGGAGTCGGCTCCCTGCACGTCCTTGAGCGCGCCCAGAACCTTCTTCACCAGACGCCGCCGCACGTTGCGGATCTGGCGGTCGTGCTGGAGGATCTCGCGGGACACGTTCAGGGACAGGTCGTGCGCGTCCACCACACCCTTGACGAAGCGCAGGTAGTTCGGCATCAGCGCTTCGCAGTCGTCCATGATGAACACGCGCTTGACGTACAACTGCACGCCGCGCTTGCTGTCCCGGGAGAACAGATCGAACGGGGCCTGCGAGGGAATGAACAGCAGCGCCTCGTACTCGAAGGTGCCCTCGGCGCGCATGTGGATGGTCTCGGCCGGGTCGAGCCAGTCGTGACTGATCTGCTTGTAGAACTCGCTGTACTCGGCCTCGGTCACCTCGCTTCGGGGACGGGCCCACAGGGCCTTCATCGAATTGAGCGTCTCGACCTCGCCCGTGGCGGCGTCACCGCTGTCCGTGGATTCGACGGCCATCCGGATCGGCCAGCGGATGAAGTCCGAGTACTGCTTGACGATCTGGCGGATCTTCCATCCGGCCAGGTAGTCGGCCAGCCCGTCCTCGCTGTCGGCCGCCTTGAGGTGCAGGGTCACCGAGGTTCCCACGGGCAGGCCGTCCACGGCCTGGATCCGGTAACTTCCCTCGCCGTCGGACTCCCACTGGGACCCCGACTCGGAGCCGGCTCGACGGGTTCGCAGGGTCACCTGGTCGGCGACCATGAAGGCGGAGTAGAAGCCGACGCCGAACTGGCCGATCAGGCCCTGCGCCGCGGCCTCGTCCTTGGCATCCTTGATCTTCTGCAGCAGACTGGCCGTGCCGGACTTGGCGATCGTGCCGATCAGCTCCACGACGTCGTCGCGGCTCATGCCGATCCCGTTGTCACGGACGGTCAACGTCCGGGCATCCTGGTCGACTTCCAGCGCGATGTGCAGGTCGGTGGTGTCGACCTCGAGTTCCGCGGTGGTGAGCGACTCCATCCGGAGCTTGTCCAGGGCGTCGGAGGCGTTCGAGATCAACTCGCGCAGGAAAATGTCTTTGTTCGAGTAGATCGAGTGGATCACCAGCCGCAACAACTGGCGGGTCTCGGCCTGGAATTCCAGCGTCTCGACACTGCTACCCATGTGGGGTTCCTTCCTTATACGGATGAAACGCATGATAGGCGGGATGCCGTGCCGTTCCGGCGAGTATCCGTCGGACCGAGCATCCGTCGGACCGAGACCATCGCGGGCTGTACATGTCGCTTCTGGAACTCCCTGCCTTGCCGGGTGCCGTAGCGCTGGTGGTGGCGCCTCAGACCGGGCCACGCGATGCCACATCAACCCCGGGTCGCCCTCGCATGCCGCGTGAATGTCCGCTGTGTGAGGAGGGATGGCGAGGGCATGCGGCCGCTGCGTGCAGGCGAGCGGGGTCATGGATGAAGTCGTCGCCAGGCAGCGCCTGTTGGAGCTGGGCGACGGTCGGTGACGCTGTCCGGGTCGGGCCCGGATCAGGCCCCGTGGCCCGGTCCCGGGCCTGTTCTGGCGTGATCGCCTGATTCGATGACCGGGACGGGAGGGCGACGGCCGTGACCGACAAGCCGTCGTTGCGTGACCACCTCGACCGCTACGCGGCGGGCGGGATCCCCCGCGACGCGGAACGTCGGTGTCGAGGGGGAAGGCATCGCGCCCGCTGTAGGCACGGGTCACGCGGCGGGCGTCCCGCGGGCTTCGACCGCCATGGGACACGGACATGGGAATCGCGGACTGAAGGGCCCGCCGGTCAGGCGGCTTCCTGGCGTTGGTGCGCCTTCCGGGTCTTCATCCCGCCGACGATGAGCGCCAGTCCCACGGCGACGACGCCGAGGTAGGCGGTGGACGGAAGGTCGACGACCTTGTGCATCCAGCCCCACTCCGTGTCGAAGAGGGTCTGTGAAGCGAAGCTGACAAGCCCCTGGGCTCCTATGACGTAGCCGATGCTTTCGAGGATGTATCCGATGGTTGTTCGCACAGGTCAACCCTCTCGCGGTGGTGCCGCGATGTCGTCCTCCACAGGGCCGAGAACGCAGTAGGTCGAAGGATGCAGTCCGTTTGTGGGGAGCACGGGCACGGCACCCGCCGCGGCAGGGGAGTGGTCGACACCAGAAGGCTCGAAGATCACGCCCGCGCCCGGCCCACGGGCCGTCGACCTTCAGGCCGACCTGCCCGCGTTGGGGCGCACCGCGTCGGCAACGTCCGTACCCCCACAGCATCCAGAACCGTGACCCGGTGACCTTGTGAGTCCGACAGCCGAATCACGTCGCATAGCCTGTTCGACATTGCATCGACGGGACGGGGCCGGTATGCGGCATCAGCAGGTGTTGGACAAACTGGCCGCGCGGGGGCACGTGCGTGCGTTGGACGAGGAACTGGCTCGCTGGGTGAGCCACCAGATGGGCTATCCGGGCTGCTCGCACGAGGAAGTCGCCCGAGCGGTGATTCCCCCGGTCCTCGCCCGCTGGCGCTGCCTGCTCGGATCCGAGGAGGTGCGCCCCGCGACGAAGGATGTGGTCAGGGTGGCGCTCGCCACGTTGCTGCACAAGTACGGATTCCAGGACGCAGCCGTCACCACGGAAGCGATCAAGGCGGTCGACGCGCTCAACGACGGGGTGGTGCTCTCCGACGCCTTCGAGCGGCGGTCCACGGACATCAAGAAGCTACTGCGCTCGGCCCCCACCCCGTTGTCCCGCCGACCGGGCTCACCCCGGTCCCTCACGTTCCTACGCGTCGGCGACGTGCTTGCGATCGAACTGGGAGGCCGCTTCCACGCCGCGTACGTGCGGCAGGTGACGGGCTTGAACGAAACCCCGGTGATCGAGTTCTACGCCGGCTCCTTCGCCCGTCCGCCCCACCTCGCAGACCTGGCGGGGAGCGAGGCAGCGCGGCCGGGCGGACGTGCGCGCTTCTCGGTCGACGGGCTCACGTACCTGCCCGACCCCGCACAGCAGGTGCGGGTCGTCGCCGCGGCGCACGAGGAAGGGCCGCATGGTGGAGAGCCCGGCCCCGCTCAGGGCCTGCACACGATCACGGACATCTACAGCCTGCAGCGGCACATGGGCGAGTTGTTCGCCTAGTGCGGTGACCGGAAAGGTTCACCGTGTCACGGCGCCCGGCACGGCACCTCGCCGCCTTGCGATGCACCGCACCGGACACCACGGCACTGGAGGCCCCAAGGGTTCAGCTACGTGGCTCGGTGGCAGGCAGGCAGGCGCCGCCACGCAAGCGGCAGTTCCGCGGCTGGGGCGCCCGCATGCGCTGCCGCTGATGAACGGTGACAGCCATGGTCGCGACTCCGTCAGCCCTGATCGGTTCAAGGCGTCGTCCTGCCGTGCCTGGAATTGCCGGGAGTCGCCCTGGTGTGGTGCGGGGCCTCGGCGCCGGCGAGTTTTCGCCGCGATACGCCGTCAGACGGGTTCGGTGGCGAAGAGTTCCAGGTGTGCGCAGCGGGGGCAGCGGTACGCCTCGATGCGGCGGCGGGGCCTGCCCAGGCGTTTGGCGCCGCCGAACAGGCCGCGCTCCAACGGCCCGGCGATCCAGCGGGCGTAGCCGCGGGCCCCCTCGCCCGCGTCCTCGACGAAGCCGGGTTCGAGGCCGACGCCGCCGCAGTACGTGCACTTCATCCCATCCATCGGACGAGTGTACGAAGCGGACGGTGGGACCCGCGCGTCGGGCGCCGGCCACCGCATGCCGTCAGTTCGGGAGGGCGTCATACCCGGGGAGCGGGGTGTGGAACGGGCGGTACCGGCGACTAGGCTGATCATCCGTTCGAACGGTGAGGGGGAGCATGATCGACGTCGACGGGTACTTGGCCGTGCTGGGCGTGGAGCGGCCGGCGGGCCCGAGTGCCGAAGCGCTGTGGGCGCTGCACCGGGCGCAGGTGGAGCGGGTCGCCTACGAGACCATCGACAACCAACTCGGACGGCCGTCGGGCATCGGCGCCGCTGAATCCGTGGCCCGGATCCTGCGCGGGCGCGGCGGCTACTGTTTCCACCTCAACGGAGCCTTCGCCGCCCTGCTGACGGCCCTCGGTTACGACGTGACCCTGCACCGGGCCGGAGTACAGGACGAGGTCGAGGACCCCGAAGGGCCGGGCGGCGACCATCTCGCGCTCACCGTGGGGCTCGACGGCGAGCGGTGGCTGGTCGACACCGGACTCGCCGGCGGAATGTACGAGCCTCTGCCGCTGCGCGAAGGCACCTATGCCCAGGGGCCGTTCACCTACGCGATGGCGCCATCGGTGGTGGTGCCCGGCGGCTGGCGGTTCGCCCATGACCCCCGCGGCGCGTTCACGGCGATGGTCTTCGCGCCGGAGCCCGTGGAGCTGTCCGCCTTCGCCGCGGAGCACGAGCGGCTGTCCACTTCCCCCGAGTCCGGATTCGTCCGGGTCCTCCAGGCCCAGCTTCGCGACGCCAAGGGCGTGGACATGCTGCGCGGCTGCGTGCTGCGCCGGATCGAGGCCAAAGGCACGTACGAGCGGACCATCGAATCGGCCGACGACTGGTACGACGTACTGGCCGACGTGTTCCACCTGAACCTGACCGACGTCGCCGCCCCCGCGCGGGCGGCGCTGTGGCACCGCGTCCACACCGCGCACCGGGAACGGGAGGCCGCGGGGCAGCGTGCGACAACGCTCTGACGGGACGGCCGAGCCCATCCGGGGCTCCGGGGAGCGAATCGCGCACGTCCTGGTCCACCTCGTCGCGCGTCCGATCAGCAACAACGGCTCTGCCCGCGCCCACAGCACCAGGCCGTCTCTTTCGGATCTTGCCTGACCCGCGCCGCCCGGCACCGCACCTCGCCGCGTTGTCGAGGCACCCGAGGACGTCCAGTACTCGGGAGCCTCTCCGCCTTGCGATGCACGGCACCGGACGACGCGGGCTTGACCGGCAAGATCCGAAAGAGACGGCCTAGTTCAGGTCCGTGTGAAGCAAATGGTGGTCCGAGTACGGGCTGGGGCGGACGCGGTGCGTGCGCGCGGTGATGCCGCGCAGGAACACGTAGTCGAACTTGCTGTTCCAATCGGTGGTCGCCGCGCAGGCTTCGGTGTCGGCGGTCGAGGGGCGGCAGCCCGGGTCCGTGTCCGAGGCCAGGGCCCACATCGGGCCGAGTTCGGGCGCGTGCGGCACGGCGTTGAAGTCGCCGAGGACGATCGCGCGGTCGTGACGGGCGACTTCCGCGGCGAGCACCCCCACCTGGCCCGCCCGCACCCCTGCCTGCCGGCGCTCCGCGAGGTGGGTGTTGAAGACGCGGACGGGCCGACCGCCCACCAGCGTGGTGACGGCCAGGTAACCGCGGTCCTCGGAGCCGCCGTCGGGGTATTCGACGCTCACCCGGTCCGTCATCGGCGCCGCCGAGAGGATCGCCTGGCCGAAGCCGCCCGGCCGCCACGGCAGCCCCCCGCAGCGGTTCCAGTTCCGCAGGACCATCCCGTACTCGACCCGGTAGACCAGCCCGTAGACCTCTTCCAGGTACGTGCGGATCTGCTCGACGTCACGTACGCACGCCTCCTGAAGGCCGATGACCTGCGGCGCGTACGTGGCGATCTCCGTCGCCCGACCGAAGTCCTGCCCGCTCCCGCCGCACGGATTGCAGATGTTCCACGTGCCGACCCGGTCCGGTACGACTTCCTCGGCGGCGTCGAACGGCAACAGTCCGGCGCGCGGGGCGCCACCGCTCGGTGCGCTGGGGCCCAGGAGCAGCACCATGCAGACCGCGGCCATCGCGCCCGCGGCCCACCGCACGCCCCTTCTCAGCACCATTGCCTCCCCTGGGTGGACGCACATCATCACACGGTGTCCTCGACGCACAATCGAAGTGCTTCCCGGCCGGTCCGTGCGGCATCATCACGGCATGATCGGCAATCGGATCACCCATCGCACGGCGGACGGCGTCCGCGTACCCGGCACCTGGCGGCACGCGTTCATTTGCAACGGCGGCTCCTACTTCCTCACCGACCTCTTCATCTACGCCGACGGCCTCGTCGACTGCTGGGAGCTGGTCACCCTCGACGAGTTCGAGCAGAAGCTCCGCTGCGGATGGGTGGTCACCAGCCTTCCGGACGGCGGACGCGCCTCCGCGCACCACCTGGCCTCGTGGACGTTCGGTGAACCGCGCACCTGGCTGACTCCGGACCTGCTGCTCGCCGAAGTCCGCGACACCATCGACGAGCTGAACCGCCGCCCCGACTCGACCGCCCGCTGCCTCGCCGCGGTGGACGTCTTCATGGCGGACCGTACGGAGGACAACCGGGCCGCCGCCCGGGCCGCCTACCTGGCCGTCCCGGAGACCGTGCGGCACTACGCGCTCGGCGACATGGACCGCAAGGACCGCCCCCTCAAGGTGCTGGTGGCCGGGCCCGGCGGCCTGACCCCGGAGGAGCCCGCGGAAACGGTCACGCCGGCGGAGTACGACGAGGCCGTCGCATACTTCGAGGAACGCGAGCGGTGGCTCGCGAAGGCCCCTTCACGGGTGCCGGCCGACGGGCCCGCCGAGTCCTTCGCCCCCGCGGTCAAGATCTACCACTCATATCCGCAGCGCGCGCTCGAAGACCCGGGCAAGCGGGCCCTGCGCAATGACTACCCCGCTCCCATCACCGTCGGCGACGTCACCTACCCGTCGGTGGCCCACGCCTACTGGGCCCGGTCCGTCGCCGAACCGGAGGCCAGGACCGCGGTCGTGGCGGCCGAGTCGGGCGCGAAGGCCCGTACGGTCGCGGCCGCGGCGCCGCGGCGCGAAGGCTGGGAGCAGGTCCGGACGGCGGTCATGGCCAGTCTGCTGCGCGCCAAGTACGAGCAGCACCCCGACCTCGCGGCGATCCTGTTCGCCACGGGTGACGCGACCCTGCTCTACGATGACGCCGACTCGGGCTTCTGGGGCGAGAACGGAGGCCGGGGCCGGAACTGGACGGGCCGCCTCCTGGAACTCGTCCGTTCCCAACTGCTGCTCAGCCAGACCCTCGTCGACTGACGCGGGGCTTACCCGTCGGGGGTGTGCGAAGCCCCCGGTCGCACGTGGTGACCCGGCCGATCGACCCGTGGTCCGCGCCGTCACACACGGCCGCGAGGCAACTCGCCGGTCCGCATTTCGGCAGGTCACCGGTCGGTGGTGGCGGGGGTGTGGCGGGGCGGGGGCCCGGGCACAACAAGGGACGCTCACGTTCGTACGCGCAAGACCCGTACCGTCCCGAACGTGTTCGAACGTCGGGCTGCCACGGCCGGAGAAATTCTGCCGCTCGGGCAGAGGAAACGTTCGGCCCCGCCCCACGGAGCCCTACCGTGGAGTGGATGAAGCGTCTGTTGGCGGGCTTATCGGTGGCCGCGGCCCTGCTCCCGTCCGCCCCGCCTCCGGCGGCGGCTCTCGTTGCCGCGCCGTGCGTCAGGGGGGAGTCCGAGTCGAGGTCACACAGCTCGGTGGACGATGGCGAGATCAGATGGACGGCCAACACGGCCTACTCCGACGCGTACAAGCACGCGCTCACGGCGTGGCAGTACGCCTCCCACAAGATCAGGCTGGCCCCGGACTCGGCGACCACGGTCAACGACCTGGAGTTCGTGGACTACGACAACCCGAAGGACCACGCCGCCGCGAAGTGGAACTACCGGGGCGGCCCCGGTCAGACGGACTACATCCGGTTCAACACGGCGGCGATGAAGAACGCGAGCCAGACCAAACGCCGGGAGATCGCGGCGCACGAGCTGGGCCACGCCCTGGGGCTGTGCCACAAGTCGGACGCGGGCGGCCCGGGCTACGCGCGGTCCCTGATGTGGCCCACCGCCCACGAATACTTCGACCTCCCCCAGGACGTCGACAAGGCCAACTACTCGAAGCTGTGGGGCTGATCATGAGCGTGAAGACCTGGGCGGTTGCCGGGACGGCGGCCGCCGTGCTCCTCGGGGGCGGCGGTTGGTACGTCTTGGCGGGCGGCGGGGAGTCGCACACGGAGAGCCTGTGCGGGACGCCGTTGGGCGGCACTGACACCGAGGTGGCGACCAACGCGCAGGGCATCGCCGTGGTGGAGGCCACCGGCGTGACCGCGCACGACCCGAAGGCCGTGGGCGCGGAGAACCCCGAGCTCGTCACGACGCCCGTACGGATCGTGGAGACGATGAAGGGGAAGTTCGCCCCGAGCATCGGGGTGTCGCAACGGGTGGAGCCCGGCGGGGTGCCCGGCTCGTTCAAGGTCGACACCTCGAACCGCGAGGTGATCATGGAGCAGGGGCAGCGGTACGTGGTCGCGATCGGTCCCGGCGACCTGGAGGCACGTCCGGGGACGACGACGTTCTCCACCCTGATCCGCCCCGCACACCGGGGCGCGGCCCAAGAAGCCGACTACTGGCGGGGCGTGATCGCGAAGGCGCCACCGAAGCCGGTGTGCGACGACACCGTCTCCCAGTAGGGCGTTGCGGCAGGCAGGCAGGCAGGCAGGCAGGCAGGCAGGCAGTGGTCACGCTCCCCGGCTTCCGGCCGGCTGCCGCTGCGTCCGCTGCCGCTGCCTGATGTACGTGACCGAATCGCTCACGGCGCCGGCACGCCGGGTGTCATCCCCGCACACGGTGTGGCCACCCGACACGTTTCCCCCTGTCAGTCCACATCCCGGCCGTCGATCAGGTCACGGACGGACATCCGATGCGGTTGACGGGTCAAGGAGAGGCGGTTGGCTGTGGTGTCAGTGGGTTGTGACAGCGTCCGCCGCATGACGAGTGCACACGCAGGACGCGGCCTGGAGATGTTCCGGGTAGGCGACTTCCCCATCTACACGTTGACCTTCGTACGGGGTCTGAGCCCTGCCGAGTTGCTCACCCGCATGGGGGTCGACCAAGGGACCCTCGCACTTCGCGACGGCATGGATCTGTCGGACGACTTCGGCGACGACCTACTCGACGATGAGGAACCGGTCGTCACCACGGGCATCGACGGCTCGTGGACGTGGGCGTGGGAGCAGGGCGGCGTGCACGGGATCGAGGAGCAGATCCTGAGCGCCGTGTCGGTCGGCACCGAAGCCGTTGCCCTGCACTACAACGAGAAGCCGATGTACTGGTTCAAGTACGCGGTCGACGGCGACGTCATCGTCGACTTTCACACGCTTGGGGAGATGGAGCCGACGGGGCAGGATCCGACACGGCTCGATGAACACATGCGGCCATTGGGGCTCGTCCCTGGCGAGTGGCCCCCTCTCCATGGCGTCCTGTCGCTTGTGGAGAACGCGTTCGGCATCGGCCTGACGCACCCGGGAGAGGTGGACGACCCACGAATGAGCGGCCGGTTGAGTCCTCTGCCGCGCTGACCCCTGATCTGGCCGGACCGCCCGACGATCGTTCCCCGTTCCCGTTCCCGTTTCCGCTCCCCGCTGGACCTGGACGAGCCCGCGAGACCCGCGAGTTCGTCGAACCCGGCAGCGGGCGTTGCGCCAAGACCGAGGGGCGATGTGTTGTTCGGGAGCGCCCGTGGTGCGGCTACCGAGCGGCCATGGGCGCGAGTCCGAGGTCGGCCAGTGCGGACGCGCCGGTCGCGGCGTGCGCGCCGCCGGCGAGCAGGAGCGTGCGCGCCCACTGGTAGCGGCAGCCGGCCGCCTCGAACGCCGACGCGGTGGCGAGCAACTGCGGTAGATCGCCGCCGAGCAGTGACTCCGCCCGGTCCACCAGGGCGGTGGCGACCGGGTTCCCGGCGACCACGGCCCGGGCGGCGGCGATCCGGCCCCGGGCGTCCGGGTGCCCGGCGAGGACCGCTGCCTCGGCCCGGAGCGCCGTGTACCAGTGCAGCCAGACCCAGCAGACCCACTTCCACACCTCCTCCGGCTCGGGCGCGATGCGCTCCAGGGCCGCATGGGTGTCCCCGTGGTGGAGCAGGACCATGGTGTCGAAGACGGCACCGTGGCCGTGGCGGTGATCCTCCTTGCCGCCTGTCCGGTCGGTGATCGTGAGCCAGGTCGCTCGGGCCTCGTGGTCGCCTCGCAAGCCGTGGATCATCGCGACGGACGCGGCGGCCGGACCGAGCGAGAACGACCGTTGCCGGCCGGCCTGCTCCCACGCGTCGAGGAAGCGCACGCTGCTGGTGAGCACCGCGTCGGCGTGGCCCGCGAGCGCGTCCGCGACCAGCAGCCAGGACGTGGCGTGGTCGCCCACCTCGGCCAACTGCGGCCGGCCGGCGAGTTGGCCGCCCCACCGGCGGGCCGCCGACAGCTCGCCCGTGCCGACGGCGGTCGCGGCGGCCATGGCGAGGGCGTCGATCAGCTCGTGGGTCCGGGCAGGGGCGCTCGGTGCCGAGGACAGGATGTCGATCCGGGCGCGGGCGGCGGCCGCGGCGGCGAAGCTCTCACCGGCCCAACTCTGAGCACCGGACAGCGCGTCGAGGGCGGCGGACCGCGCCACCGGGTCGCCGGCGCGCCGGGCGAGTTCGACGGCCCGTTCCGCGCACGCGACGGTGTCCGGAGCGGTGTTGTCCGGGGCGCCCTGGACCGCGCCGAACGCGTCCGCGACCACCGCGGCCTCGGCCAGCGCGAGAGCCGCCTCGGTGGCGGGATCGCCGTCACCGGTCAACTCGCGGGCCGCCACGAGCAGGCCGGCCACCTCGTCCGCCGGCGGAACCCGGCCGGTGAACGTGCTGGAGAAGCGGTAGGCGGCGGTGGCGGCAGCCGCCAGGTCGCGGGCGGCCCCGGCGGCGTCCCCGGCCCGGCGGCCGGCTTCGGCGGCGGCCCGGTACAGGCGGTACATGTCGTCGCCGAGCCTGCGGCACCCGGCCACCCCGGCGGCCTGCCGCAATACGGCGGCAGCGTCGGCGCCGGCAGCGAACGAGGCCGCCTGCTCGTACCGCTGTTGGGCCTCGCCCAGCAGGTTCCGGGTGAAGGCCAGCCCGGCCAGGGACAGGGCGAGACGGCACGCGTCCGCGCGCTGCTCCGGCCGGCCGGCGGCCCAGGTCAAGGCGGCCCGCAGATCCTCCGCGACCGCGTCGAACCGGGCTCGCCAGTCCGGGCCGCCGCCTTCCTGGAGGCCTGCCGCACCGGCCAGGCACCATGCCAGGTGGCGCGATCGGACATCGTCGAGCTCACCGGCGCCGGCGAGCCGCTCCGTGCCGTACTGACGGAGGGTCTCCAGTGCCTGGTAGCGGGTGACGGTGTCGGACGGTGTCACGGCGAGCAGGCTCTGCTCGGCGAGCCTGCCGAGCCCGTCGGCGACCGCGGCCGTCTCCAGAGGGGCGAACCCGGCCACCTCGGCGGCAGCCTCGGCGGTGAACGGAGCGACGAACGCCGACACCCGGCGCAGCAGTGCCCGGTCCCGCGGCTCGAGCAGGTCGTGGCTCCAGTCGAGGACGGCCCGCACCGACCGGTGCCTGCCGTCGGCACGGGGTCCGCCGGCGAGGATCCGGAGCTGGTCGCCGAGGCCGGCCGCCAGGCCGTCCAAACCGAGCGTGGACCACCGCGCCGCCGCCAGTTCGATGGCCAGCGCCATGCCGTCGAGCCGTTCGCACAGCGCCGCGATCCGGTCGCGTTCCGCCGGAGCCGGGGCCCTGCCGACCGCCGCCGCCCGCTCAAGGAACAGGGCCGCCGCCTCCGACTCGCCACCGCCGACGCGCGACAGCGGCGGAACCGGGAAGACCCACTCGAACGGCACCATCAGCCGGGCCCGGCTGGTCGCGAGCACCCGTATCCCCGGGCAAGCCACGAGCAGTTGTTCCAGGAACGGCGCCACCCCGTCGCGCACCTGCTCGCAGTTGTCCAGTACCAGCAGCGCCTGACGGTCCGCCAACGCGGCCACCAGAGCGTCGTCGATGCCGCGCCCGGGCTGCTCGCCCACGCCCATGGCCGCAGCGACCGCCGCGCCCACCCGCCCGCGATCGGTGACCGGGACCAGGTCCACGAACCACACACCGTCGGCGAAGTCGCCGGCCACGTCGGCCGCCACCGCCAACGCGAGCCGCGTCTTTCCCACCCCGCCCAGACCGACGGCGGTCACCAGCCGACGCGCCGTCACCGCTGCCGCCAGCTCCCCGCGTTCCCGTGTCCGGCCGACGAACGCCGTCAGCGGGGCCGGAAGCGCGGGTGCCGGGCGCGCCTGCTCGGCGCGCGTCGGTCCGCTCGCGTGCCGGGACAGTGCCCGCCGGTCCGGCACCTCCAACTTCCTGAGCAGCGAGGAGACGTGCGACTCGACCGTCCGTACGGAGATGAACAGCCGCGCGGCCATTTCCGCGTTGCTCAGGTGCTCCCCGAGCAGCGCGAGCACGTCGGCTTCCCGAGCCGAGATCACTGGAGTGGACACCGGGCCATTATCCGTGGTGCTTTCCGTGGTCAGCACGGAGGCACCCCGTACCCCGCCCGGGGGAAGCTGTGAGCACAGGGAACGAGCCCGGCGGACCACACCGGGCCGACCGGTTTCCGCGACGACAGGAGTGACCATGACCAGCTCTTCCACCCAGGGGATGAAGACCGTGCTGCATCCCGTGTCCGACCTCGCCCAGGGCAAGCGGGTGTACGCCGCGCTGCTCGGTGTCGCCCCGCAGACCGACGGGCCCTACTACGTCGGCTTCGAGGTCGGCGGCCAGCACATCGGTCTCCTCCCGGGCGGTGGACCGCAGGGCCTGACCTCCTCGCTGGCCTACTGGCACGTGGAGGACATCGAGGCGAAGCTCGCCGAACTGACCGCCGCGGGCGCCACCGTCAAGGAGTCCGCGCACGACGTCGGCGGCGGTCGCCTGGTGGCCACCGCCATCGACCCGGACGGCAACCTCATCGGACTGCTGCAGGACTGATGAGCACCCCACCCCGCTCCCGCGCACAGTGCCGTCACCACACGGGACCGCTCGGCTCGCCCTCGGCCACACCCGCCACGTCGCCATGATCGAGGGCGACGTCGAGGTCCTCGCCGTCGACGCACTGCCGCCGCACGTCGGTGACCGGTTCGCCGCACGGCCGGGTGGTCCAAGCCCCTCCCGGGCCGATGACAGGGCCCGAGCACGGACCCGTAGGGCCCCTTCTCAGGATCCATGCATTCAGAGCTCAAGAAGGAGATCCACCATGAGCAACACCGACAACCGCGCGCACGAGGGATTCACCGCGGAGGAGCGTGCCGCGATGAAGGACCACGCGCAGGAACTCAAGAAGGCGGCGCGCCGCGGCGGCTCGAAGGCGGACAAGGCGGCCGAGGCGGAACAGGACGTGCTCGCGAAGATCGCCGAGATGCAGGACGCGGACCGGACCATGGCCGAGCGCGTCCACGCCGTCATCACCGCCACCGCCCCGGTCCTCGCGCCGAAGCTCTGGTACGGGATGCCCTCCTACGCACTGGACGGCAAGGTCGTCTGCTACTTCCAGAGCGCGGAGAAGTTCAAGGCGCGCTACGCGACGCTCGGCTTCAGCGACCAGGCGCGGTTGGACGACGACCCGATGTGGGCGGCCGCCTTCGCCCTGACCGAGGTGACGGCCGAGGTGGAGGCGCGGATCGGCGCACTCGTGAAGCAGGCAGTGAGCTGAGGCGCGACCGGTGGGTGGCCCTCATCGCCTGCTCCGCGGCTCCCTTTGAGTTGTGACACGGGCGGAGGAGCCTCCGGCGGTCCGATGACCAAGAACGTCACCGGGAACGCGCGGATCGTCGGGGTGGACAGCCACCGGTACACCGACAGCAGTCGGGAACAGGCCCGGACAAGCACGGGTCCTCCCCGGAACACGGGCCCGGGCCGTCGCGGTCGACAACGCCGTACGCCGAACCGGTCGCTTCCGTGGCCGGCGCGGGCCGGCCACGATCGTTCTGCTCGTGCACGCCTTGGCGCAGTCGCACGCCGAGGTTTCACATCGCGCCGCAAGCTCCGCAATCGCTGCTTCATATCGTGCACGGATTCCCGCATGGCTCCCTGGACCGCACGGACCGCACGGACCGTACCTCGCGTCTGCGGAAGCTGAAGGCTGGATACGTGCACGGGGATGAGGAGTTGGCGCGCGGTCGGGGCTACGGCATGGCCGACTTCCCCGCACGCGCCGAGGAGGTCGAACGGCGCGCTGCCACGATGAGCCAGGCCGATGCCGAGGTCGCGCACCGTGAGCGCACCGCGCAGATGATCAGGCCGGCCGAACTCGGCCGGTCGGGCCGAAGTGCCCGAGGAGATTCCCGACGGCGTACGCCTGCCCCTCCCCGCCGACGCCGGATCAGCCGACACCAGCGGCCGACATCAGCGGCCGGCCGCCGTCCCGGCGCAGGGCGGCTGAGTCGCTCAAGGCGAAGACGCGGTCCGGCGCGGTGGCTCGTCCACGGGGTGCACAGCGACGGCGATCTTGCCGCGTGGGCGTCCGCGGCCCTCGCCGACGGGCCCACCTTCCAACAGTGTGTGCGCCTGTGCGATGTCGGCCAGCGGTAGCACGGCGCCGATCACCGGCCGGAGTTTGCCCTGGTCGATCAGCCGGCCGAGGGCCGTGAGCTTCGCCCGGCCGGGGCTGACGAAGAGGAAATGGTAGGTCGCGTTCACGCCCCACGCGGCGAGCAGGTTCTGAGGTTCGGGGATGTCCACGATGGACACCACTCGGCCTCGGTCGGCGAGGACCTCCGGGCTGCGGGCGAGGGTGTCCCCACCCACCGTGTCCAGCACGACGTCCACCCCACCCAGTGCGCGGACCTGCGGCACGTAGTCACCGGCCGAGAAGTCGATCGCGATGTCGGCTCCCAGTCCGGTGACGAACTCGTGGTCCCTTGCCCGCGCGGTGGTCACCACCTTGGCTCCCAGCGCGCAGGCCACCTGGACGGCGACCGAGCCGACCCCGCCCGCCCCGCCGTGCACCAAGACCTTTTCCCCGGCCCGCACCCCGGCGCGTTCGACCAGCGCCTCCCACGCCGTGACGCCCACGAGCGCGAGAGCGGCGGCCTCGACGTGCGACAGCCGTGCGGGCTTGCGGGCGACCAGGGCCTGGTCGACGACGTGGAACTCGGCGTAGGTTCCCTGCCCGGCGAACACCGGTGTCAGGTACCAGACCTCGTCGCCCGGCTGGAAGTCGCCCGCCCCAGGGCCGGTCTCGACCACCACGCCGGACACGTCGTTGCCGATCACCGCGGGCAGCGCCACCTGGTCGCGGTAGTCGCCGCGCCGGGTCTGCAGGTCGAGAGGGTTCACGGACGTGGCCAGCACGCGCACCAGCACCTGGCCGGGTCCGGGGGTGGGTCTTGGTAGCTCTCGGGTGGCGAACGCGGTGTCCGCGTCACCGAAGCGGACGAGTTCCACCACACGCATCGAAGTCGACATGCGATGACCTTAGATCTAGATATCGCGAATCGTCAATATGTACATGCGTTACGATCGCCACGTGTTCTCAGAGGCGGAGTTGCTGACTGTGTTCCGGGCCCTGTCCAACCCGGCCCGCCGCCAGATGCTGGTGTGGCTCAAGGAGCCGATGAGTTTCCCCGGCCAGGAGCCCGAGGACGTCGAGCTCGGCGTCTGCGTGACCGACATCCAGCAGCGCGCAGGCCTGGGGCAGTCAACCACCTCGCAGTACCTCGCGATGCTGCGGCAGGCAGGGCTGGTGGTCGCCACCCGGCGGGGCAAGTGGACCTACTACCGCCGCGACGAGGCGAACATCGCCCGCCTCCTGGAGACCCTGCGCGACGTGTTCTAGATCCCCTGTCGTTGGGTTCAGTCCTGCCGCGCAAAACTCAGCCCATCCCTGACCTCGGCAAGGTGAAGACCCTGCCAGGGCCAGTTCGCCTCCAACTGCCCGAGCATGCCCGCGCGGTAGCCTCCGACGTCCGGCGCCGCGCGGACCAGCTCCCCGAGAGCCGGCGGTTCATCCGGTGCGGACTCGACTACCCGCGCCCGCGCCGAACAGCATGCCGCCGGCTGACAACGGGCCGAACCCCGACGGCAACGGGCCGAACCCCGGCGACAGCGGGACGGTCAGCCGGTAAACGCTCGCCGCCGCACCTTCGCGAGACGTGCCCGCTGGTCATCGATCCAGCCGGTCGCCGGGAAGAGGGGCAAACTGACCGTCACCTGCGACGATGGGCCGTCATGGACCGACACCCCGATCACACCCGGACTCAGTGGCTTGATCTTGAACCGGACCGTTCGACCCGAGTTGAGCCATGATACGAACCGACCCGCGGCGAGCTCCTCAAGAGCCTCCTCCCAGTCATCGAGGTCATCGGACGTGACATAGACGAGGAAGCTGCCCTTGACGGTCTCGGTCTCCACGACGAACTCGCAGTCCAGATAGTCTCTGCCAGGAGCCGGCAGCTCCAACACGCGCAGAGAGACAACGTGACCGCTCGTCCCCGGCGGATCCGCCAGATGGATCAGCTCGCCCAGCTCGTCTTCCATGACAGCCTCTCTCCATCGATCTCGAACAGAGCCATCATTCCTGAGCTTCCCGGCCTGCACGGCGCGCCGAGGTGGGCTGACTCTCACCAAGGTTCCGCGGTCTGCTGATCACCTGCCGCTGCGGAAACCCCTCGATGATCGTTCCTCGCTGTCAGGTTCCGGCTCAACGTCTGTGAAGCCGCGCCTCCCGCGCTCGCGAATGCGTTGGACCAATGGCTTCGACCCGCTGCTTCTGATCGTGCAGCGTCCGGATGAAGCGAGCATCTCGCCCTCACCACAGAAGTTGAGCGAGAACCCGAGAACCGACCGCAGATGTTGACCACTTCGTGAGTCGCTTGAGTGACTTCCGAAGCGAACAGCTTGCGGTTCACGGCATCGCCGAGCGGCTGCCTGGGGCCTCTCCTCGGCTCAACGCCGCTGAGGGCGAGCCCTTCCTGATGCCACCGAGGAATCACGAACGGCTCTCGCCTTGGACGGCGTCGAGTGCGGCCGCGATGCCCTCGAGTGCGGCCGCGATGCCCTCGAGTGCGGCCGCGATGCCCTCGAGGATCCCGAGGAACTCCTCGGTCGGAACCCCGGCCACGAAGACGGCACCGGTGTCTTCTGGGTGGCTGAGCAGGTGTTCCTCACGCAAGAACTCCAGCGTGATCACCAGGTGGTCTTCTTCGCGAAACAGGCAGGCCGTGACGTTGTCGGTGGTGGGCCCCCAGAGCAGGGCCCGAAACCGGCCGCGCAGTTGGTAGTCGGACTCGGGCTCGTCGTCGTCCCCGGCGCGCTGCATGAGACGCCGGTGTGTGGCCTCGGCGGACAAGCCGTCGAACGGCAGGGGAGAACCTTCGCCGGACCGCAGCCAGGCGACGGCGTCCAGCACGTCGCGGCGGAACTGGGGGACGTACACCGTATTGTCCTCGCAGGTCAGCCACCTTCCAGCTACCCAGAGGTCGACCTGGCACAGTGGGCCTGGCTCTCCGATCTCTGCGGCGAACCTGAGCTTGTCTCCCAGAACCACGTTCATGCCGCTGACCGTCGCAGGTGAGCCCTTCATGAACAACCGAATACTTCGCTCCGCCAGTTGCCGGCGTGCCACGGCAGAGAACGCCCGCTGACTCCGGTGACGCTCCCTGACCGCGGTCCATCCACTGTTCAGCCGCGAGGTGCCCTACGCCTTGATCCGCAAGATCGAAGTCAATTCTTCCGGAAGTCTGATCGTGTTCGTCCGAAGGGATTGCAGCCGCCCAGACACCTGCGGGCGGCTGCAAGCGCGACCAGCCCTGGGCTTCGTCACTCTCGGCTTCTGAGCAGGCACCCAGCCGTTCCCGTGTCCTACTGGTGTCGGCCAGGCAGCCGCAGCGGGTGGGCACGGGTCGCTGGTCCGGTAGCCGCAAAGACTGTGCCCGTTGCCGAACCACCTGGATCGGATGACAACGGACACGCAGGGGCAGAGTCACACATCAAGGACATGGGTCGGGCACTCACGTAATTCCCCACCCGAAGACCCACCTTCCCCGCCCGTGCGTTCGACGAAGCGTGTGGTTCGGAGCTGCCGACGGTGGGCTCCGTCGAAGTGGTGACTACACGGCACCCGACTTGGACCGCCAAATGGCATGCTCCAGTCCGCCTCTGTCGTGCCCGAGAAGCGCGGCGGCTTCCTCGTAGAGCGCGCGCAGTTGCTCATAGGGGAGAACCGGAACGCCGGCATCTGCAGCGAAGGTGCGCAAATGTACGTCGACGGCGATCTGCGAACGGCCCACGAGGTTGCCGATGTAGTCGATGCTCTTCGGGCCTACGCCCTTCACCGTGCGCAGGGCGGCGCGATTGGCCTGCCGGCCGAGCCAGTCATGGAGATCGTCGTGAGTGTCAACCCCGTTCGCAGCCAGGAGGTCGGTGATGGCGCAAGCCGTCGCGACCTTCCGGGCGTGATGGAACTTCATGGCGACGGCGAGGTCCTCCGTGACGAGTCGGCTCTGGAACCCGCGAACTGATATCGCATCCGGCCAGTTCGCTTGCAGTCGGAGAAGCCTCGGCCGGAGGGTCGCCTCATAGTTGCACCGCGGCTGGAAGCTGACATCGCAGATGACAGCACCCATGTGTGTCCATCCGCCGGGCTGTGGAAACGGGCCATCGCCCAGGAGGTGCTGAATGCGATCGGCGAGCCGCTGGGCAAGGCTGGTTGCGGTCATGGTTCACATGATGAAGCCCCGGCCTGACGATCTGGGCGCAAAGCGCGAAGTTCCCAAACGGCTGGGCGGGGACGGCGGCGCTGCTGATGGGGTCCAGGTGATCTTTACATCGCCACACGCTTGACCTCAACCACGCTTGAGGTGTGACGATGATCCACATGACCACGGAATCCACATCCCGCGCGGCGGACATCGAAGCGATCAGCCGGCTCGTCGCCACCGTCGAGCACTCCCAGCAGAACAAGGACCCCGAAGAGTTCCTCGGCCTCTTCCACCCGGATGCGGTCTGGACGACGGCCCACGGCAAGGTGCTCATCGGCCTCGACGCGATCTCGGAGTTCACCCGCAAGGTCCTCCCCGCGGCGAGCTGGGACGGCGAGGTCACCTACGAGGTGGTCCACGTGTTCTTCATCCGCCCCGACGTCGCGGCGGTCAAGGTCCGTCAGCGTTACCTGGCTCCGGGCGAGGAGAGCGAGGGCGCCCCGCTGTACGTGATCTCGAAGCAAGCCGACGGCCGGTGGCTGCTGACCGCCTGCCAGAACACGGGGGTCGTCGCCGGCTAGGTTGCCCGTCAATCATGCTCGGAGCCAGATCGTGAGGGCTGCCACGGTGGCAGTGTCAAGGTGGACGCGACGGCGCTTGTCGTAGCGGGTGGTCGGCGCCCGGTGCTCCCCTCAGCGGCTTCGGCGGCGACGGGTTGTCGGCGAAGGCCATCAACGACGACGGGATCATCGGCGGCAACGACCACACGCCCACACGCCAGACGGCGAGCGGCACGCCGTGACGTGGGACGCCTCCGGCACGGCGAAGCGCTCCAGGAACCCGGGGGCTACCCGCAGAGCGACGTCGAGGACATCAACCATCAGCACGTGGCGATCGGTACGGGGCACGGTATCCCTCAACAGCACTACCTGGGCCGTCTGCTGGGACCGCGACGGCAAGCCGACCTTCCCGGGAAAGCCGCACAACTCCGTCGGCAGCCTCGCGGCCGGGGTCAATGACAGCGGGGAGATCATCGGTCACGCCCGCTTCGCCGGCACGAGCAACACATCCTTTCCGGCCACAGCACTAGACTCCGGCGCCATGACGATCGCCCCTTTCGTTTCGCCGATCCCTGTCGCGCCTGCCGGATTGAGCGACAGGGCCAAGAGGTTCGTCGAGGTAGACGGCATCAGCGTTCCCCGGCAGGAGATTCGAAGTCACCGCGACACGTGGGTCGGGCAAGGGATTCCGGTCGCGGAGATCGATCGTGCCGCGGCCTTTCAGGACCGCTGGGGCGGCCTTGCCCTACCACCTGCGCCCTTCTACGAGGGCGGACCACGGATCCTGGGCGCCGACTGTCCGGAGGGCTCGGCCGATGAAGGCTGGTCGATTCCCGCAGGGAGTTGCCGGGTGTCCATGGCCTATGGATTCATGATCGGCCCCGACGGCGCGTTCGGGATCGACGCATACCGCTGGACGCCCCTGCATGCCGGCACGCACGGATGGGTGGAGTCCCTGGCGCTCGCCGCTCATGCCGGTCGCTGGGCCAAGACCGTCACAAAGATCAAGGGCAGGGCCGTCGAATCAGTGGACCTCGGCGGCTACGAGCCTGTGCCCGAGGTGCAGGGTCGGATCGACACCTGGTGGCGGGGCAAAGACTCGCTCATTGCCCTGTACCGAGGCGAGGCCGTGGGCCTTGACGCCCCGCAATGCCTGGAGGCTCACATCTACGGTGGCCTCGACGAGTGGGGTCTTCACGGCGGCTGACTCGCGAGCGCGGGATCTGAGCAATCACTTGGCCAGAAGGGCCGCCTGTCGTGCTCAGCCACAGGGTCTTGACCCCGGATCCTGAACACTTCCATGCGGCTCGGGCCGGGGCGGTTCCGGCTGGTTGGGAGGCGTTCTCGATGGCGATCGCAGACCTTCGCGGCTCCCCGGACCTGCGGCGGACGCACGTCGGGTGCTACCGGGTCCGGTCCTGTACTCGGCTCACGCCCCCGCAGCAGCACACAGCGAAGGGTCGGACCGACGGTGATGTGATGCCGAGTGGGAACGGCTGCGGCCCTTCCTGCCGGTCGGTAACAGGAGTTGTGGTCGGTGGCGTGATCACCGACAGGTGATCGACGCGATCGCGTTCAAGTACCGCATCGGGACACCACGGATGGACCTGTCCGAGCACCTTGGCTCGTGGAAGGGCGCCCACAACCGCTTGCGCGTGAAGCCGCGGACGGGATCTGCGCGAAGGTCTTCATGATCGGGCCCGCAGCGGGGAAGCGGCTGCTCGGCCGGCCGGGTCTGCCGCCGATAGGCGGGGCCGTCGGCCCGCACGCTCCCGGAGCCGCCGGTCCGTGTGCAGCCGGCCGCGTAAGGTCGGCACGGGCCGAGGGCGCCATGGTCCTGGTGGTGACCTGATGGAGGAACACGTGGAAAAGGCTGAGAGCCTGCGGCGGCCGCATGCCGACGAGGGAGGCCTGGGTGCGGGTGTGGATGGTCTGCGCGAGCGCGGATTCGCCCGCTACGGCGCCGAGCAACTCGGTGTCACCCCGGCCGGCTCCGCCGCGAGGGACCTGGCCAGGATCCGGGAGGTCTTCGCGGATCTGCCGCCCGATCCGTACGCTCCGGGAACGAATCGGTTCCGCCGTTACTCCCATGCCGTGTACCTGCCGTGGAAGGCCGAACTGTCGTGGATTCCCGGTACCCCCGACCCCGTGCACGGTCTGGTCACCGACTTCTCCCAGGGCGAGGACGTTCCCGAGTACCCGCGCAAGCGGCGTGTGCTCCCCGAGATTCCCGAGGCGCTGCGCGGCAACGCGCTGCTGCGCAGACTCCTGTGCTGGGACATCGAACAGGTCGTGTCCCTGAGGAATCTGGGGGGACGGCCGCTGTGGGTGGGGGTGCACCTGATCAAGCTCGGCGTCGACCATCACGGCCAGGACGCCGTTTCTTCCCCGAACTGCCTGCACCAGGACGGAGGCTCGTCCAGCACGTTCACCTTCGCCCACCTGATCAGCCGTACCAACGTCAGCGGCGGGCAGAACGTCATCGCCACACCGGACAGCGCCGGCCTCCAGCCCGACGACCCGTGGGCGGACCTCCATGCCCGCTTCACCCTCACCGACCCACTGGATGGCTACGCCGTCCATGACCACAGGGTGAGCCACTACGTCGGCCCGGTCCGCGCGGGCTCCGCGCCGGGACCTGGCGAACGATCCGTCATCATCGTCGGCATCGCCCCGTACGTCCCCCAGCTGTGACACGAACACCAGCGCCGCCCCCACCCACGACATTCGGGGCACGCGTCCCGCCGTCATCTCCCGTCGGCCTCCGAGTCGTCGCCGGACCGCCGATGGTCGATGTCGAAGGTGACCTCCCGGCCGCGGGTCGTCCCGTCGTCGCGGTGTAGGCCCGATGCGACGGAGAAGAGGAAGTCGCGTGCGTCCACACCCGATCCGCGCTGCCGCAGCAGGTCCGCGATGCGGGCGCGCAGGTCCGTGCGGATGCCGTCGGCCATGGCGGCGGTGAGCTCCAGGTCCCGGTGCGGCACCCGGCCGTCGCCGTGGCCGGTCAGCCGGACCGACGGCAGCGGCAGGCCGTGGTCACGGTTCCACAGACCGACCCGGACCAGGTGCTCGGCCAGTTGCTCGAGCTTGAACCGGCCCCCGTCGGCCATGGCGCCCGACTCGTCGAACGCGATGAACCGGTGCAGGGGTTCGCCATGCCCGTGGAGCACCACCAGGGTGAGCGGATTCGCCTCGGCCGAGTCGTGATCGGACAGCAGCGCCGCGTGCGTTTCGTGCATGCTCTCGCCCGGGCGCCGGCTGTAGGCGCGGAAGTACCACTGCTCCTTGCCCTCGACCATGGGGGCGGTCTTCAGCATGACGGTCGCGGCCTGCCGGAGCGTACGCTCCTGCTCCTGCGCGGGCGCGCGCCGGTCACGGGCCTCCTTCGCCGCGATCAGCGCCTGCGCCAGCCGGGCCCTCGCCCTCAGCGCGGCGGTGTCCTCCGTGGTCGCGCCCGCGCTTTCGGCCTGCCGCAGGCGGCGTGCCAACGAGGCCTCCACCGAGCGGAGTTCACCGGCGGATTGCCGCAGGTTGGCCTCGACCGCGTCGGTCGTCTCGGCGCGCGTCCGGCCGACCCGGGCGTGGTTCTCCAGGGTGAGCTGCGACCGCCCGTCCTCACTGGCCAGTACGACGGACGCGAAGTGGTACCCGTAGTGCGAGCCGTTCCCGCCGCCGGGCTTGGCGTAGTTGACGTCGAGGGACGGAAGTCCCTCGGCGTTCGCCGCGTTGACGGACTGGACGAGGTACCCCTCGCCCACCTCGGCCCAGGCGGCCTCGTTGATCCCGATCCGCCCGGCCGCCTCCGTCAGGGCGTCCCGCCCCGGATTGTCGGCGTACTCGTAGCTCAGCGCGCTTCCGTACTCCCGGCCGGGCAGCGGCGCACCGCCCTGGCCGCCGACGCCCCGGTCGTCCCGCCCGATCTGCGCGGCGGCCCAGGCCGGACCGGTGGTGGCCGGGGCCACCAGGCCTCCGGCAACGCGGGTGAGGGACTCCGCGAGGTGGTGCGTGCCGGTGACCTCCGCCGTGTCCAGAGCGCTGATCCGGCCGGTCGCTACGCGGTCCCCGGGTGCCCGGAACACCACGTGCGAGGCTCGGACCTCACCGGACACCATCTGCGCGAAGTCACGGCAGGCCTCCTCGTCGGAGCGCCCCGACCGGGTCAGGAACCCCGGTGCGATCCGCAGCAGCGGGGGATGGGGCAGCCCGTCCCCGCGCCGCAGGGTGAGGGAGACCGCGGGGTCCGCGGCCAGCCGCACCCTGCTCCCGGCCGCGGCGAGCCGCACGTTGGCGTCGTCGACGGCCTGCTGCGTGGCGTACGCGTGCCGGCTCAGGCCGCCGCAGTCAACGGCCAGCGTGCGGTCCTGCGAGACCTCGATCCCGGGCCGGTCGTGGACGAGCACATCGTCGAACCGCTGGACGGGCAGCACCAGGGCGGGGCTGTCGGGATCGGCCGGGTCGACGGCGTGGAAGGCCTCCAGCCGGGTGAGCGGCAGCCGTTGGAACAGCACCGAGCCGCCCGGGGCCGCGGTCGTGTACGCGTCCGTGACCAGTCGTGCGGCCCTCAGGTGGGCGAAGGGGTCGGCGTCCTGCGCGGTGGTCGCCTCCCACCTCGGGTCGGAGCCGGACAGCTCCATCCGCTCCGTGGTCCCGTGCCCGCGAATCGTCACCAGCCGCATGGTCGCGTCCACCGGGGTCCAGACACGGCTCCCCGTCGCGCTCCGGATGGCCTGGGGCAGGCCGAGGGAACCCTCCGCGAGCCCGCGCACGGCCAGCACGATGTCGGCGCCCGGCGGCCGGTGCGGGTCGTTCGCCACCAGGGCGGCGAAGTCCTCGGCCTCGGTCAGCCGGACGGTGCCCAGCGGCGTCCGCAAGGTGACGTGGTCCCCGCCGGCACGCGCCATCACGACGTACGGATCGACCCACGGCGCGCTCCGCGTACGGCTCTCCCCGCCGTCCCTGACGACGGCGTACCGGTCGACGTCGAGCGGGGGCCGCCCGGGCCCCGCCCAGTTGCGGCCGTGCTCCGTCCGGGTGTCGTCGTGCAGCACCCGCCGGACCAGGTCCTCGACGAAGGCGCGGTCACGGCCCGCGAACGGCGCGGGGGCAGGGGCGCGCGGCAGCGGAGCCTGCTCCGGGTCCGGCGCGAGCAGCGCCGTGCGTGCGGCGCCGCGGCTGAGGCCCGGTGCCCCCGTCCCGGTGCGCGGCAGATCGCGCAGGACCGGCCCGGAGTCGGTGACCGCGCCGATGGCCCGGATGTACGCGTCGGGTACCTCGAACGTGTCGGTGCCGGCCATCACCCCGCGCCGGTCGGCCTGCCGCTCCAGGCGGCGGAACAGCGTCGAGGCATCGTGGTAGCGGTCCGGCAGACCCGCGTAGTGCAGCAGCTCGTGGAGTGCCCGGGCGTCGTCCGCGAGCCCCTCACGGGTGCCCAGCGGGAAGGTGAACTGGTCCCATTCCCGCACCGGTCGAACACTGCGGCTGATCTCGATCGCCTCCGGATGGTCGGGGCGGTGCTCCACCTCCACGTCGATGTGCAGTTGGTCGCCGGAGCCGGGCAGCCTGCGCCCGTCGTTGACGTGGGCGTCCAGCAGTGCCTGGAGCCGGTGGCCGTACGCACCCAGGTCGCCGGCGCCGAATCCCGCGCCGAAGCGCACCGGCAACTGCAGGGAGACGTTGCGGATCCAGCGGCCGTCGTCCGCCTGGATGCGGGCCACCGCCATCCGGACCACGACGTCCCGCCCGGCCAGCGCCCCCGGACCCGGCCGTTCGGCCGCCGGATCGCGCGCCGGGTCGAACCGCTCGGTCCGCAGCACCGCCCACCCCGCCCGCTCGCGGCGCTCCCGCCACTGTCCGGGGCGGACGGGCGGGGCTCCCTCCCGGACCGCGTGTACGGGAGGCCGTTCGGCCGGCATGTGCGTGACGGTGACGACCGCCCGGCGCCGGGCTTCCGGAGTGTCGTGGGCGGGGTCCGTGCCGTGCGGCAGGTCCGAGCCGCGGGACTCGCGCGCGATCGACAGGGCGGAGGCCGTCAGCGGGGACCCGAGGTCACGCAGGTGCGCGTCGAGGCGCCGGACGAAGACCTCGCGGACGCCCTCCGCACGCTCGGCGCCTACCTGGACGGCCCGGCCGAAGTGCGGCCGTCCCGCCACGGACGCGGTGCCGTGGCCGGTGATCGTCACCTCCGGCAGCGGCAACCCCGCCTCGGCGTGCCGGACGGTACCGCGCGCCACGACGGCGGCCAGTGCGTCGAGGCGACCGACCTCAGCGGGGCCGAGCCCGGTCGAGTCCTCCGCCCCGAACGCCACGGCGCGGGTGAGCGGCGGGCCGGAAACGGCGGCGGGCCGGCCGGTGCGTCCGGAGGTCGCCGCCGGCTCCTGTAGAGCGGTCCGCGGCGTCTGGGGCGCCACCTCGTCACCGCGGAGATCGGCGACGCGGCTGTGGGGTGCGGCAGCGGGGGCGCGGACACCGCCGAGGACAGCCCGTTCGGGCGCGGCGGCCACGGACGGCGCGGGCGCCGTCTCCGGTGGGGTGGCGGGCGGTTCCGCAGCGGACGGGGGCCGGACCACGGGCCGGGCGTGGACGAGTTCGGCGTCGTTCACGCCGGGGAGGAAGCGGAGCAGCGGCTCGCCGCCCTCCTGGTGCGACTCCACGATCTTGCTGAAGATGCCCTTGCTGAAGGGCGAGGACGGCTCCCAGTCCATGTGGGCGCCGTGCATGACGGCCATGTCGTTCGCCATCATCTCGCCGACCACACGGTCGTACGGGCTGCCCTTGAGCCGGGTGCTGCCCGGGGTGCTGATGTCGAACACGTCGTGGTCGCCGGTGATCTCGCGCCAGCCCCCCTGCGGGTCCCGGCCGTACACCAGCCCGTCCTCGACCTTGAACCGGCCCTCGGCCGCCAGGGTTTCCATGACCGGCGCCAGCGTGTCGAACTCCTCCGTCCGCTGGGCGAACCGCGCCTCGATGCGGCTCCAGGTGGCGGCGTCGGTGTCCCCGCGCTCCGGCATGACCGGCCGGAAGTACCCGATCAGCCCTCGGTGTTCGGCCCTGGCCCCCAACCGGGTGTCCAGGTCGTTGATCGACTTGGCCTTGATGTCCTTCGGTTTCGGGAGCTTGCCCTGGTCGAGCCAGGCGGGAGCGGTCGGGTTCGTGGGCCGGACATCGATCCTGAGCCTGTTCCTGGTCGCGACCTCCTGGAACTTGCGGAAGTTGCCCTCGGGCATGCCGTAGCGCGCACGCGCCTCGGCGGGGGTGACCCCGGCCGGGGCGCCCGTGCCGGAGCCGCCGGCACCGCCCGAACTGCCGGTCGGGGTACCGGTGGTGCCCGACGAAGTGCCGGCGGTGTCGGACTGCGGGGCGCGCGGTGTGACCTCGCCGCCGCTGCCCTGTCCGGCCTGCTGCCGGTTGTACGCCTCCCAGGCCTGCATCTGGATCCGGGTCTGGATCTGGCGGTGCACCTCCCAGACCGCGGGGAAGTTCGGGAGGACGTGCTCGACGAAGTCCGCGTACATCTGGCTCGGCCCGTGCGGATAGTGCTCCAGGGGCGTGTGGAAGAAGGCCTCGGCCTGCGCCAGGTACTGCTCGACGTCGTACTCGACCAGGTGCCGGTACTGCCGTACGACGTCGCGCACCGCCCCGTACCGGCGCTGGACGTGGCGGACGCGGTCGGCGTCGAAGGCGTCGCGGTCCTGGAACCGTCCGGTGAGCCCCAGCTCCTCCCGGATCGACTGCACGTCGGCGTGGCCGAAGCCGCGCTCGTTGCCGTACGCGTGGACCGGTTTGCGCCACCAGGAACCCGGATCTGCCGGCTGGTACGTCCCCTCCAGGGGCCCGCCCGTGTCGAACTGCTTGCCGTACCTGCCCGAGGCGGTGGGCGGGTCGGCGATGACGACGCGCTCGTACCCCGGCGCGAGGCCGCCCTTGCGGGTGGTGCCGGTGCCGTCGCTGTCGTGCCACGCCTCCATGCGGTGGGAGCCGGTCGCCCCCGACTCCTCCAGGTAGTGCACGTCGTGGCCGATGAGCGCGACGGCCTCCAGGTTCCCGGAGCGGAACCCCAGGTGCTGTACGCCGTGCTGCCGGGCGAGGCTGTCGTACAGCCGGAACTGTCCGGTGCGGGTGTCGCCGCCCCAGGCGGCCAGCGCGGGTTCGGTGCCCCGCCAGAAGCCGGTGACCTGGTGGATGGCGTCGGTGCCCAGCTCGGTGCGCATCTCCCGCACCAGGGCGTCCCACTTGCCGCCCTTGCCCGCGTCCGGGTGGGCGTCGCCGGTGATGATCACCGCCTTGTAGTCGCCGGCCAGGTTCCGCAGGAGCTGGCGGACGCCCTGGAAGCTGGTGTCGTGCTCCATCCGGCCCCGGAGGTCCGACCACTGCGTGGCCTTGCCGGAGAACCGGGACCACAGCACCAGGACCCGGCCCTCGCCCGGCGGGATCCGCACCCCCCGCCCGGCCAGCCACGCGTTGACCTCGGCATCGCGGTCCTCGTTCAGGTGCCAGGCATCGCGGACCCGGCCCCGCAACTCCTCGGAGAACACCCGGCCGATGTGATCGGTGCCGTCGGTGACGCCCCACAACTCCTTTACCTGGAACATCTCGTGGAAGTGCTTGTTGATCCCCCACTGCTCCTGGGCGATGCGGGTGGCCTCGTCGTTGAGGGCGGGCCAGACGTTGCCCTTCTCCAGGTTCGGCACGTCGACGTGGTGGACCCGATCGGCGGGGATGCCGCTCTCCAGGTAGAACGCCTCGATGGCCCGGGACTTGTCGCGGACCGGGTCGTGCCCGGGAAGGCCGGCGTCCGGTCCGCGGGCGATGAGGACGTGCCGGTTCGGGTCGTGGAGCAGCGAGGCCAGGATGCCGAACTGGTCGCCGGACGCGTAACCGGGCTGCATGATCAGGGAGTTGTCGGGCGAGTACACCGGCGGACCGAACATGCGGGGGGCCACCGAAGGTGACTCCGTCCGCTGATGGCCCCGGTTCTCGCCGCGGTCGTCCGCCGCGACCTCGTCGCGGGCCGGGTTGCCGTCCCGGCCGTGGCGCAGGGGGTCGGAGACCGGGTCCACCCACACGTGGCTGCGCTCGTTGGCCGCGGCGCCCCGCCAGGCCCGCGCCCACTGCGCGTCGTACGGGAGGGCCGCGGCTGCCGGATCCTCGCGGCGCGGTGCGCCGGTCCGCTGGTCGAGGTCCCCGACGAGGGCGGCGATCAGCCGCAGATGACGGTCCCGCAGGCCCGCCTGCCGGAGGCCCTCGGGCGCCGGGGAGCGGTAGTCGCCCTGCAGGCTGCCCTCGACGGCGGGGCGGTGCGGGGCGCTCGTGTCGCGGTACTCGTCGCGCAGACCGATCTGATGGGCCAGTTCGTGCGCGTAGTCGACGGGATCGGCGTCGGGCCACCACGACCGCTGGTCCATGCCCCGGTCGCGGCCGACGAGGTCGACGGTCAGGTGCGGTTCGTCGCCGGGGCGGGCACGCAGCACGGTGACGTGCAGCCGGTCGCCGCCCGGAAGGCGGTACTCCGGCCCGTTGAGGAACTCCCGGACACCATCGGCCATCCGGCTCCAGACGGCCTCGGTGTCGTGGCGACCGTCGCCGCCGCCCCGGAACGCGACCCGGACGGTGAGGTCGGTGACGGACTCGCCCCGGTAGGTGAACCGGCGGGCCTCGAAGGCGGACCGGACGACGAACCGCGGGGTGCGATCGAGCGCCATGCGGGGGGCGGGCGCCGGCCCGCCGGGAACGGGGCCGGGCGGCGGCGCGGACCCCGGGTCGCGGGTGGCGGCGCCTTCCATGGCGCCGGTCGTGCCCGTGGTCGTGCCCGTGGTCGTGCCCGTGGTCGTGCCGGTGGTCGTGTGCGCGGCCGGTGCGGCCGCCGTGTCCGCGGTGTCCGAGGTGGTGACGGTGACCGTGGCGCCGGGTCGTTCCGGCACGGGGTGCGGGCCGGTGGCCGCCGGTGCCCGTGGTCCGGTCCGGGGGGCGGTGTCCGCCGACGCGCCCGGTCCGGCGTGCGGTGCGCCGGCCGCCGACGCCTGCGGCCCCGCGTGCGGGCCGGCGCCGGCCGACGGGGTCGGACCCGTCTCCGTACGGACGGAGCGGGACGGGTCCGACCCCGGTCCCGCCGCGGCGTTGGGACCGCCGGCTGCGGCGGCGCCCGCGGTTCCTGCTGCCGGTCCGCCGGGCGGTGCCGCGGGGGCGGCGGCGCCGGGACCGCCCGAGGGCGCGGGACGGTTCACCTCGGCGGGCGCGGGGCCGGCGCCCGTACCCGTGCCGGTACGGACAACCGGCGCAGTGGTCGCCGGTCGGGCGGAGCCCGCGCCGGGGGCGCCGGACGAGGCCGCGCCGGATGCGGTCGTACCGGACGGAGCGGCGCCCGAGGGGGCCGGTGCGGCGGCGTGGCCGGGGCCCGAGGCCGTCAATCCCGGGGCCGGGCCGAGCACGGTCGCGAAGCCGGGCAGGCCGCCGTCGCCGGGAGTGGAAGCCGGGGCGTGCGTACCGCCGGCCGCGCCGTGGACGGCCGGGGCGCTCTCGGTGCGCGGCGCGGGGAAGCCGGCCCCGTCCGCTCCCGTACCCGTACCCGTACCCGCTTCCGTTCCCGTTCCTGTGCCGGCCACGTTCACGGGATCGGCTCCGTTACCCCGTCCCGGCTCCGGTGCGACCCGTCCCGCAGACGGCGGCGGGTCGGACAGGGCCGCCTTCTCGGCCGTCGGCAGCCCGGGGAGATCGAAGCGCAGGGCGTCCGGCACGTTCAGGTGCACCGGGTCGACCTCGATCGTGGTTCCCTTGCCGCCGAAGCGCCGTCGGCCGCCGCCGCCCAGGGCTCCCAAGGCGCCCGCGGAGATGGACGACCCGAACTCCTCCTCGCCGCTCTTGTAGATGCCGTACATGATTCCGGCGGTTGCCACGCCGGTGGCCGCGCCCAGCACCACCTTGCCGAGCAGCGCGTGCGCGAACTTCGGCGCCAGTACGCCGCCCGCGCCGAAGAAGACACCGCCCACTGCCCCGCCGATGGCGCCCGAGACGACGGCGGAAACGGTGTTGTCCGTGCTCCACTCGGTGCGGTCGCCCTTGAGGAACTGGATGGTCTGGACGGCGACGTCGAGACCGACGTTCATCGCGACACCGGTGGCGACCGAGATGAGCAGCCGGCGCAGGATCATCTTCACCGCGATGCGGGCGCCGGTGACGGCGAGCGGGATGACCTCGGGTGCGAAGAAGGCCCACTGCGCGATCTGGGCGGCCAGCAGGACGAGCTGGCCGAGGATCATGTACTTGGAGTACTCCACCTGCACGGCGGTGTGCCTGCCGAGCTTCCCCAGTTGGCCGGCGGACCGCGCCATCTCCGGGATGCTGGACTCCAGTTGTGTGACGAAGCCGCGGAACTCGTCCGCGACCTGTCCACCCACGCTCTCCAGGACCCCGTTCCCGGAAGCGCCGATCTGCTCGCTGATTCCCTTGAGCTCCTGCGCGGCCTCGTGCCACGCCTGGCCGAGGGCGTGCAAGCCGTCCTCGTTGCCCTTGGGCCAGGACTGTCCGACCGCCAGCCGGGCGACCCAGGCGAGCTCGGGGGGCATGTCGACGCTCATGTGGTGCCGTGTTCCTCGGTAAGGGTGATGGCCGGTGCCGGTGCCGGTGCCGGTGTAGGGCCCGGGAAAGATCCGAAAGAGACGGCTAGCGGCGGGAGCGGTGCGGTGACACGTCGCCCCCCGTGACCGGGTCGGCGGGCGTGATCGCGCGGAGCGCCTCGACGTTGGCCTCCTCGGTCCGCTGGAAGCCCTTGGCCATGGTGCGGATGCCGTCGACGGTGCTGTGCAGCACCTCGGCGGCGCCGGTGATGCCGTGGCCCAGTTGCCGTTTGGGCTCGGCGTACTGTTCCAGGAACTGCCGGCCGCTCTCGTCGTCGCCCCAGCACGCGCCGAGGGCGGACAACCTGCCCTCCAGCTTGGTGGCGACGGACCTGATCCGTCCGGCCAGTTCCTGGACCTGCGGCGCGGCCTGGTCCAACCGGTCGGTGTCGACGGAGAACGTGCCGTCACTCATGGGGATCCCCCTGGAAGCCGTGGTCGACGTAGTCGCGTACGGAGTCCGGCATCGCCGGCTCCTCGGGCAGGACGGCGCCCGGGTCGACCCGCCCCTGGAGCAGGTCGGGCACGGTCACGCCGGGCGGCAGCCCTTCCGCGAGTACCGCGGCGACGCCTTCCAGGGCTTCGGACCTGGCCTGGCGGATGGTCGTGAGCAGGACGTCGGCCAGCTCCTTGGGCGCCATCCTGCGATAGGCGCCGGTGGGGAACTCGATCGCGGTGACCTCGCCCTGGGCGCCGACGGTGATCTTCACCGCCTGGCGCGGGGCGGTCGCGGTCGACGTGGTCCCGTTGACGCGCTGCCGGGTCTCCACGGCTTCCTCGCGCTGTCGGCGGTACTGCTCCAGCAGATCCTCGATCTGCTGGTCGTACGGGCTGGACACGTGAACTCATCCTTCCTCAGGGCGGTGCCGGCAGGTGCGGGCCGCCCTCGGACGGGCGGCGTGGACTCTCAGTACGCGGCGGTGGGCCCGCCGGGAACGGCGCCCCACGTGCTCTCTTCCTGGACCAGCAGGTCCGCGATGCCCCGACCGGTCCGCTCGGCCGCATCCCCGTCCGTCTCCTGCTCCCGCACCGTCTCGGCGTCGGGATCCACGGCCTCCTCCTCGGGGCCGCCGTCTCCGCAGCCGGACACGCGCGGAACGCCGCTGATCGCCGCGGGCGAGTCCCCGGGAGCGGAGCGTTCGGGCTGCCAGGTGCTCCGCGGCTCACCCGCCACGCCCGGCCCGCCCTCCTCCGGGGCCGACCGCGTCTCCCGCCCCTCGGGAAGCGACCACAGCAGCGGGACGAAGGCGCCGGCGCCCGCCCCGGCCTCCCAGGCGGTGAAGTCCTCCTCGGCGCCGTCGGCGACGGGCCGTAGGACGACGGGGCTCCCGGCGTCGCCGGCAGGCGGCAGCCCGTCGGACCCCACCGCGACGGGAGCGACAGCCGTCGCGGTGGGGTCCGACGGGGCGGCGTGTGCGGTCCCGGCGGGCGTCGCACCATCCTGCGCGACCCCGGCCTGCGGTGCGTGGCCTTGCTGAACGCCGGCCTGCGGTGCACCGCCCTGCGCCGTGCCGCCCGTCGTGGAGGTGGCGGCCCGAGCGGCCCCGGCCGCGGACGTCCCGGTACGCGTGTCCTCCCCGCCGCTCCCGCGGGTGGCGGAGGTGGTGCGCGCACCGGTGGCGGGCGCACCGAAGCCGGGCAGATAGGGCACGCCGGGCAGGGCGCCCTCCGGCGCGCCGGCCTCGTCGTCGCCGTCCGCCTCTTCGGCCTCCCAGGGCTCGGCGCTCGCGTCGAGGAGCCCCGAGGCGTCCGAACGTTCGCCGACCCCGTCGCGGCCACCGCTCGCCGCGCCCGCGCCTCCCATGCCCGGCAGGTACGGCATTCCGCCCGTGCCCAGGCCTTCCCCGCCGGCCGCCGCGCCCGATTCCGAGCCCACGTCGTCCCCGCCGGTGGCAGCCTCGCCCTCCCACGGTTCGGCGCTCGCGTCGATCAACCCCGAGGCGTCCGTGGGCTCCGACCCCTGCCCCGCCCCGCCGGCGCCGGTGCCGCCCATGCCCGGCATGTACGGCATCCCCGACGACGTCGCCATCTGCGACGGCATGCCCGAGCCGTCGGTGAGGCCGCCGGCCAGGCCCTCGGTCAGTCCGCCGCCCAGTCCGCCGGTGAGGCCGTCGGTGAGCCCACCGCCGAGGCCGTCGCCGATCCCGGTGTCCCCGAAAGCGGAGGGGCCGGCCGAGGACAGGCCGTCCAGGCCTTTGAGGCCGGAGGCCGTCGGACGGCCGGCGCCGAGGCCGCCGAGCCCGCCCAGTCCGCCGAGTCCCGGAAAGGAGAGGGGGTTGAGCGCATGGTCGAGGGCCGAAGGGTCGAGGCCGTCCAGGCCGAGGTCGCCGAAGCCCGCGCCGCCCGGGCCCCCGCCGTCCAGCCCGGTGCCGTCGAGGCCCAGGTCGCCGAGTCCGGCACCGCCGAGCCCGGAGCCGTCCAGCGCGGACGGATCGCCCGGGAAACCGGACGGGTCCAGGCCGCCGAGCTCGCCCACACCGCCGAGCCCGGCGCCCGAGCCGGACCCCGCGTCGAGGCCGGTGTCGGGCATCCCGGACAGGTCCGCGAGGCTCCCGGTGCCCCCGATGCCGCCGTCCGGCCCGCCCGGGTCGGGACCCGGCCCGGGATCGCCGTCACCGATGCCGGGGCCCTCGGGATGCTCGGCCGGGGAGCGCACCGGCACCGGATTGATGATCGCGTCGGTGGTGACCTGGTAGGCGTGCGCCAGGCTCTTGAGCACGCTGCGCATGTCCTCGTTCATCATCTGGACGAGTTCGGGCTTCCGGCTGATCGGGATCAGGCCGTTGGACATGGGCGTGACACCCATCGCGATCGCCTGGTTCGCGTACCAGGTGTCGATCTGCGCGATCTTGTTCTGTGCGCTCCGCAGGGTGATCGCGTTGTTCGCCAGTTGGTGGGGGACCGAGTGGTCGCCCGTCGAACCGCCCGACAGGACGTCCGCGTTGGCCTTCACCTGCCGGGAGAAGCCGGTCATCATCTCCAGGAAGGAGTCGGCCGCGGCCCCGCTCCACGGCCCGTTCTCGCCCGCGAGCGCCTTGGCCTGGTCGACCAGGCTCTTCGTGACCCCTTCGAGGGTCCGCTGCACGTGGTAGAACGCGTTGGCGGCGTCCAGGAGTGACTGGGGGTCGGCGACGGCGCGCGCGTGGGACTCGTTGGCGGCGGTACCGACACCGGCGGACATGCCGGTGATGGCCGCCATGATCTGCTTCCAGTCCCAGTTGTCGTAGTCGGCCAGGCTGCCGGTGGACGATCCGTCGGGATTGCCGAAGATCGTCCCGTCGTCGCCCTGGTGGAAACCACCGCTGTTGTAGTCCGCCACTGTCGCTCTCCTGTGTGCACTTCGCCCACGCCCACACCACCGCGTGGATCTGCGGGGCCGCGGTCGGCGTTCCCGGCTCCGGCGGGCGGGCCGCGTTCCGTCGGAGCCCGCCCGGCTCAGGCCGGGGCGGTCGGCGGCGGGGTCCCGGCGCCGGTCGTCCCGGTGCCGCCGTTGGCGGTCATCATCGTGTTGAAGTCGGCGCCGGTGTTGCCGAGGGCGTCCGCGAGGTCGTTGGCCGTCATGCTGTTGGCCTCCTCCGTCGTCCCGTAGTTCCGGCTCAGCAACCGCACCCCGTCCCGCAGGTCCGTGAGGCCGCGGACCAGGGCCGACAGGGCGTCGCCGTAGTTCTTCTTGAGCC
The DNA here is from genome assembly GCF_042889445.1 of Streptomyces sp. NPDC002602. Classification (NCBI taxonomy): domain Bacteria; kingdom Bacillati; phylum Actinomycetota; class Actinomycetes; order Kitasatosporales; family Streptomycetaceae; genus Streptomyces; species Streptomyces sp. NPDC002602. Next base: position 179,524 of record NZ_JBIAQX010000012.1, on the reverse strand, counting down.
CCGCGTCGGCGTTCGGACCGTTGACCTTCGTCCGCATGACGTTGGCGTGGTAGAACGCGCCCGGTGCGACGGAGGAGTCGGCGAGAGCGGTGGCGACGGTGCGTACCGGCTGGATCAGCAGGTCGATGTTGCCGGCGAACAGCTCCATCGACGGGGTGCTGACCGACGTTCCGTTCGAGCCGTTGCCGCCGGGCACCGGCGGGGGCACGAACGGGTGCAGGTCGCTGAGGATCCCCGGCGCGTGCAGGACATCGGTGCCGCCGTTGTAGGCGTGCGGGTCGCCGGAGCCGGTGCCGGAGCCGCCGTTGCCGTCGCCGTAGTCGTTGTTGTTGATGTTCGGGTCGCTGTTGCCCCGGTCGGCGGTCTCGTCCGTGATCGCCACGTCACTGCTCCCAGAGACTCACACCGTGCCGCTCGCCGGCGTAGTACGCCGCGTTGATGTGGCCGAGCGAGTTCGTGGCGTTCTGGGCCTGCGTGACCATGTCGGTGGCGGCCGCGTCCCACTTGGCCTTCGCCACGTCGTAGGTGCTGCGCGCGTCGCTCGTCCACTCACTGAGGTGGATCTTGGCGCTGTCGTCCAGGTCGCTCAGGGCGGCCTGGAGCTTCTTGCTGATCGCGGCCATCTCACCGACGACGTACTCGATCTGGTCCATCTTGACGGTATAGGTCGTCATCCTGCGCTCCTGGGATCTGGCGGGTCGGGGGGCGGGGAGGCCGTCGGCCTAGAAGCCCGGAAGCGGCGTGACCATGCTCTTGTGGAGCTGGTTGGCCGCGTCCGTGGTGGCCTGGTGGGTGGTCTTGTAGCTGCCCGTGTTGGCCTGGAGCTTCTCCAGCATCAGGCCGAGCTGCTGCCGTACCGAGGCGAAGTCCTGGAGCCAGGTGTCCATGGCGCTCTGGAAGGTGCTGGACGCGTCACCGGACCAGCTGCCCCGCAGGGCGTCGATCTGGCCCTGCATCTGGGTGTAGGTGCTGTTGGCGTCGTCGAGCGCGGACTGGAAGCTGCCCGCCGCGGACCGCATGCCCGCGATGCTCACCGATGTCGGTTCGCCTGCCATGGTCGTTCCTCTCCTCGCGCGGTCGTTGTCTCGTGATGATGGCCGGGGCCGGAGACGGCCGGTGACCGGCCCCCGGGCACGCTGCCCGACCGACCGCCCATCTCTGCCCCTTCGACCCGTCAGGTGGCCGCCGGCGTGGCCTCCGGCAGCATCGCCGCGGGCGTCGCCTCCATCGACGGGAGGTCGTCGACGAGGTCCGCGAGAGCCAGTTCGCGGGCCCGCGCGCGGCCCGCGACGCGGTCCGCCAACCGGTGCGCGCCGTGGGCACCGTGGGCCGGGTCCTGCCCGGCCAGCGCCGCCGTCACGGCGCCGGGCACCTCGAAGCCCAGTACGGTCAGACGCCGTCGGGTCAGTTCCGCGAGACCTGCTCCGGTCCAGGCGGGCAGCCGCAGGTACTCGGCGAAGACGCCGGCGAGATCGGTGCGGTCGCGCAGCAGCTCCCGCAGGCGCGCCCCGCTCCCGGACAGCACCAGGACCGCGCCGTACGCGTCGCGGGCCTCGGCCTCGGCGGTCAACGCGTCGATGACGGCGTCCCGTTCGGCGGCCGGGCGGCTCTCGAAGGCGGCATCCGCCTCGGCCACCAGCACACCCCCGGCGGCCTGCCGGAACACGTGCCCGAGGTAGGCGCGCGGTTGGGACGGCCAGCGCGCCGGAACGGCGGACAGCGGCACGTGGTCGAGCGCACCCGACGGTACGACGCCGGACTCGGCCAGGGCCCTGCCGTAGGCCGCGGCCACGGCCCGGCGTCCGCTGCCGGGCGCGCCCTCCAGGACGATGTCCGCCGGCCCGGCGGTGCCCTGGCCGAGCTCCACGAGGGTGTCGACACGGGAGCCCAGTGCGTCGGCCACCGCGCCCAGGCCGGTGAGGGCGGCCAGATGACGGGCGGCGGGGGCGGAGGCCGGCACCTGAGCAGGTGCGCGCCGTGCTGCCGGGGCGGGCGTCGCGGCCGGGGGAGCGACGGCAGGCGACCGCCCTGCCGGGGGCGGCGGAGCGGGAACTCCCGGCGCCGGGGCGACATCGGCGGCGGTCAGGCGGCTCAGCTCGCTGTCGTGCCCGGCTGCCTGCGTGGCGAGCCGGGACGCCTGGGTGCTGATCATCGTCTCGAAGACCTGACGGGCGACGCGCCCGTTGCCGAAGGTCGGGCCCTTGGGTACGTCCACGAAGTAGCGGGACAGCGCCTCCAAGGCGTCGTCGGCCAGTTCGTAGCAGTGCTTCGCGCACAACCCCCGGACGATGGTGACCAGTTCCTCCGGGGCGTAGTTGGGGAACTCGACCGTGCGGGCGAAACGCGAGGCCATGCCCGGGTTCGAGGCCAGGAAGCGGTCCATGTGCTCGGAGTAGCCCGCCGCGATCACCACGATCTCGTCGCGGTGGTCCTCCATCATCTTCATCAGCGTCTCGACCGCCTCCTGGCCGAAGTCCGGCCCGGTGCCCCGTGACTGGTTGGTCAGGGTGTAGGCCTCGTCGATGAAGAGCACCCCGCCCAGGGCCCGGTTGAACACCTCGGTCGTCTTGATGGCCGTGCCGCCGATGATCTGTGCGACCAGGTCGGCGCGGGCCACCTCGACGATGTGGCCCTGGGCCAGGATGCCGAGCTCCGCGAGGACCGCCCCGTACAGCCGGGCCACCGTGGTCTTGCCGGTGCCGGGCGGGCCGGCGAAGACCAGGTGGCGGCTCATCGGCGGCATGGGCAGGCCCATCTCCGAACGCCGCTTCGTCATCTTGTTGAGGTTGATCAGCCCCGTGACCTCGTGCTTCACGCTCTCCAGGCCGACCAGCGCCTCCAGTTCCGCAAGTGGTCCCGTCCCGGAGTGGGGAGCCTCCGCGCCCCGGAGGGAGGAGACCGCGGCGAACGGGCCGCCGACCGCGTCGCCGGCGGCCGTACGGCCGTCACCGCTCGTGCGGGCCCGGTCGTCGAGGGTGTTGTCCGAGAAGGCGCAGTTGCTCAGGTCCGTGCGGGCATCGGCGTGCGCGTTGACACCGTGGCCGCGGGCGCCCGTCATGCGGCATCCGACGGCGGTGAGCGTGCCGCCGGCGAGCACCCGGACCGCGTCCGTGTCCGAATCGGTGAACTCGCAGTCCTGCGCCGTCAGTTCCGCGCCCTCCCCGACGGTGATCCCGCATCTGCGCAGCGCGCAGCCGGCCAGGAACGCGCTCGACTCCCCGGCCAGCGCGAGCCCCTGCCCGCCGCCGCCCAGGGTGATCGAGCCGTCCCGCAGGGTCAGACGGGCGCCGCCCTGAGCCAGGACGCCGGCGCCGGACGTACTGGTGACGGCGAGCCGCTCCAGTTCGACGGAGCCGGAGTCCGCGGCCTGTACGGCGGCGGTGACGGCGTCCCGCACGACAAGTCCCGCACCCGATACGGTGCTTGCGGCGCCGGTGACATGGAGTCCGACCGGGGTGCCGCTGATCTCGCAGTCCTCCAGGTGCGGGCGGGCGCCCCCCGCCACCTGGATACCGCTGCGCGCCGCACCGGACACCGTGCAACCGCGCAGGCGGGGCGCGGCGCCGTCGGCGATGTGCACCGACTGCCCGGCCGAGCCGGAGAAGGCGCAGTCGGTGAGCGTGGTCTCGCCTCGGCTCGTGAGGTAGGCGTCCAGCACGAGGCTGTCGGTCACCGTGACCCGTCGCAGCACGGCCCGGGCCTGCTGCTCGACGGCGACGGCGGGCTTGCCGCTGCCGGTGATCAGAGTGTCCGCGACGGTCGCCACCGCACCGCCGTTGACGCAGATTCCGTTGCCGCGGGGGCGGATCAGCCGGCAGTCCCGTACGTCCAGGGCGCCCTGTTCGGCGACCACCACCGCCGACGAGCCGGCCTCGGTGACCTCGGTGTCCTCCAGCACGTTGCCGCCGCGCGAAGTGACCACCACACCCGCGCCGTTCGGGTTGGCCACCCGGCAGCCGCGGGCCGCCAGGGTGCCCTCGTTCCACGCCAGCACCGCCGTCCAGGCCGCGCCCTCGACCAGGCATCCGTCCAGCGCCGTCTGGCCGCGCCGCAGGTCGAGGACGGGGGCCTCCGGGTCGGCGCCGGACAGGACGAGCCCGGAGAGCCGGACCGCCTCCGCGTCCACCACGACGGTGCTCCCGGTCGGCGCGTGCACCCGAACGGTGCCGGCGTCGCCCTCGGCGGCCAGCGTCACGGCGCGGGTGATCTCCAGCGACTCCTCGTACCGCCCGGGAGCCACCGTGACCAGTGCCCCCTCGACGGCCTCGGCCAGCGCGCGGGCAATCGTTCGGTGGGCTCCCGGACGGTCGGGGGACACCAACAGGACCTGCCTGCTCACGGCTTGGCTCCTTCTGCACGGTTCGTACGGGTGGTGGTGATCAGCCCGGGCGGGTCGGCGCTCCGCGCCCCGGCGTCGGTGCCGGCCTTCGCCAGGGCGTCCAGGATGTTCTCCAGCCCCTTGAGGGCCATCTCGTCGAACTTCGCCCGCTGGGCGCCGACCCTGCCGTCCTGGCCGATCTCCGACGGCGACACCTCGCGCATCAGGACGGTGTCGTCGTCCGTGCGCAGCACCTTGAAGGCGGTACCCGGCAGGAACAGCACCCGGTCGGGGACGGCCGGGTCGAGCGAACTGGTCCGGCGGGCGGTCATCGACCAGATCAGGACGTCGGTGGCGCCGCTGCCGCGCGGGCCGGCGTGCAGTGACGTCCGGGCGTGGCAGAACGCCCATTCGACGGCCAGCCTGCCCTCCCCGTACCAGGCGCGCTCCGCGTCGGTGAGTCGTGTGCGCAGCAGGGCGGGCCCCCGGTAGGAGGGCAGCCGGCGCAGTCCGGCCGTCACGCAGCGCGCCAACGGCACGTGCGGGCCGGCGGTCGCGGTGCGTACCGCGGCGTCGGCGGTGCGGCTGTCGCCGGACAAGTACAGGCGCACGGCGACCAGTTCGGTCAGGGCGTCCGCCGCCTCCGCTCTGGAGCCGCCGCGCAGCCCCGGCGACTCCGACATCACCCGCGATACGGAACCGGCCATCGCGTTGTACTGCTCGCTGAACGTCCGGCGCACCCAGTCCCGTTCCTGGGCGATGCCCCGCTCCGGCGGCAGCGCGCAAGCGGCCGTCCCGGGCACGGGCTGCACCCGGACCCCCGCAGCCCCACCGGTCGCCGTGGCGACCGGCGGCGCCACGGCCGGCCCGGGCCCCGCGACCGGTGCGGCGGGGCCCGCCGGCACCTCCTCGGGCTCCGGCGCGGGCGCGCTCGACTCCAGCCGGAACCGGGGCGCGGCGGGCCGCACGAGCCGTGCCGAGGCCACGGCGGGCGCCCCCGCCCCGAGAGCGGGCCCGGGGTCCTGTGGCGGTGGCTGAACCGTGCCGGTGGCGGGCCCGGACGCGGACGCCTGTACCGGAGCCGGGTGGTGCTCGGAGGGCCGCGGCGGAACGGGACCCGCACCGGTCACCGCCCCGGACGCGGACGCCTGTACCGGAGCCGGGTGGTGCTCGGAGGGCCGCGGTGGTGCGGGTACCGACGCGGAGACCGGGCCGCTTCCGGAGAGCCCGCCGGCGACGTGGGGAGAGACGCCGGCGGAGGGATCGCCCGTGACCGACGCCGGCGGCACGGGAGCCACCGTGCGGGATCCGGACGCCGCGGGGTCCGGGGGCGCGCCGGCCGGGAGCGCCGAGCCCAGTGACTCCGTCCGGACGCGCGGCAGAGCCGATCGGGCAGCGGGACGCTCGGCCGCGGGCAGGGCACCGTCCGCCTCTCGGGCCGCCGGAACGGCACCGCTACCGCCGCCGGCGGCCTCCGAGACGGGCCGCACACTCGCGGCAGTCGCCGCGACGGAGCCGAGGCCCTGTTCGTTCTCCGAGGCGCCGGACGGCAGCGCGATGTCCTCCCGAGGCCGCCCACCGGGCGCCGCGTCCGCGCCCGACGGCATGGCCGCGCCCACACCGGCTTCCTCGCCGTGCGGTGCCGGGGCGCGTACGACGGCGTCCGCGCCCGACGGTTCGTTCCGGCCGGACGGGGGTGTTCCGGCGGACGGCGTCGCCGCGCCATCGGGGTGGTCCGCGCCGTGCGGTGGCCCGGTACGGGCCACGGCGGTCGCGCCCGACGCTTCGTGCCCGCCGAGCCGGTGTCCCGCGCCCGCCGGCGCCGCCCCGTCGACAGTCCCTTGAGTGCCGGGCGCGGCGGAGACCGAGGCGGGTCGCGCCCCGCCGCTCCTGGCCGGAGCGTAGGCCGAGGCGCCGTGCTCACCGCCCGGCAGGGGCCGCGCGCCCGACGGGAGGCCGGCGTACAGGACGACGCCGTGGCCCAAGGCGTCCGCGAGGCCCTGGCCGGGGGCGATGGACCCGGGGGTGTCGAGCGTGCCGTGCACGACGAACCGCACCGCGGACCGGGCGCCCGGCAGCACGGTGTCCCAGTAGCGGGCCACGTCGGCGACGGGCAGCGGCGGAGCGCCGGGGCTGCCGAGGACCACCAGGAGGTGCCGGGGGTCCGCGGGGACAGCCTCGACGGCACGCCGATCGCGGCCGGGGAGCGACCCCTCGCCGGTGTGCCGCAACCACACCCCGCACGGGACCGGTTGAACGGTCGTACGGGCTCCGGCCGGCCGGGGGCGGGCCGGAACGGCGAACTCCCAGTCCGGTTTGGGGAACCGCTGCGCGTCGGGCTCGGCGGGCCGGCCCGGCCGGAACCGCAGCCAGGCGGCTCCGTCGTCACCGGGCACGAACAGGCCACCCGTGGCGGTCGGGACGAGCGCGCCGTCCGGGGCGAGGACCAGCCGGCCGAGCCGGTCGGCGATCAGCCCCGCGGCCGTGCGCACCTCCTCGCCCCTGTCCCGGCCGAAGACCAGCCGCAGGCTGCCGTACCGGGAAGGCGACAACAGCCTGGCCACCGCCGCCCACCCGTCGGCGAGGGCGCCCGCCGGCAGGTCCACGACGACGAGGGTGTGCTGCGGATCGTGGGCCAGCCCGCCCGCGAAAGCGGCCGCCCGCTCGTCGAGCCGGCCCTTCGGGTGGACCAGGACGGCGTCGCCGACCGGCGTCGCCCGCAGTCGGAGCCTCACCCGGCTCACCCCCGTCCCGCGGCGGCGCGGCTGAGGACCGGCCCGTCGGGTATGAGCGCGAGGACGCCCGCCGGGAGGGAGAGCCGCGGCTTGGTGTCCCCGAGACCGAGGGCCCGTACCGCGGCCTCGTCGGCGAGCCGGTACTTCACGCCCTGTTCGGTGACGAGGTACGGGTCCCTGCCGCCGGCCGGCACCGCCAGGACGCCGCCGCCCGCCGGGAGGACGACACGCCGGGAGCCGAGACCGGCGACCGTCAGCCGCACCTGGCCTGAGGAGAGTCGTCTCAGGCACACGGTTGCGCCTTCCAAGGGGCGCACGCCCACGACGTCCGGTATCCGGTCGGTCGGGCCGCGGTCCGTCGAGACGGGGACGACCGCGATGTCCGCCTGAGTGACCTGTCGCGGCCCGGGCGCGCCGGGGCGGGCGGCGAGCAGCGCGTACGCGGTCGCGTTGACCGGGACGAGTCCGTCCGAGCGCAGCAGATAGTGGTGCTCGGTCCCGCCCGCGCTGGTGCGGAACACCTGTCCCACTCGGGCGGGCTGTCCGGCGACCGTCCCGGACGCCGTCCCCGCGCCGGACGGCACGGGAGCGGCGAGCGGGGCTCCGGTGGGCACGGCGGCGAGCCAGTCCGCGGTGGCGGCGAGGACCGCCTGGCCGTCCAGACCGAGGGCGATCAGGGTCGCGTCGCCGGGAACGGGGTACTTGACGCCCCGCAGCAGCAGGAACCGGGCCCCCGCGGGATCGGCGAGCAGCACCTGACGGTCGGCCGGCAGCGGACGCAGCGCGTCGGCGGCGGCGCCGAAGACGAGGGTCTGCCCGGCGCCGGCCGGCGCACGGCCCACCGGTCCGCCGCCGGGCAGGCAGCGCGCCCAGGGGCCGGCCGTCAGCGCGGACGCCGCCGGGACCGTGTCGGGCGCGCCCGGGATGCCGACCGGAGCACCGTGCGGAACCCCGGCCAGGTCCTTCGTGGAGACCGACTCGGGTGCGGCACGACCACCCGCGATGAGCAGCGCGGAGGCCTGGTTGCGGGTCGGGCGCAGGGCACCGTTCGCGTAGACGTAGCGGTTGCCGGTCTCCTTCTCCACGACGACGGCCCCGTCCTTGCGCCAGTCGTCCTTCGCGACGGGGGAGACCAGCCCGTACACGCCGAACCCGGCGCACAGCAGCACGACCAGGGCCACTCCGAAGACCGAACCGAGGGCGGAGCGCCGGGTCGGGCTGTCGCCCCGGCCGGGGTCGCCGCTGACGAGGGCGGATGCGAGCCGGCCCATGGCGAACTGGTACGCCTGCACGTGGTCGCGTCGAGTCTGCACGTTCGCCCGCCCTAGCCCGCGAGACCGCGGAAGTACGTGTACGCGTGCAGCACTTGCAGCAGCAGCGGCAGCAGGGCCAGCGCCGTGACGATCTCCAGGAGGTCGCCGAGGTGCCCCCAGACCGGCAGCAGCCGGGCCCGCGGCAGCCGCCACGCCCCCGCCAACAGCAGGACCGCCGCGGCCAGCAGCACCAGGAGCGCCACGGCCCGCCCCGCGGGCCCGTTCTGAGCGGTGCGGACCACGAGGACCAGCCCCAGCCCGTACGCGCCCGTCAGCACCGCCGGCATCCGCTGGAGGGTTCCGTTGGTGCCGCGCGCGCGAAGCAGTACGGCCAGACTGAGGGCGAGCGGCAGCAGCCAGCCCGTCCAACCGTGCTCGCGGACGGTCAGCAGCCACAGCGCGACCGCCCAGACCAGCGCGGACGAGATGCCGATCATGTCGAGGCAGGCGGTGGCGACGGAGACCCGGAGGGACACCCGGGTGCCCGGCTCGGGCTCGATGTCCAGTTGGAGTTCCCTCGCGTCGTGCGGCAGTTGGGGCACGCGAAGCCGGGCCGTGCGCAGGGCGAGCCGGGGAGCGAGGTGCCCGAGGACGAACAGGGCGACGGCGACCGCCGCGCCGGCCTGTTCGGCGCGCAGGCCGGTGCCTTCGGCGAGCCCCGCCCCGGCGGCCGCCGCGACCGCCGTCAGCAGCACGGTGCCCGGCACCACCAGCGGCAGCGCGCCCAGTGCGAACAGCACGCCGGCCAGCGCGATGACACATCCGGCGCCGAGGAGCACGCCCGTCAGTCCGGGCGCGTGGCCGCCGGACGGACCTTCGCGCAGGGTCGTCCCGGCCAGGGCGGCGAAGCCGAACGCGCCGAGCCCGGCGACCAGGACGCTGCCGCGGTCGGCGTGCATCCGGGCGGCCGCCGCACAGGCCGCGGCCAGCACGAGGGCCACGACGCCGGCGACGGCGGCGGTACGGGGGCCGGTGCCCGCGCCGAGCAGCGCGGCGGCGAGGCCGGCCAACGCCAGGCAGGCCAGGCCGATGGCGAGACTCCGGGTGAGTCCGGGGCGCCACCGCCCCGGGCCGTCGCCGACGGCGTGCGCGACCCCGTCGGACACGTCGTCGAAGTGCAGGGCGGGCAGCGGCGCGTCGGCCGGCCGCAGATGCAGGACGTCGCCGTGGCGCAGCCCGGCGCTCGCCGGGGTGGCCTCGGGGGAGAGGGGCTCCTCGCCGAGCCGCTGGAGCACCCACGGGATGCCGGCAGCGGCGCTCCCGGCGCCGAGCTGCCGGAGCAGCACCGGGAGCAGGGCGGACACGGGGGTGGTGACCGGGACGGACAGGTCGGCACGGCCGTCCGGCGTCTCGACGGTGACGCGGCAGACCTCGGTGGCCCGTCCCGTCAACGGTGCGGCGGTGGTCATCGTGCTCCTGGGGTGGGGGCGGGGGGCGTCGACACCAGGCCGGTCTGGACCAGCTTGACGGTGCGCCGGGTGACGAGCTGGGCGCGCCCGGCGGGCAGGGTGCGGGGCTTGGCCTCGCCGATGAACTTGCCCTCCTCCTTGGGGTAGGAGAACAGCAGCGCCGGATTGCCCAGTTCCCACATGCGGCGGACCAGCGGGTCCATCACGGACCGCATCGCGCCCGAGGTGCTGCGGGCGACGACCAGGTGCAGCCCGATGTGGGCGCCCTGCGCGAGCAGCGGCACCAGCGGCGTCATCGGGGCGACCGAGCCGGGCGCGCCGGAGAACAGGTCGTAGTCGTCGACGAGGATGAACAGCAGCGGACCGCTCCACCAGTCCCGCTTCTCCAACTGCTCGGGGGAGACGTCGGCGCCGGGCTGCCGCTTGCCCACGGAGACGGCGGCGCTCTCGGCGAGCTTGCCGAGCCCGTCGTTGTCGACCACGTACCCGACGCGGTACTCCTCCGGCACGTCCTTGAGCAGTCCGCGGCCTGGGTCGGCCAGCAGGATCCGGGCCTCCTCCGGCCGGTAGCGGGTGGTGATGGCGCGGATCGCCAGCCGCAGCGCGTTCGTCTTGCCGGTCTCGCCGTCGCCGTACACCAGCAGGTGGGGCGTGGAGCCGAAGTCGTGCCAGAGGGGCGCGAGCCGCTGCTCGTCCCAGCCGAGGCAGAACCTCAGGTCGCGGGTGTCCGCGGGCGCGGGGAGCCGGCGGGCGTCCAGCGTGGCCGGCAGCAGGCGCACTCCGGGAGCGCGGCCGCCGGTCCAGAACGTGTCGATCTCCGCGACCGCCGCCTTGGTGGCGGCCGTCAGGTCGTCGGTGCGCGAGGAACTGTCGAGACGGGGCAGCGCGGACAGGAAGTGGTGGCCGGATCCGGTCAGGCCCCGGCCGGGTCGGTGCGGGACGCCGGCCGCGGCCCGGGACCCGACCTCGGACTCCATCGAGTCGCCGAGACGCAGTTCGAGCCTGGTGCCCAGCATGTCCCGCAGTCGGGGACGCACTTCGGACCAGCGGACGGCCGACACCACCACGTGCAGACCGAACGACAGCCCCCGGGCGGCGAGTTCCATCACCCGCTGCTCCAAGTCCTCGTAGTCCTGGCGGAGCGTCGCCCAGCCGTCCACGAGCAGGAAGACGTCCCCGTACGGGTCGTCGACCGCGCCGGTGGCGCGCAGCGCCCGGAACGCCGCCATCGACTCCAGCCCCCGGGCGGCGAACAACTGCTCCCTGCGTTCGAGGAGCTGCGACAGCTCCTCGACGGTGCGCAGCACCCGGTCGCGCTCCAGGCGGGTCGCGACGGAGCCCACGTGCGGCAGCCCGGCCGTGGACACCAGGCCACCCCCGCCGAAGTCCAGGCAGTAGAACTGCACCTCGGCCGGCGTGTGGGTCAGCGCGAGCGACAGCATCAGCGTCCGCAACACGGTCGACTTGCCGGTCTGGGGCGCGCCCACCAGACCCACGTGCCCGTCGGCGCCGGACAGGTCGGCGACCAGCAGTTCGCGCAGTTGCTCGAAGGGACGGTCCACCATGCCCAGCGGCACCCGCAGCGCGCCCTGGGCGCGGGGGTCGGCCGCGCCCATGCCGCGCTCCGGGTCGGGCACGATGCCGGGCAGGAGCTGGTCCAGGCCGGGCGACTCGGACAACGGGGACAGCCAGACCTGACGTGCGGGCGGGCCGTTGTCCTCCAGCCGCCCGACGAGGACGTCGAGGAGGCTGTCGTCGGCGCTCTCGGCGCCTTCCTCCGCATCCCCCGTCCCGGAACCCTGGTCGCGCAGGGCCTCCTCGGCGAGCGAGACCAGCGCCGAGGCCTCCTCCGCGCGGACCGAGGCCGGCGGCCCGCTCTGCTCCAGCCCGAAGGCGGTCACGTCCAGCACCTGCCCGTCCGCGTGTCCGGTCTCCGCGGGGGCCTGCGGGGCGGGGGCGGGGCCGGAGACGTACGCGGCCTTGAACCGTACGAGGTTGGTCGTGTCCACCTTGAGGTAACCGTTGCCGGGAGCGGACGGCAGTTCGTAGGCGCTGGAGGTGCCGATCACGCTGCGGGATTCCATGGAGGAGAAGGTGCGCAGGGCGAGCCGGTACGACAGGTGCCCCTCGACCCGGTGGATGCGCGACTCGTCCAGGCGCTGCGAGGCGAGGAGCAGATGCACGCCGAGACTGCGCCCCAGCCGTCCGATCGACACGAACAGCTCGACGAACTCCGGCTTGTTCGCCAGGAGTTCGGAGAACTCGTCGACGATGATGAGAAGGGAGGGCAGCGGTGCGAGGGTGGCTGCCCCGGCGCCGCGCGCCTTCTCGTACTCGTAGAGGGAGGCGAAACCGGCCGAGCGCAGCAGTTCCTGGCGGCGGATCATCTCGCCGTTGATGGAGTCCCGCATGCGGTCGACGAGGTGCAGTTCGTCGGCGAGGTTGGTGATGACGGCCGACGTGTGCGGCAGCCGGTCCATGTTGAGGAAGGTGGCGCCGCCCTTGAAGTCCACCAGGACCAGGTTGAGGATCTCGGAGGAGTGGGTGGCGGCGAGGCCCATCACCAGCGTGCGCAGCAGCTCGCTCTTGCCGGAGCCCGTGGCGCCGATCAGCAGGCCGTGCGGCCCCATGCCGCCCTGCGCGGACTCCTTGAGGTCGAGCTCGACGATCTCGCCGTCCTCGGTGACCCCGATCGGCACCTTGAGCCGTGCGTCCTGCGCGAGGCGGGGGCGCCATCCGGCGGAGACGTCGAAGGCCCGCACGTCGCGGATGCCGAGCATGGTGGCCAGGTCGAAGTCGGACTCCAGGGGACGGTCCACCAGGTCGACGCCGCCGCCGGTACGCATCGGGGCCAGGGTCCGGGCGAGCGTCTCCGCCTCCACCGACCCCAGCCGGTCGGCGATGCCGGAGACGGTCTCGGCGCCGTTGGGGAAGTCGACGCGGCCGCCGCGGACGGAGAGCCGGAGCACCTTGGGGCCTCCCGGCACCGCCCCGGTGAGGTCGAGCAGCACGACTCCGCGCACCCCGGCGCCCAGCAGCCGCGAGGTCTCGGGGAGCCGCACGCCCTGGGCGACGATCACCGTGAACGGCTCGGCGACGCCGGGCGAGGACGCGGGATCGTGGTCGGGCCGGTCGCGCAGGTCCGGCCCCAGCAGGTCGAGCAGCGCCTCGTGGTCGCCGGCGGCGAGGCGGACGGGACCGGCGGCGTCCTCCTCCTGCGGGTGGGCGTTGTGCGGCAGCCACTTGAGCCAGTCCCACGCGCGGCGCGCGGCCTCGTCGCCGAGGAACGCGATCCGCAGTTCGTCGGGCGAGTGGAAGACCGCGAGCCGCGCCAGCATCGCGCGGGCCAGGTCCAGCGCCTCCGCGGTCTCGCCGGTGAACTCGACGCTGGTGAAGCGCCGCAGGGACACGGGCACGGGCAGGAGGGGCACGGTCTGGTGGGCCCGCGTGAAGCGGCGCAGCGAGATCGCGCACAGCGGCTCCAGGTCCTCGACCGGCTTCGTCTGCGGCGGCAGGAACTCCAGGGCGGCGCGGCGGGTGCCCAGCCCGATCCGGACGCGGGCGAAGTCCTCGTGGGCGGGCCTGCGTTCCCACAGCCGGGCGCCGAGGGCGAGTGCCCACAGGTCGCCGGCGTCCGGGTCGTCCCACAGCAGCGCGGCCCGCTGCCCGTCGGCGGCCTGCCGGGCCTGCGTCCGCTTCTGGCCCAGGTAGCGCAGGTAGTCGCGGCGTTCGGCGCGCATCCGGCGGCGCCGCTCCGCGCCGGGCCGGCCGACCTGCGTCAGGGTCATGCTGACCATCGCGACGCCCATCATCCCGGCCATCATGTACATGGTCATGCCGCCGCTGCCGACCGAGAACATCAGCACCATCGCACCGGCGCCCAGGCCCATCGGCAGGTACATCATCACCGAGCCGAAGTCGGCGGTGGCCGGCTCGCCGAGCACGGGGGGCTCGGCGAGTTCGACCTGTCCCTCGGGCATCGGCGGACCTTCGGCACGCGGCGAGCGCTTGGTGACCACAGTGCTCAACGTGCTTTCCTGCTTTCCCGCGGCCGGCTCTTCGCCTCGAACCCTAGGCAGGGCGGCCCGCCCGCACCCGCCCCGCGGGCCCATGTCTGTCCCGGTGGACACGGAAGCCTGGTCGGACGGGCAAACACGCCAAGTGAACGCCAAGTGAGCGCCAAGGCGGACCGGCGACGATCGCCGCACGCCGTCACCACGGCCGCCCGACGCCGTGCCGGTACCCCGGATCCACCCGTGCGAGGGTCCGAACACAGGGGAGAAACCAGTGACGTTGGGGACGATATCGATCGCGGTCCTCGCCGACGACCCGATCACCGGAGAGGGCGCCGCCTGGAGCCTGTGCAGGCATCAGGGGCTGAAGATCCTGCCGCAGGAAGACCACCGGGAGGCGGACGTGGTCCTCGTGCTCACCGCGGACGTGACCGAGGAGACGATGGCACTCATGGAGTCGGTCGCCGCCCGGTCGACCAATCCCGCGATGGGAATCGTGCTGGTGACGGGCCGTATCGACGAGGCCCACCTGCTGCGCGCGGTCCACCACGGCCTGCGCGGCGTGCTGTGGCGCCAGGACAGTACGTTCGACAAGGTCGTGGAGGCGGTCCGGGGCGTCGCCGAGGGCGCCGCGGCCCTGCCGGCACCGGTGCAGGGGCAACTCGTAGACCACATCAAGGCGGTGCGGCGCGATGTGCTGGCACCGCTGGGACTGACCGCTTCCGGCCTGGAAGCCCGTGAGGTCGACGTGCTGAGGTTGCTCGCCGACGGCTTCGACACGACCGAGATCGCCCGGAAGCTGAACTACTCCGAGCGCACCATCAAGAACATCGTCAGCGTCATGATGAACCGCCTCGGGCTGCGCAACCGCACCCACGCGGTCGCCTTCGCGCTGCGCACCGGGACCCTGTAGGCCCTGTCCGGCCCGAACGAGTGGGAGCCGGGGGCCGCGGTGGTACGCGGCGGCCGACCACGGGCCCGCAGGCCCGCACCCGGCACGCAGGGGAAGGAAATCCGGTCCTGCCGGGCAGGGTTCGCCGCCTACGCGACGCCGACGGCACACGCGCTCCTAGGGTCGTCCGGCGAGGACCACCACGCGCGGAGGCGGGCAGGCACACATGGAACACAGGACCGGACCGGCGGAACAGACCGGTGAAGCGGCCGGTGAAGCGGCCGTCTGGGAGCAGCCACTGCCCTGGCTGCCGGAGACGGATTCAGGGGCCGAGCCGGAGGCGGTCACCGAGCCGGGTTCGGCTGCGGAGCCGGGGGCGGTCACGGAGCCGGGTTCGGCTGCGGAGCCGGGGGCGGTCACCGAGCCGGGTTCGGCTGTGGAGCCGGGTTCGGATTCCGATCCGACACCAGCGCCGACGCATGCCCCCGAGGCGGCGCCCGGCACTCCCGCGGCGTCGCCCGAGGCCCCTGCCGTACCCCGACCCCCTCGGCCCGCGAACCGCGCCGCCGCCGGACCTGCGTCGGGCACCGCGAGCACCCCCGCCCCCAGGTCCGCGGCCGACGGCGAGACCGCTCCCGGGGCGGAGCCCGCCGGTATCCACGAGCCCGAGCCGGAGCCGGAGCCGGAGCCCGGGACGGCGTCGGCCGCGGCTCCGGCGGCGGAGCCCGCGACGCCCGCCGCCTCCGGGGCCGAGCGCGGGACGCCTTCGGGCCCCGAGCCGGCGCCGGAACCCGCGGAGCCCGCCGCCTCCGGGCCGGAGCGAGATGAGGCCTCCGCCCCCGCGGCCCCGTCCGGCGCGGAGAGCCCGGCCGTACCGGCCGGGGGCCGCGCGTCCCGGTCCGGCACGGAGCCCCTGCTCACGCGCGCACCCGTGGGCCCGGCCGGGAGCGGCCCCGCGTCCGGCGGCCGGTCCGCGTCCACACCGGCCGCCGGCGGGCCGGGAAGACTGTCCCGGCTGCTCGCGGCCCGGGCCGCCACCCCGCCGACGCCCGTGCGCGGGGGCGCGCAGCCGCAGGAGGACCAGCCGGAGCGCAGCGCGCGGATCATCGGGGCCGTGACCGCCGCCTCGGTGCTGCTGGCACTGGGCCTCGGCACCGTCGCCTTCATGGCCCTCCCCGGCGGCGACGCCTCCGGGCCGGGCGCGGCGCGCGTCGAGGAAGCCGCCGCCCCGACGGTCGGCCCGGACGGCTCGGTGCTCCCCTCCCCGTCCCCGCCCGCGAGCGGCACACCGGCGGCGAACCCGCCCGGAGCCGAGGGCGCCCCGGCCGTCGCGAGCCCGGCCCCGCCCGGGGCGGGCCCCGCTCCCGGTACCGGCCCCGCCCCCGGGTCGGGTCCCGCGCCCGGGTCGGGTGCCGCGCCCGGGACCGGCCCCGACCCCGCCGGTCAGGGGGCCGGCGCCCCCGCGCCCCGGGCGGCCGGCTCGGGCGGCGCCCCCGCCCCGCGTCCCGCGCAGAAGCCCCCGGCCCCGGCGGCCGCCGCACCGGCCAAGGCGGCAGGCGACACGATCGTCGGCTACGGGTCTTCCCGCTGCGTCGGCGTGTCGACGCGCAACGGATCGGACGGATCCGCACTGCAGTTGCAGGGATGCGGCGGTGACGCCTGGCAGAAGTGGGTGTTCGCGTCCGACGGCAGCGTCCGCTCCATGGGGTTGTGCATGGACATCGCCCGCGCCTCGACCGCCAACGGCGCGGACATCCAACTGGCACGCTGCAACGGCGGATGGGCCCAGCGGTTCAACCTCAACGGGTCCCACGACCTGGTCAACACCCAGATCGGCAAGTGCGTCGACACCAGGGACGCGGGCACCGCCGCCGGTACCCGCCTCCAACTGTGGGAATGCGGTGGTACGTCCAACCAGAAGTGGCACCTCGGCTGAGGCCGGCCGGCCCGTGGCCGCCGCGGCCCGCCGCGCCCGGCAAGGCACCGGACGAGAGGCCTGGGCCGTCTCTTTCGGATCGTGCCGGGCGGCGCGGGTCAGGCAAGATCCGAAAGAGACGGCCCAACCTCAAACCGCCGCCCGCACGCCCGTCGTCCCCGCCGCGAGGGCCGCACGGGCCGCTTCCGCCAGGTGGGGCGATCTCCACCGCTTGGCGACTTCCTCCGCCCGGGCGAACTGCCGTAGCGCCGCGGGCTCGTCTCCCAGGAGCCGGTGGATCTCGCCGAGCGCATGGGCGAGCGGGCGGGTGACGAAGGAGATGCCGGCGGCTCCCGCGAGCTGGTCGCCGGCCGGCAGCAGCAGCGGGAGCAGCTCGCGGGCCGCGGACCGGTCCCGCAGCAGGCACGCCAGTTCGGCCCGGAGCGTCAGGGCGATGCTGTGGAGGTGGTCGGCCACACCGGTGGAGAGGGGGCCCAGCGCGTGAACCTGATCGGTCCTGCCCTGCCGGGCGAGGACGACGGCGAGGGCGAGCCGGGCCAGGGGAGCGGTCCCGTCGTCGACGGCCCGCAGCAGCGGCTCGGCGTCCGAGGGGCGCCCCTGGCTGAGCCGAACGGTCGTCAGCCCCAGTACGTGGACGAAGTCGCCGTGCGAGGACCTGTTGGCCCGCAGCCGGTCCCGCACCTCGGCGTAGCCGGCCTCGGCGTCGGCGAACCGGCCCTCGACATGGGCCAGCATGGCCAGGGTCGACAGGTTGATCGCTTCCGCCTCGACCAGTCGGTGCCGTGCGGCGATCGCCCGTCCCTTCAGCGCGTGGCGGCGGACCCCGGCCACGTCGTTGCGGGCACCCGCGGCCATGCCGCTGATGTGCTCCCGCACCCAACTGTTGGCGGGGAGGTCGTGCGCGTAGCCGAGCACCCGCAGTTCCGTCGCCAGGATCTCGCGGTGGTCGGTGAAGCCCTGCGGCACGGCGCCGGACGCGGCCGTCAGGGCGCAGGAGATCAGCAGCGGGTCACCGACCGCGCGGGCGACCGCCAGTTGCCGGGCGCCCTCCCGCCCGCCGGTCTCCCCGTCCGGTGGGGTCCGTACCGGGAGTCCGAGGATCATCGGGTCCACCGCGGCGCGGGCGATCAGCCCGTCGACGAACGCGTCGAGCGCGGCCGGGGCGACGAGTCCCTGCGGCCCGCTCAGCGCGAGCCCCGGGCTGATCGACGCGCCGAGAGCCACCGCCACGAGCGCGTCGTGGCCCACGTCCGATGCCGCCTCGATGGCGCGCTGGCGGGTGTACCGCGCGGACACCACCGCCCCGGCCCGTATCTCGGCCCGCAACAACCGTCCGAGCAGGGCCACCAGCCGGGCGCCGCGTGCGTCCGCCGCGCCGCCCTCGCCGGCCGGTATCAGGGCGAACGACTCGATCGCCTGCCCCAGCAGCTCCACCGCCGTGTCGTGGGCGTAACGGCGCTCCGCCAGGTCCGCCGCGGCGAGGGAGTACTCGACGGCGAGCGAAGCGGTCCGCGCCGTCGCCGACCGCGCGAAGTGGTGGGCCAGGGCCGCCAGGTCGTCGGGTCTGCGACGCCGCAGCACCTCCGCCAGCCGCGCGTGCAGGCGTGCGCGGCGCACCCCGACCAGGTCGGTGTAGACGGTGTCGCGGACCAGTGCGTGCGCGAACCGGACCAGTCCGGGCGCCGGTTCGGTCAGCAGCCCCGCCATGACGCACTCCTCCAAGCCGTCGAAGACCTGGTGCTCGTCGTACTGGGCGGGATCGACGGCCTCGATGAGGACGCCCACCTCGGACTCGCAGCCGCACACGGAGGCGAGCCGCAGGACGGCGAGGGCCACGGGGCGCAGCTGCCGCAGCCGCCGGCGCAGTACGTCGCGTACGCCCTGCGGCACGTCGGAGACGGCCACCAGCGCGCCCTCGCCGGCGAGCAGCCGGGCGCTCTCGCGCACGTAGAAGGGGTTCCCGCCGGTCCGTTCGGCGAGCGCGGTCACGGTGGCCGCGTCGACCGACGTACCGCACACGGCTCTGACCAGGGTGTCCACATCGTTCGGCGGCAGCCCGCCGACGGCCAGTCGGTGCGGGGAGCGGTGTGCCAGTTCGGCGAGGGTCCCGGTCAGTCGGTCTCCCGCATCGGCCGGACGGTACGTCGCGATCACCAGCACAGGGGCGCCGGTGAGCTCGGCGGTCCGTTCCAGCAGGGCCAGGGTCTCGCCGTCCGCCCGGTGCAGGTCCTCGATGGCCACCGCCAGCGGTCCGCTCCCGGCGGCCGTCCGAAGCCAGGCGCTGAACGCCCGGTGCAACCGGAATCGCCCGGCGCCCCTCCCGTCGCCCCACGCCGGAACCCCCTCGGACAGGCCCTCGCCGCCCCCGCTCTCGCCGCCCCCGCTCTCGCGATGCCCGCGATCCACGGGCCCGGGGCGTTCGTCGCGCCCGTCGCCCTCGCCGTGCCGGGTCCGTACACCCGCCCCGCTGTGCCCGCCGAGTTCGTCGAGCGGGACGTGCGTTCCGTACCCGTCCTCCTGGAGCAGCGGGGCGACCGCGTCCTGGTCCGGGGGAGGCACCTGCCGCGCGAGCGCGCCGAGTGCCTCCGCCCACGCCCATGCGGGCGGGGCGCCGTCGAACTCGGGGCAGCGCCCGACCACGACCGTCCAGCCCTCGGCCCGCAACTGCCGCCGGAACCGGCCGAGCAGCGCGGACTTGCCGGCCCCGGCCTCTCCGGTCAGCAGCACGACGCCGCCCGCGTGCCGGGCGCGACGGGCGGACTCGTACAGCGCCGCCAGCTCACCGTCCCGTCCCACGAACAGCTCGTGCGGGGCAGCGGTGGAGACCACCACCGGTGCGGGCCTGCCGGTCGCGGGCACCGCCGCGCGCAACACCTCGGTCCGGTCCGTCAGCATCGCCCGCTCCAGGTCGACCAGTGCGTCGCCGGGGCCCAGACCGAGCTCGTCGGCCGTGATCCGGGCGGCCCGGCGCAGTTCGGCCAGCGCGTCGGCCCGCCGGCCGCTCGCCCACAGCCCGAGGGCGAGCAACCGCCAACCCTCCTCCCGGAGCGGGTGCTCCCGTACGAGTGCCTCGGCCGAGGGCACCACCTCGGCCGCCGCCCCGGCCCCGAGGGCCGCCTCGACCGCGAGTTCCCTTGCGACGACGCGCAGTTCGCCCAGCCGGGACGCCTCTGCGTGGGCCCACTCCTCGTCGGCCCACTCCCCGTACGCCGCCCCGTGCCACCAGCCGAGGGCCTCGTCGAGCAACCGCCGGGCCTGCGCCGGTGATGCCGTACGCGCCCGCCGCACCGCCGCTTCGAAACGCCACGCGTCGACCGCTTCCTGCGGCAGCCGCAGCGCGTATCCGGGCGGGGCGCTGACCAGGACGCCGGACGGAGTGCGGGGCGCCCGCCCGGGTTCGAGCACCCGGCGCAGGTTCGACACGTAGGCGTGCAGGGACGCGGCCGCCTTCTGCGGGGGCCGCCCGCACCACAGTCGGTCGATGAGCGTGTCCACGGGTACGACGGTGCCGCGGTGGACCATCAGGAGGGCGAGGACCGCGCGTTGCCGGGGGCTTCCCAGGTGGACCGGTGTGCCGTCGACGGCAGCACCGAGCGGCCCCAGGACCTGAACACAGAGCATGAGGTGCCAATGTACAGCGACTCCGTGACAGGTACGCTTCATCCAGCCGGCGCCCGCGGCGGGTCGCCGGGCCCGCGGCCTCTCGGCCTCGCGCACAACCGAGGCAGAGTCCGAGTGCGAGGCGGGGGCCTCCCCGTCCGCCGGACCTCCGGGACCGCCGACTAGCCTGTCCCGATGGGACTCGACATCACCGTGCTCATGGTCGACTGGCAGCACTTGGCGCGGATACCGGCGGACGACAGGGCGGACGTGCTGGGTGATGCCGCGTGCCCCGACTTCTGCTGCCGGGCGTGCGAGGACGCCGACCTCGCCGTGACGGGCGGCTGGGTGTGGCGGCGGCAGGTGTCCTGGTGCGCCGAGTACCGGTTCCACGGAACCACCGGCTCCTACGGCTGGCACGCCCGATTGGGCAATGCCTGGAATGACGTCCGGACCTCGGTGGCGCCCGAACTGCGGGACGCCCTGGACCACTTCCTGCGCGGCCTGTTCTGGGACGACCCGGCCGACCTCACGTGGATGGACCCCACGGCCGCCGCGGAGGAGGAACGGCCCGCCGCGCGCGGCTTCCCCGACGACCCCGCTCCGTGGCGCCCCCCGGTGCTCCTGCTCAGCGCCCCCGACGAGGTGTCGGAGCTGGTCCGCTCCTGGCAGGTGGCCGCGCCCCGGCTGGAGGAACTGCGCGGGCCCTTCGAAGCCGAGGCCGCCGGCTGGGCGGGCCGGCCCGCCGGCTTCGACGCCGCCGCCGCGCTGTTGCGCGAATGGGGCGACGTGGCCACGGAGGCCGGCGCCCGGGGATGGGGCCTGGTCGGACTCCCCTTCTAGGCCGTCTCTTTCGGATCTTGCGGGTCGAGCCCGCGTCGTCCGGTGCCGTGCATCGCACGGCGGAGAGGCTCCCGAGTACCGGACGTCCTCGGGTGCCTCGACAACGCGGCGAGGTGCGGCGCCGGACGACGCGGGTCAATACAGGGCCGGGGGCCCATGGTGTGTGCCATGGGCCCCCGGCCTCCTGGGAGTGGGGCGGGTCAGCAGCGACCGGCCGGCCGGTCACGGACGACGAGGTCCGTGGAGCCGGTGGTCGCGTCGATCCAGGCGACCTGGCGGCCGGTGCCCGCCGCCGGGTAGCTCTGTTCACCGCGGTTGCACGAGACCCGGTCCAGACGGGACCCGTCGGTCGTGAACTGCCACAGCTTGGGCAGCGATTCGTTGCGGTAGCGGGTGTCGGGCGTCTGGGCGACGACCGTCAGCGCCTCCTCGGAGACGGTGAGGTCGGAGGCGATCAGCGCGCCGGGCTTGTGCTCGCTGCTGACCATGACGGTCCCGGTGCCGTCCAGCGCCGAGCGCAGGATCGTCATCTGCCCGTCATCGCCCTCGTTGGTGTCACTCAGCCAGAACACGTTGTTCCCGTTGACCCCCGTCTGGCCCAGGCTCACGGCCTCGTCGAGCTGCTCGGCCAGTGTGGTCTTGCCCGAGGCCAGGTCCAGGATCTCCACCCCGAGGCGGTAGGTGCCGTCCTGCGGGTAGAGCTTGGCGTAGGCGAGCTTGTCACCCTTGACGGACGGCAGGGCGGTGATGATGTCCCAGTCCTGGCCGTCGACGAAGACGGGCGCCTTGTCGGCGGGGCGCTGGTAGCCGACGTGCCGGCCGCCGAAGATGTCGTACTCCTCGAAGACGACCACGCCCTTGTCGATGCGCAGGCCCGAGACGCCCGTGGTCGAGCTGTAGAGCTTCTTGACCGGGCCGCCCGCGATCGGACGGGAGAGGATGTCGACGGAAGTGGTGCCGTAGGCCGTCCAGACGGCCGTCTTGCCGTCGGTCGCGGGCGCCGTGTGGAAGCGCCCGTCGTTGGGGCTGATCACCTTCGCGGCGCCCTTGCCGTCCATCCGGCCGGCGTAGACGGAGTAGGGCTCGGAGCCGTCGTCGTTGGACTTGGAGACCGTCCACCACCCGCCACCGGCGCCCAGACCGCTGTCGGTGGTGTTGAGCTTGCCGAACAGGGAGTCGCTGTCCACGCCCAGGGCCTGCTCCCAGCCGGGAACGATGCCGTGGGCGTTGAAGGCGCGCTTGACCGTGTTCTGTTGGCCGGCGGTGACACCCATCGACTTCGCCGCGGCGAGTACCGCGTTGCGGGCCTCGGTGAATCCGTCGACCGGAGTCATGTACTCGGTGAGGGCCTTGTAGACGATCTTGTCGGCGAGGGTGCCGCCGAGGTCCTCGCGCATGTCCCACAGCGCACCGGAGAAGATCGTCGAGTTCAGGTGCACGCCTCCGTTGTCGGTGGCGAAGGAAACACCCAGGAAGCTCTTCGACGTGGTGGCGCCGTCGTTGAGGTCACGCAGCGCGCAGTCGGCGGCCGACTTCGTGCGGCACAGGTTCTCCCCGATCAGGCCCGCGGTGGGGTCGGTCATCGGGGTCCCGTTGGCGGTGACGTCGATCGCGTTGCCGAAGTAGTCCGCGAGGGCCTCGTTGAGGGCACCGGACTGACCGGCGTAGACGAGGTTCGCCGTGTGCTCGATGACGCCGTGGGTCATCTCGTGGCCCACCACGTCGGTGTCGGCGGAGAGCGGCTTGTACTCCTTGTCGCCGTTTCCGTACACCATCTTGGCGCCGTCCCAGAAGGCGTTGACGTACGGCAGGCCGTAATACGTCACACCGACCAGCGAGTTGACGGTCATGCCGCTGCCGTCGAGGCCGTCGCGCCCGTGGGCGTTCTTGTAGTAGTCGTAGACCTGTCCGGCGTTCCAGTGGGCGTCGACGGCCCCGGAGTCCGTGGCCGCGGCGTTGAACTCGGCGGTGGGCGAGGAGAACATCTTGAGGTTGCTGGGCCACTTGCCGGAGGCTTCCGAGACCGACCGGCCGCGGGCGTCCCAGGTCGCCAGCAGGTTCTTGGACGTGCCCCGCATGCGGACGGCATCGGCCATCACGAAGGTTCCCGCGGGCTGGTCGTAGGCGATGGACAGCGGGACCTTGGCGCCGTTCAGCCGGGTACCCGATCCCGCCTCGGGGAACAGACCGGACGCGTCACCCGCCGGGCCGTCCGCGGCCGGGGCGTCCTTCGTGTCCTTGCCACTCACCGCGTCCGGCGCCGTCATCGTCTTCAGGGCGCTGTACTGGAGTGCCGGGTAACCCGACTTGGCGTCGACGTACACCTCGCGGACCACCGGCTCCCCGGTGCCGGGCGCGCTGCCCCGCACGGTGACGCGGTAGGCGAGGACACCGTCTCCCTTGGGGAGGATGACGAGCCCCTTGGCCTCACCGGTCAGCGGAGCCTGGGCGGCGTCGTGGCCGGCGCCCTTCGGTGCCTGGCTCTTGCCGAGCACGGCCCCGCCCAACTGGTGGATGGTGGCGGTCACCGCGCGCTGGACGGCGAGCTCTTGGCCGACCTGCGGGGTGACGTCGGCGGTGAGGCCGGTGAAGTAGTGCCCGGACGTGCCGGTGACCACCCGCTTGCCGTCCTGCTTCTGCATCCGCACCACGTACTGGCCGCCGAGGACCTGCACGCCGTGGTGCTTCTGCTGAAGGCGGACCGTCTCGTCCGCGCCGCTGTTCACCGTCGAGACGGGAGCCAGGTCACTGACCGCCTGCGGGATCTTGTAGCGGCTCTTCTTCGAGGCGAGGTGCTGACGCGCCGCGTCGGCGGGAGCCGCCTTGGCGTCCACGGGTTCACGTATGCCCTCGACCAGGACGGGGGTGGCGGTGTCCCGTCCCGAGAGAGTGCCTGACCCTCCGTCAGTGGGGTCTGTGGCCTGCGCGGGTGACACCGTCAGTGTCAACGCGGCGGCCAGCAGAGCCGCGATTCCGGTGCCCGAACGGAGGGATACGCGCCATCCTCTGTTCGCGACTGCGGCCGGTGCCGATGAACGTGTGCCGGGCTTGCGCAAGACGTCTCCTCAACGGTGGGTGCTTGGATCGATGCTTTACGTCACGGTCATGCAAGCCCGCTCCACAGCCTTTGCACAGACTCCGAAGCCCCTCAGAAGTGGCCACGCACACTTGTGGGCACTCTGTGAAGACGCCAGAATCCCCGACATGATCGATACCGACCCGTACAACCCGGGCCTCGGATGGCCAGAGGAGGACGCCCACAAGGCGCTCCTCGTGGCCGGTGCCGGCGATGCCGCTCATCTCGACACCCTGACCGGCGTCGGCGATCCGGGACCTGACAGGACGCCGGCCCGTCCGGCCGGACGGGGCGTCACCACGCCGCTGCCGGACGAATCCCCGGGGCCCGCCACCTCACCGGCCACCACCCTTCGGCTGCTGGTCCGACGCCGCCAGGCACTGCTTCGCCAGGAGTCCGCGGAACTGGAGCGCCTGTGCACCTACGCCGACGGACTGGCCGAGCGGCCGCACGCCGTCCTCGGGGCGGGACGCTCGGGCGCGCCCGAGATCCTGTCGGGCGCCGAGGACATCACGACGCGCGTGCGGCACATGCTCGCCGCCGCCCAGAGCGAGGTGCTGATCCTCGACAGACCCCCGGGCACCAGAGGATTACCCGATCCGGTGCCGGACGGCGAGGCGCTCGGGCCCGCCATCGGGGACCTGCTCGACCGGGGTGTGATCGTACGGACCGTCTTGGACCGCGAGTGGATGAAGCATCCGGGCCGGCCACAGACCCTGGGCGCACTGACCGAACGCGGCCTTCAGGCCAGGGTGGGCGCCAGCCTCCCCACGAGGCTGATCGTCGTCGACCGCCACAGTTGCCTCCTGCCGCCGTCCGCTGCCGGCGACGGCGCGGAACCGGCACTCGTACCGGGTGGAGCCCTGCTGCGCAGAGCCGTCCTGCCGCTCTTCGAAACCCTGTGGGACCGTGCCACACCGGTCGGCAACCCCGACAGACATCTGACCGCGCCCCAGCGGGAACTGCTGAGTCTGCTCGCCTCGGGCCTGAAGGACGAAGCCATAGCCCGCCGGTTGGGCGTTCACGTGCACACCG
Source organism: Streptomyces sp. NPDC002602 (assembly GCF_042889445.1). Taxonomy (NCBI): domain Bacteria; kingdom Bacillati; phylum Actinomycetota; class Actinomycetes; order Kitasatosporales; family Streptomycetaceae; genus Streptomyces; species Streptomyces sp. NPDC002602. The sequence continues at coordinate 154,354 of NZ_JBIAQX010000012.1, read as the reverse complement.
CGCGCCGCCGCATCAGCGGCATGCTCGACGACCTCGACGCGGGCACCCGCTTCCAGGCGGGCGCCCAGGCCGTCATCCGCGGCTGGCTCGACCGGGCCGCGGAGGCCTGACCCTCGGCCGACGACTGCCCGGGCCGCCTCGCCCGTCGAGCCCGGTCACATGGTCGGCGGCGGGGTGGGGGATCTTCGCGTCACCCATGACCACGAACGCGGCCGGGAAGATTTCCCGTCGGGTCGTGGAGCGCCGGTGTCGGGGGCCGAGGGGCGGGGCGGTTCCGTCATCCGGCGCATCAGCCGGCGTCTCGCGCGTACGTGTCCGTGCTGCCCATCAGCAGGGCGGGTACGGGACGTCGTGCGACCTGGCCGCGGTCACGATCGCCGCCTGGGGCCGGGACATCGGCGTGCCGTCGGAGAGCAGTGGTTCCACCGGGTCCACGATCTCCCCGAGTTCTGATCGCAGCGCGCCGTACGACACCACGGACACACGGTTGGTCGGCGCGGGAGTGAGGGTGCCCGCCTGCCTCACGAACGCCACGAAGCTCTCGAAGTCGCGCTGGTGGGTGAACGGCTCTTCGAAGTCCGTCAGCGCCGGGTATCCGTCCGCTCCGACGAGGGTGTAGGCCAGGGTGGCCAGCCGATAGCGCTTCTTGAGCTCAAGGCGCTTGCCATCGATGTGGATGTCGAGGGGATCGACGCGGTGGCCCACGGCGGCGCCGGAGTCGAAGGTGTAGCGCACGTTCTTCGACACGGCGAACGGCGCGTACTGCGTTCCCCCGCCCTCCTTCGTCGTCCACTGTTGTTCCAAGGCGTCGTGGATCTGTTGGCCGGTGACCCAGACGCTGACGATCGGGTCGCCGTAGCCCACGCCGCGCCAGGCGCGCACGAACGGGATCGCCCCGTTCGTGGCCGGGTCATGGACCAGGTCCCCGGCGATCACCGTCTGCCCGACCCGGGGAGCGATCGCCACCAGAGCCAACTGCGCCGGGACGTTCGGGTGGCGGTTGCCGTTGAAGTTCTTGTTCGTGGGCCGGCTGCCGGCCCACAGCGCCCAGTCGGCGACCAGGTCGCCCATGGTGCTCTCCCCTGCGGCGTTGCGCGCCCGCAGGAATGAGCCGCGCTGCCGGCCGATCGTCGAGTTGGCCCGGGTGGTCGCTTGTCCGTTCCAGTACGAGACGACCCGCTGCATCTCGGGGTCCGGGGCGATGTCGGTCCGCGTGTTGGGGTGGTTGGTCGACACGGTCAGCTCTCGGACCACCTTGCCGGTACGTGGATCCAGCTTCAGGTTGATCTCGTTGATGAGCTGGCCGTGACAGCCGGCCTCCACGAAGGGCCGGGGCACGCCGTTCGGGTCGGGCAGCATCATGTTGAAGCGGGTGTGCCAATGGCCGGTGACGATGGCGTCGATGTCGGGCGAGGCCTGGAGGGCGAGCTCGTAGGCCGGGCCCGAGGGGTCGTCTCCGTCGTTGAAGTCGCCGCCCGCGACCGCGCCGTCGTGCATGCTGAGCACGATGGCGTTGACACCGCGCTTCTTGAGGAGAGCGGCCAGCCGATTGACGGTCTGGATCTCGTCGAGTGTCTTCACGGCGGGCAGGTAAGCCGTGGTGGAGGACTCCGTGCCGATGGCTGTCAGGTGGATGAAACCGACCGGGATCCTCTCCCCCCTGGGACCGTCGACGTACCTGATGTTGTACGCGGGGAGGACATCGGCCCCGTCTTCCCGCCATTGCACGTTGCCGGTGAAGAACAGGAAGTCCGCGCCGCGGAACCGCCGACCCGTGGAGTCGATGAACGACGTGTCCTGACCCACCACCGGGAAGGGGACGCCCTCCTCCATGTGCCGGGTGATCATGGCCGGCGACTTGTCGAACTCGTGATTGCCGGCGGTGGAGAAGTCGAGCTTCATGAGGTTGAAGGCCTCGATCGTGGGCTCGTCCGCGAAGACGGCCGCATCGAACTCCCACCCGGAGAAGTTGTCGCCGGGACTGAAGAAGAGGGAGTTGGCCTTGCCGTCCCTGATCCGCTTCAGGTGGGCGGCCATGTAGGCGACGCCGCCGACCGTGTAGGTCCGGCCGCCGTTGCCGTGGATGGTGGCGTCGCCGCCCGGTGCCGCGGCCAGATACCCGTGCAGGTCGCTGATGTTCACCAACTGGACGTCCACGTGGCCGTCGGCGTCGCGGACGTCCCGGGCGTGGTCCGACGCGTATGCGGGAACGCCGGTCGCGACGGTGGCACCGACGGCGCCCGCGGCGGTGAGGAAGGAACGCCGGCCGGCTCTGACGTCGTTCCACGACTTGATTGTCTTCGGCAGGGTCATGCTCTGACTATCGCGCGACGATTCCTCGCGAACGAGGCTGTTCGCCCGTTCCCCTCAGGTCTTCATCCGCAGGGCGCCCGGCTGCAACTTCCGGTGCCCCTGGGGGTCGTTCACCTCACGCCACGACCGGTCCGGCTGCCGAGAGAGCGCATCCAGGATTCCTGCCCAGGCTCGAACACGCGGTGGGAGACCTCGCCGCCCCGGAGGGGCCGGCCGCCCCGGCCACGGTCACCATCGAGGAGCGCGAGTCCCTGCGGTGGCCCCACACCGACGTAAGGGCCCTGCCCCGTCGCGGGGCGCGTCGAGTGCCGGCCCACCTCTTCCGTCCCTTCACTGTGGAGAGAGGCAGCCTGAGACCCCGCTCATTCGGGTGACTTCAACGCGTTGGACGCTTGTGCGCCACGATGGCCGCGTTCGCCCCGGCCGCCTCGAGCGGGATGGTGGTGATGCCGGTGAATCCGGCTTCGGTGAGCCAGCCGGTGTACTCGGCGTGGGTGTAGTTGTGGCCGGCGCGTGTCTCGATCAGCATGTTCAGGCCCATGAGGGCGGCCGGTGCGGGTCCGCTCTCGTCGTTGTCGAGGACGAGTTCGCAGATGATGACCGTGCCGCCCGCAGGCAGGGCCGCGTGGCATTTGGCGAGCAGGGCGCGGTTGGTGGCCTCGTCCCAGTCGTGGAGGATCATGCTCAGCAGGACCACGTCATGGCCCTCGGGCAGTGCCGGGTCGGCGAGGAAGTCTCCGTCGTGAGTGGAGATGGCGTGGTCGAGGCCCAAGGCGGCGATCTTCTCGCGGGCCATGGCGGTGACGCGCGGCAGGTCCAGGACGGTTGCCCTGAGGTGGGGGTAGTGGCGGCAGAGGCCGGTGGGGAACGCTCCGGTGCCGCCGCCCACGTCGAGGAGTCTGCGGTGGGCGGTGAAGTCGTGGGCGGTCGCGAGGGCGTTCGCGGTGAAGGAGGAGAGTGTGAACATCGCCCCCCAGAAGTCCTCGAGGATCGTGGCGTCGGCGGTGACGAAGGCGGACTGCTGGGTGTCGGGGTCCCAGGTGGTGGGACGGTTGGTGCGCAGGGCCTCTTGAAGGCGGTGCCAGGCGGGGTAGGCGTGCCGGTCGGAGTAGCGGACGAAGCCGCCGAACCAGTGCGGTCGTCCTTCGACGAGGAAGTGCTCGGCGGTCTCGCTGTTGCGGTACTGGTGGTTCTCACGCACCAGGAGACCGAGCGAGGTGCAACTGGCCAGGAGCATCCGGGTCGGTCGGGGGTCGAGGTCGAGCGCGATCGCCAGTTCGGCGGCGGACGCCTCGCCGAGTCCGGACAAAGTGGTGAACAGGTTGAGGTCGACAGCGGCGGCCAATGCCTTGAATCGCCAGAAGCCGGTGGTGAGTTCCATCAGCGGAACCGGTGTGGGGGCGGAAACGGCCGGGGGGAGGGCGGTGGCCTTCGGCGAGGCTTCCGGCACGGGGTGGACGCGGGGCACGGTCGACAACTTGGCATCCGATCTGGCCTGGGTGGGCCCGGTGGGAGCAGAGGTGGGCCGAAGCACCACACTGGGCCACTTAGAGTAGTCGAATGGACTCGGATAGTAATAACCTGAGGTTTGGGAGACTGCTGTGACTCATGGTTCGAACGTCGGTGCGTCGACCACGCTCCGGCTGCCGCTCCCCGATGAACTGCCCGTCGGCACGGGAGCCGTCGGGCGGGCCCTGGGCGCCGTGCTGGAGCGGACGCCCGTGGCGTACGGGGTGGCGATGGCCGACGACGTGCCGGCCCGGCGGATGCTGCTGGCCTGGGCGACTCCGGCACCCGACGCCGGGGCCGAAGCCCTCTTCGAGCCGCCGGCCGGCAGCCGTATCCACGACCGGCACTTCGTGGTGGAGCGGGTACGGGGCGACAGCGCCGCCCTTCTTGCCGAAGCCGTCCTCGTCAGCGACTTGCTCGTACGTCAGGACCTGGCGGAGAACGGGACCACGCTCGACGAAGACCCGGGCGGAGCGCTGCTCGGCGTCACCGCGTTTCTCACCGGGGGACTGTCGGTACCCGTCAAGCATCGGGAGTGGGCCCCGGCCGATCCGTCGGCGGCAGCCCACCAGCGCTGGCTGATCGGACACCAACGATTCTTCGTCATGCTCCAGTTGCTCGCCTCTGCCCTGTCCGGGGTGGATCAGGAGGCCGGGACCGCGCGGGAGGAAGCGGCGGTGCGCGAGTTCACTTGGCTGTGCGGCAGCGCCACGGCTTCGATGAGGTACGCCGCCGACTTTCCCCCGGACGGGTACGCCGGCGTGCGGGAGACCATGGTGCCGCCCGCCGTGAACGCGGGGTTCAGCGGCCTGCAGACCCGTGACCACCAACAACTCGTCGCCGTCATGCGCGCGTTGAAGCGTGGCGGTGGGCTGGAGCGGATGGCTCCGCAATCGGCGCGCGCCGTGCACGCGGGCGTCAGCCGGCTCTACGACGCGCACGTGTGGGTGTGCGACCGGTTCGGCGGCGCCACCGAGCCCAGTCTCCTGATGGCTCAGACCCGTCAGGGAGCCGACCGGCCGGCCTCCGGTCAGGACGGCGAAACTGCCCGCCCCAGGGCACGGGCGGCCGAGGCGTCGATGGCGGGCGGGGCCGCGGAGAGTGGTGTCACAGCGGCCCGCAAGCTCGCCGATCAGAGGCTGCGGCAGCTCACGCCCCGGGCGGACGCGTCCAGGAAGTGAAAGGTTTCCGCCCGCCCGCATACCGGTTGTCGCCGGCGCGGCACCCGGGCGGGTGCGCGGGGGCACGATGCCGTCCTCGCACCGGTGCTTCCACCCCCGTTCCCGCAGCCCCGGGAGCGGCGGACGTCCTCCGTAACGCATTCAGGAGTCCACAGGTGTCCCTTCCCGAGCCCCATCCCGCGCCCTGCGCCGAGAACGTGACCGATCCCCTCGGGCAGGAGGTGCTCCACACGCCCCCGGATGTACCACACGCCCCACCCGCGTGTGCTTCCTGCGGGTCCCGAGGCGGGAGCCCGCACCCGGGCCGGTCCGACCTCGAGCCCGGTACGGAAGCGGGGCGGTTCAGGGCGCGCCGGGTGGCCGGAGTGCTCCGGCCCGGGTCCGTGGCGCAAGTCGTCGAGGCGGTGCGGGCAGCCGCTGCGGATGGAACTGCTCTGCACCCCGTCGCCACAGGCCGGAACTGGGGTCTCGGCTCCCGCAGCCCCGTCCGCGACGGCGCGACCGTGCTCGACCTCTCCGCACTCGACCGGATCCGCGAGGTCGATGTCCGCCGCGGCTACGCGATCGTGGAGCCAGGGGTCACCCAGGGCCGACTCGCCGCCCGCCTCACCGGAACGTCCCGCATCGTCAATCTGACCGGCGCATCGCAGGACGCCGGGGTGATCGGCAGCCTGATGGAACGAGGCGTGGGCCTGCAACGGGGCCGGACAGAAGACCTGGCCGGCCTCGAACTCGTCCTCGCCGACGGCCGGACGGCCCGCACCGGCTGGTGGCCGGGTACGGGTCGCGCGGCGGTGCGCCCACACGGGCGGGGGCCCTCCCTGAACCACCTGTTCACCCAGTCCACCTGGGCAGCGGTCACCGCCGCCACGGTTCGGCTCCTGCCCCGCCCCGACACCGTCCGGGTACTGCCGCTGCTCTTGGACGAACGGCAATGGGAGCGCGGAGTGGACAGCCTGCGCGCATGGACCGAACAGGGCTTGATCGCCCCGACCACGAAGATCTACGACCCGGTGGCCGCACGCACCTACGGCACGCCGGGCCGCCACCTGGCCCACATCACCCTCTCAGGAGACGCGGATCTGGTGCGAGCGACGACGGAGATCGTCTCGGGACGGCTCCGGGACACCGGCTGTGGCCTCGGGCTCGGCCCCGCCCGCGCCGCAGACCCGTGGGTGCGACGCGCGTACGCGGGCGAGGCCGACCCGGCCGACACCCTCTTCCTGCGCAAGACCGGGCACTGCGCGCGCTGCCTGGACCAGGCGCGTGGACTTCTGCTGTTCCTGCCGATCGTTCCGTTCGAGGGAGAGGCGGTACGGCGGGCAGCCGCGTTGACCCAGAGCTGCCTGGTCGGACGCACGACGGCCCCGGGGGTCACCATGAACGTGCTCGACTCCGATGCCCTCGACCATGTGATCACCATCGGGTTCCCGCCCCAGGACGCCGAGGCGGTACGAGACGCTCACCACACCCTCGACCGCCTGCACGAGTCCTTCGCACGCGAGGGGTTCAGCGTCTACCGCACCGACATCGACCACCCCATGACACCGACCGGAGCGGGCCCGGACACAGTCGTGCGTGACCTGCTCGGACATGCCCTGGACCCACACGGCGTCTTTGCCCCGGGCCGCCACTGACGGAAGGGCGGCAGGCGATGGCTCAGGCGGATGCGTGGGCGCCCGCCCACACGGTCGGCGTTCGGTGTGCCCAAGGGGCGGCCTGCTCCAGTTGCCCGGCGAGGCGGAACAGGACGTCCTCCCGCCCGTGGCCGGCGGCGAATTGGATGCCTATGGGCATGCCGGTGGCCGGGTCGGACGCGAGTGGCATCGACATGGCAGGTGTGCCGGCGACGTTGAAGGCCGCCGTGAACGGCGACCTGTGGAACAAGTGCTCCAGCCAGCCCAGCCCGTCAGCCCCTTCCGCGCCATGGCGATAAGTGCCCACCTGCACCGGCAGTTCCGGAAGGGTGGGTGTCAGCAGCACTTCGTGACGGTCGAACCGGGCGCCGAGCGAGCGGGCGACCCGGTTGCGTACATCGAGGGCCTGCACGAACTCCGAGCCGCCGACCCGGCGGCCCCACGCGTAGCTCGCCAGTATCTCGGGTTCGAGGGTGCTCTCGTCCACGGGACGGTCGAGCATCCTGGCGAAGCCGTCGATCCAGGTCACCAGGTTCGCCGACCACAGGCGTGCGTTGGCAAGGACGAACTCCTCCCAGCTCACCCCGAGGTCCACGGAGGTGACGTCGACCTGATGGCCGAGCGACTCGAGAAGCCGAGCGGCTGACAAGACGGCGTCGTGTACCGCCGGCTCCACGGCGCGCCCGTTCCAGGGGGTCGTCATCAGGCCGATGCGCAGCCTTCCGGGAGAGCGGGTGATCTCTTCGGCGTACGGACGAGTCGGACGTTCCGCGAAGTAGGGGTCGCCCGACTCGGGGCCCTGGATCAGGTCCAGCAGTGTCGCGCTGTCGCGGACCGTCCGGCTGAGCGCGCCGTGTACCGCCAGGCCGTTGAAGACCTCGTCGGCATCGGGCCCCATGGAGACTCGGCCTCGGGTGGGCTTGAGCCCGAACAGCCCTGTGGCGGCGGCGGGTACGCGGATCGAGCCGGCCGCGTCGGTGGCGTGGGCGATGGGGGTGACGCCGGCCGCGACGGCTGCGGCCGACCCGCCACTGGAACCGCCGGCCGTTCGGGTGAGGCCCCAGGGGTTGCGGGTCGCTCCGTGGAGGACCGGCTCCGTGGTGGTGCTGTAGGCGAACTCCGGGGAGGCCGTGCGCCCCAGTGTCACGAGGCCGGCGCTCCGGAACCGCCGCATGAGAGAGGAGTCCGCCGCCGCCACATGGTCCACGGCGAGGCGGCTGCCCAGCTCGACCCGCTTGCCCTTCATGGACACGGCCAGGTCCTTGATGAGGAAGGGCACGCCCGCGAGCGGTGTGCTGCCGGGGGTGGGGGCGTCCTCGGCGGGCCAGCTCTCGACCACGGCGTTGATGTCCGGGTTCACGGCGGCCATCGCGTTCTGGGCCGCGGCCGTGACCTCCGCGACGGTCACCTCTCCTCGCGCGAGAAGTTCGGCCAGTCCCACGGCGTCGTACCTGGTGTATTCGTGCAGCTTCACAGTGCCTTGCCTTGCCTCGCGCCGGACGATCGAACCCCGACGATACCGATCGGTATCGTGTGGGGGTGATCGGTAACGTAGCATGGAGTCAAGCGAGGCCGGTCAACGCGAGTGGAGCGAGACGGAACATGACGAGCAATCCCTCACGGCCCGGCCGGGACACGCGGGTGCCCCGTCTGCCGCCACGTGAGCGCATCCTCGACGCGGCAGAGGAGCTTTTCCTGCGAGACGGCGTGAAGGCCGTCGGCGTCCAGGCCATCGCCGATCGGGCGAAGACCACGAAGATGGCCCTGTACCGGCACTTCGCCACCAAGGACGCGCTGATCGAGGAGTGGCTCAGGATCGTCGCGGCGGGTTACTCATCCGCGTTCGACACGGTGGAAGCGGATCACCCGGACGACGGCCGCGCGCAAGTTCTCGGAGTCACCCGATTCATCGCCGAGGGACTGCCGGACATCGCGCGGCGAGGCTGCCCCTTCGTCAACTCCATCGCAGGCCTGCCCGACCCCGAGCACCCGGCCCGTCGGCTGATCGAGAGGCACAAGGCCACTCAGCGCCTTCGTCTCACGGAGATGTGCCACAAGGCCGGCGCGAGAGTGCCCGGTGACACCTCTGCGGAGATCACTTTCCTCCTGGAGGGTGCGCAGATCAGCATGCAGAACGGCAGCGTCGACCGAGTGGGCGACCGGCTTCAGGCCGCGGTCACGGCGATCCTGGACCGAGCGACCAGCGCGGCGGACTGACCCCGTGTCACGGGGGCGGAAGCCCGCCAGAGGGCCGGGGAATGGGAATCGGGTGACTTCGCCCGCGTACCCGCGAGCCTGGTGGCCAGGGCGGCTCTCTGCGCGGCATCGAGCGGTAGCGTGCCGGAGGCCGGCGGACTTGCAGGGTCCGCGTCGTTCCGTATGGCCCGTGAATCTCGGCCGGGGAGCATGAGGGAAGCCGTGGCGTCCCACATTCCGGGCTGCTCTGTCATCTTGGGTGAGGGTGATGATCGTATCGATGGTGTCGATGCCGGAGGGCGTCGTGGCTCGGACAGAGGTGTCCGAGGTCAGGGAGCGTCTGACAGCCCCGGGCTTCGTGATCGTGGACATCGACCGAGGAGAAGACCCCCCGCCTGACGAGCAACCACTGCCCCGCATGCTGGGATTGGACGACAAGCCATGGGAATGGCTCGGCAGACGGAACGAGCCCGTGCGGGCCGAGTACCACGCAGGAGCTGTCGGCTGTGTCGTGCCGGTGATCGACGGCGACGACGTCAAACACATCCATGTCTTCGCCGCCGAGGGCCACCTCGTCACGATTCACCACGGGCCCGTGGGGCTGATCGACGCCTTCACCGAACAGTTGCCGGAGGACGTGCCCTCCAACGGGGCGACGGCGGTCTTCCTCTTTCTGCACGGAGCGTTGGAGGCCTTTCGCAAGGCCGCCGCTCAAGCACTCCTGGAGGTGGGGGAGGTCGAGGAGGCGATGTTCGAGGGGCGGGCGTCGCAGCACGTTCATCGACTGGCCCACCTGCGTCGACGCGCGGCCCAGCTGCACCGGGCGTTCCTTCCCTATGCCGCGATCGCACAGGAGTTCCTCGCCCATCGAAGGATGGCGAACCCTGACCTCTCGCAGGAGCGGCAAGCGCTGAACCGCATGCACGAGCGCACCGTGCAGTTGGTGATGATGGAGATCGACTCCCTGCGGGACGAAACCAGGCGGGCGGCCGACACCTACGCCTCCCTCGTCGCCGACCAACAGAACCTCGTGATCAACAAGCTCGCCATCGCCTCGGTCATCTTCTTGCCGCTGTCGTTCCTGACAGGCTTCTTCGGCATGAACTTCAGCTACCTCAGCAACAACTTGTCGAGCGAGCGAACCTTCCTGTGGCTGGGCATCGGCATGCAGGTGTGCGCCCTGCTCGTGGCCGTGTACGTCGTGATGTACCGGACGCACTGGCGCCAGCTCCGGGACGGTCAGTCCCACGATGTCGGCGCCGGTCAACCGGCGGGCCGATGATCTGGAGGCCTCCCGCACGCTCGACCACGCGATCCAGGTGAGTCAGCCGCTGACCGCTCGGCGGCTGAACCGGCCCGAGCTCGTCGCAGGCGAAGCGGAAGGCGACCGGCACCCCGCCTCGGCCCAAATCGCCGAGCGTCCGGACGGTGTCGGGGTACGGATGCCGGCCCCCGGGCTCATGTGGCGGTCGTAGAGGGCGCGGACCAGCCCCGGCTCGGTGACCCGAGCCTCACGGATGAGCCCGGAGCAGGCCGCACGCCGCCGCTCGGCGTCGAAGTCGCGCTCGTCCCGCGGATTCCGCGGCCGGGCCGGAACCCGCTGCGATCCGCCGCCGCGCGGACCACTCACCTCATGGGGCCGGCTTGTTACCGGCCTCGTGGCGGGACAGGGGTACCGCCGGCGCAAAGACCTGCCTGCCTGCCCCTCAGAGGTCTTACGGCCCGGTGGAAACGCTTCTGCGCACACGCGGCGCAGGCCGGAAAGCGTCCGTCCGCGTGTTCAGCGCGCGAGCCCTTTTGGCCAAGTTCATTACGCAGAGTGCGTATTGATGTTCTTTGCGTGCCGGCCCTGACTAGGCTCCTGGCAGCGGACACGCCGGCCCGTCGCCGGTGGGTGCTTCCGCCTTCCCCTTTTTCTCACGAGTCGAGGGTGGGATCGCCGTGGCAGCACGTGTGGAAGACGTTCGGAAGCTACTCGAGCAGGCGGCGGGCGGGTCGCTTGACATCCCGGCCTCCTTGTTCGCCGACCCGGATGCCGCGGCGCTCGTCTTTCCGGGCGGCACCGTGCGGATCGACGGCGCCGTGTGCGGTACGCAGACTCTGTCGGTCGGCGGACAGGCCACGATCACCGCGTCCTCAGCCCCGGTGGACGTCGCGTTCACGACTGACGGTGAGTGGGTGACCGGAACGGTGGCCGCGGTCGATCTCGGCGACGGCCGCGCTCTCGTCCTGGTGGACGGCGCTCCGGACGGTACGGATCTGCCGGCCGGCGCCTGGGTGCTGGCGGACGGCCGGGTCCTGCGGCTGACCCGGCGCACGCCTCAGCCGACGGCCGACCCCGAGCGCCTGGACGGCCTGGGCCGCGCCCTGCCCGCCGTGCGCCCCCGCGACGGCGCCCCGCGCGACCGCGCCCCCCGGGCGCTGGTGACCGAGCACGGCATCCTCACCCCCCGCCCCGGGCCCCGACGCCGCAAGGGGATGCGGGTCTTGGAGGCGCCTTCGGTGCGCGGCTGGTCGCCGATCGGCACCCCGGGTGGTGACAACGGGCTGAGTGTCGACTACTACAACCCGCCGCTGCGGATCGCAGGCGCGCTGACCGCGCTACCCGCCTCCCCGCCGTACAAGACGGTGGTCGGGGGAGTGCTGCTGGTGGACACCGGTGCGTTCAACGGCTCGGCGATGGGCGCCTACGTGGTCCCGGACGGGTCCGGCGCGGACCCGTCGCTGTTCGCGTACGGCTCGCTCGGCAGCCAGGTCGGCTTCGGTCCGCCGCTGTTCCAGGTGCGCGGCATCTCGGCCGGGTTCGGCTGGAACAGCCGGGTGCGGGTGCCCGCGGCCGATGCCCTGGCCGGCTTTCCGTTCCTGATGGCACTGGACAATCCGGGTGCGATCGGCGCCGACGACGAGGAAGTCGACCCGCTCAAGGTCCTCGGCGAGCTGATCGGCGGCGGAAATCCCTGGGTGAGGCCGCAGGAGGGTGAACTGTGGTTCGCGGCGGGCCTGGCGTTCGACTGCTTCGAGACGTTCAGCGGCCGGGCCATGGCGCTGGTGCAGACCGGCTCCGACTTGACGATCAGTCTGCTCGGCGCAGCCGGGATGCAGCTGCCCACCAAGAGCGACAAGAAGATCGCCCGGGTGGAGATCGGCATCGAGGCCACCCTGCGTCCGACGGCCGGGGAGCTGAGTATCGGTGCGGCGTTCACCGAGAAGACGTTCCTCATCGACCCGAACTGCAAGCTGCGCGGCGGCGTCGGCATGAAGTTCTGGTTCGGCGACCACCCGCAGGCCGGTGACTTCGCGTTCATTCTCGGCGCGATCCCGGCGGGCCGGGAACTTCCCGCCCGCTATCCCCGCCGGCAGCCGGCCGGCCTGACCTGGGGCGTCGGGTCGACCGTCAGCATCACCGGCAACGCCTACGCGGCGTTCACTCCCAAGTCCCTGATGGCGGGAGGCTCCCTGGACGTCGTCTTCCAGTCCGGCATGCTGCGTGCCTGGCTCACCGCCCGGGTGGACGCCCTGCTGGAGTGGAACCCCTTCTACTTCGACGTCGGCATGGGCATCCGGGTCGGGGTCTCGGCGACCATCAAGGTCTGGTTCGTCAAGATCAGGATCTCGGTCGAGGTCGGCGTCAGCGTCCGTGTCTGGGGCCCCGCCGTGGGCGGCGAGGCGACCGTCCACCTGTGGTTCATCTCCTTCACCATCGGCTTCGGCGCCGGGCGCCGCGACCAGACCCCGGCGCTGGACTGGGGCGGGTTCCAGGGCATGCTGCCGCCGCCGGAGAACATGGTCCGCACCACGGCGATCGCCGGCTACACCGGGGAGGGCGCCCCGGCCACCCGCGGGGCCGTCAAGCCCTGGCTGGTCAGCAACGGCGGTTGCACCTTCACCGCCGACACCCAGGCCCCGGTCAGCAAGGTCTACCTGAACCAGGGCAGCGACACCGTGGAGGCCGCGTCCGACAGCGCCGTGGACATCCTGCCCATGCACGTGCGGGGCAAGGGCAGCGAGTTGCGCATCCGGCTCACCTACAACGGCGAGGCCGGCGCACTGGGGCCCTGGGGTCGCTCCGTCCAGCGCGGCAGCGTGCCCAACGGCCTGTGGGGCCGGCAGCCTGACGCGCCCAACGACGGGATCATCCCCGACCGGATCCTCGGAATCCGGCTCACCTCGCCGCCGGTCGACCACGGCACCTCCACCGGTTTCCTCGACGAGCGGGCCATCTCCTTCGACCCGATCAACCCCGACGGCAACCAGCCGCTCTCCGGAGAGCCCGCCACGGGCCCGGTCCCGACCCGTCCTCGCGGCGTCATCGCCGCGATCCAGGACGGCATCGACACCACCGCCACCCGGAACGACCGCGCCGCCCTGGCCCAGGCGCTCACCGGCCTGGGCGCGAACCTCGGCTCCCTCGATGCCGATCTCAGCGCCTACGCCCAGGCCGCGGGTACCGCCTTCACCGCCGAACCGATGCTGATCGCGGCCGGCTGACCCGCGCGCCACCGCGGACCGGCCCGGGCCGTGCCCCGGGCCGGTCCGCGATGCCGCGCGCCCCGCGCCCGCCGTCCGGCCCCCACCCGCAAACCTTCGCGCCCTGTCGAAAGGCACGCCCGTGACCACCACACCCGACTCCCCATCCCGACCGCGTACCAGCGAGCCGGGCGCCGAACACCGCACCCGGTTCTTCGACCACCGCATCCCCTCTCTGTACGCCGGCCGGTACCGGATCGACAACCGGCAGACCCTCCGGGACGTCGGCGGTCAGGACCGCGTCATCGACGCCGCTCCGCAGCCCTTCGACGTCGTCCAGCCGCGCTTCAGCTTCGACCCGACCGGCATCAACGCGCAGTTCCCCGTACCGGACGCCGTCGGCACCTACAGCCAGACCCTCCCGCACATCAACCTCGACGCCCCCGGCCTGCCCTGGAACCGCCCCCTGGGCCCCGACCAGCCGGCTTCCGTCCCGTGGATGGCCCTGCTGGTCTTCCGCGAGGACGAACTCCCTGAGGACCCGGACGCGGTGGGCCTGGTCAAGGCCGGAACGGTGCGCCGGCTCCTGGACGGCGCGCTCGGTGCCGGCAAGCCCCCCGCGCTGCCGCCGGAGAGCCTGCGCCCCGACGAGTACGACGAGCAGTGCGCCACCGTCCTCGTCCCTGGCGCCCTGTTCGACGCGGTGAAGCCGCTGCCCGGGGAGATGGGACATCTCGCGCACCTGCGTGAGGGCGGGCGTCCCGACGCCACCCGCGCGGGCACGGACCCCGAGCCCGACGAGGGCGAACTCAACGCCGTCCTCGTCGCCAACCGCTTCCCCGCCGCCGCGGGCGGGCGCCACGTCGCCCACCTGGTCTCACTCGAAGGGTTCGACCAGTACCTGACGGCCCCCTCTCCCAACGGAGGCGTGCGGCTGGTTTCCCTCGCCTCCTGGTCCTTCACCACCGAGCCCGACTCCGGTATCGGCTTCGGTGACCTGGCCCAGCACCTGGCCTCGGCCGACGGCATCACACCGCGCCCCGCTGACGACCTGCGCCTGCGCGTGCCTGCGACCGGCCCGGCCAGTCCGGCCGGACCGCAGAAGGAGGCCTTGGAGCGGATGGCGGGCGGGGCCGTGGCCCTGCCGCAGCGCCTGGAGACCGGCGAACGCACCTTCGCCTTCTACCGCGGCCCGCTCACCGCCCGACCCGCCCGGAAACTCCCCGAGCCGGCCGCCTCCCGCCTGGACTCCCCGGGCGAGGCACTGGTCTACCTGCAGCAGTACGGCGTTTTCGACACCGCCTACGCCGCCGCGTTCACCGCCGGGCGCACCCTCGCCCTCGCGGATGCCGAGTTCCGCGGCGCGCTGCTGGAGTTCCGCTCCGCCGCCCGCACCGCGGCCCGCCGTCTGGCATCCCACCCGGAACTCGCCGCCCAGGCCGTGACGGCGCTGAGTGCCCGACGCCTCACCGCGCCCCTCGCCTTCGAAGCCTTCGACCGACTCCTGGCCGACGGCGACACGCGCTCCGGCGGCGCCCGCCTCGTCCAGGCTCTCGACCAGGCCGGCCCGCAGGTGCGCGCGGGCCGGCGTCGTACCGCGGCCCGCACCCGCCGCACCATCGGCGACGCGCGTGCCGTTCTCACCCTGCCCGGCGTCGCGAGCCTGCTCACCCAGGCCGCTCCCGACACGTTCGCGAAGGTCACCGCCTGGCTGGACGCGTTGCGCCGTCTGGAACCGCTGAGCCTGTCCCACCTGGTCCCCGACCCGAGCGCGCTGCCGGCCGAGAGCATCCGCTTCGCCTACATCGACATCGACTGGGTGCGGGCGGCCGTCGACGGTGCGCTGAGCGTCGGCGTCGGCCACACCCTGGACGCCGATCTCAACACCCTCGCCGCCGGTGGCGGGCCGGTCCCGAAGTGCGCGGTGCTGATCAACTCCAGCCTGGTGCCGAACTGGCCGAACACCATCGTCACCGCCCACCGAGGTTCCGCCGCGGTGGAACCGGTGCGCGACGCGGTGTTCGGCACCGAGATCCGGCTGCTGCTCTATCCCGAGGTCATCGACCGCTTCGAACTGGCGGAACCCCCGCGCGGCCTGTGCTTCGGCCTCAGCGACATCGGCACCATCGAACTGCGCGAGATCACCGGGGACCGGATCGGCCACCCCATGGGAGAGTTCCCGCCGCCGCCCCCCGCGGACGACAGCCGCTTCCGCCGCTTCCTGCGGCCCGGCGAGCACGACGTCCTCAACGTCGACGGTGCCGGCGACGCCCTGGTGCCCGCCCTGTCCACCGCCCACGGGCTCACCGGAGGCCGGCGGATCTCCTCCGCCCAGTTCGCCCTGCAGATGATCGACGCCCCGCAGGCGCAGACCTTCTCCCGGCCCTGACCCCCATGTCCCCGCGCCGTACTGCCGAGCGCTGACCGAAAGGACCCCGGGCCATGTCCGTGGACAACACCCTCATCGTGCCGGTCGAGGTCGCGGCCCTCGCCGTCAACCGGGCCACCCGCGACACCGCGACCCCGCACGTCTTCCACCGGTGGATCGCCAACTTCAAGGACGTCGGTGAGGGCGTCCCGGCGGAGCCCGACCCGTTCTCCAGCCCCGAGGAGTGGACCGGCCGGGAGGACCGCCTCGGGGTCTACCTCCAGTGGGAACTGCCCGCCGCCCTCACCCGCGGCCGCCACGACGAGGAGGAAGGCATCGGCGACTTCCCCCTGGTACCCAACCGGTGGCTGGTCGTACGCCACACCGACAGCACCCGCCTGCTCAAGGCGTGGATCGTCCAGAGCGACCATCTCGACCCGATGGACGGCAGCGTCTCCTTCCAGAACCCCGACTTCGACCCCGACGGCGACAGCGCGGAACCTGCCGCCACGCTCATCGGCAGGTGCCACGAACTCACCGGCCCCTGGCAGGAACCGGCCGACGTACACACGCCGTTCCTCACCGCGATCGGCCCCGGTCTGCCGACGTTCTCGGTCTTCCAGCCCTACAACAGCAACGTCTTCTCCATGCACGACACCCTCCTGGACACCCCCGAGGGCAAGCTGCCCGCGCAGGAGCGGCTGAGCTACTTCGTCGCCGGCTGGTACGCCCAGCCGGACAGCGACATCCTCGCCGGTACCGACGACCTCGCCGCGCTGCTGGAACGCCTGCAGTGGAGGCCGCCCGCCGGTTCCGGCAGCGGCATCCGCTCCTCCGTCTACTCCGGCACCGTCCTGGGCCTGGACTGGGATCTGACCGGCCCCGTCCCCGACTCGCCCTGCCCGGCCCCCGCCGACGTCACCCCGATCGTGTCCAACAGCATCGCCGAAGCCGTCGCCGAACTCGGCGCCCAGGCCGACGGTGAAGGCGCGCTGTCCGAGGAGGAGGCCGAGCTGTTCCGCGCGTTCCTGCTCGGCGGCATCGACGCCCTGGAGGAACGTGATCGACCGGAGGCCGACATCCTCACCGACCGCCGCGCCCACGACAGCGCCTTCGGCCCCGTCGCCGGCGGATACCGCTGGTTCGTCGGCGAACGCGGCGAGGAGACCGGCCGCACCACCTCACACGCCGCCCGGGCGGCCGAGGCCGACACCGTCGCCGAACTCAACCGCCGCCAGGCCGTCCACGACGCCACCGAAGCCGAACTCGACACCGCCCGCGAACACCTCTACCACCTGTGGTGGCTCACCCATCTGAGGAAGAAGCCCTCCGACTTCACCGGCCGCATCGATGACGAACTCGACCCGTCCCACGCCGACGGCGCGGCCGGACGAGTCGTCGCCCTCGCCCGGCAACTGTCCGAACAGCGCGCCGAACTGCCCTGGGGCAAGAGCGAAGCGGACCTGTCCGCACGTATCGACGCCCTGTACCCCGCGTACGGTGCCCGGGCCGCCCGCCGCCTGATCCGCGTTCCGGCCGAGGACTTCGAGTACAGTGCCGACCCGGTCCTCACCCTGGAGGGCGCCAACCTCCACGCCCCCCTCACCCGCGACACCGCCCTGCCCTGCCGTACTCCCGAACGCCTGGTGACCCGCGCCTCCGGCACCAGCACCACCGACGTCGCCGACACCGCCGCCCAGATCGACCTCACCGGACAGCAGCCGCTCTGCTTCCCCGCGCTTCTCGGCGAGTTCCTCGTCCTCGACCGTGCCCTGCGCAGCGGCGCGATCCGGGACGTCACCGGAACCCTTCCCGAGCACGGCACCACGCCGTGGACGATGCCCTGGCAGCCACTTTTCCTGCTGTGGAAGGCCGAGTACTTCCCCCTGCCGATGCGCGACGGCGACGTAGCGCACTGGGACTTCGTCGACGGCTCCCGCTACCAGTGGAAGGGCACCGGAGAGCCCGGCACCCCGCTGGTCGTATCCGGCCGCCAGATGCTCGCCCCCAGCGCCGGCCACATCGTCGACGGCACCCTGCAGAGCTACGCCCGCGTGCGCGACCAACTGTCCGCCGACGCCGTCCGGCAGGTCCGCTCCCAGGCCCGCGAGGCGAACTACCTCTCCCAGACCCTCGACGGCTTCGGCGCCGCCATCGCCCAACGCCGGCCCCTGGCCGGCCTCCAGCCCACCGGCGACCTCGCCGGCCTCATCGGAAACGGCGACTACCCCCCGCCGGACCCCGGCCCCCTCAAGGCGAGCGACTGGGACCCCGACCCCGTCTCCACCTTCCAGGACCTGCGCGCCGGCCAACTCGCCTTCCTCGACCTGGCCGTCGTCGACCGCTTCGGACGCTCCGTCAACCTCATCACCGATCCGGCCCACTTCCGCCCCGAGATGCCCGACACCATGCGCCCGGCCCACCCCGTCAGCGATGACGACTCCGACCGGCTGATCGAGCTCGGCCCGCGCCTGCTCCAGCCGGCCCGGCTGCGCTTCGACTTCCTCGCCGCCACCACAGACGAGGACACCGACCTGACGCCCGGCACCAATCCGGTGTGTGCGTGGCTGCTGCACAACCGCCTCGACCGGTCCCTCGTCGTGTACGCCCCCGACGGAGCGGCCCTCGGCGAACTGCGCGTCACCCTGAACACGCACGGCGAGCGGGAGGTGTCCTGGTCCGTCCTGCCGGGCTCCGAGGTGACGCGCTTCGAGCAGTTGGAGGCACTCAGCCGACACACCTACCGGCTGCTCGGCGCGTTGAAGACCCGCGGACCCGCGACCTTCGACGCGTTCCGCGCGACCCTCGACCACACTCTGGAGACCATCGACCCGGACGGCCCGGCCGACCCCGGCCTGGGCTTCCTCCTCGGACGCCCGCTCGCCCTGGTCCGTACCCGGCTCACCATGAACCTGCGCGGCCCCTTGCGCACCGACGTCAGCTGGCAGAACATCTTCCGGCCGTCCCCCTCCGAACTGCCCACCCACCCGTGGGCGATCCGCCTCGGCGAGGCACAGCAGAGCGACGACGGCCTGGTCGGATACGTCCTCGACGACGACTACGAGCACTTCGAGACGGTCATCGATCCGGCCGCCGGTGGTGAGGAGTACCTGCGGCCGATCGGTGACCGGCCCGGCCTGGAACTCGACTTCGGTGACAACAGCAGCGCAGTCGCCACCATGCTGCTGGACCCGCGCGCCGCCGTGCACGCCACCACCGACATCCTCGCCACCAAGACGGTCTTCGTCCCCCAGGAGTTCACCGACTCGGCGATCACAAGGATGGCGGTCAGCTTCCGCACCGGTCCGCTCCTGGCCGCCACCACCACCCTGCGCGGCCCGCAGGACGAGAGCGAAGAGACCGTCCTCCTGCCCACGCCGGCCGGCGTCATCGGCACCTGGACCTGGTCCGAGAACCGAGCCGGCACCTGGGAGAAGCTACCCGTCCTCAGCCAGGACCAGTACGACCTGCCCCTCGCCGAACCCGAGATCCGCTCCGGCTTCCTCACCCTCGACGACGCCGTCGCCCACAGCCGCACCAACCACTGAGAACCCTCGCCGCCATCCCGTCCCCCCGCCCCGGTTCAGGGGCGGGGGGACGGCGTGCAAACCGAAGGAGCCCCATGACTGTTGTGATCCAGACCCATGACCCCGAGATCAGTGCGGAGGTCGAGCCGCTGCTGTCGTACACGGTCAGCACCACGCCGAGTCCGCTCA
>NZ_JBIAQX010000012.1:0-134868 GCF_042889445.1 Streptomyces sp. NPDC002602 | reverse complement strand
GACAGTCTTCAACCTCGGCAAGTTCCCCGCCGACTTCTACCTGCGCAACTTTCTGTGCGAACCCTCCATCATCAACAACGGCGGTGATGTCAAGCTGACTTGGGAACGCTCAGCCAACGCCACCTACGAACTTCTCTACGGGGACATCGACCGGGACGTCACCAACCGCACCAGCCTCGACATCGAAGGGATCAAATCCGACACCACCTTCTACATCCGCGCCACCACCGGCGACCCCACCAACCCCGTCGTCCGGATCATCTCCGCCCAGGTCACCGTCCTCAAACCCGACCTGGAAATCGGAAACCTCACCGTCCACGGCGCTGTACAGATGATGCAGAACATCAATCTGGCCACGCCGCCGCAGCACTGGAAGACCTACGAAACCACCGCACCGTCCGACGGGTTCCTGTTCGTGACCTGTCCTCTCGGAACTGTCGATGTGGATGTAGACCAGTTCAGCGCGTCTCTTGGGTCGGAGCGTCGGACGGCCACCCTGGCTGCACCGAAAGGAGCGACCATCCGGGTGCGCTGGATCGGCGACACCGGATCCATCCGTTTCCAGTCGTACTGCTTCGGCGACACCCCCATGCCGGCGTGGAACCGCATCGACTGAGAGACCGGTCAACAACACACGAATCCGATGGTCGGAAATGCGGCGCTGCCACCCTGAACCAGGCGCGCTCCGCCAACACCTCTGCTCCTGAACCATGTCGACGACGCGGTCTCTCTCGCCCCGCGCTGTGCGCGGGGCGAGAGAGGAGGTCATCCTCATGTCCACGCAGGCCGGCGCCATCGGCACCTGGACCTGGTCCGAGAACCGGGCCGACGCCTGGGAGAGGTTCAGGATGCCGAACGGAAGACCGTCGGACGCCTGATCAACATGCTCAGAGCATGGCGCGGCATCGCCACACGCCACGGCAGATCCCCGGGCACCTACCTCGCCGGCCCCCACCTCCGCGCCGCCATGATCTGGATGGACGACCTCCTCAAACCCGCCGACTGATCACCACCTCACACAGGCCCTGGTGTTAAGAGGCTCGTCTTCCTTTCAACGTCAGTCCTGCTCGCTTTGCACCAGAGACGAGAAGGCCTCCACCTGCGAGAACAATGAAGATCGAGTAGGGCACGACGCTCACCACTTCGAATAGAGACAGCGCGAGGAGGATGAGTCCGGCTGCCAGTTCCGCTGCCGCAATCCACTTGTTGTTCATGAGTTCCTTGAGTCTCGCGAAAGGGTGGGGGCGGGGCCCGGCCCGCCCCCACTGGTGAGCGGTCAGTTCATCGTTCGCCAGAATCGCATGTTCTTGTAGGAGCGTCACCCGCCGTACGTACGCACCCTGGAGTGCTGTTTGCCGGAGGACTGCCGGATCTGCCTACTTTGATGGCGTTGGTGCAGGTCCGGCTGATCAGACCGGCCGGGACAGGCCACGCCGGCGGGAACCCGGCGCGGGGGCAGGGCATGTACGGGATGTTGTTCCCAAGGCGATGGGGACGTAGGCATGTTGGACCCGGTGGTTGCACTACGGGGGAGTCGAACGTGGCGGGTCGGGATCTGCGGGCGCTGTTCAGCGCGAATGATCGGTCCCCGGGCGCGGCGGAGGCGTTCGCCGACCGACAAGCGTAGGGGGAGGCGGTCGCGGCCGCGCTCGCCGAGCATCTGCGCCACACCGCAGAGCCGGGCTTCAACGCCGAGGGCTTCGAGGCGCCCCGCCGCAACGTCCCGGCCCTGCACGGGATCGACGGGATCGGCGGGACCGGCAAGACCACCCTGTCAAGGAAGATCGAAGCCGCCCTCACCGGCATTGAGGAGCGGCCGGCGCGGTGGGGCGCGCCTCCCGGGGGTCGGCTCGGATCCCGCCCGTCAGGATCGACCTCGCCCGGGCGGCCGCAAACGACTTCGAACGGATCGCGTTGACGATCCGGCTCGCGCTCGCGCTCCCCGAGCTTGGCCGCCCACTGCCCGCCTTCGACCTGGCCCTCAAGAGGTCTCCTCGCCGTTCCCGCGGGGGTCAAATGACGCTGACCGTCGCCGTGTTGGGCCGCGAGGCCGGGGGAGCGTCGGTCGACGTGCACGTCTGCGCACCGCTGTGACATTCGATTGACATCACTCATGACACCTGTCAGCCTCTTCTTACAGGTGCTGCGGGTGGAGCGAATGGGGTGAGAGTTCTGACGAGCGAAGAGCTGCTGACGCTGCTGGCCGCCGTGGGACACACCCAGCGGTTGCGGATCGTGGGAGAACTCGCCCGAGGCCGGGTGCACGTCAGTGAACTGGCCCGCCGGCTCGGCCTGTCCCGTCCGCTCCTCTACATGCACCTGGAACGGCTGGAGAAGGCCGGTCTGGTGGCCGGGTCGCTGGAGCTCTCCGCGGACGGCAAGGCGATGAAGTTCTTCGAACTCGCCCCGTTCGACATCCATCTCACGGTCGACACCGTCCTCGCCGCCCTCCGGGAGGACGAGTTGCAAGCCGCGGGAGCGGAACGCGCCGCGGGGAAGAAAGGAAACCCCTCATGAATGGCGGAATCATCGCCATCCTCGTCACCTTGATCGTCGTCGGCGGTATCAGCGTCAGCACGGTCGCCTATTTCACCCTGCAGAGACATCGCGCGGATGCCGTGGCCATGGCCGGATACCGCAAGCTCGCCGAAGAGGCCGTCACCCAGCAGGCGGCCCTGCACGCCGAGGTCAAGGAGCTCACCGAGCGGGTGGGAGCCGTCGAGGAACTCCTGCGGAGCGTCGAATAATGACAGGCATCACGCCCGACCGGTTAACGGCCGACCGCACTCCTGACCGGTTAACGGCCGGCCGCACCCCCGACCCGTTGCGGCCGCCGCTGCGGCCCCTGGCCCTCCTCGGCTCCGCCGCCCCCTGGCGGGCCACCGCCTACCTCGCGAGCTACCTCGTGATCGGCCCGGTCCTGTTCGCTTTCTGCCTGGCCACGGTCGTCGTCTGCTTCGTCCTCAACATCACGATGCTCGGCCTTCCGCTGCTGATCGGCGCCGCGGCCCTGCTGCGCGGCGGAGCCCACATCGAACGGGCCCGCGTCCGGCTGGTGTCCCGCCCGGTCGAGGCCGCGTACCGCACCGTGGAGCCCATGGGTATCCGGGCCGCGGTGAAAGCCCGCTGGACCGACCCCGCCACCCTGCGCGACCTGTCGTACCTGATCTGCCTCTTCGTCCCGCTGCTCGTGCTGGACGCCGTGGCCCTCGTGATCTGGGTGACCTCCCTCGCCCTCGTCGTCGTCCCCACCTGGTACTGGGCCGTGCCCGACGGCGGCGCCCTCGGGGTGCTGCGGGTCGACTCGCTGCCCGCCGCCCTCGCGGCCGCACTCGTGGGCTGCGTACTCCTTCTGGTCACCTGCCACGTCATGACCGCGGCCGCCCGCCTCCACGCGGCCACGGCCCGCACACTCCTCGGCCCCCGGACCGACCCGCTCGCCGCGGCGAAGCGCCTGCTGGCCGAACCCGGCCCGCTGTCCGCGGCGGCCGTATCCGCGCACCCGTCCGCACCCTCTGTTCCTTCCGCTTCTTCCACAGGGATGAACGCATGAACACCGCACCGACGAACGGCACCGGCGACGTGGTGCGACTGACCGGCGTCAGCCGTACCTACGGAGGTGAACGCAACCGGGTGACCGCCCTCGACAACGTGTCGATCGGCTTCAGCCCCGGTACCTTCACCGCCGTGATGGGCCCCTCCGGCTCCGGCAAGACCACCCTGCTCCAGTGCGCCGCAGGGCTGGACCGTCCCACCGCCGGCTCGGTGCTGTTGGACGGTCAGGAACTCACCGGTCTCGACGAGAAGCAGTTGACGATGCTGCGCCGCGAGCGCATCGGCTTCGTCTTCCAGGCCTTCAACCTGCTGCCCGCGCTGACCGTCGCCGACAACGTGGCGCTCCCGCTGCGCCTGGCCGGCCGCAAGCCCGCGCCCGGCAGCGTCGAGCGGGTGCTGGAGCGCGTGGGCCTCGGTCCGCGCGCCACCCACCGCCCCGGCGAGCTCTCCGGCGGACAGCAGCAGCGCGTGGCGATCGCCCGCGCGCTGATCACCGAACCCGCCGTCATCTTCGGTGACGAGCCCACCGGCGCCCTCGACACCCGTACCGCGCTGGAGATCCTGCGGCTGCTGCGGGAATCGGTCCACGAGGCCGGCCGGACCGCCATCATCGTCACGCACGACCCGGTGGCCGCCTCGCACGCCGACCGCGTCGTGTTCCTCGCCGACGGGCAGGTCGTCGACGAACTGCAAGGCGCCTCGGCGGACGCGATCGCCGAGCGGATGACCCACCTGGGCGCCTGGGGCGACCAGGTCGTGTCGGGCAGCAGAGAAGGGGTCCACTGATGTTCGGCCTCGCCCTGCAGACGCTGAAGTTCCGGATCGGCAGCTTCGTCGCGTCCTTCGTCGCGCTGTTCGTCGGCGCCACCATCCTCATGGCCTGCGGCTCGCTGATGGAGACCGGCATCCGTGGCGTCGTCCCCCCGCAGCGGCTCGCCGCCGCCCCCGTCGTCGTCTCCGGCAAGCAGACCTTCCAGCGCGACACCCTGCCCGAGCGGGCCCGGCTCGACGCCTCCCTCGCCGAGCGGCTGCGCTCCGTACCAGGAGTCGAGCGGGTCCTGACCGACGTCTCCTTCCCCGTCTCCGCACTCCGCGACGGACACCCCGCCCCGAACGGCGGCGGACTCACCGGCCACGGCTGGTCCTCCGCCGAACTGACCGCGGCCCCGCTCGCCGGCGGCGCCGCCCCGCGCGGCAGGGGCGAAGTGGTCCTGGACCAGGGCCTGGCCGGCCGGCTCGGCGTCAAGGCCGGCGACCGGCTCACCCTGGGCGTCGCCGGGGCGGGCGAACAGGTCACCGTGACCGGGCTGATCCGTGGCACCGCGGGCACGGGCACCTCCCTGTACTTCGCCGACGGCGAGGCGGACCGACTGCTGGGCCGCCCCGGGCAGACCGACGTCATCGGGGTGCTCCCGAAGGCCGGTGTGTCCGCGCGCTCCCTGGTCGCCCCGATCGAGGAGCGGTTGAAGGGCACCTCCGCGCTGGTGCTCACCGGCGACGCCCGGGGCGCCGCCGAGTTCCCCCAGGCCCTGGAGGCATCCACCCGACTGATCTCGATGTCCGCGGTCTTCGGTGGCATCGCCGTCATGGTCGCGGTGTTCGTGGTCGGCTCCACCCTGGCCCTGCTGGTCCAGCAGCGGCTGCGCGAGATGGCCCTGTTGCGGGCCGTCGGCGCGCTGCCCGCCCAGATCCGCCGGATGATCGTCGGCGAGACCCTGGTCGTGGGCTCCGCCTCGATCCTGGTCGGAGTGGTGCCCGGCCGGCTCGCGGGGCGCTGGATGTTGGGACGGTTGGCCGACGGCGGAGTCGTCGCCCCCGAGATCGTCTACCGGGCCGGCTGGGTCCCGATGGTGGTCGCCGCCGGGGCCACCCTCGCCTCCGCGATCGCCGCCGCCTTCATCGCCTCGCGGCGGGCCGCCCTCGCCCGGCCGGCCGACGCCCTCGCCGAGTCCGCCGTGCAGACCCGCTGGCTCAGCGGCCCCCGGCTCTTCTTCGCCCTGCTCTGCTTCGCCGGCGGAAGCGCCCTCGCGCTGGTGACCTCCCTGGTGATGAAGGGCTCCATCGCCGCGGCCACCGCGGGCCCCTCGGCCATGCTCTGGGCCGGTGGGGTGGCGCTGATCAGCCCCGGTCTCACCCGGGTGTTCACCGCCGTACTGCGCTTCCCGCTGCGCCTCTTGTCCGGCTTCCCGGGCCGGCTCGCGATGGACAACGCCCGCGTCCGGCGGATCCGGGTGGCCGGCGCGGTCACCCCGGTCATGCTGGTCACGGGCCTGGCCACCGGGCTCGTCTACCTCCAGACCTCCCAGGCCGAGGCCTCCAGGGACGCGGCCTCCGCGCTGGTACGGGCCGACGCCGTGGTCGGCTCCGCCGCGGGCGGGATGGACCCGGGCCAGGTCGGGCGGATCGCCGCACTGCCCGGAGTGGCCGGGGCGTCCGCGTACGTTCCGGGCAAGGCCTACATCGTCAAGCCGAGCAGCGATCCCGAGGACGAGCCCGACGAGATCGAGCTCGCCGTCCAGGGGGTCAGCGCGGCGGGCGCCGCCGCCACCCTCGCGGCCCCGCCCCGGGAGGGCTCGTACGAGGCGCTGACCGGCGACACCCTCGCGCTGCCCACCTCCATGACGGGCGAGAAGGGGCAGCGGGTCGGCGACACCGTCACCGTCGTCCTCGGTGACGGCACCAGGCTCCCGCTGAAGATCGTGGCCTCGTACGAGGGCCGCACCGGCTTCGAAACCGGCCTCCTCCCCGCCGAGTTGGCCCTCGCCCACTCCGACACAGGGCTGGTCCCGCAGATCCTGGTGGCCGCCAAGAAGGGGGTCCCGGCCGCCGAACTCGTCGACACCCTGCGGAAGTCGGCGGACGGTACACCCGGACTGCGGGTCGCCGACCGGGCCACCGTGGAGGCCGCCGCGCAGGACAGCCAGACGAGCGCGTGGATCAACTACCTGCTCGCCGGCACGATCATCGGCTACGCGGTCATCTCGCTCGTCAACACCCTGGTGGTCTCGGCCGCCGAACGGCGCCGGGAGTTCGCCCTCCAGCGGCTGGTCGGCGCGACCGAGGGCCAGATCCTGCGGATGATGGCCGTCGAGTCGCTGCTCGTCGCCCTCGTGGGTATCGCCCTGGGCACCGCCGTCGCCTTCGCCACCCTGGCACCCATGGGCATCGCCCTGGGCTCCGGCCCGCTGCCCTCCGGGCCGGTGTGGATCTACCTCGCCGTGGTCGGCTTCGCCGCACTGCTGACGCTCGCGGCGACGCTCGTACCGAGCCGGATGGCACTGCGCCGGCGGCCCGCCGAGGTGATCGCGGTGGCCTGAGCCACCGTTTCCCCGCCGCGCGCGGCCGGACCCGAACCACGGGTCCGGCCGCGCGGCATGGGCGGAATCGACCTCAAGCCGTCGCCCGGGCTCAGCCTCGTCGACGGGACCGCCGCACAGCGGGAGTTCGACGCGATCCGGCTGAAGACCGAACGCCTCATCGACACCCTGCCCAAGGCGTACGACTCCCTCGCGGCCCAGCGCCGACGTGGTATCACGCCCATGGGGCCGCGGCACTGGGCGTGGCCCTGTCCGTGGCCGTACCGGGCCCGGCGGTGCCAAGGCCGCTGTGGCAGCCCGAAGTCATCGGGGAAACCGTGGTGGGGCGGGTCGCCGGCCCCG
Organism: Streptomyces sp. NPDC002602; assembly: GCF_042889445.1. Taxonomy (NCBI): domain Bacteria; kingdom Bacillati; phylum Actinomycetota; class Actinomycetes; order Kitasatosporales; family Streptomycetaceae; genus Streptomyces; species Streptomyces sp. NPDC002602. The sequence continues at coordinate 127,654 of NZ_JBIAQX010000012.1, read as the reverse complement.
GCGCGGCGGTCATCGTCTCGGCCATGACTCCGAAGCGTGGAGGTTCCCGGACGCGCTCGCCGTCCGTCCCGTGCGTGTACGGGACAGAGGACATGCGCTGGGGGGCAACGGCGGCGGGGGAGCGCGCACATGCTGGATCGAGGCGGCACACGCCCGCTTCGCGTCCAGCCGCGGTGGTCGACCACGCCCCGCCTGGACCTGGCCATTCGAGAGGGAACCGTGTTCAAGAAGACCTACTTCGCGCTGCTGTCGCTGACGGCCGCCACCGCGATCCTCGCGTCCACCGCCGTCACGGCCTCCGCGGCGGCCGCCCCCGACGGCGGGCCGGCCGGGGTGAGTCGGGTCCAGGCCCAGCCCCAGCCGCAGCCCGCGGCCTGGCCCATCATCGACTGGGACATCACCGGCATCACCAACGGGGCGGGTGAGCACGCCAACCGCTACTGGAACCTGATCGACGCGATCCACCGCAACAGCTACGGCGATTCGACCGATGACGGCAGCGGGCTCGTCGAGCAGACCACGCGCAACACCAACCGGCTGATCCAGGTACGGGTGCGCAACGAGGGCGCCGACCTGGTCTCCGTCTACCTGTGGGCCGACAACCTCTACGTCGCGGGCTTCTACTCCCCGGGCACCAACCGGCACTGGGCCTTCCAGGACGGCCGCCAGGGGCAGTTCCAGCAGGACCTGGGTGTGACGGCGCGCCTCATGCCGCGCAACGGAAGCTACGCCGGCCTGAACGGCGGGTCCACCCGCGAGAACCTGTACCTCGGCTCCACCAACATCTTCAACGCGCTCCGCGACCTGCACAACATCGGGGACTGGGACGAGACGCGCGCCGACCGGGGCATGCTGATGGCGATCACCATCTTCTCGGAAGCCGCCCGCTTCGGACCGATCCTGAACCGCGTCTACGGCAACATCAACGGCTTCACCGCATACCAGCTGAGCCCGGACTACGCCCAACTGGAGAATCAGTGGGGAGCCCTCTCCCGGGCCGCGCACAACTGGCGCACGGGCCGGCCGGCCTCCGTGCGGGTGATCGGGAACAACGTCACGAGCTTCGCCGACATGCGGCGGGTCGTCGGCTACGTGGAGCTCCACGGCTCGGAGGCGCTGCTCTAGTGCTGTGACCGGAAAGGTTCACCGTGTCACGGCGCCCGGCACGGCACCTCGCCGCGTTGTCGGACCGCTCAAGTACGTCCAGTACGAGAGGCGGTCCTCCGCCTTGCGATGCACCGCACCGGACACCGCGCCCCGGCAAACCATTCCGGTCACAGCACTAGTGACCTGAGTCAGAGATTCGGTGGCAGTAGGCGGCGACTTTGCCGAGGATCTCGTCGGCGGTCTTCTCCGTCGCGGCGGACGCGCCGCCCGTGAGCACACCCGGCTTGCCAGCGGCCGTGACCTTCACCCCATCGGCCTCCCGGCACCCGTGTCCGTGCCGAACTCGAACGCCCGACGAGCACTGAGGGGAAGCGGCCGTCCGCGGCCGGCACCGGACCATGCCGGATCGCCGCCGCCAGGCGGTGGACGCGGTCCGGCCACCCGCTCCGGCAGAGGGGTGACGCGGGTGGGCTGTGACCGCGAGAAGAGGCGATCGACCACGGTCACAGCCCGACGGCAGAGGGGCGTGAACACACCTGCCGGTTCCACCAGGGTGCCTTCCCGCCCTGGATTCGCACCGTTGTGTCGGCGCTCCGCTGCGATATCGACTCCAACGGCCCAATCGGAACACTCACAGGTTGGGCCGAGCGCGGGGCGTGCAGACGAACGGGACGCCCCGGCCGTTCTGACCGGCAAGGCCACCAGCCGGGGTGCCTTTCCCGACTGTCGGCAGGTTACCGACATCGCCCTGCCGCTCAACCCGAACCGAGACGGGTCGCGTACCGGATCACGACTGCTTGGGGGCGGCCCGATCCGGTACAGACCGTGGTCCCGGAGGCATCAGGCGGACCGCCAGGCGAATGGGGTCGGCGGTCGAGCGCGCGCAGTGGGACTGGCTCAAGGACCCTCGCCGTGAGGCCCGCGGTCCCGGCCCGCGGTCCCGGCCCGCGGTCGCGGCTCGCGCGACGTTGCGGCTCTCTGGGGGAAGGGGCGGCGTCGCGCGGTGTGGCAGGCCCGACGCACGCAAGGCCCGGTGTGTAGTACGTGCGTGCGTCCGGGGTGGCAGGCGCGGCGCGGCATCCGACCCTGCCACCCCGGTGCGCCGCATCGTGCGACCGTGCGAGAGGCCACCTGACATGGCCTCGGCCACCCTGGACGCCGGTGGGGCGCACCGCCGCCGGCTGCCTGTTGCTCGCCCGTCCGACGCTCCTGGCAGGCGGCTCGGGATCAGTCGTCCTAGCCTCGTGCGGGTCCGTTCCAGGCGTGCTCCGAAAGGGCCGAGCCATGACGCGCTTCTTCCGCAGCCCCTCCGGTGAAGGGCCCGTCGCCGGGCCAGGAGATGACCCTCAATCGTCAACCGCGCCCGCCCACACGGGAACGGAAGTCCGTGTCGGCGCCGTTGACCGGGATGCCGACGGCCCGGAGCCCTGGATCAGCGCCCCGTACACGCGGACGATCCACGCGCCCGTCGGCGAGGTCACACTGAGCGATGGCGAGGGCTGGTCCATCCCGTTGGACGTGGCCCGGTGGTCGGGCGGGGCCGACACGGCGGACCACGCCGTCCTGGAACGTTGCAAGGGCCGGGTGTTGGACGTGGGGTGCGGGGCCGGGCGACTCGTCGAGGCGCTCGCCCGCCGTGGTCACTTCGTCCTGGGCATCGACGTCTCCCCGGCCGCCGTCATCTCCACGGTGTGCCGGGGCGGCCACGCCCGCAGCGGTTCGGTGTTCGCCCCGGTCCAGGACGAGGGCAGTTGGGACACCGCGCTGCTGATCGACGGGAACATCGGCATCGGCGGTGACCCCCGGCGCCTCCTGCGCCGTCTCCACGACCTTGTACGCCCCGCGGGGCTGCTGCTCGTGGAAACCTCGGCTCGTGAGGTGGACGAGCGGCGCCGGGTCACGATCCACGTCGGCCGACGTCCGGTCAGCCCGGTCTTCCCCTGGGCCACCGTCGGCACCCGGGCCCTGGTCCGGCACGGCCGACACTCCGGTTGGGCGCCCGTCGAGCAGTGGGCCAGCCTCTCGGGCGAGCGTCACTTCGCCGTTCTGCGGGCCTGCGCCTGAGCCCGGACCCTCTTGCGTTCCGGCCGTAGACGCAGCCAGGTCCGCACCAGCCAGACCATCGCCGAAACGATGAACAGGGCCGCGGTGATGAGGAGCCAGCGGGCCAGGAAGCCGTCGGCGGGCAGGGCGGTGTAGGCGGTGTAGTGACCGCCCTGCTGGAGGATCAGCGGCCACCAGACGAGGAACAGGACTCCTGAGACGAAGGCCGGGACGCGGAGGTGGTTCACGCTCGGACGTGGCACGCCGCCAGGTGCGGCTGTCCGGCCGCGGAGGAGGATCTGGGCGGCGCGGTCGGTGAGCGAGTAGCCGGGGAGCAGGACCAGGTCGTGCAGGAGGGCGGCGCCGACGAACCAGAGCGCCACCCCCATGGTGTCGCCCGCCAGGAGGCGGATGCCGGCGTAGAGGGCGAGGGCGAAGCAGGCCAGGGTGAGCAGGAGGTGGAGCGGGGAGGCGCCGTAGCGTCGGCGGAAGGCCGCGGCCGCGCCCGTGGTGGAGTGGCTCATGCGGGTTCTCCGAAGGTGAGACGGGTGACCCACTTGGTGTTGTGGACGCCCGGGGCCGCCGGGATGATCACGCGGGCCGGGTAGCCGTGATCCGGCGAAAGGTCCGCCCCGTTCACGCGCATCGCGAGGAGCGAGCGGTCGTCACGGGCCTGGTTGGCGGCCAGGACCACCGAGGAGAACGAACCGCCGCGCTGGACCGACTCCACCAAGACCTGCGGGGTGTCCGTACCGAGGCCGACGAGCGCGGCCAAGTCGGTCAGGCGCACGCCCGACCACTGCTGATCGGGCGTGGACCAGCCCTCCACGCAGGCGATCGGCAGCGCCGCCTGCCGCTGCGGCATCGCCAGCAGCATGTCCCGGGTCAAGACCTCCTGACGGCCTGCCCCGCGTACCGTCAGCCGCCAGGCGGGACCGATGTCGCTGGACCGGATCCCGCTGGACGCCGCCGTCTTGTTGATCTGGAAGCCGTTCGGGCCCGTACCGGGGTCACGGCCGTGCGGGGCCAGCAGCGCGGTCTTGCGCCACCAGCCGCCGATGCTCTGGCCGGCCGTCACCACCAGCAGGGCCAGCGAGCCGGCCCCCACCATCGCGATCGCGCCCCGCCGGGAGATCGTCGCCCGCGCGGGGCCGGGGGAGACCAGCCCGGCGGCTTCCTCGGAGTCCGCCGCGGGCTGGAAGGCGAGGCCGGCCCGGACCGCGCGGACGGCGCGCGGCAGCCGGAAGGCGACGTGGACGATGAACGCGGCCATGAACACCCAGGCACCGTAGAAGTGCAGGGTGTAGAAGGAGCCGGGGAAGATGTAGTTCAACTGGATGTTCAAGATCCCGGTGACGAACATGAACCCGGCCCCGCCCACCAGCAAAAGCAGTGACAGCCGCTCCAGGGCGTGGGCGGCCGAACGGACCGGCGGCCACTCGAACAGCTTCGGGATCACCGACCACAGCTTGGCCAGCAGCACCGGAACGAGGACCACGCCGAGGACGGTGTGCACGCCCTGGGTCAGCCGGTACAGCCAGTACGGCGACGTCGGCCAAGTGAACAGATAGAAGCCCAGCCACCCCTTGTCCGGAGTCTGGTCGTTGCGCGCCGCCAGGTCCGGGTTGTAGGCCGCGTACGACAACAGACCCGTCACGAACAGCACGATGACCCCGACGAGCAGGATGAGTCCGAACACCCCGGTCAGCCAGGGCTCCCGCAGCGGACTGCGCCAGAACCCGGGGCGCGACGGACCCGGCGGCGCACCCGCCGACCGTGCCCGCCCGACGGCGTCCCGCACCCGTTCGGCGACCGGTGTACGCGAGGGCTTCCCGCGCCTCACGGCCGCGGACGGCCGCTCAGGCACACCATCAGGCTGGTCACTCTCGTCGCTGGCATCCACCCGGCACATCTCCGCATGTATCCGGCTCATCGGACATGAGCGTCCGGGAGAACATCCCGCGCCCAAGTACTTCACCGGAACCATGACACGCGGCATCCATCCTTACGGCTCCTCCCGACCATCGGAGGCATGCCGAGGCGGCCGGGGCAACGCCGCGTCGGTCGCCGCTCGGGGAACAGGCGGCTCTGCTCGCCCCGCAGCGGCGCGAGTCAGGGCTGTCTGGCGTATGGGTGAGGCGTTCCGCCAGATGTGGGGACGGGGCCACCCTTTCGAGGGAACGGACCGATGAAGGCCCAGCCGCCCTGTGGTGCGCCAACGAAGGGGGGAGTGCGGGCCCGTTCTCGACCCCGGGCCCCCTGCGACCGAGAACGTGGCTCGCGCCGGCAGGCCTCGACCCCGGGGCGTGCGCCCCGGAAGCCAGGGAGTGCAAGAGAAGATTCTCCAGGCCGATACAGGTGTGAAGGTGTGAATTCCATAGCCCGTGCGTGGAATTCACAAGAGCGCTGCGGGAAAACAATTCACCCCTATGGTGAAACGTTTCTCCAAGTATGCGGATATTCGGGTTCCCTTGCTCCGGGGTGCGCCGACGTATTCAGCTCGGCTCAGCTCAGCGCTGACCTGACCGGCCGTGTTCCGTAGTCGGGGCTTCACGCCGGGGGAGGCCGCTTCCCTCTTGCGAGGGCTTTGACCTGCCCCAACTGCTTCGTCTCCGCGGTCGACTCTTGTTGCGCATTGTTTGCAATAACATTGCGCCCCCTGATCGGCCTAGTATCCGGCCCGCGTGTTGCAACAATTAATTCGGCTCTCATTTTAAGGCCGAACGGCTGTGGCCAGGCCATTTGCGTCAAGGGTGACGCGAGGCCTCCGTCAGTGCCCGGAAATACGGTCACGAGGTACAGGCGGCACATGCTTTCCTTCCGTCTGCGCGGTCCGAGTGCAAAAGGTGTTGCGCGGGGTCGGCGGATTTCGCCGCCGCCCCGTGCCTCACACGCGTTCGACCGAGTGGTCACCCCACCTGAACGCCCCGTGGGCCGCCGTGCCGGTGTGTGCGGTGGGCCTGGGGTTCGCAGTCGAGAGGAACAGCCTTGAAGTCCATCTCCGCACGGCCCCGTTCGCGGCGTGTGCTCGACCAGTCCCTCCTCGTCCTGGGCGCCGGCGCGCTCACGACCAGCCTCGCCGCCCTCACCCTCGCCCCGGGGGTCAGTGCTGCCTCCAGCCACCGCGAGGCCCCGCTGATCGCCGGCGACCCGCGTGCGGACAACACCGACGTGTACGCGTACACCAGCCTGGACCGCCCCGACTCGGTGACGCTGCTGGCGAACTGGATCCCGTTCGAGGAGCCCAATGGCGGCCCGAACTTCTACGCGTTCGGCGATGACCTCCGCTACAACATCAAGATCGACAACACGGGTGACGGCGTCTCCGACATCACCTACACCTGGCGCTTCCACAGCAGTTACCGCGATGACGCCAACCAGTTCCTCTACAACACCGGCCCGGTCACCTCGCTCAACGACCCGGACCTCAACTTCCGCCAGGTCTACGACCTCGTCATCTCCCACGGCGACAAGAGCAAGGTCCTGCTCACCAACGTCCCTGCCGCCCCCTCCCGCGTTGGCCCCGCCTCCATGCCGAACTACGCCTCCCTGCGCAACCAGGCCATCCGCAACATCCCCGGCGGCGGCAAGACCTTCGCCGGCCAGGCCGAGGACCCGTTCTTCGCCGACCTGCGCGTCTTCGACCTCCTCTACGGCGGCAACCTGTCCGAGCGCGGCCAGGACACCCTCGCCGGCTACAACGTCAACTCCGTCGCCCTGCAGATCCCCAAGACGCAGCTCGCGCTGAAGGGCAACCCCGGCCGCAACCCGGTCATCGGCGTGTGGTCCACGACCGACCGCCAGGGCGTGCAGGTCTCCGACTCCCGCGACAAGCACGGCGACAAGTGGAAGCAGGTCTCCCGTCTGGGCAACCCCCTCGTGAACGAGGTCGTCGTACCGCTGAAGTACAAGGACGCCTTCAACACCCTCAACCCGGACCAGGACCGCACCGTCCAGCCGGTCGTGGACAAGGTCCTCGACCCGATTCTGCCCAAGCTGATCCAGCAGGTCTACAACATCCCCGCCCCGGCGACCCCTCGGCGGGACCTGTTCGAGATCTACCTGACGGGCATCTGCAAGGCGTGCGGTCCGATCCAGGCCGATCTCAACGCCCACCGCCTCAACAAGGACGCACGGCTGAAGCAGATCGTCCCGGCGGAGGAACTGCGCCTGAACATGGGCGTGCGGCCCACCACCAACCCGAACAGGTACGGCGTCCTCGCCGGTGACCTGGCGGGCTTCCCCAATGGCCGCCGCCTGACCGACGACGTCATCGACATCTCCCTCCAGGCCGTCGAAGGCGCGGCCCAGACCGGGCAACTGGTCCCGGCCCTCGCCGACGGCGACAAGGTCAACGCCAACGAGGTCCCGTTCGGGAACGCGTTCCCGTACCTGGCGCTCCCGCACACCAAGTCCGTGAACAGCGGCCCGAACGCACCCGAGCGGTCCGGGAACAAGAACGCCGCCGCCCTCGGAGGCCTCGGCGCGCTGCTCCTCGCAGCGGGCGGCTTCCGCCTTCGCCGCAGCCGCAAGACCAACTGACCCACCGGCTCCGGGCGGGAACCGAGCACGGCCCTCCGGTTTCCGCCCGGAACCCCCCCCGTTCACCGAATTCCCCTGGGGAGGATCCCGTGCACCGGCCCGAAGACGAACCCGCCCCCTCGATCCGGCGCCGCAGACACCTGCGCACCACCGCGATCACCATCGCCTTGGGAGCGGTCATGTTCACCGTCGGCGCCGTCGGCCTCTCCCCACCCGGCGCCGGCACGCCGGGCGCCGCCTCATCCGCTTCGCCGTCCGCGGGGCCGGCGCGCGGCATCGAGGCGTTGCGCGAGCGGCTGAAGCGCCTGCCGAAGGATCCCGTCGGCTGGGCGGACCTCGGCATGGCCCTGGTGCAGCAGGCCCGCACCACCGCAGACCAGGCCACCTACGCACAGGCGGAGAAGGCCCTGCGCCGCTCCCTGGGGCTTCAGCCGGCGGAGAACCTCCATGCCGAGATCGGCATGGGCGCCCTTGCCGCGGCCCGCCACGAGTTCCGCGACGCCGTCACCTGGGCTCGCAAGGCGGTCGCGACCAGCCCCGCCACCCCGGCCTCCTACGGGGTCCTGGCCGACGCCCACACCCAGCTCGGCCAGTACGAGGAAGCGCAGGCGGCGGTCCAGGAGATGGCCGACCTGCGCCCGGACAGCTCCTCCCTGGCCCGCGCCTCCTACACCTTCGAGCTCCGTGGGGACACCGTCCAGGCCAAGGCGCTCATGGAGCGCGCGCTGCGCGCGGCGGGCACCCCGGGCGAGCGCGCCTTCGCCCACACCCACCTGTCCTCCCTCGCCCTGGACAGCGGCGATCCGGCGACCGCCCTGCGCCAGGCGGAGACCGGGCTGGCCATCGCGCCGCGCGACGCGGGCCTGTTGGAGGCCCGGGCCAAGGCGCGCGTGGCCACGGGCGACCGAGAGCGGGCAGTCGCCGACCACACCGCGGCCGTCGCGACGGCCCCGCTTCCGCAGTACCTCCTGGGCCTCGGTGAACTTCAACAATCCCTCGGCCGTCAAGACCGGGCCGAGGCCCAGTACGCGGTTCTGCGCGCCCAGGAAACGCTCCGGCGGGCCACCGGTACCCCCGCCGACGTCGACGCGATCTACTTCGAGGCGGACCACGGCGACCCCCGCCATGCTGTGGTCATGGCCGAAGCAGCCGTACGCGAGCGGCCGTTCATCGCCGTCCACGACGCCTACGCCTGGGCCCTCCACCGAGCCGAACGCGACGAAGAGGCCCTCGACCAGGCCGACGAAGCCCTCGCACTGGGTACGCGAAGCGCACTCTTCCTCTACCACCGCGGCGCCATCCACCAGGCGCTCGGCGACACCGCGGCCGCCCGGCGCGACCTTCGGCAGGCGCTGGCCCTCGATCCCTCCTTCCACCCGCTGCACGCCCCCGCGGCGCGCGAAGCACTCCGGCGAATCGACGACACCCCATGAACCCCAGCACCCGCCGGCGCCTGGCCGGCGTCCCGCTCGCAGCAGCCCTGCTCACCCCACTCGCCCTCCTCGCCGCAGCTCCGCCGGCGGCCGCGCATCCACTGGGCAATTTCACCGTCAACCACGCGACCAGCCTGACCCTGCGCCCCCAGACGGTCGAGGCCGAGATCGTGGTCGACCGCGCCGAGATCGCCGCAGCACAAGAGCGCCCGCTCATCGACCAGGACCACAACGGCGTCCTCAGCGCCGACGAGCAGGTCGTGTACGCGGACCGGGCGTGCACCACGCTCGCCGGGCAACTGGCCGCCGATGCGGGCCATGTGAGCCTCCAGTGGAAGAGGGGCGCCGGCAAGCTGACCTTCCACACCGGCGAGGCCGGGCTCAAGACCAGCCGCCTCACCTGCCACCTCACCGCCGACGCGCACCTCACCGCGCCATCCGACGTCCACGTCGTCACGCACTACGACACCCAGCGCATCGGCTGGCACGAGATCACCGCCCGCGGCGACGGCCTCACGCTCGCGAGCTCCACCGTCCCGGCGACCTCGACCACCAACCAACTGCGCCAATACCCGCAGGACCCTCTCGCCGACCCCCTCGACCAACGCACCGCGGAACTGCGGACCGCTCCCGGGCCCGGCCCCGCGGCGCGGATCGTGCCGCCCGGCCTGCCCGGCGCGGGCCCGGTCACCGCCGCGCTGAACAAGGTCTCCGCCCTCTTCGACACCCTCGTCGGCAGCCGCGAACTGACCGTCCCCGTCGGCCTCCTCGCCCTGCTCCTCGCCGTTGTCCTCGGTGCCTCCCACGCGGCGATGCCCGGCCACGGCAAGACGATCATGGCCGCCTACCTCGCCGGACGTCGCGGAACCCCGAGAGACGCCGTCACCGTCGGAGCCACCGTCACCCTCACCCACACCGCGGGCGTACTCGCCCTCGGTCTGGCCCTCCCACTTGCCACGCACTTCGCCGGGGAAACCGTCCTCAGCCGGCTCGGTCTGGTCAGCGGTCTCCTCGTCACCGCCATCGGCATCCAGCTCCTGTACTCCGCCCTTCGCGGCCGCCCTCTCCAGCACGGCCACAGCCACAGCCATGGGCATCACCACGGCGACAGCCACAGCCATGGGCATCACCACCACGGCGACCACGGGCACGGCGACCACGGGCACGGTGACGGGGTGCGTCACGGGCACAGCCACGAGCCGCCGACCGGCCTGCCGTCCTCACGCCGAACGCCGGAGAACACGGCGGTCGACGGCGCCACCGTCGTCCTGACGAAAACCGCCACGGCGCTCCCGCACGATCATCATCACCACGGCGAAGCCGACCACCATCACACCCATGAAGCCGATCATCACCACACGCACGCGCCGGCGGGCCGAAGGCGTTGGACGCTGATCGGCGTCGGCATCGCCGGCGGTCTCGTCCCCAGCCCCTCGGCGCTGGTCGTCCTCCTCGGCGCCGTCGCCCTCGGCCGGACCGCCTTCGGAATCCTCCTCGTCATCGGATACGGCCTCGGCATGGCCACCACCCTCACCCTCGCCGGCCTCCTTCTCGTACGTCTGCGCGACCGCATCACCGCCCGCACCGCCGAGCGAGCCTCCGCACGCCTGCGGACGCTCGGGCGAATCGGGCCCGCCGCCACCTCGGCCCTCGTTCTCCTCGTCGGGCTCGGCCTCACCGCCCGCGCCATCACCGGATGGTGAGCGGGCCGACTACCGACCACTCGGAAGCCGTGGCGTGTCGACTGAACCAACTTCGATGTTTTCGCAGGTCAGATGGCTTGTCTCCTAGCTTCTCGGCATGCTTGACCACAGCGGTCCCGGTAGGGATCCGAGGAGCTTCACCCTGCCCGAATCCGGTCAGCTACCGGCGACGGGAGACGTCTGGGAGCCGTACCGGTTGCTCGATCGGCATGGTCTGCGGGTCGAGCCGGTCGCCGTGTACTTCAAGGACCTGCTCGCGGCGGACACCCCGGCAACCACACTGCGGTCGTACGGCAACGACCTGCTGCGGTGGTGGCGGTTCCCGTGGGCGCTCGACATCGAGTGAGACCGGGCCGTCCGGTAAGACCCGCGGGACTTCATGCTCTGGATGCAGCTGGCCGACAAGCCGGTGCGCGTGCACTGGCAGCGTCGAAACGCACCCGTGGCCGAAGGCCGGCCGGCTCCGAAGGCCACGGCAGCCTCCGTACCGGGATCTCCGAACCCGGTGACCGGGAAACCCACGATCGGGAAGAAGTACGCCGCGAGCACCCGGCTCTTCCAGTGGAGCATCAGCCACGAGCGCAGGCCCGTCTCGGCGAGCATGATCCGCAAAGCCCTCGACGAGACGCTGAGAGCCTCCGGGATCACTGACAGCTCCGGGCAGCCGCTGCTCTTCCAGCCCCACGATTTCCGCAGGATGTTCATCACCGAGGCGATCCTCAACGGCCTCCCCCCACACATCGCAGTCCCCCGTCTTCCTGGGCCTACCCACCCTCTCCCAGCTCACCGCTCGGAACAGCGAAGCCACCGAGTAGCCGCCTCAGGGCCAACTCACCCACAGTCCCGCTCGTTCGAGACCACCGCCGGCTCTGGGCTCGCACCCCACGTCCCGCACCAACCCACGCACGCGGCCAGGGCTTCCTGGTCGTCGGTGAGTTGCCTGCGCGTCACGATCGTCTTCCTACCGGATCCGCCCTCCCAGGCGGATCCGGATCGGCAAGCTGTCAGGACGGCACGGCAGGGCAGCTGGTGCCCCGCGGCGGGACCGCAAGGTCGGTGAGGTAGCTGTCCACGGCGTCCTCCATACACGGGCCGCTGGTGACGCTGCCGTGGCCGTGACCCTCGTAGGTGAGGAGCACACCGCTGCGGCCGAGCTGCCGGGCCACCGAGACCGCCCACGGGTAGCCTGTGGCGGGGTCGTGCAGCGCGTTGGAGACCAGGATCGGCGGGGCGCCGTGTGTGTCCAGCCGGTGCTGCGGGTTGGCGGTCGGCGCGCCCAGACACGCCGCTGCCATGTGGATCGGCAGCAGGTAAGGCAGGTCAGGCGCGGTCCTGTTCATCATGGCGACGAGCGAGGCGTACTCCTGGTAGTCGCGCACCGGCAGGTGCCAGTCCGAGCAGAAGACCGGGGTGGCCGAAGGCAGCGGCGCTATCGAGGTGGGCGACGCGGGCAGCGGCTTGCTCGCGTCCATCCCCGCGATCGCCGTGGCCAGGCCCGCGTAGTCGGCCTGGTAGAACCTCCGGAACGCGATCTTGTTGACCAGGTCCGAAGAAGACAGCGAGGTGCCCGGCTTCGCCGGGTCCTCCAGCTCGCCGCGCCCGGCCCGGGCCAACAGGCCCTGCCAGACGGCTCGGACGTCGCGGGCGTACAGCGCGCAGTCCGCGGCACCGTCGCACCACTTCACGAACTCCTGGAATGAATCCTCTGCGGTGGCCGCCTCGGACTGCAGGAAGTCACGGGTGGTCGGGACGCTGTGGTCCATGACGCTCTCCAGCACCATCGCGCGCACGCGGCGCGGGTAGGTCTCGGCGTACTGTGCCCCGAGCAGCGTGCCGTACGAGCTGCCGTGGAAGGTCAGTTTCCGCTCGCCGAGGGCGGCCCGGAGGGCGTCCAGGTCCCGGACCGTCTGGGCAGTGTCAAGGTGGTCGAACACTGGGCCGGTACGGGCCCGGCAGTCGGCACGGAGCCGCCTGTTGTACGCCATGGTGGCGTCGAAGTCCGCCTGACTCTTCAGCTCCGGTGACGGCCGCTTGGCAAGCAGGTCGCCGGAGCAGGTCACCGGGTTGCTGCCGCCCACGCCGCGCGGGTCGAAGCTGACGATGTCGAAGCCGCGGCGGACCTCGGGGCTGAACCGGCTGATACGGCGCACCACCATCTCCACACCCGAGTCACCCGGCCCGCCGGGGCCGAACACCATCGAGCCGACGCGTGCGCCGGGGTCGGTGGCCTTGCGGTGGGCCACGGCCAGGTCGAGTCTCGGCCCGTCCGGGTGGGCCCAGTCGACCGGCACCGAAAGGATGGCGCACTCGGCTCCCGGCTTCGCCGGGTCGTCACACGGTGCCCATCGCAGGGCCCCGGTGGCAGACGGCGACGCGTGGGCCGCGGGAGCGGCGGCGAGGCCGGTGATTACGGCCGTGGCGGCTCCCACCACCATGGCCGTGCCCTGCGCGGCGATGCGCCGCATGGTGGATCTGCCCCTTAACGGCATGGATCCTCCTCGTGAAGAGAGCGGTTGTGTCAGGCGTGCGGGCCCGGCCGGGGCGCCGTCGTCACGTTAGGTGCACTGCCGCCCCTGTGGTGCCTCTGTCAGGGGTTCTTCCGGGTCGGGTCGGGGACCACTCAGGGACGATCGGGGTGCAGGGCGAAGACCGGTCAGGGTCGGGTCAGGGGAGAAGGGATCCGTCGCAGTCTCAATCGATCTGTTGGCCGTGACGCCGACTTCTGCAAGGAGGGAAACACCGTCGAACTGCTGACCAACAAGCTCAAGGCCGCGGCATCGCCACCCGAAACGACAACACCCCAGACAGCTGCTTCGCCGACCTGGTTCAGAGAAGCCGCCCCGCCCGTGCAGTGGCTCTCGGTCCGCCATTCGACGGCGATCAGGGAGATGACGCCGACACCGAAGGCACATGGGGAGCGTTGGCCGCCGGACATCCCATGGCCGCCCTGCCCCCGGCGGGCAGCGCCGCTTGAGGAGGGATCCGCAAGTCCCTCGCCCGTGGCGCTCACGTTTCCGCCCCCGCCGCCGAACCCCGGCGAAACGGCGAGGTCAGCTCCGGGCATGCAAGGCGTGCGAGAGCGCACTCAAGCTGATGTCGATGACCGTGCGGAGCTGCTTCCGGCTCACCCTGGTCTTGCTCATCACGGCCAGCGACTGGTTGACCGCCGTGAGGTGAACCGCGAAGTCGTCGGCATCGCCTTCGGTCAACTGCGCGGCGTTCAAGGCGGTCCGCAGCCGCGCATGCTGAAGGTCCAGAGCCTCGATCGCGCGTGCGGCGATGGTGGGGCTGAGCGCCGGTGCCGCCATCGCGGTCTGGGCGATCAGGCATCCATCGGGTACGTCAGGGTCGGCGATGCGCTGCAGCGTGACCTCGAAGAACGCCCGTACCGCCTGGAGCGGTTCCTCGGACGCACATGAAAGCGCCTGGTCGTACCTGTTTCCGTACCGCGCGGCGTAGCGCTCCAGGCAGCGCAGGTAGAGCGAGTCTTTGTCGCCGAACGAGGAGTAGATGGAACTGCGGTTCAGTCCGGTCGTCCTGGAGAGGTCGTCGAGAGACGTGTCGGCGTATCCGGCCCGCCAGAACTGGACCATCGCCGCGTCGAGCGCGATGCCCACGTCGAACTGCTTCTTCCCGGCCATCACGCACGCACCTCGTTCTTGTACCGGCCGTTGTGGCGCTACCCATCCTATCTTGAACTGATCAGTTCAAGATGCGGTAGGCTGAAAGCATGACCGACGACGGCATGGCCCCGCACCGCTCCTGCGACCAGAACCCGGTCCCCGGGTTGCCGCTGTACGACCTTGCGGGTTTCACTCACCGCTGGGTCGACGCGGACGGAATCCGACTTCATGCCGTGGAAGGCGGCCGGCCGGCCGGTCCCACCGTCGTCCTGCTCGCCGGATTCCCGCAGACCTGGTGGGCGTGGCGAAAGGTGATGCCAGGTCTTGCCGAGCGATTCCACGTGATCGCGATCGACCTGCCGGGGCAGGGCCACTCCGACCGCCCTCAAGGGGGCTACGACACGCACACCGTCGCTTCGCGCGTCCAGGCCGCGCTGACCGCGCTCAACGTGCCGAAGTACTGGCTCGTCGCCCACGACATCGGGGCCTGGGTCGCCTTCTCGCTGGCCCTGGAGTACGAAGAGCGCCTGCACGGTGTCGCTCTGCTGGACGCCGGCATCCCCGGAATCACCCTCCCGGACTCCATCCCAACGGACCCCGACCGGGCCTGGAAGACCTGGCACTTCGCCTTCCACCTGGTGCCCGAACTGCCCGAGACTCTGCTCACCGGCCGCGAGCGTGACTACGTCGGCTGGTTCTTGAAGGTCAAGGCTCTCTCCCCGAACACCTTCGACGGCGCCGAGATCGACCATTACGCCGCCGCCATCGCGGCCGAGGGAGGGCTTTCGGCGTCTCTCGCCTACTACCGCGACGCCGCGGAATCAGCGCGCAGGAATCATGACGCTCTCGAACGGGGGCACTTGACCCTCCCGGTCCTGGGAATCTCCAGCTCCCATGGCTCGATCCCCGACATGGCCGCCTCCATCCGTCCGTGGGCGGAGAACGCGACCGGCGTCGTCATCCCACAAGCCGGACACTTCATTCCCGACGAGCAGCCCGACGCGACCGTGGACGTGTTGACCGCGTTCATCGATCACGAGCGTCTCGAGTAGTTCGCGACGCGCTGGTCGGTCCGGTGACGTCGGCGAGACCAGCCGGCAGCCGTGCCCCGGCGTGACCCACCGCTCCTGCACCACCGGCGGAGACATGAGGCCAGGGACACGAACCGAGCCCCATGTCGCCGTCAACTCGCCCTGATCTTGCGGAGAATGTCCGAGCGGCAGAAGGAATCGGACGATGAGTTCGGCTCACCGGCCACCCGGATGACGCTCTCCGACCAACTGTCGGGCCTGCGTATGCGCGCCTTCGACCAGGCGGTCACGTAGATCACGTAGATCATGTACACCGGCGCCGAACGGGATGTGTGAGACTCCCCCCGAATGATCCTTCGGGGGGAGTCTCACGTTGAACACGTTGGTGAAGAGGGTGTGCATCGCACTGGCCGCGACCCTACTGGCATCGGTTTCGGTCGCCGGCTGCGCGGTCTCTGACGAGGCGCCCCAGCCCGGGTCCTCGGCGTTGACCGTGGCCGTATCCCGGGACACCGTGGCGGAAGACATCCGAGCCGCGGTCCGTAAGGCCGGCTTGGAGCCGGAGACGGGGAAGACGACCTCCGAACCGAACGGCGTCAAGAACGCGAGTTACGTGGACTGGATGGCGGTCCTCGAAACACAGCAGGCGGAACAGGCACTGCCGAAGATGGGTGCGGAACTGGAGCGCCTGGGCTGGCGGCGTGACACCGAGACGGACGCCCCCTTGAGCTACGAGAAGGCCGACTGGATACTGCTGGGCCGAAGCGTGACCCAGGCGGACGCCGTCAGACTCGCCCCGGGTGAAAGCCTGCTCACCGTGACAGTCACCGATTTCGGTGCGAAGTAGCCCGGCCTGAGCGGCGCCGTCCAGTACCGAGAGCAACACCGACGCCGGTCGGGACGCGGACACCCGTGGTCGGTCTCCAACCGCGCCTGACGCCGTGGCCGGAGGCACCGGTGACCGATCGGTCACCGATCTTGGTCAGCGGCCGGTCCGCCTGGTGACTGGTCAGGCTTGGGAACCGCCGTCCCGACGGGCTCTCAGGGCATCGTCCGAGGGGTGAGCTCGTCCAAGCACGGCCCTGCCCGGCGCACTCCACGTCGGCCCGGGCGCGGCGAGCCGACCGAGTCTCCACGTCGGCCCCGGCGCGGCGAGCCGACCGAGTCGGTGACGGTGGCGTGTCATCCCAATGGGGCGATGTGCGGCACGGTGGATCAGGCAAGACTCTCGCGAAGCCCAACTTCGCCCCGGAGGTTCCATGTCGAAAGACGGCGCGTCTCGCATCGACGTTCCGCGTGAGGCCCCGGCCCGGGCGCCTCTCGTCCTGGCGTCCCTGATCATCGTTGCCGCGGTGGCCAACTTGAACCTGTCCGTGGCCAACGTGGCGCTGCCCGCGATCGGGAAGGCCTTCGACTCCTCCCAGACCGCCCTGAACATGGTCGCCGTGGGGTACTCCCTCGGCCTGGCCGCATCGGTGCTCTATCTGGGTGCGGTCGGCGACCGTCACGGGCGGAAGCTGCTGCTGGTCCTCGGCATCGCTCTGTCCATTCCCGCCTGCCTGCTCGCGGCGTACGCGCCGAACGACACCGTCCTCGTACTGGCCCGGATCCTCGGCGGAGTCTCGGCAGGCATGGCCTACCCGACGACCCTGGCGCTGATCACCGCCCTGTGGGCGGGGCCGGGGCGGACGAAGTCGATCGCGCTGTGGTCGGCCCTGGGCGGCGGCATCTCCATGCTCGGGCCGGTGATCGCGGGCGCGCTGCTCCAACACTTCTACTGGGGGTCGGTCTTCCTGGTCACCCTGCCCCTCGCCGTGGTCGCGCTGGTCATGGCCCTGCTGTTCATCCCCGCGCACGCCAACGAGTCGGCCGAACCGGTGGACAACCTCGGCGGCGTCCTGTCCGTCCTCCTGATCGCGGGGCTGGTGCTGGGGATCAACTTCGCCGTCGTCCCCAACCAGGGGGCACTGGCCGTCGGCCTCGTCGTGGTCGCCCTCGCCGCCGGGGTGGCGTTCATCTGGCGCCAGCGGCGGGCTCCCAACCCGCTGTACGACCTCCACATCGCCGGCCGGCGCACGTTCTGGGTTGCCGCGTGCGCGGGAATCATCGTGTTCGGCTCCATGATGGGGTCGGCGTTCATCAGCATGCAGTACCTGCAAAATGTGCTCGAGTACGACGCCGTCGAAGCCGGCGCCGCCATCCTGCCGCTCGTCGTGATGATGGTGCTCGTGGCGCCACGGTCCGCGAAGCTGGTCGAGACACACGGCGCTCGTACGACCCTGCTGACCGGCTACGTGTTCCTCTTCCTCGCCTTCGCCTGGATGTTGCTGTTCTGGGACGAGGACAGCGGCTACTGGCAGATCGGCCTCGCCTACGTCTTCATCGGCATCGGCGCCGGCTTCGCCGGGACGCCCGCATCGCACTCGCTGACCGGATCTGTGCCCGTGCGACGGGCCGGCATGGCCTCGGGCACCGCGGACCTGCAACGGGACCTCGGTGGGGCCGTCATGCAGTCCGTCATGGGCGTGCTCCTCATCGCCGGCTACGCCTCGGCCTTCAGCGCGGCGATCGCCGCTTCCCCCGAGAGCAAGGAGGTGTCGGACGAGGTCCGGAGCGAGCTGACGAAGTCGTTCGCCTCCGCCGGGCAGGTCGCCCAGCAGCACCCCGAGTACGCTCACCAGATCGTCGCGGCAGCACGCCAGTCGTTCCTCCACGGCGACGACTGGGCGTACACCGTCGGCCTGGGCGCCGTCGCCCTGGGTGCGCTGTTGATCTTCTTCAAGTACCCGCACCGGGACGCCGAGCGGGAACTCCTACGGCTCTACTACACCGAGGACTCAGTCACCGCCGCCACCGAGAGACCGAGCGGACCGGGAGCCTGAGGGGTCGGCCGGTCGGCCGGTCGGCCGGTCGCCGACCGTGTCGTGCGCGACGTGACGCCCCTCCACACCCCGTGGCAGTCGAAGCGGCAGCGGACGCTGGTCGCGAACGGGGACGGGCACGGCGAAGCTCATCGATGCCTGTCCGGACCACCTCGTGCCGCCCGCACCCGAACCCGCAACCGCCGGCGCCCCCGCCATCCTGTGGGCCGTCAACTCCTCCACCCCGGGCCAGGCCTGGAAGGTCACCCAGAACGGCAGCGGCACCCTGACGATCACCAACCCGGCGACCGGCCACACCCTCGACAGCGCCCCCGCCGACTCGAAGCGCGGGTGGGTGGGGATGGTGCGCCGACTGCGTACGCGGGGCCGGCTCGGCTGGATCCCTGGGCCCGCCCGGAGCGCAGCGGTGTGACGAGGCGGGCGCCCGCCGATGGCGCGGAGGAAGCCCCGGGTGGTGGCGAGCATCGCGGCTCGGGGGCCCTGGCGCGATGAGCGTCAGGGCGGCCACCGGTCCGAGGCGTGCGTGCGCCGTGGCGGGCCCGGCCGACGGCCCGCAGGCCATGGGGCCCGCCCCTATCGGCCGCCCTTGCGCTCCTGCGTCGACGCGCGGATCTCCTCCGTCGCCTCGCGGAACGCGGGGGCCGCGCGGGAGAAGTAGTCGAAGAGCAGGTCCAGTTGGTCCGGCGAGTAGCCGGCGAGCACCTCGCCGATCCGCTTGCGGGCCGGGCCCACCGCCGCCTCGACTCCGGCCAGCGCGTCCGGCACCGCCTCGACCACGACCTTGCGCCGGTCGGCCGGGTCCGCGGTGCGACGTACGTACCCCGCGCGCTCCAGCCGGTCGATCAGCCGTGTCGTCGCCCCGGTGGTGAGTCCCGTCCCGACCGCGAGTTCACCGGAGGTGAGCCCGCCCGCCAGGGTGATGCGGCTCAGGGCGTACCACTCGGACGCCTGGAGGCCCGCGGCCTCCGCACCCGCCATCCCGTGCAGCCCCACGGCATCGACGTACTCCCGGAAGACCGCCCGCCGGTCGCCCTGCTCCCGCTCCGTCATCGCGTCACCATTCCCCTTGCCATTTATCTGCACGCGTGCAGATAATGCATGTGTGCAGTTGTTGCGTCAGTGTAGTCAACGCGGCGGCTGCCGTCATCCGACCGTTCCGTCGACCGAGAGGCATTCCCGTGAACAAGAAGACCGCCAAGCGCGCCGCCCTCGCCACCGCCGTCGTCCTCGCGTTCGGCGCCGCCGCCGCGTACCTCTACCTCGACACCACCTCCGGCATACGGCGCACCGGCAAGGAGAACTGTGCCGACGTCATCCCGGCGGGTGCGAACACCGCCGACGGCGAGGCCATCTGTGCCACCCTCGACGCCCTCGTCGACGCCTGGGCCCGTGGCGACGCCGAGGCGTACGGCCGCCTGTTCACCGAGGACGGCACCTACACCACGTACGTCGGCAGCCACTACGAGGGCCGCGCCGACATCACCGAAGGGCACCGCGCCCTCTTCGAGGACTTCGTCAAGGGCACCAAGCTCGCCGCGAGTTACCTCGACCTGCGCTTCCTCGGGAAGGACGCGGCCGTCCTGACCGGCCGCGGCGACGACTACACCGGCGACAAACCCGGCCTCGCCGACCTGTCCAAGGTCCAGACGTACACCCTGGTCCGCGACACCGACGGCGCCTGGCGCATCGCCGCCTTCCACAACACGCAGCGCAGGAACGTGATGGAGCGCTTCTCCTTCCTCTACTCGCCCGCCACGGCCCCCAAGGCGGAGAAGTGACCGTCCTGATCACCGGCGCCACCGAAGGCATCGGCCGCGCCTTCGCCCTCGCACTGGCCGCCGAGGGTCACACCGTGACCGCGGTCGCCCGCACCGAGCGGCACCTGCGGGCCCTCATGACCGAACTCGGACCCGGTGGATCCGACGGCGAACACGACTACCTCCTGGCCGACCTCGCCACCCCCAACGGGGTCCGCACCGTGGCGGACGCGTTGACGGCCACCCCCTACGACCTGCTGATCAACAACGCCGGCCTCGCCCACCCGGGCCCCTTCGCGGACACGCCCCTCGACCAGGCCCTTCCCGCGCTGCGCTTGAACTGCGAGGCGGTCGTTGCCCTCGCGCACGCCTTCCTCGCCACCGCCCGCCACGGCGCGGCCCTGGTCAACGTCGCCTCCACCCTGGCCTTCGCCCCGCAGCCCGGCCAAGCCGTCTACAGTGCGACCAAGGCCTTCGTCGCGTCGTTCTCCGAGGCGCTCTGGTACGAGCAAAGGCCGCGCGGGGTGTACGTGATGGCCCTCTGCCCCGGACCGACCGCGACCCGCCCCGGCCTGCACACCGACATCCCGGCCGCCCTGGTCCGGAGCCCCGGGGCGGTCGTCGCCGCCGCCCTCACCGCCCTGCGCCGTCGCCGTCGCCCCACCGTCGTCCCCGGCCGGGCCAACGCCCTCCTCGCCGCGGTGACCCGGTACCTCCCGCGCACCACCACCCTCTCCCTCCTCGCGGACGGGCCAGGGGCCACTGTTCCGCAAGGACCTCGCGGCTGACGTTCCGCGCAGGCCGGGCGCCGAGGCCGGGGTCGCGGCCGGGGTCGCGGACGGCACGCGGCCGTTCAGGGGGGCGCCGCGCTGTCGGTCGCTCCCGGTTCGTGCCATCCGGTGTGGGCCGTACTGCCGTCCTCTGGCGCCTTGGCGTACGTCCACGCCGTGGTGAAGGACCTGCTGTCGTCGGAACGTCGTGGTTGCCCGGATTCCCGTCGACCGGTCTGAGGGCGAGGGGCACGAGCAGGGGTCCGGGGTCGGCCGTAGCTGCGGCCGGGCGTGCCTGCGAGGCGACGACCACCCGTGGATGCGCGTGATGTCGCGATGGTCGTCGGCGAGGCCTGCGGCCCGATCCGGCCCAGCAGGCGCGCCGTCAGGGATTGTTGACGGACCGACAGCGGGTCACTCGTCGTTCGCGTTTCGACGCGCGCTTTCTCGCGCGGCGGCGTTCGCCTCCCACTCGCGGCCGATGGAGCGGAGCAGCGCCGGGTACACCCCGAGGTACCGGAAGGGCTTGATGGCGGCCATGTAGAGGGAGCCGAGCAGTCCGTTCGGCTTCACCAGGACGGCCATCTGACCGCGGTGGCCGTCGGCCCCGTCCGGTACCCAGCCGATGTGCATCACCGCCCGCACGGTCTTGTTGGCCATCTCGGCGGCCCATTCGTCTTCGCGCTGGTAGAGCGAGGTGAACGGGGACGAGCCGAGGTCGGGACCCCGGGGCCCGTCGCGGAGGTCCGCCGGCAGCCGGTCGACCAGTCCGGACCGCCGGCCGGCGGTGTCGGAATCCGGCTCGTCCCATCCGAACAGCGCGCCGAGCTTCCAGCGGACGGTGAAGAGGGCACGGGAGACGAAGCCGTCCCCCTTCACCCCGCTCTTCATGCTCTCGGCGAACTGGCGCACCAACCAGGCGAGGTCGTCCGGTCCGCCGGGGGTGGGCAGCGCCCACACGTCCTCGACCGTGAAGTCGCCGGCGATCTCGTGGATCCGCCAAGGGCGCTCGGTGTGGTCGGTTCGGGGAAGTCGCATGGTCGAACCCCTGTCTATACGGTGGCGTATATTTCGAGTGTAGGCCGATCTATACGCCCCCGTATACTCGGCGGGACGTGAGGAGACGCACAAGGAGGAGGCACACAGGATGGGCGCGACCCGCACACCCCGCGGAAGGTGGATCGAGGAAGGCCTGCGGGCACTCGTTGCCGGCGGTCCCGAAGCCGTGCGGATCGAGGCGCTGGCCCAGTCACTCGGCGTCAGCAAGGGTGGCTTCTACGGCTACTTCCGCAACCGGGACGCGCTGCTCACCGAGATGCTCGACACCTGGGAGTACGAGGTCGCCGAGGGCGTCATCGAGCAGGTGGAGAGCGGCGGGGGAGCGGCCAGGGTCAGGCTGAAGCGGCTGTTCGACATCGTCGCCGAGAGCACCGACGGGCCGGTGCGGGGCACCACCGCCGACATCGCGATCCGCGACTGGGCCCGCCGCGACGCGGCCGTCGCCGAGCGCCTGCGCCGCGTCGACAACCGCCGCATGGACTACCTGCGTTCGCTCTTCTCCTCGTTCTGCCCCGACGAGGACGAGGTCGAGATCCGCTGCCTGCTCGCCGTCTCGGTCCGCGTCGGCAACCACTTCAACGCCGCCGACAACGGGAGGCGCAGCCGCGCCGAGGTGATGGAGCTGATCGGTCGCCGGCTGCTGGAGTAGCCGGGCGACATCAGCGCGGAGGCCGGGGAAGCGCGAACGGGATCCCGCGGACATGATCACCCGCTCGCACCGGCGCCAAGGGCATCCGAAGCGTGTCGGTGGGGCAGGAGAGGCCCATGACCGCATCCACTTCCTCTGCCACACCCGACGACGACCCGAAGCGCTACGTGGGTCTCGGTACCGACGAGGCCGAACGCCAGGCACACCGGCGCGGCTGGTCGACCGTGCGTACGGTCCCCCCGGGCGCGATCCTGACCATGGAATACCGCGCCGGACGGCTGAACCTCGAGGTCGAGGACGACACGGTGCGGCGCGCCTGGAGCGGGTGACCACCCGCGCGCGACCTCACGGTCACGGGAAGCGCCGTGCCGGACGGCGGACGCCCCTGTCCATCGGCGATGCCACGATCTCCGAAGTCGGCGGTCCCCGACAGGCAGGTCGTCGTCGCACGGGCCCGTCCGGCAACACACGGGCAACCAGTCGGCCGCCGGCTCCCGTACGCGTCCGCCAGAGCGTCGTTCGGACCTCTGAACCTGCGGGGGCCGGCCGTGGCACTCAATCCCCAGCGCGGTCTCGGCCGTGTTGTCGTCCTCCGACACCAGGCTCACCACCGTGACCGCCGCACTGCTCGGCGCTGCCCGGGGCGCGATCTCCTCCAACGCCGCCCACAGAGTGGGAATGCCTTTCTCCATCTGGTATTACGAGATCGTCCCGGTGGTGGCCACCTGGCGCACCGGCCACAGGCACACACGAATGCCCGCCTGCGCGGATAAGAAACGCATAAGTTTGGGCGCATGCGCGGGGTGGTCTCGGGCAGGCGGTGCTGCGGAGGTTGATAATCATGGTTCCCCTGCTTCTTGTTCTTCTGCTCGCTCTGATCCTGTTCGGTGCCGGTTTCGCGGTGAAGATCCTTTGGTGGGTCGCGATCGCGGTGCTGGTGTTGTGGCTGGTCGGTTTCGTCGCCCGTCCCAAGGGCGGCAGCGGTCGCTGGTACCGCTGGTAGCCGCACGCTGACAACGCGGTCCAGATGGCCGCATGCCGGTGGCTCGCCACCCCATCGTGGGGTGGCGAGCCACCGGCATGCTGTCACCGCCTCTACGCCCTGCCTCGCCTCTGATGGACGGACCGGGTGTCGCACGTGCGTCAGGAGGGCGCGAGCCCGGGTCGGGTCGCTTGACCGGGGCGCACGATACTCGGGTGAGGTGATCACTTATCCGGATCGTATGGGTCATCCGATGGGGAACTGGCAATCGGGTGACAGCTCGCCAGGTGAGTTCCCTGGCCATCGCAGAAACGTTATTCGGTCGTGGAATCACGTGATCTTTGGGAACGCAATACCGTGCTGGCTGAGGCGTTCTGTGCCAGTGACGACCGGATGCGGCAGGCGCAGAGCCTTCTGGACCGGGCTCAGGCCGACCGTACTCGCACCCTCGCGGCCTTCGCCGTGTCCATCGGCAGCGACGGCGGCGTCGCCAACCTGATGGGCCTCCACGAACGCGAGGTGCGTCGGGCCCGCCGCGTCGTCGGGAAGGCAGACGCGCGCAGCGTCGCCGAGGAACTCCTGCGCAGGCATGCGGCCTCCGCCCCGCCGCAGAGGCGCGAGGCCGAACCGGAGTGCGAGGCCTCGCCGGCCGTTCTCGAGCCTCTTCCGGCCGAGATCGTGCTGCCGCACCCCCGTGTCGAGACGGCCCCGTCCTCGGGCGGGGCCTCACCGGGTGCGGTCGCGTGGACCTCGTCGATGGACTCCGTCCTGTTGTGGAGCTGGCAGTCCGGCCTCGACCTGAGCAAGGTGGCCGCCGAACTAGGCGTCAACTACAGTGCACTTCTCCTGCGCGCCCAGCAGCTCGCCGCGGAAGGACGCCTCGCTGTCAAACCGGTGCACACCGACACCGGCCAGGCCGGACGGCACCGCCGCCACGAAGCCTTTCACCTCCCCGTCCCCGACAGCCCCACATCCCTCTACAACCCCTACGCCTACCCCTACATCTGAGCCGCCCGGCCGCCCAGCACCGATGAGCCCTGTGCCGATTCAGTGGTGACCTGCGGTCCCGGACGCACGCCGCTTCCGCCCCAGCACTTCCGTACGGGGTCGTGGCTTGTTCCTGTTCGCGGCCGGCGACGTGAAGCTCGGCTTGGGTGGTGACAAAGCATCCAGGCCGACCGGGCGTTACAGCCGGCTGACGTTCTCCTCGGTCGGGTCGTGGTCGAGACCGACGCGCACGCCGTCGGGATCGTCCAGTTCGGCGTCCGTGGACCAGCCGGTGTCGGCCTGCGGATGGGTCCGACGACTGCACCCGCCCGCTGCCGTACGGTGCGACCAGCGCGGCTGGCGCGGCCGGCGCGACCAGCGCGGCGTTGCCGTGAGCGGCGACGAGGGACGTCGGCGCCGTCTGCCAGGACGAAAGTCGGTCCGTCATGGAAGCACATGTGACGCCGTTTAAATCTCCAGCTCACGGCCACGTTCGTATCCCGTATCCCGTATCCCGTATCCCGTGAGCGGAGGTGCCGGGGGTGGTGAAATGCCGCACGTCGGTGACGGGCGTGAGCCTCACCGTCGTGGTCACGGCGGGTTCAACGTCGTTTGAGCCGTCCGGGTTACCCATGGGGGGCCGGAGGCCCAGAGCGGCGAGGGCCTGATCGGCGTCGATGAGCACAGCGAACTCCGCGAACGCCACGGCCATGGCCGCCTCGGGGGCGGCGTGTTGCCCTTGGGGAGTGCGTTGAGCGCGGCCGGCACCTGCCGCCAGTGCCACCGCCCGCTCCCGCCCCAAGGCACGGACACCGCGGCGGCCGGTTCCTCGATGTCCACGGCGAGGTGGTCGTCGATCATGCACTCAATTGCTTCTCACCTACGAGGCCACCGCGCCCGACAGTCCGAGGAGGCAACGCGGTGGCGGTTCAGACGTAGGGACTCTTCGAGCTGTACAGGGTCTCCGGGCTGTCGGGGACGGGGTTGTACCGCATGAACTCGTGTCGGCGGTGACGGCCGGCCTGGCTTGCCTCGTACACCGGGGGAGCGTTTTGCATCAGTCGTCCTTCCGCTGCAAGCCTCTGTGCGCGTAGGAGCAGGTCCCTGGAGCTCAGGCCGAGTTCTTCTGCGACGGATTGAAGGTCAAGGCCGGACTGCCAGCCCCACTGCAATACGGAGTCCATACCGGCCGTCCAGACCACCGGGGCACCCGGCGTTCCGCTCTCCATCGCAGGCGTTTGGGCAGACCATGCTGCTTCCGGGCGCGGATCGGGCATCTGCGTGTGCATTGCTTCCGTGGGCGGCTCCCATCCGGGACTCGGGACGGGTGAAGGAGTCTGGGGAGGCGTTTCAGCCGGAGTATCGCCAGGCGAGGATGCCTGGCGAAGCGTTTCAGCCGGAGGGCCGGCAGGTGAAGGTGATCGAGGAGGCGCTTCAACCGAAGAGCCGGCAGGCGAGGATGGCTGGAGAGGCGCTTTGGCCGGAGGGTCGGCAGGTGAAGGCGATTGGGGGGACATTCCGGCAGGAGGGTTGAGCAACTGCTCGGCGACGGTACGGGCGTCGTCCTTCCCGACCGTGCGCCGTGCGACTCGTACCTCGCGTTCGTTCAACCCCATCAGGTCGGCTACGGCGGCGTCGCTGCCGACTGTCAAGGCGAACGCAGCCAGAGTCCTGGTCCGGCTGGCCAGCGCCTCGTCCATCACAGCCTGTGCCTCACGCACCCGGTCATCTGTTCTGCAGAACGCCTCCGCCAGCAGCGAGTTGCGTTCCCATAGTTCACGTGGCTCCACGCAGGCACCAACGTTTCTGCGCCTCACACGACACACGCATCACGGCCGGATCACCCGGACGGCTCAGCAACCGCCCTTGATGGCAGTTGATCACAACAGCCGATCGTCGGCTGGCCGTGAAGTCGTACGACGCCGACTCGGAGCCTGGGGACAGCAGTGGGGTGATGGCAGATCAGGAGTGTCGGTGTGACAAGTGAAGGCGATTGACGAAGCCGTCGACGAAAGGCTGCCGGGGGAACTGCGGTACCGCCCATCGCGGCCCGTCGTGCGGGGCCGGATGGCGACCGCCGATCTGCGCGCCCTGTATCCGCGCGACACCGACGACCGGGCCGTGCTGCGCCCGCTGACCCGAAAGCGGACCGCTCCGCTCGACGAGCGAGCCCGCCTGGCGGCCGGTGTGCTGACCGCCCGGGTCCACGCGGCGCGTCGCTCGGGCCGCCTGGGCTCCCGTGCCCGTCCGCACACCGTCGCCGTGCCCGACGCGTCGAGGTCTCGCCCGCGTCCGTCACGCACGGGCCGGAAGGCCGGCCGCGGCCAGGGGCCGAGGCAGGGACCGCTGTCGCCGCGCTGGAGCAGACCAGCGCCACGATCGAGGCCGCCGCCGAGATGGCCGCCAAGCTCCAGGACGGTGTCCGGGAGCGCGCCGCCGACCTCGGTAGCGCGTCGTAGCCCGCCCCTTCGGCGTCCCCGCCGTCACACACCCGGCAGCCCGGCGTGCAGCAGACGCCGGGCCGGACACCAGCTAGTCGACGCCGGAGGAGAAGAAGGAGCTGCGTAAGCAGCGGCGGCGGCTCCAGGATGCCGGGAAGCGTCGCCTTGCCGCCGGTCAGTCGCGCCGGTCCCGCTCCCGGCAGAGCCGGATCGGCAACGCGGCCGCGCGCCGCGATGCCCGCGCCCTGTCCCGGGTGCGGCACTCGAGTGCCTGGCTGTGGTGCCGATGCCGGGCATCGTCCACCGGGTGGAGCCCACGATGTTCAGTATCCAGTGGGACCATGCCCGGCATCGGATGCAGAGCATCGAGTGGCCCGCCACCGAGCGGAGCCCATCGAGTGAGCTTCCGCCAACCTGAAGTCGCAGGTCAAAGGGCTGGTGTGACCGGCTCTCGTGGTGCTCACGCTTGTCACGGGCGTCTGTCTGAGCCGTAGATCGTCCGTCAGCGGCTGATTTCGAGGTTCGTCAAGACGAGCAGAGTGCGCGGGAGACGGGTGGCGCGGACGGGGTGGGTGCGGAGTTTGGTGAGGATCCGCCAGTTCTTGAGGTGGGCGAAGCCGTGCTCGACCGGTGCCCGTCCGACGGCGAGGACGCGGTTGGCCTCCTTCTGCCCTCGAGTGAGTTTGTGGGTGCGGGTGGCGATGTAGCCGGTGACGATCACGGGGTCGAGGATGTCGTTGTCCAGACCGCGGAAGCCGAGGTCGGCCAGGGCCCCGAGGCCGGCGGCGCGTGAGTGGGCCAGGATGTGGTCGTGGCGGGCGGCGGTGTTGTCGTGGGTGCGGCCGGGCCGGGCGGCGGATGTCCAGATCAGGCGGCTCTTCTCGTCGGTCAGGGCGAGAAAGTGCGGGCCGTGACTGCGGTGCTTCCCAGAGTAGTTCCGCCGGTCGGCTCTTCCGGTGCGGTGTCTGGTGCGGATGAGGGTGTCGTCGATCAGGACCACCTCCCCGCCCTGCTTGGCGACCTCCTTCAGGGCGTGGTCGAGGCGCGGTGCCTGGGCGGCGAGTAGCCCGATCAGCTCGTCGCGCCGGCGGCGGACGGTGGACTCGTATACGTCGTTGCCGCCGGCCATGTCGGCCAGGCGCTGGTCGTGGCGCAGTACGGCCAGGACGATTGCCGCGATCTTCCCCGGCGGCAGGATCCGCCACCTGAAGGGTGCCGAAGCCCGGCGAGTAAGAACCGGACAGTTCAACTACCTGCCTCTGCTGACGACCAGTTGCGCAGGGCTCGATCGCTACGAATGTCGGTTCTGGCCGGTCCGACCATGCGTCAGACGGTGAGCTTCGCCCGTGACTTCGGCATCGATCTGGGCCAACGTCCTGTCCCCGTACTCGACGATGTCGTACTCGTCATCAAGCTCAGCAAGACGCTCGGCCAGGGGTAGCTGGTGACCGAACCACTGGTGGATACGCGAAGCAAGCTCTCGCGGCGTCAGCCGGCCCGCCAGCATTTGGTGCGCGAGCGCCCGCACAGCAGCCTCCTGCCCGGCCTCGCTGTCACGCGGGTAGAACACAAGGTCCAGCTCATCGAGTACGACGGGAAGCAGCTCAGGAACGTCATAGTCCGCCTCGGCACGTGTGTATCCGGCCAGAATGCGCAGTGCCGGGCTGTCCAGTCCGGCAACGAGTGCCGCGCAGGCAGCCTCGACGACATCGTGAGCATGGGCCTCGCCAACACTCCAGAGAACAGCGACATCCTGCAGGTCATTGGTTACGGCTTCGATCGGGGACATCCACACATGATCTCCTGCACGAGATGATCCCGGCGACCGTTTTTCGGCTCAGGCACCGACCGCGCTGACGGACGATCTACTGCTCAGACAGTCGCCCGTGACCAACGTGAGCACCCTGGAAGGCCGTCACACCAGCCTTTTGACCTGCGAATTCAAGTTGGCGAAGGCTCAGTGAGGTCCATCGCGGAGAACGCGCCATCGTGGATGCGCAGGGCGGGATGCCCCTGGTGCAGGACGTCGAGCACATCGAGGATGTGCGCGGTGCCGCGTACGAGGCGGAACATCTCGGAAATGTGCATGGTGACGCCCGGCCGCGCGTACGCCGGCGGTTTCGCCGAACTTCGGGCGCTGGAGTGGGTGGAGGCGGCCGGCGATGCCGGCCGCCTCCTCGAACGGGATGGGGTCCTCGATCCGGGCCTCGGAAAGTCCGGGTTCATCGGACGCCTGCGGCGCCTGTCGTCATTCGATCGTTCGCCGACACTCACGAGTCGATCGGCCGGCTCGGGCAGACCGCGGCCTCGATGTGGGCGAGGTGGGCGGCGAGGATCTCTTCGAACGCGGCGCGGCGATCCACCCCCAGGGGGCGGACGTCGCGGGCGAAGTGGGCCAGGGCGGGGAAGCGTTCGGGGTCGGCGCCGAGTACCGTGACGCGGAACAGTTCCATGCCCTGTTCGTGCTCTTCCGAGGTGATGGTGCTGATTCCGGCCTCGGAGGCGATCAGTGCGGCGATGAGGACCGCGAGCCGGTGGTAGCGCGCCGGGATCTCCTCGTCGGGCAGTCCCGACGTGCGCAGGGCCTGTAGTACCTCTTCCACGATCAGCCGGGAACCGGCGCCGCCTGACGCGTAGCGTCCCCAGACCGCGGCGAGCTGGGGCTGTCGGCCGAATGCCTCTCTCACGCGCAGGGCCAGGGCAGTGATGCGCTGCTTCCAGTCGCCCTCGGGGCGGTAGCCGTCCATGGAAGCCAGGAGGATCCGGTCGGCGACCGCGCGCAGCAATTCGGTCTTGCTGCGGAAGTGTCGGTAGAGGCTGGAGGAATCGGTCCCAAGGGTCGCGGCGAGCTTGCGCACGCTGAACGACTCTGTGTCGCCTGTGCGCAGCAACTCCACTGCCACATCCAGGATTTCCTCGGTCGACCAACGCTTTCGACCTGTCATCTCACCCCTCTCGTCGGACTCATTCTAACCTATGCACTAGGCATTGCACGCACCGCGTGCATAATGAGGACATGAGCGTGCCGAGCGACCCGGCAGCAGGCGGGCCGACGCGCCACGCGTGCCCTGTCACCCGGGTCAGGCAACCGATGCGGAGCTCACCCCGGGAAACACGAAAGGACGCAGGACGTGAAGAACCCACTGGATTCCGCGACGCTGAACGCCGCCATCGAAGACGTCCACCGCGCCGGGATACCGGGCCTGTTCGCCGAGGTGCGAGACGGTGACCAGGTCTGGCGCGGTGCCGCCGGGGTCGCCGATGTCGCCGGCGGTCGCCCCGTCACCGCTGACATGCGGCACCGGGTCGGCAGCATCACCAAGACCTTCACCGCCGCTGCGGTCCTGCAACAGGTCGAGAGCGGTCGGATCGGCCTCGACACACCGATCGGCCGGTACCTTCCGAAGGTGGTTCCCGGAGACCGCGGTGACGCGATCACGGTCCGGATGCTGATCAACCACACCAGCGGCCTCGCCGAGTACCTTCCGTACGCCTATCCCTCCCTCAAGGGGATGCCCGTCGTCGCGGACACCCGACCCCAGAGCCTGGACGACCACCGGTTCACACGGTTCGACCCCGCCGAACTGATCGAGATGGGGATCACCGCACCTGCCGTCGGCACCCCGGGCGGCGCTCCGGGGGTGTACTCCAACACCAACTACCTGCTCCTCGCCCGACTTTTGGAAGAGGTGAGCGGCACCACGGCCGAGCTGTGCATCACCCAGAACGTCATTGAGCAAGCCGGGCTCCGGGACACCGGATTCCCCGCCGGCCCGTACGTCGACGGGCCACACTCACAGCTCTACGAGGCATGGTTCGGCATGATCGACCCGCCGCGCGACTACAGCGTCTTCGACATGTCGTACGCGGGACCGTCGGCCTCGCTGATATCGACCGTCGCAGACCTCAACCGCTTCTACGGCATGCTGCTGGCCGGGGAGATCGTCAGCTCGTCGTTGCTGGCGCAGATGCAACGCACCGTCCCGGTCGTCTCCCAGGAGGGAAAGATCATCGACTACGGCCTCGGTCTGTACCCGATGGAAGGTCCCGGCCAGGGCACCTTCTGGGGCCATGGCGGCACGGTCTGGGGTGGTGGAGCACTGGCCATGACCCGTGCCGACGGCAAACGGCAGATGTCCGTCGCCGTGAACCTGCAGAGGTGGAACAGGCTCGACTCCTCCGGCAGGCCGCAGCCCCATCCCATCGACGACGCGCTTGCGACTCTGTACCGCGTGGCGATGTACGGCTGACCGGGCCGGGGAGGCCGCGGCCCGGCCCGCCGATCTGTCCGGCCTGCCACCGGCCTACATCGCCACCGCGGAGTTCGACCCGCTGCGCGACGAAGGCATCGACTACGCACTGCGTCTGCCGCGGGCGGGCGTCCCGGTCGGGCTGCACCAGTGGCCCGGCACGTTCCACGGCTTGCCGGCGGTCCTGCCCGCTGAGGTGTCGCAGCGACAGCTCGCCGAGCCCTGGCCCCGTAGGCGGCCGGGCCAACCAGGCCGGCCCCAAGCCCTACACCTGACCAGATGAACGATGACCGCAGAATGGATGTGTCGGCATGACCGTTAACCCGATCGATCTCTTCGCCTCCTTCATCCACCTTGACCAAGGCGGCCAGGTGCGCGCCGCACAACCCGTGTTCGACCCCGAGCGGGACGGCTGGCAGCTGATGACGTTCCGTGTGGAGACCGACGCGGACGTCCACGCCGACCACTGGGAAGTCCACTCCGCCGCGGACGAAGTCGTGTCCTGCCTCAGCGGCGGGATACGTCTCTGCTTCCGCCCGCAGCAGCCGGGCGAGGAGGAGGAGGAGATCAAGCTGGCGGCGGGAACGGCGGTCATCGTCCCGCGCGGGCGATGGCACCGCATCGCACTGGACGCCCCCAGCGACATCATGTCCGTCACCCTTCCACGCGGCAGCCGCCTGGAGAAGCGGAGCGAAGCTTAGCCGGGCCCTCACATCCGGTCCTCATGCACCGAGACGCTCTACACGGGCCGCCGCTCACGTCCGCGCCCACCCGCGGCTCGGCCGTGGCGCCGGGTGTGAGCGCGACCAGCCATCGCACAGCTCTGCACACGGTGACCGGTCCCAGGTCATCCGTTCGACAGAGGGGACACAGCCAGGGTGGTGTCGCCGGGCCTGTGGGGTGCCGTCACAGACGCTGATGAGAGACCCGGCCACCGCCCGGTCCGGCGCGATGCCGGGCAGAAGCGTGGGCGGCAGGTCTGCATAACGTGGATGCGCGAGCACGGTGCCACCGCCGAGGCCGGCAAGGTCGACCACCCTGGAGGGGTGCGATGTTAGACATCGGCGATGTGGGCGTCTTCCTGGGCATGGACGTCGGCAAGACAGTTGACCACGGCCACGGGCTGACCCCGGCGGGCAAGAAGGTTTTCGACAAGGCGATGCCCAACAGCGAACCGAAACTGCGGGCCGACTGCGGGCCGTCTTCGACAAGCTGATCGCGAAGTTCGGCACCGTGCTGGTGATCGTGGATCAGCCCGCCTGAGTGTCACCTCCGTGCCGGCCGTATCGGCGTCGCGTCGCGCCGCTGTTCGTGACCGTGCGGATGCCGCCGACCGGTTCAAGGCTGCGGTGTGCCGATCACGGACTTGTGCCGCGGCGCCATCGGGAGCCGGCGTTGGTCAGGTCCGACCGAGCTGGCCGATATCAGTGCTTGTGCGAATTCGAGCACCTGGATCTTGGCAGTACGAGGAGCCAAGCCGGTTACGAGAAGAGGGTGTTGCCTATCCGGCCTGAGCGGGGAGAGACTGTATGCGAGCCGAGAGTAGGTGCGCCCGTGGCAGCAGCCGAACCGGAGCACGTCGCCTGGTTGTCCGAGAGACAGCTGGCCCGAGCCTGGCCGACCATCCGGGCGACCTGCCTGGACGCCACCGCGAATGCCAACGGAGTTCGCAACAATCCCCATGTCTCGCAATCCACTTGGGGCGAGAGCAACTGGCGCACGTACCATCCCTCGGACGTCTCCCGGGTAGCCGGGGCGATCGCCGACGGCACTGCGGAGCTCCAGCCGCACTGGCGGAACGACACCGCCGAGGCCAAGCTGCTCGATCAGCGCCTTCGCAGGAAGAACCTGCCCGGTGCCATCGGGTGCGCCCTGCTCGTCGCCGTCCCGTTGGCGATCATCGTCATTCTCCTGATCATCTTCTGGAACGGCTCCGGATCATCATCGCCCTCCTATTGGCACTGACCCACAAAGAGTCCGCTCAGTCGAGATCGGCTTCGCCGCCCTCCGCGAACGGCTCCGAGTGCGCCTGGGCGAGCAGCGGATATCGCCGTTGGCCTTGATGCCCAGGTGCTCCCGCCTCCGTCAGCTCGCGCCTGACCTTGGCCGGCACGCCCGCCACCAGCGAACCGGGCGGGATCTGCATGCCCGGCTGCCTCACCTACTGGTGGATGCGCTTATGAGTGGGGCTCCCGTTCCTGGGCGGTGTGGTGGGCAGGACGGCCGAGGGAGGGTGTTCGTGGGGTGGTGGCGGCTTCCGAAGGGTGTTTCGTTCGCGTGCCCGGTCATGACCTCTCGCATGGTGTTGACCGCGTTCACTGTTGCCACGACGACCCGAACCCCGGCCCACGCCCGCAGCGCTCTGTCGGAGCCGATCCGTCGCCAACTCCGAGAGTTTTTCCAACCAGGCACGGGTGTCGATGCCGTGATCAGCCGGATCGAAAGCTCGCCCGACGGCGGCCGGCCACACCGAGCGGAGGACCGCGTCCGGGAGGGCCGGCACCAGCAACCGGCTTGCGTCTTCACCCAGTTCGACGGCTTCCTACAAGCGCTCCTACGCGGCGCCACGGATTCAGCCCGTGCGGGACGAGGAACTGAGCCGGTCGATCGGAGGGGAAGTCCGGGCACTCGCTCGAAACCTCGACCAAGCCTCCGGACTGCCGGGGCTTGCTCATGCCCTGGAAGAGGTAGTGACGCAGGCGGACGCCGACTTGGGCATGCGGTTCTTCCTGCGTGCGCTGAAGGCATACTCCGTGCCGATCGACCAACCGCGCGCCGACCGCTTCGTCGCGTTGGGCGACCACTTCGGCTACCACGTCGCCGTGGTTTATGAAGGTCTGCACGTCATGTGGCCGCCGATCGACGCGACCCGACGCGACCCCACGTGGGACTTCGGGCTCTCCATGCTTGCCGCGCGGTTTGGGGCTGGCTTGTACAACCACGGTGTGTCACAGACCGTGCGAGAGGTCGCCGCGGCGGACGCCTACGAAGAGACTCCGGGCTCCGTGGCAGCCCAACTCCTTCAGGACGTGAAGCGGCTTCTGGATTGAGGTTTGTCCGCCGAGACACTCGCCATCGTCTGGTTGGCGGCAGTGGACTCCGGCTACGACATCGACCGGTTCGGCACCGATGGAAGGGATTGGTTGCAGCAGATGGTGGGGGTGTGCGAGGAACGTCTTCGCGACGTCGCGCCCACGTACCGCCCTTCCGTCCCGGAAGCCCGGACCGACCTCATCGAGATGGTCATGCACGAGGTACTTGCCGTGGAACCGCGTGCGGCGCACAAGGCAGTCAGCCCGACCTGGCACCTCATTTGCGGGCACCGCCGTGATGGGGTCACTGAAACAGGTCGTCACCCGTGTCGACCCCGACCTCGGCTTCCGGCTGTTTCTTCGAGCCATGTGGGCTCTGCGCATGCCATTGGCCGAGGATCAGTACACCCGCTACGAGACACTCCGTAGAACCTTCGACTACAGCGAGGACTACCTGATGCAGATCGAACAGTTGGTGCGGCGAGACTGATGGACAGCCACCTCTAGACAAGCACGCAGTGGGCCCCCCTCCGCCCAGGAGGGGGGCCCACTGGGTCTGTCCAGTAAACGGCTCTGTCTCACATTCGGTGGTGACGCAGGGTGGCGTTATCCGAGGAGGATGCGGTGGCGAAGCAGGGGGAAGCCCGCTCGTCGTGCATCTGGCGTGCGATGCGCGATCTTCCCCGACTGCCGCCTCAAAGGCGACGGAGTCCATCAAGCCATGCTCGGCATCGCCCACATGTACAACCGTCATCCTGACCCCGACGCCCACTCATGTCGGGAGATCCGAGAACGCTACTTGGTTCGGCGAAATGTGATTGTTGAACGACAAGCTTGGCATGACCGCCTGGACGTGTAGTTGGCTTGTTCTGCGCGGTGGGCAACGGTTGAAATGCGAGCGTTATGCACATCCTGCGGATCCGCGCATTCTGGTGGAATCGACACCTCCCATTAATCGGAACAGAGAGGTCCGATTTCCGGCCAATTCGATGTGCTTTAATCCCTCATCGATGTGCGCAACGGCAGGGGAGGGTATCTCACAGTGCGAAGACGACTGGTCGCTGCGGCGAGCATCGCCGCCATGGCGACGATGCTGACGGGGTGCGGAACACACCAGCTCACAGCCGAGACGAAACCAGGCTCCACGACCGTGGCGGATCCGGGCCGACTCGCCCTCGGCGACTTGCCCTCCGCCCCCACGAAGGGCCTGGCCAAGGGGCTGGTGCTTCCGCTGGCCGCCTATACGGTCACCCCGGTGGACGGCTATGCCTGGCAGGCTTCGGTGCAGGGGCAGTGGCGGTCGTGCATGGCGCGCTACGGCTTCGAGGACTTCGGCCCGCCGGCAGCCTCCGAGCTCTCGGTGGCCAACGAGATCAACACGTCCATGGGGCGCCGCTACGGAGTGTCCGACCTCGATGCGGTGAAGAAGTACGGCTATCACCTTCCGGCGGATGTGCCGGAACCACCCCACTGGGAGCCTGCCGCCGGCGCGGAGTCCGCGGTGTTCACTGGAGTGGGGGTGGAGGTCGAAGGCGGCATCTACCGCGGGACAAAGATTCCGGATGGTGGGTGCCGGGGAGAGACCAAGCGGATGTTCCCCGTGCCGCAAACGCCTGAAGCCGACGGCCTTTCGGCCAGGATATACAACGAATCACGTGCCGACGCCAAGGTCACCACCACTGTCAGCAAATGGGTCGCTTGTATGAAAGTCAAGGGTTTCGACCGTAAGAATCCCCTTGATGACCTGGGGGATCTGGGCATACAGCTGTCCTCTCCCGCTGTAGGTGAGGCTGAGATCGCGCAAGCCGTGGCCGATGTCGAATGCAAGCAGCAGACCAGCCTGGTCGCCGCCTGGAACGCGCGGGAACGGGACATGCAGAACGTCGCGATCAAGAGCGCATCAAAGAAACTCTCGGAGGAGAAAGCCGCCAAGGATCAGAAAATGGCCAAGGTTCGCCAGGCGTACCAGGCGGTGAGCAACTGATGGGCGTCAAGAAGATCACAGGGCTTTGCACCGCAACCACAATGGTCGCGATCGCCCTTTCGGCGGGGACCGCATCCGCCACATCGACATCCTATGAGTCGGACGCTTGTAGCTCAGCGGGAAACCGTTATTGTTTCTCGCTTCACTTCAATGGCAGAGGTGGGCAGACCTGGTACTCGAACAGTCCGTGCTTTGTCTCCGATTCGGACATACCCAACCACTACGGGTACTCGCCGAACGGAGCCGCACTCGTCCGCTATGTCTTCAGACCCGGTCAGATCAACTTCCAGACCTGCAGCATGACGAACGAGGGAAACGGACAGGAGGTTAAGAACAACGCTGCATCCGCCGTGAACGGGGAGTGTTCCGCCAATTACCGTGTCTATTTCAGCTCCGGTTACGGCGGCCCCAGCCAGGTGTTCCGCCCGACCTGCGGTGACTACTGGCCTGCGGAGAACATGATCCCCGACCTGTACAACGAGAACGCCTCTCACGACCGGTACTGACCTCCAGACTCCCCGTGGGCCCTGTCGAACCGCAGGGCCGAGCTGACGGGCAGCACGGTGAGAGGACCGGACTGAGCGCGGGCCCGCCCGTCATCACGCCTTTCGCGCGTCTACATCCGCCCGATCGGGCGGATGTCTTCGACCTGATTTCCAGATGCACATCATTTCCGTTGAAGCAGAGCCATTTCATCCTGGTCGCGTTAACGAAGAGGGGGGTATGCATGTGTCAAGGCGTACGGGAATGAGGCCGTTGACAGCGCTGGGGGCGGGTGTGGCCGCCGCCGGCTTCCTGGCGGGGTTGATTCAGGTGCCGGCCAGTGCCGCCGGGCCCAGCGGCCCGGTGACCCCTGACCCGTCCACGCCCCGTGCCTCGGTGCCCGCCGCAAAGCGGGACGATGTGCTGGGCAGGGGCTGGCGTACTGCCGATGACCGGGCGGTCACCGTTGTCGGCGACGCGTACGGGCTACACGTCCTGGTCTCCGAAAGCGGTGACGGGTACGAGTGGCGTGAGGCTGCCACACTGCGGGAACAGGGGCTGGAGGCGGACGCCTGGGTGGGCAACGTGTGCGTGACGGGCTCGGGTAAACGCGCCGTGGTCGCGTACGCACCGCGGGCTTTCACGAATACCCCATCGTTGTTTGACCGGGGTGCTTTCGCCGCTGTCGTCGACCTTGAAACTCACGCGGTGACAAAAATGAGCGAAACGGTCTCGCTCGCCTATTTCAACCCCGGCTGCGGTGCGGGGGAAACGGTGGTGTTAACCCAGTCCGCCGACGCGGAGGCGGGGAAGACCCGATTGCTGCGGCTCGACGCTGCGACCGGCAAGGTGGCAAGTGAGCTGATCGTGCCGGGAGAGGCGACATCGGCCGTCCCCGTGGGCGATTCCGTGATCGCCGCCTTGGGCGGCAAACTCGCCAGGATCGCGCCCGACGGAGCCCAGGAGCTGATCGGGGAGACCTCCGGTCCTGCGTTCCGTATCCATCCGGATGCCGGCGGAGCAGTCGCCTTTCTGGACAGAGAGGGAGAGAGCGTCCGGGTACGCCGCGCGGTCGGAGCCAAGGTGACCGAGCTCGCCCGCGGCGGCCTCGGCAAGGTCAGCCTGGCGGCCGGCACCGCGGGGCGGCTCTTCATCACGGGGCAGCCCAAGGACATCGGACCGCTCCCGCCCGGGATCACCAAGCTTGCGGCGGACGCGGGAAGCGAAGTCTCCTCCGGCGGACGGCTGGTCATCGACCATGCGGTATCCGCCGCGTTGCGCTCCCACGTGGCCGATCCCCTTGCCGCACCGGACACCTCTCACGCACCGCCGTACAGAATCAAGGCACACGCACCGGTAACCGGCAGGTCCGTGGACTTCCTCGTCCCTGGAGCAGCTGAGTCACACGACGACCAGCCATCGCCCGCGCTCCCGGGCACAGCTGCTCCCACGACCAAGAGCCCGCGCGCGACCCTGTCCGCGCAAGCGGCCCTGGCAGGCTCCTCCACCTCGACCGTGGACCCCGAGCGCACCTGCTCGGTGCCGCGCAACGACCCTGCGCAGCAGGCTCTGCAGCCCACGCCCAACCAGGTCGAGTGGGCCGTGGACATGGCCATCCGCGGCAACCTCACCAGTGGCTGGATGGCACAGGGAGGCTGGCGCGCGCAGGACGGGCTCGGTTCCTCGGTCGCCCCATCGACGATGTTCCCGCAGTCCACGCTCATCGGTGGACCCGCAGGGGGCCGTATCCCCGCCCAAGTACTCCTTGGCGTACTCGCCCAGGAGTCCAACCTGTGGCAAGCCTCCTACCAGCCCTCCCCGGGCAAACGGGCAATCCGCTGGTCGGTAATTTCTACGGGACGAACATCTACCCCGGCACCCCGGGATACGATCCCGACAAGATCTGGACGATCGACTGGGCCAAGGCAGACTGCGGCTACGGAATGGGCCAGCAGACCGACGGCATGAGCGTTCCCGGCCGAGTCCAGACTGGCAAACCCCCGGCGATGCCCGCGGACAAGCAGCGAGCCGTCGCCTTGGACTACGCGGCCAACGTCGCGGTCGCCGCGCAGACTCTGGCCGACAAGTGGAGCGAGCTCCACATCCCCGGGCAGACCGTCCAGATCAACAACGACGATCCCAAGTACATCGAGAACTGGTTCGCTGCGGTCTGGAACTACAACCTCGGCTTCAACAAGCCCGACAGTTCCGGAAGATGGGGCCTGGGATGGCTCAACAACCCGGCCAACCCGAAGTATCCGGCCGATCGGAACGCCTTCCTGGACAACAACCACTACGCCGACGCCGCCACACCGCAGAAGTGGCCGTACCCGGAGAAGGTGATGGGGTGGGCCGCCTACCCCATCGACACCGGACGGTCCTACAGCGACGCCGGAGTCCAGAACAGCGGGAACACCCACGGGTACCAGGCCGCCTGGTGGAGTGACGCGGGCGCCCGCACACGGGCTATCAAGCCGCCTCTCGACACGTTCTGCAACGCGAGCAACGGCTGCAACGCGGGCAGCCCGCCCCGGTGCGCCGACGAGGCCTGCTACAAGCTGTACTGGTACCACGCGAACGCCAAGTGGAAGACTGCCTGTGCCACCGAGTGCGGCAATGAGACACTCACCTACAAGACGCTCCGGGCCGAACTCGGCCGGGGCAACTCCGGACTGCCCGACTGCACGACATCAGGTCGGTTGCCGTCGAACGCGCTGATCATCGACGACGTCAGCGCGAGCGCGTCGACCCTCCGCAGCGACTGCTCCAAGTCGTGGACCAACTCGGGCACCATGTCCTGGAGCTTCACGGACCCCGCGGGGCTGGGAACCTATGAGGGGAAGGAAGACCTTCACCAGGTGGGCGGTGGCTTCGGTGCCCACTTCTGGTTCGCCCACACCCGCAACAGCGGCAACCGCATCGACCAGATGAAGGTCACCGGTACCTGGACGCTGGCGCGCACCCTCAACCAGTGGAGCCGGGTCATGGTGCACCTGCCCGACAACGGTGCCGAAACCCAACAGGCCCACTACCGGATCGCTCTCGGCAACGGCACGGTGAAGGACCGCTACATAAACCAGCTCCACAAGAGCAACACCTGGATCTCTCTGGGCGTATACAACTTCAGCGGCACCCCCAGCGTGTCACTGACCAACGAGACCGTCGACGGCACCGCCGACGACGACGTGGCCTGGGACGCCATCGCCTTCCAGCCGCTGCCCGGCAAGCCGAAGAACATCGTGGCGTCGCTCGGCGACTCCTTCTCCTCCGGTGAGGGTTCGGGATCCGTGGGCGGACCCGGCATCGGCTACTCGTGGGAGTCCGACACCGACCACGGCACGCCCCGGTGGAACGGATGCCGGCGCAGCGTCAACGCCTGGCCGCGCAAGCTCACCCCGCCCAACACCACGACGCCGCTCGGAACGGCCGGCGATGCCTGGAGCACCGACGCCGAGCTGTCGTTCGTCGCCTGCTCGGGGGCCCAGACCTGGAACGTCCAGGGCACCCGAAACCCCAGCTCCTGGACCAATCGCGGAGCGTACAGCTGGTCCGAGGGACAGTTCCACGAGATGTCCCAGATCGACTCCGGTGCCCTCGACGAGAACACCACCCTGGTCACCCTGACGATCGGAGGCAATGACGAGGGAGCATTCGTCGGAGCGGTCATGGAGTGCGCCGGCGGCGGCGACTGCGCCACGGACGCGACCTTCATGCCCCGCTACAAGGCCCTGGCGGACAAGCTGGGCACCAGTCTTGGCTCGCTGATCACCAGTATCAAGGCCCGAGCCACCCATGCGACCATCGTGGTCATGGGCTATCCCGAACTCATGAGCCGGAGCAGAGCCTGCCTGGCGGCGGGTTTGTTCAACGTAAACGAGCAGAAGGCGCTCGGAGACCTCTCCAAGTACGTGAACGGGAAGCAGGCTGCGGCCGTCCAGGGTGTCCAAGGCGTCACGTACGCAGATCCGATTCCGATGTTCAGCGGTCATGGCACGTGTGACGACGACGAGTGGATCAATGCCATCGTCACGGGGCCGAACGGGAACGGGGACTTTCACAACAAGGACTTCCCCGACGCGGTTGGGAACAAGCCGTCGTTCTGCCTTTGGGACATCGCGGGCGGCGCGTGCCTGAGCCGGGAGTCCTTCCACCCGAAGACCGCCGGAACAACCGGTTACGCGAAGGTGATGGAGCAGAAGCTCCGCGATATCGGGTACGGCGCGAGCTGATGACCGCTCCGCCCCAGGGCCGTACCCGAAGGACAAGACGATTCCTGTTCTTCGGGTGCGCGCTCCCTCTCCTCCTCCTCTTGGGCCTCG
The DNA here is from genome assembly GCF_042889445.1 of Streptomyces sp. NPDC002602. Lineage (NCBI taxonomy): Bacteria > Bacillati > Actinomycetota > Actinomycetes > Kitasatosporales > Streptomycetaceae > Streptomyces > Streptomyces sp. NPDC002602. Next base: position 86,577 of record NZ_JBIAQX010000012.1, on the reverse strand, counting down.
TCTTCGTCTTCCTCTGGCAGCTCTCCGAGCATGCCGGTCCACAATTCGCCAAGTCGATGCCGGTGCCCAAGCGGGAGACGCTCACTCCAGCCGAACACGAGGGCGCCGAGCCCCGCAGAGCGGCTATGGAAGCGCTGGCCAAAGAGCTCCAGGGTCAGCCCGGACTGACCGAGGAGCGACTCCTCAGCCGCACCCGGACGGCGCTCGCCCTGCCCTCGTCGGTACGGATCGACGTCCGGGCCGCGAGTGGGGACCACCCCGCCAGGATCGGGCTGAGTGAAGGCCGGGCCTGCATCAACGCCAAAATCTATCCGGGAGAGGCCGGCGCTGTTGCGGAAGGACACAATCCCGACGGCTCCTGCCTTCCGCACGACGGGTGACGTTCGGGGGTCGGGATGCGGACGCGGCAGTACGGGTCGTCGTGATCCACGCGAGTGATTCCTTCCGAAGGGCGTGGAGAAGGTGAAGGTCAGTCCTGGGACGTTGCCGCTTCTTCCCGAAGTTCCTGGAGAGGGCGTCCGCTGGGTACATGGGTGTACTGGACCCAACCGTTGATCTGGTTCCCCGTTTGAGTCCTGAGCGCGGGAGAGGGCCGCTGGAAGGCCCGCCCGTCCGGAAGTTCCACCCATCCATCCGCGCTGATGGTGGCCTCGTGGGTACGCCCGAGCTTCGGCTGGTGGTGGCGCACCATGTCATTGGGAGCGGCGAGGCCCGCTTCCAAGATGGGCATCAAGGCGCCAGTCGCCCGACTGCCCGCTTCGTCCGCGGGCGGCTGCTGCGCCCCCAGGAGCACACGTCGTAGGACGTCGTTCGCTGTGTCCACCAGCGGTTCGCCGTGACGCTGAAGGTAGGCGAACACCTCGTCGTCGACCTGGATGTTCCGCATGCCGCCGGCCATCGTCTGCCTCCACGTTGAACTTTGAAAGTCGAAGTCCCTCAAGTGGGAAGTTAGACGATTGCGGCCGGACCATGTGTGGGAATCCGAGAACTGGTCGACGCGCCGGGTACGAGTCCAGCCCCCTGCGGTTGGTGACGGCGCATGGTGCGAAGCGGTGCCTGTGCTTCTGCGGTGTCATCCGGAATGTCGATCGCGTCTCCACGGCAGCTCAGGCGCTCTATCCTGGTCAAGTCGGCGCCTGGGGGCGCCTGTTGTGGGCACCTCTGTCGGGCGAAGGCAACCACCAGGAGGAAACTCTTAACCCGCAGAGAAAGGGTACTCAAATGAGTATCAGCGGCGACCTGAACCCCAACTCACAAGTGCCGGTGCCAGTCGAGATTAAGGACACTGTGATCTCGCCGGAAGGGTTGGGAAGCGTCCACCGTGGAGGTGACGGAGTCTTCTTGGTAGCAGGCGACTCCCCGCAGAGCTGGCGGCCGGAAGTCGTCGATGGAGGAGGTGACTATTATGTCCGTATTCGGAAGGGTGAGCGCTTCAAGCGCCTCGACGGGACGAGCGAAGAGCTGGACCGCTTGGCTGCGCGGCACGAACGCCGTCTGGAGGCCTGGAAGTTTCTCGCCCAGGTTGGAGTAACCGTTCTCATCCTGGTGGGAATCGTGCTCGGGGGCCCCTTGGGGGTTCCCCCGGAAGCGCAGCCGGTCTTGTACCTGGCGGCAGGCACCGCATTCACCTGGGTGTACAAGACACATAAACGCAAGATGTAAGTGATGCAGTTCCAGAAACTTCGATTCCGAAGTTTCGGATGCCGGGAATGCCTGTTCCCGGCATCTCTTTATCTTCCGTGGGCGCAGAAAAATGACGCCGATCTTCAGTTGAAGCCCGTGCACGAGGACCGGCGCCGCGCCGCCCAGAAGGCCGAGCGTGAGCGGGAGCAACTGGACCGCGAGGAGCGGCGCCTGCGCCGGGAAGCGGCGGCCTGGCCCTGCCCCGAGTGCGGGCGCAAGGTCTACCCGCCCGGCCCGGACGACAACGCGGGCTCGGCGCCCGGAGGGCTGTGCAGCGTATGTCGGTCCGTGGCCGACCGCGAGGCCCGGGAAGCCCGGGAACGCGCGGAGGAACAGGTCATGAGGCAGGTCGGATCTTGCGGTTCTGGGCCGCGCGGTCGAGTTTCACGTTCTGTAGGGACTTGCGGGTGATCTTTTCGGTGCTGTCCAGGATGGCGTCGATGGCTGCGCCGCGGATGAGGTGGGAAGGTCGCGGGGATGCGCTCGGAGAAGTACTTCAAGGTGTCCCAGACTTCGGCGCCGTTGCGGGTCGCGAGGGAGAGATTGTGGAGCTCGTCGACACACACGACGCAGACCCGCGCGTCGTTGAGCACGCCGCAGACGGCTTCGATGACGTCGGTGATGTTGGCGCGGCTGGTGACGGGCAGGCCCAGGTGGTCGGGCAGCAGGTCAGGTGGGGCCGGATCCCGGACGGCGAACTCCCGCCAGCCTTCCAGGGTGGTGAGGTAGCGGTGCAGTTCCTCGCGGTCCAGGGCCTGTCGCCATCGGTGCTGCCGTCCCGGGTCCGGCTGCGGGCTGGGCGAGGGCCCCGTTGCGGTCACCATCGTTTGTCAGCCTCCTTGAAGGGATTGAAGACACCGAGCGGGATGACCTTCGCGACCGGTTCGTCCTGCGCGTCGCCCCCTTCCTCGTCGTCGCGAGGCCGTGGGCGTCCGTTCCGGTCGGCACCGGCCCGGGCTTGGGCGGCTGAGGCCCGGTGCCTTCGGCGGCGGCCCGGGTCCGGGCGGCGACCCGCCGGTCGCGACGGGACGCCCGATTCTTCCCGCCGCTGTCAGGCCCTTGGCGGGCTCGGACCAGAAGCTCGCTGACCGCCCGGGCGATCTGTTCCTCGGTGGGGTCGCTCTCGCCCCGCTGACGCAGGTCAGCCGCAGCGTGATCCCAGGCCGGATCGCCGTAGGGCTGGGGGACAGTGCCGAGATGCTTCCAAGGAACCGGGATCCGGCCGCCCTCCCAGTGGTTGCGAACCCAGATCCAGTTGGCGTCGTAGGGGTCGCGGTGGATCTCCCACAGGTTCTTCTTGCGGGTGACCCCGGAGGGCCGGCGACGCAAGGGGCCCAGCTCCGCGCAGTCGTGGACGCGATGGTTGATCTTGACGCCGTAAGAGTCGACGGCCCGCCATGTCGCGGGCAGCAGCTCGACGTAGTCGTCCCCGGCGAACGCGAGAGGGACGTAGCCGGCGCTTTCGATGAGGCTGGCGTACTTCTCGTTCGGTGTGAAAGTCCGGCCGGGGCTACCGGGGTCCCTGAGTCCGTCGTGGCGCCTGTTTTGCCACGTGGCGACAAGCCATTCGTCCAGAAATTCCTGGATTTCCAGCATCGACCAGAGCGGCTCGTCCTCGACGCGCCGACCGCGGTGTTCGGCCGTGCGGCCCAGGTAACCGGGGAGGAACTGGCAGAACAGCGTGGCCACCGATCCAAGCGTGCGTTCGATGTGGGGCTTCTCCGCGGGCGAGCGCGGGTGGCAGGGCCGAAAGCTGATCTCCAGCGTGCGGCAGGCGGATCGGAAGTTCTCCGAGATGAATGCCTTGCCCCGGTCACAGACAATGGTCTCGGGGATGATTACCGGCCGCGCGGCAGCGTGTTCCAGGCGCTCGTCCAGAGGCAGCAGCCTGCGGTGCGGCAAGACGGACCGAGACATCTTCAGCGCGTCCACTCAGCCGGGCCTCATCGGCTCCGGGGTCAGGGCGCGGGCCAGCAGGAGCGAGGCATCCACCGACTTGGTGGTCGGCCGTACCACCACGGCGGCGATGGTCCGGGTGGCGACGTCGACGAGGCCGCAGAGCTCGACCCGGCCGGGCATCCCCTCGTCGAGCCGGACCAGCACGTCCAGTGGCGTGGAGTCGATCTGCATCAGTTCACCCGGCGCCGCGACGTTCTCGTAGCGGAATGGGCCCTCGGGCTGGTCGGCGAGGGACCGGCGGGTGCGGGCCGAGCCGGTCACGTGGACACCACGGGACAGTTTGCCGAAGAGCCGGTAGAACGTTGCCCGCGACGGCATCTCCACCACATCCTTGCCGTGCTCGGCGGCCAGGATCTGCTCGGTCCGCCAGCGCGCGTACTCGATCGTGCGGGTGGACGCTTCCACGCTCTCGGCGATGGCCTGGCGGATCGCCGCCACGACACGCGGGTCGGCCTGACCCAACAGCGAGGCATGCGGGGCGAGCCGGGTGGTCCACCACCGCCTCGACACCGCCGGCCTCGTAACGCTGCCTCTTGCGTTTGACGGTCCGCGCGCTGATCTCCTCACCCAGCGCGGCCAGTTCGGCTGCTTTGGCCCGCTCACGTTCTGCCGGCGAGCGGGCGGCCGGGTCGTACTCAGGCCGGGGCCGGGTGCCTGCTGGGGCGTCCGGCGGCAAGCCGGTCAGAAGTTCGACGAGGTGCCGCTGCCACCACAGTGCGCGGTCCGCCACTTCCTTGGGCAGGTGCCCCAGCAGCGCGGCCGAGCCCAGCGCGGCCCGCTCACCGGAGCCGAGGACGGCGAAGTCCTCGGCAGCCTGAAGATGGACCTGGTCCACGAGCATGCCGGTGCCGTGGATGTCGGCCCGGCGAACCCGCATCCCGGTCAACCCGACCACCGTGTAGGTGTGTTCCTGGAACCGGACACGGTCACCCAGCCGCAGTCGCCCCGGACGCGCGGACCTCACGAGCCCCTCCTGGCCGCCAGGCGGACGACCGTAGTGGCGCCAAGCGGGGCCGCGACCAGGTCCGCCGTCAGTTCGTGCTGCCAAAGCAGGTGATAGAGCACCGGCTGCACCGCCAGCCGGTCCCCTGCCCGCACGGCCCCGGCGAGAAGCAGCTGCGGTTCGGTGAACACCTCCCGCAGCCGGTCCGCCACCGCCGCCCCGTGACAGCGCGGATGACGGTAGCGGGCCGGCCAGCGCGGATTCGCCCGGAAGGGCTGGTCCAGGTCTCCGACCAGCCGGAACTGCCACCCCACCGACTCGCAGATCCGCGCGGTGAACGCGAAGACCGCCGCGGCCTCCTCGTCGACCAGGTCTTGAGGCCGGACATCGACCACCACGCCGGTCCCGTCGGCCGGCCGCGCGAAGTGGTCCGGGGTGGGCTCGCGTTCCCGATCACCATCCGGCCAGATCAGGCGGAACGGCTGGGAGGCCGGATCCACGACGGCGGGATCGAAGTCCAGGGCCATCGCCGCGTCCCGCTCCACCCACGACTCGTAGCCCACCACAGACCGCGAGGTCACCGCCCAGTAGTCGCCCGTGAAGTTCTTCTGCCCCTTGAACGCGGTGAACTTCCGGGCCGGTGAGGCACGCTCGAAGGGCTCGCCCCAGTAGCGGGCCGGCGGACCGAGCCGACGGACGCCGTCGGCACCGACGAACCCCACACAGACCTCCGATGCGAACTCCCAGGTGGGCACCGCCTGCGCAGGCTCGCCCACGAACACCTCCCCACCGCCCTCGGTCCCGCACTTCGAGGGTGGAACACCCGGCGAAGTTCCATGCTCCGGACGGGGAAGGCATCACCTCAACGGGCGGCAGCCCGCATCACAATGGCAGGACGTCCGCATTCAGGATTCACGCTGAAACTGGCCGTCCAGCCATGCGGCGACGTCCGTAATGACCGCCGCGTCGACGTGCTGGGGTGCCATGTACCCGGCAGGCGTCGACGGCCCTGCCCCTGGGAAGAAGAGGTGGTCGTCGGCTTCATGGATCTGGATGGTGACGTCCGGACGACCGGTCAATCCCTCTCGCCAGAGGGACAAGTCGTGCTCGACAGTGACTTGGTAGTCGCGGCCGCCCTGGAGGATCAGCAGCGGCTTGCCCAGGCGGGCGGCGGTGGCAACCGGGTCATACGAACGCAGGTCCAGCCAGTACGAGGCAGGAAGGCCGAAGGGCAGGTCCTCTCGGGGCGTACCGGGTGACAAGGAGGTCTCGACGATCGCGGCCTGACGGGTGATCTCCGCGAGGGCCGCCTCGGAGTGCGGGCCGGGGCCGAGGGCGGCGAGATGGCCTACGACCCGGACGGCCGCCCGGTGCATGGGCTCGGCGTCACCCGCCAGGATCACGATCCCCGCGACGGACGGCTCGGTCTCGGCGACCCGCGGGGCGACCTTGCCCCCCATGCTGTGCCCGGCGACGAACACCCGGCTGGAATCGACCCGCGGCTCCTCCTGAAGCAGACCCACGGCGGCGACGGCGTAGGGGACATACTCGCGTGTCATCGTGAAGTCGTCCGCGGCGCCCACCTCCGCCGCGTGTGTGAAGGTCACCTTGTCGTGGCGCAGCACTGCCACGCCACGGCTGGCCAGACCCCAGGCGAGATCCTTGAGGGGCTTGTTCGGTCCGCTGGTCGCGTCCCGGTCGAAGGGACCTCCGCCACTCAGGAGTACGACCCCGGGCCACGGGCCGTCGCCGCGCGGAACGGTGACGGTGCCGGCCACGGCGAGAGCACCCGCTCCGACCGTGACGTCGTGCTCCTCGAAGGCGTCCGGATCCGCGTAGGAGGGAGCCGCCCATGGGTCGCAGGCAGGCGGAGCGAGGCGTAGCCCGTTCAGCAGCCCGGCGGAGTCGACCGACATGACGGCGATGAACTGTCCCCGCTCGCAGACCACGGGAACGCTGACACGGATCAGGTCCGGCCGCAGGGGCTCGCTCGACGGTTCGCCCAGGTCCGTCACCGGACCGGATCCCGCGGTCTCGACGAGCCAGGCCGCCTGGAGTGCCTCGGCGGTCAGCGCAGCACGCAACGGCGGGGCGAACAGTGCAGCGATCTTGCCGAAACGGCCATCGCGTGCCCACTCGACCACCAACACGGCGGTTTCCTTTGCAGTCTGCATCCCTCACCTTTCTTAGGTTTGAGAAAGGTAGCATGCATGAGAAAGTTGGGGCATGGACACCTTGGAACTCCTGGCGCACCCTGTCCGCCTCCGCGTGGTCCACGCACTGCGTGGCGGGCGGGTCCTGACCACCGGGCAGTTGTGTGCTCTCATCCCGGACGTGTCCAAGGCGACCGTCTACCGGCACGTCGATCTTCTCGCCGCAGGCGGCATCCTCGACGTCGCCGACGAACGGCGGGTGCGGGGTGCCGTCGAACGCCGCTACCGGCTACGGCAGGAACGCGCGGACATCGACGCGGAAACTGCGCATGCGCTCACCCCGCAGCACCACGAACGGGCATTCGCTGCCGCCATGGCCGCCCTGGTCGCGGAGTTCGGCGCTTACCTGCAGCGCGAAGGCAGCGATCCCGTAGGCGACCTCGTCGGCTATCGGCAGCACGCGATCTGGCTCAACAGGGACGAACTTGTAGCACTGATCAGCGCGATGCAAGCTGCCATCGCGCCCGTCCTGGCCAACGAACCTTCGCAGGAACGTACCCGCTACCTTCTCAGCCCCATTCTGTTCCCCGCCGAACAGCAAGACCCGCTGTAGCCGACGCCACCGCTTGCGGTGAACCAGGAGGACGCGGTCGAGGCGTTGCTCGCGACCTTGATCGGCCACGACTACGAGGAGTAGGCTCTCTCGCCCGCGAGGCTCGGGGAGCGTGCTGGTCGAGACCCCCGAGCCTTGACCATCGCCGGTCAAGACTCGGGGACAGGGGACAGACACACCTGCTTCACCCCGCCGCACGCCGAGGCACGACCTGACGGCGAGCACTCTGTTTCGGGCATCTCGTACGGCGCACGGGTGGGCGGCGCAACGGAGAGCCCCGGCGGTCCGTGAGGGCTGCCGGGGCTGTGTTCGGGCCGGTGTACCGCATCTTCGAGGGGTGAGCCTGTCCATGCACGGTCCTGCCCGGCGCACCCATGTCGGCGCGGGTGCGGCGAGCCTATCGGGCGCCGTGCCGTTCTTCCCTGGTAGCCGGCCGCGCGGCGGAGCACCCCGGAGCGGCGAAGGGGGCGGTGACGTCGTTCCGCGGGACTCTGCGTCAAGCTCACCGATATCGACTACCTCGATCTGGATTTCTGAGGCAGGGACGGTCGGTCGGTTACGGAGCTGCCGTGCGGAAGACAGACAGCAGGGTCTGGGCCTGCAGGGCGCCCGGGTCGAAGAACTGCTTGGCCAGAGCGGGTGGCACGGCCGTTCCATGCATGCGGACCTCATGGCAGGTGAAGCAGAACGCCGCCTCGAACAGCGCCAGGTCGAGAGAGTCGTTGTACGCCCGGATGCTCCAACCAGGCGAGAAGCCGCAGCGGTGCTGTTCGCTGCCGGGCAGGCTCTCGATCAAGGTCAGGGCGGCTGCTGCTTCGCTCCCGGCCCAGTGGGCGATCGCCGTGCCGGGGTATGGGACGTCCCGCATGGTCGGGAGGGCGGAGATCCGTACGACTTCGATCAGCACGGTGGCGGTAACGGCTTCGGCGGGGAGCTGCATGTGCGCAGTCTGCCCGCCGGGTCAGCGACCGGGAAAAGGGGCACAGGCAGAGCCGGCCACTGACGCGAAGGGACAACCCGTCTGCCTTGGTGACAGTTCGAACCCCCGCCTGCTTCGTCACTGGATCACGCATGGGTTCCTGACCGCCTCAAGCGCAGGTGCACGCCGCATGTCAGCAGGTCGAAGACCCATGTTCGAGACCTCCCGTGACCTTGTGGGAATCCCGCTATTGCCCGCAGATTCTGAGAGTGACACCCGAAGTCTGCGTGGCTGTGGAGGATTTCGGAACCCCGCGCCTGGTCTTGCTTCCACAGGGGCAGCCACCCGCCGGCCACCGTGATCTTCGCAGCATCAGACGCGTCGCCTGCGCTTGGTCTTTGCGTGCACCCGCTTGCGAAGCTCGGCCTGGTAGAAGGCGGCGTTGTCACCGTCCAGCCTGTAGAACTCACAGATGTCCGCCACCGTTTCGGCGTCTTCCGCGGTACCCGTGAGCCCGATCTGGACAAGCCGCCAGAACCCCTCCTGCACGTGGTGCCTGCCCCCCTCGTCCAGACCCTCACCTCCCGCAGTCGGCCGGTAGCAGCCGGAACCCGCAGCCACGAACCACAACGTCTGCAGCAACTCGTCCCGGGCCAGTATCGAGAGGTCGCCCGCCAATGCGGCCATGATGACGCCGACCGCCGGCGGAGTGCACTCGAAGTTGATCGTGCTTTCCTCGACATGACCATCGAGGGTGTATCCGATCATGTCCTGGGGGGTCTCGGCAGTGATAATCGCTTCGATCAGAAGCGGCACATGCTCTGCGGAGTCACCGCAGCCGCACTTCAACGACGCCCAATCGACGCGTCGCAGTTCTGCGCGTACCAGTTCACCGACAACCACCGCGGCCCCCCTCAAGACATGCCGGGCCCCGGGCCCTGATGCTAACGATCAAGGATGAGCCAACCATCGGTCCACCCGCCATCGTGTACGTCACGAAACATGCGCCACAGCCGAGTTCAGAGACCCTCCATCGTCTCCGCTTCGGCATCGGCGAACCCGCCCGCGGAATAATCTCAGCCTCTACGCGTCTCAGCCTCCACGCATCTCAGCCTCCACATGGGGGCGGGTTTCCGTGTTCGCCCGTCCCATCCGCGAACACCGCGCGCTTCCGTCTTCGACCTTCTCCAGGCGACGGCACCGAGCTGCGGACCTTGCCCTACCGGGAGCGTCGCCGGCGGCTGGAAGTCCTCTTCTCGGCAGGGAGCGGCCGGTGGAGCAGCAGGTACGGGTACTGCCCGACGAGAGCGGGGTGCGCTCCATGCCCCCGGCGCGGCCCGGTGTCGATCCGGCGGCCCGGTGCGTACCGGGCCGCTTCGCTCCCGGTTCTCCATCGTGATCCGGAGCCAACTCGCCGATTCCGGCCCCGCGTGCACCCCGGGGTGCGGGATCGTCGTTCCCGGGGTCGCGGGACCGCGGCCCCGGGGGACCGTGCTGGAGGTGTCTGTGGAGACGGATGAGACGTGGACGTCGGATGAGTACGGCCGCTCGCACGAGGGCCGGGTGGGTGTGCTCCTCGATGACGGGTCGGTCCCGAAGCCGGTGTACTTCGACTCGGCGTCGGGCAGCTCTGGCTGGGAGGTGAGCCATTGGAGCGTCTACGACGGCGCCGGCACCTACCAACCGCGCCCGAAGGCACACCTGCTGCGCGCGGAGTGCTCCTGCGGCTGGACCGGACCCCGGCACACCGTCGACTGGACGACGGCCGGGGAGCTCCCGTTCCACGAGAGCGGACTGCGCACCGCCGAGCGGTGCGAGGACGACTGGGACGCCCACATCCGCGACGTCGCCACCGCCACGATCCCCCTCCCCGCCGAGCTGGAAGCCCTCTTCCAGTCCGTGACCGCCGCGATCGAGAACCTCGCCCGGGACTCACCGACCGCCGCCGTCAAAGCCGCCCGCACCCTGGAACTCATCGCCCAACGCACCGCGCATTGGCCGGCGAACGATGCCCGTGATCAGGACCCGCAGAGGGTGGCCGCCGATTTCGGCTTGTCGGTGGACGCTACCCGTGCTTTGTTGGCCCGCTTCGGGGGTTGGCACTCCCGCGGCTGACCGGCGGCCGCCGGCCCGCCCCGGCCCTGTCCGGTGGATGGCAGCGGGGGTGCTGTCCTTTCGGTGTTGAGAGCGGTGAAGGGGTGAGGACGGGCCACCGTGGTGCCGACTCCGGGAGGACACAGGCCATGAACAAGATCGTTTGGTACACCCCGCTCGGCGTGGACGGGTACACGAAGCCGTTCCCCAGCTCCGAGCCGCCAGGCTCAGTGGTCGTCCCGCGGCTGCCCGGGGTGTGTGTGGCGCGTTTCCGGCTGACGGAGACCCTCATGCCTGGTGTCCCGTACGCGGGCACCTGCGCCGCGGAGCCGGCCGACTACCTGTAGGCGTTCGAGCGGGGGAGCGGGGGCCGCCGACGGCGGCCTCCGCTCTCGTGTGTCCGGAGCCGGTTCGCCTCGCCCACCGCCCGGGTGGGCCGGGTGGGGCGGCCCCGGGATGGCTGTCCGGCATCTGTGCTCCGGTATCCGACGCTCCGGCGGGCTTTGTGCGGGGGGCCGGTGCGGGAGGCGCCGGAGTCCGGGTCCGGGCGGGTTGCGGGCGTGGGATGAATGCGTTTGCCGGGGGCGGTCTTCGTGGACGCATGCTCGGGCGTGTTGTCTGAAGGCCGAGGTGTGTCTGAAGAACGACAAGGGGAAGCCGGTCATGTCTTTCTGGACCGAGTGTCAGGACCAGGTCCTCAAGGACCGGATCCTGAACATCTGGGGCTGGGTCTACGGCAACTGCAGCGTCGACGTCGACTACACCCTCAGCAAGGGGGACCAGGTCTACGGCCGGAGCAAGGGCCACCTGTGCAAGTCCCCCAAAAGCGTGCGGAAGTTCGACCTCGCGTACGACTGCCACGGCTCCGGTACCTACACCCTGAAGGCGTCCGTCATCGGACGCGAACCCGGCCCGGTGTTGGAGAGCGATGGAGGGGGCCTCTTGGAGGAGAGCGAAGCACGGAGACTCGCGGAAGAGTTCGGCCGGACCTTGACCGATCGCTGGGACGAGTGGGCCTTCAAGCTTGATCTGTGGGCGACCCCGGCTGTCACGGGCATCCATGGCTTCACCTGGTATCCCACGGCGAAAGACGAAAAGGGGCGTCAGATCAGGATCGGGGGGAGAAAACGCTCCATGGACCGTTCTTGAGACCGGCGCGGACTCGGTAGAGCTTGAGGTCGCAGTCTCGCGAGCGGCCGGTCGTTCAGCGGGGCAGGATGCGCAGTACTGCCTCGTGTTCGCCGCTGAGCCTCAGGCCTTGCTGTATTGCCGCGCTCAGATCGAGGTCGCCGAGCAGGGTCGCGGCCAGCAGGTGCGGCGGTCCGGTCAGGGACGCGGTGGGGTGGTCGACCCGGCCGGCGTGGGTGTGCACCGAGCCGTCCTTGACTTCGATGACCAGGTCTTCGTTGCCGTCGGCGTGCAGTTGCAGGGCGATTGCCGGCTGGTCGGGGCGGTGGTCGGTCAGTGCCCGGGCGGGCATGTCCAGCCAGTGGGTGCGGAAGGTTTCGCTGCCGGCCGGCTCGCGCAACAGCGGAATTCCCCATCGGCTCAGCTCCCGCAGCACCGGCTCCAGTGCGCGGCCCCGCTCGGTGAGGGAGAACAGGGTGGTGGCCACCGGCGGCGGGGCGGCCTCGCGGTGGATCAGGCCGGCTTCCTCGAGTTCGCGGAGCCGGTCGACCAGCAGGTTGCTGGCGATCCCGGGCAGCCCGTTGCGCAGGTCGGTGTGGCGGCACGGACCCAGGGCGAGCAGTTCACGGACGATCAGCAGGGTCCATCGGTCGCCGACGGTGTCGAGTGTTTTCGCGATGCCGCAGTACTGCCCGTAGGTGCGCATGCCACCACCCTACCTCGTGGTGTTGAGATTCAAAACTTCCTTGTTGACTTTCTCAACAAGGTCGGTCTAGCGTCGCTGCCCATGACCACCACCCTTTCCGTGCGTCGGCTGGCCTGGGCCGGCGTCGAGATCCGTCTCGGCGACACCCGCCTGCTGATCGACCCGCTCGAGAACGTCGCTCCGCTGGCGCCGGTGATGGGGCCGCCGCACCGGCCGGTCGACCCTGTCGACACCCCGCCCGGCACCCACGCCCTCATCACCCACCTGCACCCCGACCATTACGACCACGACCTGATCGCCCGGATCGCGGCCACCGGCACGATCGGCTGCCACACCCCGAGCGCGGCGGCGCTGCACGAGGCGGGCATCACCCCCGTTGCCCAGGACCTGGGCCGGTCACGGCGCATCGGAGAGCTGACCGTCACCCCGGTGACCTCGCTGGACTGGCGCGGCAACGACTGTGACCAGGTCGCCTGGGTCGTCGAAGGCGCCGGCCGGCGGGTCATCCACTGCGGCGACACCCAGTGGCACGGCAGTTGGTGGCAGATCGCCCGCGACCACGGCCCGTTCGACGTCGCGTTCGTCCCGGTCAACGGCGTCATCGCCCACTTCGAGGGCTACGCGGCCAACGTCCCGGCGACCATGACCCCCGAGCAGGGCGTCGAGGCCGCCGTCGCACTCGGCGCCGGCACCGTCTGCGCCATGCACTACGGCCTGTTCCACAACCCGCCGTTCTACACCGAACAACCCGACATCGAGCAGCGCTTTCAGCACGCCGCCGACGAGCGGGGCATCACCGCGGCCATCATCGCCGACGGCCAGCCCGTCCTCTGACCATCAGAAACAAGGAGCAACACATGAAGATCGTCCTGTTCGGTGCCGGCGGCAACATCGGTCGGCCCACCACCGAGGAATTGCTGCGGCGCGGCCACACCGTCACCGCGGTCACCCGAGCCGGCCACGTCGACGGCCTCGAGCACAAGGCCCTGACCATGACCACCGGTGACGTCACCGACCCCGCGGCGGTCGCCGGCCTCGCCGCCTCCCACGACGCCGTGCTCTCGGCCGTCGGCCCCCGGATCGGCCAGGAGAACGACCGCGCCACGATCGTCGGTGCCGCCCGTGCGCTGATCGACGGACTCCGCCGAGCCGGCGTCACCCGCCTGGTCACCATCGGCGGTGCCGGTAGCCTGCGCACGCCGACCGGTGCCTGGGTCATGGACGACCCGGACTTCCCCGCGCTGTGGAAGGCCAACGCCGAGGCCCAGTCCGAAGCGCTCGACCTCTACCGCGGCGTGCACGACCTCGACTGGACGTACGTGTCGCCCGCCGCGGTCATCGGAGCGGGCGAGCGGACCGGGGCCTACCGCAGCGCCGGGGACACCCTGCTCACCGACGACGACGGCAACAGCCGCATCTCGTACGCCGACTACGCGATCGCCTTGGCCGACACGATCGAGAGCGGCACCGCGATCCGCCGCCGCATCACCGTGGCGTACTGAGCCATGAGCAACGACGCCGCCGGCCGGCAGACCCGATTCATCGTCCTGCTCGCAGCGCTCGTGGCCCTGGGACCACTGTCCATCGACGGCTACCTGCCCGGACTGCCGGACCTCGCCGGCGACCTGCGCGCCGGCGCCGCGGCCACCCAGCTCACCATCACCGCCTGTCTGGCCGGGCTGGCCATCGGGCAGCTGATCGCCGGGCCGCTGAGCGACACCTACGGCCGGCGGCGTCCGTTGCTGGCGGGCCTCGCCCTCTACACGATCGCCAGCGCGCTCTGCGCGGTGGCGCCCGACGTCCGGACCCTCGTCGGCCTACGTCTGGTCCAGGGCATCGGCGGGGCGTTCGGCATCGTCATCGCCAACGCCATGGTCCGCGACCGCACCTCCGGAACCCGCACCGCACGTCTCTTCTCCACACTGACCTTGATCACCGGCCTGGCGCCGGTGTTCGCGCCGGTCCTCGGCGGCCAGCTACTGCGCGTCACGGCCTGGCCTGGAATCTTCGTGGCCCTGGCCGTACTCGGCGCCGTGATGCTGGCGGCCTCCGCCGCAGGACTGCCGGAGACCCGGCCCTCCGCGTCACGCCGGCCGCTGCCGGCTGTCGTCGGGCAGTTGCTCAGCGACCGGGTCTTCACCGGGTACGTCCTGGCCAACGGCCTCGTCTTCGCGGCGATGTTCGCCTACATCTCCGGCTCGCCGTTCGTCCTGCAGGAAATCCACGGCCTGTCACCGCAGCAGTACAGCGCCGTGTTCGCCGTCAACGCCGCCGGACTCATTGTGGCCGCCCAGATCAGCGGCCGGCTGGTGGCCCGGGCCGGCGCCCGCGTGCTGCTGCTCGCCGGTCTGCTGGGCGCGACAGCCGGTGGCACCACGGTCCTGGGCGCGGTGCTGACACGGGCACCCCTGCCCGTGCTCCTGATCGGCCTGTTCGTCCTGGTCTCCAGCGTGGGCCTGGTCATGCCGAACGCCGCGGCCCAGGCCCTGGCCGACCACGACGGACACGCCGGGTCGGCCGCCGCTCTGCTCGGCTTCAGCCAGTTCATGTTCGGCGGGGCACTTGCTCCGCTGGCCGGCGTGGGTGGCGCCACCGACGCCTTGCCGATGGGAATCATCGTCGCCGTGCTGCCGGCGCTCGCTCTGCTCACATTCGGCGTCCTCACCCGGTCGATGCCCGGTGAGCGCACTCGCAGGCCGGCTCGCCAAGGACCTGCCGGGCACCGGCGACGGCGCCGGCACATCGATCGCAGACGAGCCGGCATCCAGTGAGTGCAGGCCATCCTCGTCCTGCACCACGTCGAGTCACCGCGCTACGAAGGATGAAACGGCGCTCGCACAGTACCCGGCCCAGCTCGTGTGCTGGATCGACTCCGGCATCGGGCCGGTGCTTGCGGCAACGGGGGCGCCCCTCGCGGTCCCGTTCGGCGAAGTTGATGCTGCCGCAGACCACGCAAGGGTTGGCGCGCACTCTCCGGTGACTGTGGCAGGAGCTGCAGATGCGGCCGCCCTCACCCAGCGTAGGCAGGGGGCGCTCGCGACCACAGTGCGCACAACGGGGCAACACCATTCAGTCTGCACCGTGTTCACGCAGAACCCGCACCGGCCGCTCAAGGTCGTTGACCAGGTTCGCCGTGGTCGTGTAGCGGACCTTCAGGCCGGCTTCGGCGATGGCGGTGCCGATCCCGATCAGCAGGTGCGACTTCCCGGTGCCGGAGTCGCCGATGGGGCAGAGCGGCTGGCCGGCGGTGACCCAGGCCGGATCGCCGAGCGTGTTGACCTGCTCGGGGGTGACGTTGGGATTCTTCTCGAAGCCGAAGTCCTCCAGCCGCTTGGAGCGGGGGAAGTCCGCTTCCCTGACCAGGCGGAGCTTCTTGCGTTCCTCCCGGTGGGCGCCTTCGGCCTCCGGCAGGTCGGCCAGGAAGTTCTTGTACCTGGACCGCTCCTTCATCGCGGTGGCCGCCAGCTCCTCCCACCGAGTACGGATCGTGGGCAGGTGCAAGGCCCGGCAGGCCTCGTCGATGACGGTTTCGACGGCGCCCTGGGCGTCGGTGACGAGGCCTGCCGGGCCTTGCACCTGAGCGGGGAACCGGTAGTGGGCGACGGACCTGGACCCGGCTCCGGTGGAGAACAGCTTGTGGACGGTCACGCGCAATTCCCCAGGGCTACGATCACGTAGTTCCCCACGCCGCCATCCCGACGTTCAGAGGTGTCCGGAGGCCGGCGCTCCTGACAGCAGCCCCGAAGTACCGCCCCGAGCGGGGGCCGCACGAATTCATATGACAGCGGTGGCTCGCTCCACGATCATTGGCCTATGACCGCGCCACCGGACCTTCTCAGCCTGAGCATCGTGTGTCCACCGCCCGACGAGGGCGGCGTGGAGGTCCGCCCGATCGTCAATGGCCGGGACCTTCTGGCCGATGTGCTCCCTGGCGGCGTCGGAGGCTCCCGGTACCTGGGAATAGGCCCCCGGTATCTGTTGGACCGGGACGGCCCGTTGCATGCCACCCCGACGCCCCACGAGGCCCGTCTCGCTTGGTCCGGGTGCGGCGCGGAGGAGTGCTGCGGTGCCCTGTACATGACGGTCACGCGTGACGGGGATCATGTTGTCTGGGCGGGCTGGCGCGACCTGGCCAACCAGGAAGTTGCCCTGCCGGAGCTTCGGTTCACCGCAGCTCAGTACGAGGCCGAAGTCCTACGAGCCGGAGAGGACCGCGGCTGGGAGTGGCCGGCAGGAGCAGCCGCGCGGCTGCTTGAGGCGGGGCTGAGGGGACGCGAGGACTGGCTCCTCCGGTGGGAGTGCGAGTTGCAGTACGTCTGGGCCTCCCGCAAGCAACCCGACCGAATCCACGTCATCCTGATGCACCCCCCTGACGGGCCCGATACAGATCTGCCCTGGATCCAGTTCGGGATGACTCTCCCGATCTCCGCGGACGACCCATCGGACCAGGCCGAGCGCCTTGAAGCGCAGCTGACCTCAGGCGATCCCCGTGCCACCGCCGAGGTCTGGGGAGGTT
Source organism: Streptomyces sp. NPDC002602 (assembly GCF_042889445.1). Lineage (NCBI taxonomy): Bacteria > Bacillati > Actinomycetota > Actinomycetes > Kitasatosporales > Streptomycetaceae > Streptomyces > Streptomyces sp. NPDC002602. Next base: position 69,863 of record NZ_JBIAQX010000012.1, on the reverse strand, counting down.
CGCATGATGCCGAGCGACTGGGCTACCCATGGCCGCCGGTCGACCCGCTGCACATGTGAACAGCAGGGAGAGGCGGTCTTGGGCCTCTCTCTGCCGTTGGGCATCCACTCGCATCCGCGGTCCCCATGGGAAACGTGACCGTGCGGGTGGGGAATTGCGTGACGCTGGTCATGTAGATCGTGGGGAAATGCGTGGATCGTCGACACGGCTGGGCGCCGGACCATGACCGTGATCCGGCGGCATCAGGGGGAGACTGTGGGGTGCCTACTTCCAGATCGCTTGCAGCCTCCGACGAGATACGCGCGTATCTCATCGATCAGTTGAATCTCGCCCTGCGACGTCCCGGAATGTTTGGGAAGGAGTCGGAGCTGGCCTTGCGCATGCTGATGGACCACTTGGTGTTCGCGGAGTGCCAGCCCGAGGCCTTGGTCGAGCAACAGCGCCTCTGGGAAGAGCGCGGTGCCTGGTCCAGCACCGGCGTCGCGGGCGTATTCCGCGATCTGATCCCGGAGCGCTACTACGAGTACGGCATCGCCTCGGTGTATGCCGAGTTCGCGCACCGCCGCGGCTGGCTCAAGCCCGACCGCGTACTGGACCCTGACGAACACGCAGTCCTGCAGGGTGCGGTCCGCCAGTGGGCAGGCGAGGACCGAGTGTGGACGGACATCGTCGACGAGTTCGGTACCCCGTCCATGTTGTTCGGCAGCAACAACCCCTACTACGGCAAGACCCTCGGCTACCTGACTGAGAACCCGGAGGAACCGATGGTGTCCTTCCATCTCTGGAACGGCAGTGCTCCGGGAGCCGAGCAATCATGGCCACCTCCGCATGAAGAACCCCTCCTGCTTGCAGTGCGCTTCGGAACGGGGCCCTTCCGCCAGACCTTCACCTTCACCCCGGAGGGCCGGCGACGGCTCCCTGCGGAGTAAAAAGCTCAAGATCAGCGGATGCTCGGTGCCTGCTCTGCTTCCGATTCGGTCACTGCGCTGGTGTGGCGGAGGCCGGCCTTGGCACCGAGGGAGAAGACGTGCGCGAGACGGAGGGGGTCCGCGCCATTGGCGAGGGCTTCTTCGAGGATGCGGTCCTGCCTCAGCCGGTCGACGCCCACGGGCAATTCCTTGACCAGTCTGTCCATCCAGAACGTGTCCACCGACGTCGTCGTGGTGTCGGTGTTCCTGGTGATCAGCAGATGTGGATTGATGCTGTTCGGCCATCGGCGCTGCCGATAAGCGAGGTACCCGCCGATCGCCTCGGCGGTGTAGTCGTCCAGGGGACGGTTCAAGCCCACAGGGTCGAGTCGCCGTCCTGGCAGGTCCACGTGCTCGACCAGCATCGAGCGAATCTGACGGGCAGGCAGCGCATGGACACCGGACAGCTCTCCCCGGTCGCCGTCACCCAAGCCACCGGCCGCCGCGCCCACTTCCTCGGCGACGGCACCAACCGTGCCGCCTTCCGCGTCGCGGAACTGGAGAACACCGGCCTGCCCGACGGCCACGCCCACGGCATCGTGCGCGTGGACGCCCTCGGCACCGCCACCGACCGGACCGCCGCGGTGCGCGAACTCGGCCGCGTCCTCGCCCCGGGCGGCCGACTGCTCCTGACCCGCTCGACCAGGCGCGGCGCCGAACCCGTATGGCCCGAGCAGGCCCATGCCGCCGGGCTCATGGTCGAGCACGTGGACGAGCGCCCCGCCGAGCCGGCCATGTGGGACCGGCTCTACAAGCTGCGGATCGCCCATGCCGACGACCAGCGGCGCGAACTCGGCGAAGTCCAGACCGAACGGATGCTCCGCGAGGCGCACCAGGTGGTGCCCAGGCTTCCCGGCCGCCGCGCCGTCCTGCTGACCCTGCGACGCCCCGCACACGATCCCGCCGTATCCGGCACGGCCGATACGATGACCGCGCCCCGCCTTCTCAGTGGCAGGCCCCCGTTCCACGAGGAGATCCCGCAGTGACCCAGCACCGTTCCCTCCGCGCAGCGGTGCTCTCGGCCGGGTCCTGGGGCACCGCCGTCGCCAAGATCATGGCCGACGCCGGTACCGACGTCATCGTGCACGCCCGCCGCAGCGAGATCGCCGACGGGATCAACACGGCGCACCGCAACCCCGGCTACTTCCCGGACATCGAGCTGCCCTTCTCCGTGAAGGCCACCACCGACCCGGCCGTCGCCCTGGACGGTGCGGACTTCCTCGTGCTGTCCATCCCCGCCCAGTCCCTGCGGGCCGGCCTCGCCGCGTGGGCGCCGCTCATCGGCCCGGACACGGTGATCGTGTCGCTGATGAAGGGCATCGAGGCCGGGACCGGGCTGCGGGCGAGCCAGGTCATCACCGAGGTGACCGGCGTACCCGAGGAACGGGTCGCGGTCCTGTCGGGCCCGAACCTGGCAGCCGAGATCATGGCGGGGCAGCCCGCCGCCGCCACCATCGCCTGCCCCGACGAAACCGCCGCCCGCCGTTTCCAAACGGCCTGCCACACCCCGTACTTCCGGCCCTACACCAGCACCGACGTCAGCGGCTGCGAGCTCGGCGGCGCGGTGAAGAACGTCATCGCCCTCGCGGTCGGCATCGCCTCGGGAATGGGCCTCGGCGACAACTCGACCTCCCTGCTCATCACCCGCGGGCTGGCCGAGGCAACCCGCCTCGCCACGGCCATGGGCGCCGAGCCGGCCACCCTCGCTGGCCTGGCCGGCGTGGGCGACCTGGTGGCCACCTGCTCCTCCCCGCTCTCGCGCAACCGCACCTTCGGCACCCACCTCGGCCGCGGCCTGAGCGTCGCGGAGGCGACGGCCGCCACCCGCCAGACCACCGAAGGCGTCAAGAGCGCGGAGGCGATCCTCGCCATGGCCCGCGCCCACGGTGTCGAGATGCCGATCACGGACGTCATGGCCGACCTGCTGAACGAGAAGATCACGCTCGACGAGGCCGCCGCCGCGCTGATGCAGCGGCCCGCCAAGCCCGAGCGCTGACCCCCGGGCGCCCCGCCTGCGGGGCCGCCCACCGACACCTTCACCCCTCCTGAACCGGAGGTCTCCCCGTGCCCGCATCCGTGCTGTCCGCTGCCCAGATCGCCGTCACCGTCGCCCTCGTGGCGTGGACGATCTCCGGATTCACCCGCCTGCCCGGCCGTTGGCTGCGCTGGAAGATGTTCTGCCGCGGCAACTTCATCATCGTCACCCTCACCGGCACCACGAAGGACGGCCGCCCCGAACCGGTCAGCGCCCACAGCCACCTGCCCCCGGCTCCTTCCTCCTTGGCCCGCCCCAGCTCGTCGCGATCGTCAACCATCCAGTCCGCAGCGGCCGGTACGACCGGATCGACGGGCACGGCCGGCTCCTGTCCGAACGGGGCGAGCAGCGCGTGGAGGTGAGGGACAGCCGTGTCGTGGTTCTTTGACGCTCTCGCCTCCGGCTTCCAGTACCCCACCGACCCCGGACGCCTCCAGTAGTTCCGCATCGTCTTCGCCACCGTCCTCGCCCTGCGGTTTGCCCTCTCCATCGGCCAGGGCGGCTGGGACCGACTCATCCCCGGCTCCCTGAGCCTCCACCTGACCGAGCAGCGCTTCGGCCCCACCCGGACCCGCCTCCTCGCCGGCGCCTACCGGCCCATGCTGATCATCCGCACAGCCGCCGCCCTCACCCTGGCTGCCGGTCTCGCACCGAGGGCCTCACCCCTGCTGGTCCTGGCCGGCGCCGCCATGGAAATGCTCTACCTCAAGAGCCCCAACTCGATCCACCACACCCTGCTGACCGGAGCCGGCCTCCTAGCCGCCGGAGACCTCGGCCACGGCCTGCACATCGCACACGCCCCCAGCACCGCCAACACCTGGGCGCAGTGCCTCCTCGTCCTGATCACCACCGACATCTACTGGAACTCCGCCTGGCAGAAGACACGCTCGCGGCAGTTCCGCACCGGCCTCTGCCTAGCCCAATGGATCCACACCTACACCCAGGTCGAAGACCAGCTGCCCTATTGGCATGAGCACGCAATCCCCGGCTTCGTCCGCCGCCACATGGACAACCTCACCAACCGCGACATCCGCCTCTGGCGGCTGCTGGCAACCACCGTCATCGCAACGGAAATCGCGCTCCCCGCCGCGCTGCTCTTCCCAAGGACCATGCCGTACGCCGCCGCAGGCGTCGCGATGCATATCGCCTCCACCTGCCTCAAGCCCCGGCAGCTCGTCACCTTCTCCGGCCTCACCACCGGCACCTACTTCGCCTTCACAGCCTGAGAACCACCCCTGCAGCGGCACCGCTGGAAGGCGAGCGGCGCCCTGGCCGCCTCAGACCCCTGACCGGGTTGCAGATCAAGTGGCAAGTCTGGACCTGACTTGTCACGTGTGGGTGTCGAAGAATCCCGCACCGCCGGCTATCGATCCTCGAATTCTGCGAGATTCTTGGGCGCCCAGCTTTTTCGACCGAATTAGTGCGCTTCCGTTCGCTGCTCTGAGGGCTGCTATCGTCGAATTTTCGCGGGAAGATTCGGGTTTCCGGCCCACTCGAGTTGAGTGGACCGTGGGGAATTTCAACGGAGAGCTATTTGTGGAGGGCGAATAGGTTCGGTGGGTTGAAGGGTTCCCATACCTGGACAAGGTGTGGGAGTCCTTCAGTTTTTGCGTATGTACTTACTTGGCGGCCGATGTGGGATTTCATTAAATCCGTAGTAGAAATGGCGGTGTGCCGGTAGTTCGCGAGGCCACCGGTGAAGGGCCTCAAGCTCTGCAGCACCTGCAACACCCGGCACCGCAAGTCCGCCATGCCCTACGAGGAGTTCGTCCGCACCCCGAGCACCGCTTCCTACCTGGGGGTGGGCAACTGCCGGGTGGCCGGGTGCGAGCGGCCCTGGTCGGACTCGGGTGGCCGCCCCGTGTGCCGGACGTCTTCGCCCATTACTCGAACATCGCAGCCCAGGGTTCCGCGAGCTCCAGGAGGGCCAGAAGGTCAACTTCGACGTCATCCAGGGCCAGAGGGGACCCCAAGCGGAGAACATCATCCCTGCCTAAGCCTCACGCCCTGTAACGGTCGCGCCCACACGATGGCTCCGCTGCCGCATGAAAGCCCGACTGGCGCGCTTGTGCCGGCCGGGCTTTCATCTCGCCGGGGTGCACCGGCACCGGCTGCGTCCTCGCTCGTGATCGGGCCGGCCGCCGGGCTACCGCAACCGAGGACCGGAGCGCGCTGCGCCTGCCGCCGAGCCGACCACGGCACCCGCTCGACCGGGTGTGCGGATCAGCCGACGACCCGAAACCTGCCGGGAGAGCAGGAGCACCCGCCCACCAGATCCACGGCCACGGCATATGGCGGCGCGCCTGCTCTGGCGGCCCCCACCACCTGGCCTCGGCGATCACTGGTATCCGAGCCTCTGAGTCGGCCGGGCGTCTCCCTGATCCGGCCGCGTCGCAGTGGCTTGCGCAGGTTTCCGCTCGTCTCCTGGATCCAGACGGTCGCCGTTGCGGTTCCGCCGAATGCGGCACAGCCTGAGATAGGGCGCGGTCGCGATAGGCAGGGCACGGTCGTTTGAGGGCCCTGGCCGCAGGCCCGCGACAGCGGGGAAGGGAGCAGGTCATGGGCCGAAATACGGGAACGTCGGTGAATCCTTTCATGAGCCTGATCCCGTGGGTGGTGTTCGCGGTGGTGGACCGTGCGGCGCCGTCGCCGCAGTGGGCGGCGCTGAGCGCCGCAGCGACCGCCTTGATCATCGCCTGGCCCTCCATCGCCGCCCGTTCACCGCGGATTCTGGACCTCGCGGCGATCGGCTTGTTTCTCGCGCTGGCGGTGGCGGCGTTCGTGGTGGGACCGGACGGCCGGGAGGTCATCGCCCACTACGGCAGAACGATCGCGACCGGCTCGCTCGCGCTGATCATATTCGCGACGCTGCCTTTCCGGCCGTTCACCGAGGACTACGCCCGGCAGAGCGTGCCTCGCGAACTGTGGGGCACCCCACGCTTCAAGCACGTCAACCGCGTCTTGTCCGCCGGTTGGGGGGCGGCGTTCGCGTTCATGACCGTCTGCCATCTGATCGCCGCCTCCCAGCCGGACGACCGGCAGATGTCCACCATCTTCAACTGGCTCCTGCCCATCGCCGCGATCATCGTCATGATCAGGTTCACCGAGCGCTACCGCACCCGCGTCGGCCATGCTGCAGCGCGCGCCGGAGCCCGGACGGGGCCGCCCGGGGCCCCTCCGCCAAGGCGATAGGCCTGCGCCGCGGGCAGGCGCACGGCCTGCCGCTGTCGCGCCCGCGCATCGCCCGACGCATCGGCGATCAGGCCATGGTGGGAGAGCGGTGCCCTGTTGATTACAGAGAGCGGGCCGTTCACGGCGAAGATCCGGCCGCGGATGTCAGCAATGCCCCACGAGTGCAGCCGTTCGGTGTGCTTGGTCAGGTACTTCTGGGCAATGGCCTCGGACTCGAAAAGGTAGACGCCGCCGGCCTCGTGGGTTTCGCTGTTCTCGGTCCAGATCCTTCAGATCACCCCCACTTCGAGATTGATTCTCTCGGCCAGTCGCCGGTACTCGGTCGCCATCTCCTCTCCGAAGGGGCCGTTGCTCGGGAAGTCAACCGGGAAGTCAACCTGGGGGGCCGGTACGCATCGCGTGCGTGCCGGGTTCGGCGATGACCGGTGTGGCGGGACTCGGTCATCGTGCATCAGGACGGGTACGGCCTGCCCTGCGACTTGTGGTGCTGCCCGGAGAGGAAGCCGCAATGACAACGTCGGATCCGATCAGAACGCGCTGTCCGTCCTCACGGCCGATTCCGACGAACGGGGGAGACACCGTCAGGGGAGCGGGTCAGGGCCGGTGCTCAGAGCGCTCCGGGGTAGTACGACCGAAGTGACCTTCGGCCCCGGCAGACTCGTCCACGTATCAGGGAAATGCGTGGGTGGGAGTCTGGGACGGGCGCGGCCAACCGGCCTCGGCCGCGAACCCGTCTACCCGACATGCTCGAACAACACGGTGGGGTCAGTAGCCGCCGCAACTTCGGTTCCGGGTGCCGAGCGCCGTGCACAGGAGAGACTTTCGCGCGTCACGGGTCGGTCACAAGCCCACATGGCGGTCCAGCATCCCGACAGAGTGGCTCGATGCGCACACACGCCATCACCGCTCTACTTGCTGTTTCGCTCTTCACCCTCAGCGGCTGCGCCGAGGCTGTCACCACAGAGCCCAGGGCGGATGACAAGCCCGTCAGCTCGCCCTCGACAGCGGGGCGGCAGGCCGATCGCGATGCGGTCCGAGCGGCTGCAGGCCTGCCCCCGGAGCCCAAGGGCAGTCAGAGGCAGGCCTTCCTCGACGGACTCGACGCCATCGACAAGGACATCGTTCACGCCAAGGATGACAAGGCCATCAGCCGCGGCATCGACACCTGCGGCATGATCAAGGACCACCCGAAGGATCCGGTCAAGCAGACGGAGCAGACCAACAAACGCTGGACCAGCCCGTCCCATCCCGACGGCCATGGCCTGACCAAGGCCGCGCGAATCCTGGCTGTCACCCACACCATCATCTGCCCCACCTACTGACGGGGTGAATGAGCGAGGAGCCGTGCGGCACCAGGCTCGCCGCCGTGACGGAGCGGGGCGGGCCGCTGGTTCGCCGGCTCATGGCCAAGGCGGCTTCGGCATCCGCGAACGGCGTGAGAGCAGCAGTCGCAATCTCTCGCGCTCGTGCGAGCGGGCGCCGCCGACCGGTTTGACGCGGTCGGCGGGCGACTGCGCTGCCGTGGGTGCGGTGTGTTTACTGCCAGAAGAGGTCTCGATGACGATCTGGGGATCGGCGGTGCGTGGGCCGGCCTTCTCCGTGTCGAGGTGATCGCACGGTAGGGGTGACGGGAGCATTTCAGCTCGGTGACCGCGTCGACGATCTGCTCCTTGACGGTTGCGGGGAGACGGTCGCGGTATTCGGAGGCGCTCTTGGTCCAGTCGGTGGCCCATGGCGGGCCGGTGAGCTCGTCGGTCACTCGCCGGGCCCGAGCCGACTCACTCGGTTGTGGATCCGTGCTGCTTCTTCCAGGAAGGCTTTGGCCCTGTCCGGATCGGCCGACAGAGCCGCCCGCTCCTCCAGGTCTCGCACATGCCGGTCCAGGTTCGGATCGCGGGCCGGATCAGAGCGCGGTGTCTCTCGCTGAGAGGCACCGGCGACGTGGCCGAGGAGGTCGGCAACGCCGAGTGCTGCACCTACTTCTTCTCCGGGATGACCGCCTTGATACCACTTTTGCGCAGGTAGGCATGGTTGCCGCGAGAGGAGTAGGCCTTGTCCGCGGCGACCGTGCCGGGCCGGGTGCGGGGGGCGGCCAACGGGCCCGCGGACCCGTACCTTCCCCAGCACGGGGACGAACTGCGGGCTGTCCGCGGCTTGCCCGGCGGTCAGGATCAGGGCCAGGGGCCGACACCTGCGGTCGGCAGCCAGATGGATCTTGCCGGTCTGTCCGCCTCGCGAGCGCCCGAGCGAAGCAGCTTTCAAGCGGAGCTTGCGCCGTCGCCGGACGCGCCGCCGTTCGGCCCGGCCGGGGTCGGCGACGTCTGCGTGTCCGTCTTGTTCCGCCGTGCCGCCCCCTTGGCGGGCCGCCTCCGCCTCGACGGCGGCCTTTTCCAGAGCGTCCAAAACGTCCTCCTCCAGGCGCATTCCGGCCGCGTCGTGATGGGCACGGACCGTCGTGGAGTCCATGCTGACCAGCGACATACCCACCCTGCCCCGCCCGGCCGCCTCGGCTATCGCCCCCTCCAGCAGCGCCTCGAAACCCCGGCGTCCCGCCACTGCCTGAACCGGTTGTGCACGGTAGACCAGGCGCCGAACCGGCCCGGCATCTCCCGCCACTGCGCTCCCGAGCGGAACTTCCAGATCACACCCTCGAACTGTTGCCGTAGCCGCTCCGGATACGGGCCGTACTCACCGACCGGCAGATACGGCTCGACGAACCCCCGCTCGTCGTCCGTCAGTTGCTCACGCGTCACACGTACCGGACTACCGGACCTGCCCTCACAGCGAGGCCAGATTCGGCAAACCGATCACGACTCGATACAGGCCCTTGCAGTCGTTGCGGTTTCCCGCGAGCGGTCGGCCGACCACGACGACCACGCGGGTGTCGGCGTCGATGACGACCTGGTGGTTGGTGGAGTACCTGTAGTTCTTCGACCGCACCGAGATGGTGTGGTCGCGGGTGGGCACCAGGGTGCCGTCCACGATGGGCACAGTGTCCTTGGCGAACCGCTTGCGGGGCTGGAGCGCGCGCATCGGCCCGAGGTGGTCGATGATCCGGTCGGCCGCCGACTTGGACACCCCGAACAGTGGGGCGAGCCGGCGCATCGTCAAGTTCGTGCGCCAGTAGGCCGCGACCAGCAGTGCCCGGTCCTCCAGCGGAAGGCTCCACGGCCGGCCCTTGCGGACCGCGTCCGCACCCTCGGGCCGCAGCACGGTCACCAGCTTCCCGAAACAGCGCGGACTCAGCCCCGTGAACGGGGCTGTCCAGGACGGCTCCGACGCCGTGACCACACCTGCCACGCCAAGATCATCTCTGCCGTGACCAGCAGTTACGGGACAGCCTGTAGTCGGTTCCCCAGCTGCCGAAAACCCGGGGTACACCGGCCGAGGGCCGGCCCACCCACAGATGCGGGGAGGCCGGCCCTCGAATGCGTCACCGCCTCAAGAGAGATGGTTACAGGTACCAGCTCTGACCCGGGTAGGAGGGGTCGGTGGAGTGCCCCCACTGCTGGGCGGGCGCCCCGTTGTCCAGACTGGAGTTGTTGATCTCCAGGGTCTTGCCACTGTTGACGTTGCTGATGTCCAGGCTGACGGTGCTGCCGGCCTGCTTGATGCTCCACTGCATGGTGGGAATGTCGAAGCAGGTGTACTGCTGCGCACGGGCGCCGTTGTCCTTGCTGGAGTTGACGATCTCCAGGCACTTGCCACTGTTCACGTTGACGATCTGGTAGACGCCCGCGGTCGCGGTGGGACGGAACTCCCACTTCGCTCCGGCTTGGGCGCCACAGGCCCACTGCTGGGCGAGGGCGCCGTTGTCCTTGCTGGAGTTGACGATCTCCAGGCACTTGCCACTGTTCACGTTGCGGATCTGCCCGGCGCCGGCGAAGGGAACGGGGGTGGGCCAGGCGAAGACGCCTTCGGCGAGGTTGCCCGGGCCGTTGCCCTTGTAGAGGTTGAAGCGCTGCTGGTTGTTCCACAGGCCGCCGAGGTCGGTCTTGCCGTCACCGTCGAAGTCACCGGCCAACACGACCGGCGTGTTGTTCCAGGACTTGTCGTTCCACATGGAGACGGCGTCGTCGAGCTTGTCGGCGGCGTTGCCGCTGTACCGGCGCAGGGCGCCGTCCGAGGCGATGGCGACGACGTCGTCGCGGCCGTCGCTGTTGAAGTCACCGGTGGCGATCTTCTGGATGTTGAACCAGCTGGTGTCCGGCCACATCTTGGTGCTCTGCCCGTTCAGCACCCCATCCGCGCCGGCCGCGTAGGCGTACAGCGAGCCCTTGGCGTCACCCGTACCCCAGACGGCGAGGAGCCCGTCGCGGGTCGAGCTCGTCGGTCGGTACCGGTCGAGCTGACGCATCGCGTCCCAGTTCGTGGACGCGTCCCCCCACATCGCCTTGCCGTCGGCCAGGCTGCCGTCGGAGCGGCCGGTGTACAGACGAAGCGTGCCGTTGCTCCACACCGCGGCGATGTCGGCGATCTTGTCGCCGTTGAAGTCACCACCGATGATCTTCTTGGCGCCGCTCCAGCTACCGTCCGTCTTCCACAGGGGGCGTCCGTACTCGAAGGTGCCGTCAGGGCGACCGGCGAAAGCGTGCAGGTTTCCGTCGGAGGTGACAGCCGCGGTGTCGGTGAGCCCGTCACGGTTGAAGTCGCCCGAGGTCATGACCTTGGTGACATTGGGCACCAGGCCGGTCAGTCGTACTTCGGGGGTGGTGCCGCGGATCTGGTTGACCCAGGTCGCCACGTCGTCCACACGGACCCCCACCGCCCCGGTACGGGTCTCGGCCGGACTTGTGCCCAGGCAACCACCCTGCCATGAGAGTGAGTTGATGGCCGCAAGCTCTACGGCGCCGTCCTTTTGACGCAGCACCGGCCCACCGGTGTCACCCTTGCAGACCACGGCGTCGCCGGATGAATTCAGGCTCACTGCACCCCCATTGAGGGAGGCGATGGTGAAGCGCCCCGTGTGGGCCTTGTCCGGAACCCATTCTGTCTTCGTCCGCCCGAATCCCAGGGAGGTCAGGGGCTCACTCATCGTCGGGGCTGCGGCAGCGACCTTTACCGGACTGGCGGCGACGATCCGCCAGGCGAGCTTGACCATCACCAGGTCACGGTCTGCGTGGGGAACCAGCTCGACGGCCTCGACCACGGTACCCGTGGACTGCTTGAGGTCGGTGCGACCCACGGTCACGGTCGTCTTCACCGCAGGCGGGCCGGCTGGAACCGGCGCCGCGCCGTCGCGGAAACAGGACGCCGCGGTGATTACCCACTGTGCATCGACCAGCGCGCCGGAGCAGGCGGCCTTTTCGCCGATGGTGAGCTTCGCCGCGAAGGCGTAGCCGCTGCTCGGGGCATCGCTGCCGGCGAGGGCTGTCGCTGGGGCTGCGCCGAGGAGGCCACCGCCCACCGCAACGGCAAGTAGGGTCGCAGCCCACCTGGTGCGTGAACCTGATACGGACATGATGATCCTTTCGATCTTGCAAGAAGAAGAGCCGCCCTGTGCAAGGGCGGGGCGGGGCTTTCAGGACGACGCGCTCCACTGCCGTCCATCCGCTCCGAGCAGGGGCGGTGCCCATTACAGGATGGGGATGGTGCCTGCAGGACCTGGTGCTTCCGGGTGGCCCGGAGCCTGATGCGTCAGCGTTTGGAGTCGCCACAAGCCGTAGGGCGTTGCTCCGCTGCGGTTTCTGCGCCGCGAGCCGGCAAGGCGGATTTCAACGGAATCGAGGGGCGTACTCTCGCCTGCCGAGTACCGAGGGCCTTGTCTTGGCCAGGCGTCGATGACGCCCTTGTCGGCCCGTCTGCGCTGAAGCGTCGATTTGACGGGAAGCCCTGGGGCGAAGGCGCCGAAAGAACGGCGATGCAGGGATTGCTTCAACCGCGAAACGGTGTGGGCTACTTGGTGATACGGATTTCGACCAGGACGTGCTCCCGGCCGTCGCCGGACTCGCCGACGCCCTCCCAGGTCTTCGCGGGAATGTCGTATTCCACACGGTCGTTCTCGGCGGTCATGGCGAGATGGGTGTTTCCGGAATCATCGGTGCGCACTCCGTGCACCGACTTGAGCTCCAAGGTCAGGAATCCCTCATCGCCGATGACTTTGAAGCACACGTCCGCCCGGTCACGGGCGAGGAACCTGAGGAGGTTCTCCTCGCTCCGGCAGTCGGCGAGCACGATGTGACCATCGCCTCGCTTGAGGACGATGCCCTGTTCGGCCAGGATCTTGTCGGCGTTCGGGTAGCTGTGGTCCTCGACGGCGTATCCGGGCCCCGTTTCGGCGACGGGTTCGGTGACGACGTTGGAGGGCTGGCCCCCGGCCATCGCGGCCCATGCCAAGACACCGGCCGCGGCGGCGGTTCCCAGAATGCGCGTCCATGCGTTGCGTGAATTCATCACAGTCCTAGAGGTAGAGATCAATCAGGCGTTGATGCCCAAAGAAGGAGGCGGCGCGCGGTATCTAAGGCACCGCCACTTTGCTGAGTTTCAGGGAAGGTGGTCCGTCAGGATCCGGACGGAACTCCACAGCGTTCCCTCCGTGCGGGTAGAGCTGGATCCCGGAGGTTGTACCGAGTCCGCTTTTCTCCACCGACAGATATATGAAGTCGCTGGATGCCTGGTCATCGAGCCACTCCCATCGGCCACTGAAGTCAGCGGGGTCGGAGAATCCGTCCGTCACCACGGCGGTGGCCGAGAACGCCCCGTCGGGTTCCAGTCGCAGCTCGGCGCCCGTCTCGGCGTTGCGGTAGACGCCGGGCAGCTCGTCGGGTTCGACGGAGCCCGTGCACCCGGCAACGATCGCGATACAAGCGGCCAGGAAGGCAACGGACCTGCCTTCTCCTGTCCTCCCGCGCATCACGGCTTCAGTGTCACGTCGAACTCGATGACCTGGGTCTTGGGCGACATCGGTCCCGAGTCACCAACGATCTTGTCGACGAGGGCGCCGACGCTGTTGCTCCACCAGTCCGTGTATCCGATGACCGGGGGGTGGGTCGCCGACTCGATGTCCGACTCGTTGTACGCGGTGTAGCGCCACACGACGGAACCGTCCGCGTTCTTGCGGGTGGGAGTCATCCGGACCTGGTGCGAGCCCAGGAACGTGTAGGCGAGGTTTCCGGTGAGGCCGGCCGTGGAGAGCGTCCCGTAGTCCTGGAGGTACTTCCCGGCGCCGTCGAAGCCGCCGAGTGCGTAGTCGTACAAGTAGGAGCGGCCGAGTTCGAAGTTTCCGTCCCGGGTACGGCCGGCGAAGAAGGCGAGAGCCTTCTGCGTGTGCTCGTGATCACGATAGATGCGGGTGAAATCGTCGTTCGGGCCGAAGCACTGGGACCGGGGGCCCTTTCCGGTGAGCCAATCCACGCCCAGCTCCCACGGATTGGTGTTGTTGCCGGACTCCACGGGAACGCCGAACGGCGTCAGGCAGCTCTCGGCACCTTCCGGGAGGCCGTTCTTGCCCGGGACGATGGGGACCTTCGAGTTGTCCAGGGCCTTCTGGATCGCCTCGCGCATCGCGGCCTCAATGACCAGATTCCTGGCTTCCGACGCGGCCTGGGAGGCCGCGCCGGCGCTCTGTCCGGCTGCGAGCGACGCCCGGCGCGCTGCCGCGGCCGAGACCGAGGCATCAGCGGCGTAGGAAGCGGCCTCGGTGGCGGACCGCACGGCGCGGGTCGCCGCACTCCGTGCCACGCTGCTCGCCCTGCGTGCTGCCGCGGCTGCTTGACGTGCGGTCTCGGCGGAGCGCGCCGCGGCGGCCGCGGAGCCCTCGGCGGCCGCCGCGTTCTTGCGCGCATCCTCGGCGGACAGCCTGGCGGCCGCGGCGTAACCCTTGGCGCGATCGGCCCACTCGGTCGCCTGGGAGGCGGCGTCACGTGCGAGGGCCGCCGCCTCGGAAGCGCGTGCCGCGTTCTCCTGCGCTTCCTGAGCCACCTTCGCGGCGCCCGCGATCATGGCGCGTATCGCACTGATGTGCGTGGCGTGGTCATGGTCGATCCGCGCGAACTCGTGCTGTGTGGTGCCGATGAACTGGCGCAGTATGTGGGTGTCGCCTTCGAGCGCGATCTTGGCGGCCGCCTTGATGTAGGGGCCCCCGTTCGCCAGGAGGGTGGTCGCCTTGACACGGTCGTCCTCGCGGACGGCTGCCGCACGCTCGACGTGCAGGAAGACGTGCAGGGCCTGGGCGGTGCCCTTCTCCAGCGCGGCCACGGCCGCACGGCGCACAGCGGGGCCGGTGTTGTCATCGGCCAGGACCGTGGTGACCTCGACGCGGTTGTCCTCCTTGGCCGCCTCGATTGCCTTGCTCTCCAAGAACGCCTTTATCTGCGCAGGGTTCTCGGTCCTGAGCACGTCAACGGCCGCCAGGGCCACGTTCTTGGTCGAGATCGACGCAATCGCGCCGACGTTCTCGACGTTGTCCTGCCGGAGGGCGATGAGACGATCGGCGTCTATCCAGCGGACGACATCCTCGTCCGAACCGGCCAGCGCGAACTCCGCGGCGGCCCGGGTCCAGGTACCCGAGCGCTCGACGAGCTGGATCGCCGCCTTGCGTCCGGCCGTGATGGCTTCCGCGGTCCTGCCGGCCTTCAGCGCCGACTCCGCAGAGCCGATGAGCGCGAGCAGTTCTGCGGACAGGCGCGCTTCCTGCGTCCGCTCCCGGTTGTACCGTTCGAGCTGATTCACCTCTGCGCTCGCCGCGAGTCGCGCCTGCTCGATTCCCTCGGCAGTCTCCTCGGCCAGCCTGGCCGTCTCGGCCTCACGAGCCGTCTGTTCGACCGCACGTGCCTTCTCTACGGCGTCGGCCGCCTTGTTCGCCGCCTCGAAGGCCGCGTTGGCGGCGGCCGTCGACCGGTTGGCGTAGTCGACCGCCTGGCCGGCGTGGTTCGCCGCTTCCACGGCGGCCGCGGCCGCCTTCTCCGCGTGGTCGGCGGCACTGTTGGCGGCGTCGCGCGCCGCACGGGCGGCCGAAGCCGCCTCCCCGGCCAAGGTCCGCGACTTGCTCGCGGCCCGCGTGGCCCTGCCCGCGGCGGCCTCGGCCACAGCGGCTTCCCGCTGCGCCACGGCTGCCTCGGCACGCGCGGCGCCGGAGGCCACGGCCGCGTCGGCCGATGCCCGAGCGGCGGCGGCCGCGTTGACCGCGGAGCCCGCGGCGGCCGCACCTGCGGCATCCGCTGCCTCGGCCGACCTGGCCGCGAGATCGGCCTTCTCCGCGACGGCGCGGACCAACTTGACCATGGCCGTGGCGGCCTGCGCGGCCGCTCGGGCCGCGTCCGCCATCCCCGCGTCCTTGGAGGCCCCGATCGCGGCCTGGTACGCCCGAGTGGCTGCGCGTCCCGCCGACGCGGCCGCCGCCGCGGCGGCGTGTGCGGCCGCCACCGAACGCTGCGCGGCGGCCTGCGCCGTCCGCGAGGCCGACACGGCGACCGTCGCGGCGGCTGCCGCGCCCCGGGCCGCCTGCGCCGCCTTGTTCGCGGCCCTCGCGGAGCGCTGGACGTCCTGATTGGCGGCCTCGGCCTCGGCCTTGGCCTCCAGCGCCGCCTCCTTCGCCTTGTCGGCCGCCTTCACGGCCTGCTGCGACAGTTCGACAGCCTCGTCGGTCTTCCGGCCGGCGCGCTGCCCCTCCGCCTCCACGGCCTTGACCAGTTGCTGAACCGTCGCGGTCTCCTCGTCACGGGCCCGGGCGATGTACTGGCCCGTTTCGAGGAACCACCGGATCGCCCTCGGCGTCCCGTCGTCCAGTGCCCGCTGCGCGTACACCCGCACCTGCGGTGACGCCGTCACGAGAATGGACGTCACCTGCACCCGGTCGTCCTCCTCGTGAGCAGTGAACTGTCCGCCGCTGAGGAAGGCACGCAATGCGAAGTCCGACTCGACTGCCAACGCGGCGGACGCCTCACGCTTCACGGCACGACCGCCCCGGGCCATCACCGTGGTCACGGCCACCCTCAAGTCCTCGCGCACCGCGTTCTGGAACCCGCCCTTGAGGAAGGACTCGACCGCCGCCGTCCCACCCGACAGCGCCACGCCAATACCCTCACGTGTCGCCCTGCCGGCCATGACCAGGGACTGCGTGAGTGTGAACCGGTTGTCCTCGGCCCGAGCCGAGGGCAACTTCTCGTCGAGGAACGCCTTCACATCCGCAGCACTCCCCACCAGGGCCAGGGCAGCAGCGGTGCGGACGGCTCGGCCACCCGTTCTGTACGCCCAGACGACCCTGCCGCGTTCGGTATCCGGCAGACCGGACCCCTCGGGCACCGAAGTCGATTCGGCGGCACCCGCCGCGTATGCGGACCGACTGAGCAGCGTGCAGGTCGGCAGCACGCAACCGGCCGCCACCCCGGTGAAAGCGGTGAGCATCTGACGTCTGCTGAACTGTCGTGAACGTGGTGCCATCACGACTCCCTTCCTTGCGCTGATCCTGGCCAGGGCGTGTCCCGGCCTGACGGGCTTTTGTCTCCGGTGACCGCACCGGGTGAGCCGCGCCGGAATGTATGCACGACAGCGACGTCGTGTTCTCCGGTGGCACCGGCCGGGTTCGCGTTGCGCATCCTGGCGGCGATCACTACTTTCGGCGAACGGCGAGGGCGGGGGAAGGGAAGCCGGGTGGACGGAAGGGGCCCTGACCTCTTCCGTCCTCGGTGCGTTTCCACCGGCACATCGCGGAACCACGTCCAACGCGGTTCGGCACATGCCGTGCCTGGTGCTGCCGCCCGCCTCACGAGGGTTCACTTGGCCGGGAGTTCGTCAGGCCGGAACGAGGCCGAGGCGAACCTACTGATCTTTTCGTGAGTTCGGTGGGTGTGGTGGTCGTCTGAGTGGGAGGCTGTTGGGGGTGGCTTGTCAACCTTCCTCTTCGACTGCCGGCTCACCCCTTCCTCCTTTGTCACGGCCGCAGTTGGCGGAGGCGCGTCGTGCTCGGGCGGTCGAGTTGTTCGAGGACGGTGTCTCGAATGCGGAGATCGCGACTGCGGTGGGGGTGTGCGCCGAGAGCGTGCGGCGTTGGCGGCGGGTGTGGGAGGAAGGCGGTGCTTCGGCCTTGCGGCGGCGTGCGGCCACCGGCAGGCCGCCCAAGTTGGACGACTCCCAGGCCGAAAGGGTCCGGGCCGCGTTGGAGCAGGGTGCCCAGGTGCATGGTTTCGAGGCCGACCTGTGGACCCTGGTCCGGGACGGCCTGTCCGCCCACTGGAGCCGGGCGATGCGCGCCTGGGTCGCCGGCCAGGACTGGCTCACCCTGGAACGATCACCCGCCTACGCTCCCGAGCTGAACCCGGTGGAACTGCTGTGGTCCTCGCTGAAGAAGCGTGAACTCGCCAACCTCGCCGGCGACCACCTCGCCGATGTCGCCGACGCCACCGAACGAGGCATCCACGGCATCAACCGCAACCCCCAACTGCCATGGTCCTTACTCGCACACACCGGCTTGACCACCCACCCACCACACCCACCGAACTTACGAAAGGATCGGTAGTACTCCAGCCGTAGATCGTGATCTTCATGCCTGAGCGGCTTGTCGTCGGTAGCGGCTGGCCTGGGATCGGGCCTGTTGGCGGCGTCGCCAGTCGGACCAGTCGAGCCGGTGGGCGGTGTCGAGGGCGGGTCGGACGACGAGGGTGATGAACAGGCGCTGGATCTCGTTGCAGGTGAACGGTAAGAGAGTGTCTGGTGCGGGGTGGCGGGCGTGTTCGTCGGCGCGGACGACGGCGAGGAAGGCGTGGGCGAGCACGGCGAGGGTGACCCGGCGGGACCAGGACGCGAACCGGCGGACCTGGTGCTCGTCCAGTCCGGCCAGGCCCTATGCGGACTGGAAGAACTCCTCCACCCGCCACCTTGATACCGCGACTCTCACCAGCTCGGTCAGCGGCACCGGGCGGGGCGAATGGCAGCGGTTGAAGGCGAGTTCGCCACTGTTGTGGTTGCGGCGAATCAGCAGCTGGTGACTGCCGGGTCCGGGGTGGGCGAGGTCGATGAAGGCCCAGTCGTAGAAGCGGTGTCCCTTCGTGCCGCCCCCGCGGACAGCTTCTGCCACGCCCGCTTCGGCAGTTTCCTGGTCAGGGCGTCGGTTCGGAACTTCCCAGCACATGTGGGGACTTCGTGGGTGCGGGCGACGGCGAGCACGTAGCCGCATCCGCGTTCCTCCAGTGCGGCCCGCAGCTTCGGGTTGCCGCCGTAGACCTCGTCGCCGGCGACCCACGGGGTCCGGTGGCCCGTGTCCACGAACCGGCCGATCATGCGGGCGGCCGGCTCCGGCTTGGTGGCGAACGCGGTCTCCTCGCCGAGCCCGGCGGCCCGGCAGCGGTCGGGCTCGGAGGTCCACGAGCGCGGGACGTACAACTCGCGGTCCACCGCGGCGTGACCACGGCGTCCGGCGCAGACGAGGTAGACGGCGACCTGTGAGTTCTCGATCCTGCCCGCGGTGCCGGTGTACTGGCGCTGGACGCCGACCGTGTGCGTGCCCTTCTTCACGTCCCCGGTCTCATCGACCACCAGCACCGCCTCGTCGTCGTGCAGATGTTCCACCACGTACTCGCGCGCGTCGTCGCGAATCCGTTCGGCGTCCCACTTGGCCCGGCCGAGCAGGTGCTGCATCCCGTCTGGACTTGTCTCTCCGGCCCATTCGGCTATGGTCCAGCAGTTCTTGCGCGGCAGATCCGACAGCAGCCTGAACACGAGCAAGAGCACGATCCACGACTGGAGTCAGCTTCAGTCGGAGCCGACCAAGCTGCCTCGTGGAGAGGCGCTCAGGGTTCCCCACACCGGAGCGGCCGGGGACCCCGTGAGGTTGCCCCAGACACCGGCCCCGGCCGCTGACGCACGCCGGAGCCTCAGCGTGGTGGCGCGATCGTGGTTCGGTCGCCCCAGTCCTGGAGCACACTCCAGGAGCCACTTGCCATGGCGAAGACCAACTGCGACCACTCGAACACCTGCTCCGCGTCGGCCGGCCCCGGACCGTCGAACCACTCGGCGCAGAAGTCCACGTACAACTGGTCGTCGAAGCGGGAGAACATCGGAGGGTCGTACAGCACCCAGGCAAAGCCTTTGCTCTCGTCGATCCGGAAGCGCGAGACTCCCTCGAAGTCCAGGCAGACGGTTTGCCAGAGGTTGTCCTCGTCCCTCACCTGGGCATCGATGACGATCCGGACCGCCCGGCCCCGCGATTGCGCGCCGAATTCCTGGTCGAGTACGACCCTCCGAACACATGAGTCCCCGAACTCGTACCGGCCCAGCAGGGCAGCAATGCCCTCCTCGGTCAGCGGGAACGGCCCGAGCCTTCGCGGCGGTACCTGCGCTCTGAAATCCATGGAACTCCACAATCGGTCACTTCGGAACACGCATCCCCTCGCTGACGGGCCGCCCGCCAACTGATCCTTGGTCAACGGGGGCTCAGAACCCGGCCGCCGATCGCAGGCCCGGAACGACGGGCGTGGCGCGAGAGCAACTGTAGTTCTCCGCCCTCGTGAACGAGCCGGCAGCGTGCGCGAACGCTTTTCCCCGGCAGCGCGGCGGAGGTGAGCCCCGTCTCAGGCCGGTGGCGGATCCTTGGCCGGGTTCCCCCAGAGCAGCGGAATCCGCCGGACGGTCGCCGCGCACCGCACGGGATCGGACGGCTGGTCGACCGCGCCCGATCAAACAGACGAGGAGCAGTCACAGAACACGATCTACGGCTGGAGTACTGGGCAGTGGTCGCCCTACTGGTCAGAGTCACTCGTGAACAGCCCGGCATTCAAGACGCTGGAGCGAGCAACCGGGCGACCTGGCTCGGCTGCTGTGTCCGGGGCAAATTGCCGCGACCGAGCGGCCCCACACGCAGAGAGTCCCACGACGAAGAGCCTGCATGGCCTGCCTTTGACCCGGCAACGACGCAACGACGGTCCTCCGAAGTGAAGCGGCTGGACGGCCGACGTCGCCTCCTCGCGTCTCTCCTGCAGCGCAGCCCCGGTTCGGTCGACGTAGAGGACCGCGTCCATGATCCGGCGAAGGTCGTGCTCGGGCGGACGGCCGATGTCCAGGCCCTTCCCTCTCCGCTCGGCCCGCCGGGCCGACGGAATCGGTTTCAGCAGTTCCCACCGGGCATCGGACAGGTCACTCGGATACGGCCGTGGTCGTTGGCTCATGTTCCGGTACTACCGTTGGCCGACACCTCCAGGCAGGGCGCAGACGGTGGTCTGGCATCACCGGGTCCCGCCGGGTGTCGGTGATCCACGAGGACGCCCCGCCGCCCGGCCCGGTACAGCGCCGACCGGACCGCGAGGTGGTGCCGCGCGGTCCGCTGGACTCCGAGAGGCGCATGGGCGAGACCGGACGCCGGCAGCAGCGGTGGACCAGTGGGCGCGCACTTGGGGTCGATGGTGTAGATGACCCCGTTTTCGCCCGGAGCGTGGCCTCTTCTTCCATGCGTGTGGCGTTCTTCGTTCTTGCCTTGTGTGAAACTTTTGGGCGAATGAAGATGTGTGTCACGGCCCGTAGGGGGGAATCGTGCGTATTCAACCGATTGTGGTCATAGTCGTTGCTGCGGCTTTCGCGACTGCTTGCGTTGGCAAGCCCGAGGGTAGGCAGGCGGGTCCCAGTCCCAGTGGAGCCTCGCAGGCCTTGCCCTCCGCAGAGGCTTCGGTATGGCCTGCTCAGGAGGCAGCGGATGAAGTGAAGCGGGTAATGCTGGGTGCGGGAATTAAACTTGCGCAGCCGAGGGCGAAACGCGAGGGGGAGAAAGTCATTGCTCTGTTTGCGGCTCATGACAAGACGTCATCGCTGTCAGTGCTGAGGCAGGGGTATGGGGAGCTGGCAGATAGAGGGTGGAAGCCTTCGAAGAATTCCCAGGAAGGAGTTTTGCGCTACGAGAAAGAGGATTGCGCGGTGATGAGCCTTACCAGCTTCGAGCTCCGGCCCCCCGATCTTCGACCCGGCGATGATCTCATTTCAGTGACTGTCGTCTGCACGATGCACTGAAGCCCTTGTCGGCATCTGCTCGTGATGGGATCAGTGAGGCCGCCCAAAGCGTCATGCGCCATGCCGCCAGGCACGTAACTGCCCTTGGAAAGACCGATTGTCCGAGGCCGCCGGCGCGTGGGTGATCAGGCGTCCGTGGGCACGAGCGGAGCCCTCTTGATCGCCGAACGAAACTCCATGTCAGCCCTGCGCAACGAGACGATGAGGGCGCCACGTTGGCCGAGTCGGTCGAGGGTTCGGCTCCGCTGCGGGGTGGGGCGGGATGACCGTGCTCGGGGCGCGGACGTGATCGCTGCCCGATCGACGAGGACGCTGCGGCGTCTCACCTGACCGGTCGGACGTGCCGTAACCCGTCCTCCGGTGCGCGTGGTTGACTCGTTCGGGGTGAACCGGCCGCCGCTCCGGGAGGCGGCCGGGACGAGGCTGCTCACCCTTAGGGCAAGCGTCCAGGCGCATCCGCGAGTGCAGAAACGTCACCCGCAGGGATCTCACCGAATACTCCTGGTCCGGGGGTGCCAAGGCCACGACGTGGCGCAGCCGAGTCGACGTGGACATCATCGGAGTCGCCGACTCGCCCAACAAGCTGGAGCCCCTCGGCAAGACCTTCAACTGCGGTGTCCGAGGACGGAGAACGATGAGGGAGGAGAGCCCTGTGCTGACGGCCGAGATCAACGGCGTGCTCACCCGGCATCCGTGGATCGGACAAGTCAGCGCCGACCACGACCTTGACGAGGACCTGTTCAGCCTGGCCGTGAAACGAGCAGGGGCGTACGGGTGGACACCACCCTCCTCGGCGCGCAGAACACGCTGGGAGGGCAGCGCTGGGAGCACGCCGACGCCGGGGCGACTGGTCCCAGGACGGGCAGGAGCACCGGGTGGCCTGGCTCACCGTCTACCCCGCCGCAGACCTGCGCGGCCAGCACCTGCCGGTCCTGCCCATGGTACGAACCCTCACCGACGCCCTGCAGCGCGTGGGCCGGCTGCGCTTCACCGAACACCGCGTCCACGCGCCCGTCGCCCTGGCCCGGGACGCGGGATTCGACCTGCGGGCCGCCGCCGACTGGTTCGCGCTCTTGTCACCGGAGGCCCGCACGGACGTCATGGCCACCGCCCGTACCGACGCGGAGGCGGCCCGTGCTGCGCATCTCGGGCCAGGATGCCGTCCCTGCTGCCGGACGCCGACTCCGCGTCCGTTGACGAGCATCCCTGCGCCATCACCGTCCGAAGCATCCGCAGTCGATGCTGAGGCCTGTCGCCCATGCCCATGTGAGGCTGGTGGCGAACGAGGTGAGCAGGAGGGCGGACCCTGCGGCCGCGAAGCCTACCCGTGCCGAGCGGGAGCAGCACGGCAAGCCCGACCTCCAGGGTGGGCAGACCGTAGGCCACCGGCGGAACACGGGTGGCCGGGCCGCTGTGGCACGGCGGCACCACCTCACGCCGCCGGACCCGACCCGGCCGCCCCGATGGCCAAGCGCCCGGGAAGCGGAACCGCCCGTACCGACGGTCGTTGAAGCGAGCGGGTCGCCGAGAGCCCTACCGGTACCCGGGTTCTGTCGTGGCGGCTCCCGGTCCTCGCATCCGGCGCGCTCTATCCCTGTCTGTCCTGGCACGGGGCGGGATGGCGCAGCGGCCCGACTGTGTCGACGTTGGGTGTCAGGACCACCCGCCGGACCCATGTGGGCAAGCCGGCTGCTGCCCCAGACCGGACAGGGTTTCGAGGGTGGAAGAGAACACGATCAGGCCGGCGCCCAAGCTGCGACCGCGCAGCCGGCCGACGACAGCCCGGCCGTGCCGACGGCCTCGGCCGTGGTGCTCGCACCGAGCCCAGAGAGGGGCGGCCGCGGGGAGTATCAGGAGCCGGTCCTTGAGAACCCGGCTCGGGAGCAGTCAGACGACTGGCTGCCTGGGCTGTCGCCGTACTTGAGTCTCACGAACAACTGGCCGTGTCGAGTGACCGGCGGACCTCATCCCCGCCGGCGCACCTCCAGCTCGGCCCGCTGTTGTCTGCCGCCCGCGAAGGAGCGGATGAGCGGCCGCCGCCCTGCCCCCGGTTCCCGGGGCTCGGAGCCATTGGACTCGGCCCACCGACCGTGAGGACGCGGCTGCACCGCCGGTCGAGGCCGCTGTGCGCGACGGGTTGGCGGATTGCAAGCTGAACCGGATCCGCCGGGACTGGTTGGCACCCGGCCTGGGGCAGTGTGGTGGCAACGACAGGGCACGGGTGGTAAAGGTCCCGGTCAGTTCTGGTGGGGGAACAAGGCCAAGAGACGGACTCGCTGTTTGGGGGCCGAGGCCCTGTACGCGGCGGGCTCCCGAAACATGGAGGTCGGCAAGCAGCTGACCGGCGCGGACCGGCCCGATGCCCGGCAGCGATTCGAGAAGGCGCCGGACTCGGATCCTGCCGACCACGGTGTCTTCACGCGAGAGCAGGTCCGCGAGGGACAGAGTCCCCGCCTGCAATTCGGCCGGCAGGTCGGCGCGCTCCTGCGGACGGCGGCCGCCTTCTGAAGGGCTTCTGCGCTCTGGGCCGGGGTCAGTGCGGGCAGAGCCATGGCATGTCCTCTCACCGACGGTTGTCCTTGTCATGGTCTCCTGCCCGCAGGAACGAGGTACAGGGGGCCGGGCTTTGTCCACGTTCGTTCAGCGGCGGCGTCTTTCCGCTGGTTTGGGTGGCGGTTGGTGATGTCTGGCTCCGGCGGCGCGGCGAGGAGGGCGGCGTACACGCGCGGCTCGACGACGATCTCCCCGTAGGTGACGATCGCGCCGTGGTCGAGGGCGCCCGCGTCCGCGGCGGGAGGCTGGCGGCGATGCTGGTGCTCTCCCCGTGCGGGTTGTGCACGGAGC
This sequence comes from Streptomyces sp. NPDC002602, assembly GCF_042889445.1. Classification (NCBI taxonomy): domain Bacteria; kingdom Bacillati; phylum Actinomycetota; class Actinomycetes; order Kitasatosporales; family Streptomycetaceae; genus Streptomyces; species Streptomyces sp. NPDC002602. The sequence continues at coordinate 45,893 of NZ_JBIAQX010000012.1, read as the reverse complement.
GAGCGCCGGGCGCGCCTGCCCTACGGTCCGGCACGCGTGCATGGTCTGCACGAGTTCGCCCCCCGCACCGGGACAGTGCCTGCCCAGACCGCCCGCCCCAGCCCCTCCACCGAGGAACCAGGGCGCTGCGCAGTCACTGAGCCGGCGCGAACCAGGCCGCAGTCTCATCCTTCTCGACCAGCGCGATGATCTCCCGCATCCGCTCGCTCATCGGCGGCAGCGCGTCCAGCGAGAACCAACCGACCTCCACCGACTCGTCGTCGCAGACCCGGGGCTGGGAGTCCGGGTCCACGGGACAGCAGGCGAAGACGATCTCCAGGTACTGAGCTCTGTGTCCGTTGCCGTGCCGCACGGGCGGGGAACAGGTCACGCCGGCCAGACGCTCCACCACCACCTTCAGGCCGGTCTCCTCGCCCACCTCCCGTACCACCCCGGCGGCCGGCGCCTCGCCCGGCTCCAGAATCCCGCTGAGAGGCGTCCACAGATCGGCAGCAGACCGGCGCTGAAGGAGTACCCGCCGATTCTCGTCGCGCACGACCGCGACCACCCCCGGGAGCCAGAGCAGGCAATCAGAGCCGACCAATTTGCGGAGATCTGACACGAAATCCGGAATCATGTCCCCACCCTAGGGCGAGAGAAGGCCCCGCGGATGACTTTTCAAACCCTGCAGGGTCCATGAGAGATCAGCTCCAGTTCGGGTCCATGATCTCCTCGCCCTCCCCGTGAGGCTCCTGAAGACGGGCGATGAAGTCGTCCAGAGCCTCCGGAGTGACCATCAGCGCGTTCGCGTCTTCGCGCAGATTCCGCTCCTTGAGCCGCCAGCGGTTCCGTCCGGTCGGCGGGGAAGTACAGCAGGCGCCACCGCCCGCCGGCGTCGTGCACCAGCCGCTTCATCTCGTCCCGGTCCTGGCGCGACCACAGTCCGTGATCCCACACCACATCCCGGCCCTCCGCCACCAGCCGCACCAGCTGCCCCTGGAGCTCGGCGACGACGGGGCCCTCCTTCGCGAAGTACGTTGCCTCCGGGTAGTCGACCCCGTATCGGCCATGACGCTGGTGCACGACCTCGTCCACCGACAGCCCCACGGCACCCGCCGGTTCGAGTACCCGCCGGGAGTAGGTCGTCCTGCCTGCGCCCGTGAGTCCGACGAACAGGTAGACCGCCGGTAGAGGCGGGGGAGTCGGATCGGGTGCGCGATCACTCTGGTGGCCGACTTCCCAGCCTGTGCTGCTCATGGGGTGCTTCCGGTGCCAGTCGGCGGGAGGAACCTCGCGGACTTCTGGGCGAGCACGTGGGTGAGGAAGCCGGGAGCCTGATCGCCGAGCATCCGGTACAGCGAGACCAGGCTCGTGATCGCGGTGTCGGCGACCTCCTCTTGGACGTCCGACCAAGTGCCTTGCTCCTTTCGCGGGTTCGCGCCCCAGGCGCCGATGATGGCCTGCGCCGATTCGCCGACCTCCTCGGTGAGTTTGAGGACCTGGACCGTCCACTGCAGTTCCGGGGACAGCCCGCGCGCGGTGTCCCGGCGGGTGAACATGTCACCCAGCCGCCCGATCGTGTCCCACAGCCCTGATACGTCCCTCCTGCCGGACGTGAGGCTGTCCTGGACGGGGCCAGGTACAGGGCCGGTGTCCAGGCGCGTGTACCACTCGGTGGCCAGAATCCGGTGCCGGACTTCGTCGGTGAGGCCGGACAGCAGGGCGGGCAGGGCCCGCCGGCCCTCGACCTGGCTGCGGTGCGCGCAGATCGCTGACCATTTCGTCGCCACGACGTCGCTCACGTCGATGCGGGCCGTAACCTGCTCGTCCGGCGCGCTGTGCACCGTCTTGCCGACCCGTTCGAGGAGCGGGCCGAGCTCGCTGACACCCGAGGCAGGGTGCGTCGCGACGTACAGGGCGTCCGGCCGCCAGGGTTCGCCGGCCTCGGGATAGAGGTGGGGCAAGGCCGCCGCGTGGACGGCGAGCAGGGTCGCCCGGTGGGTGTGGATGTGATCAGCGTGCCCCGTGAGCTGACCGTACTGGTCGTGCGTGATCACGATCGTGGGCCGAAGTTCACGGACGTGGCCGACGAGGCTGGCGACGACCTCGTCGAGCGGGGCATCGCACAGTCGGACCCGCCCGGGCGCGGACCGGGGGTTGCGGGCGTCGGCGTACCCGAGCATCCGTGGTTTGCCCGCGCCGAGGATCGTGAGGGCCTCGGCGAGCTCGACGGCCCGGCGGCTCTCAGCGGCCCAGGTAGCGGTGACCACGGCAGTTGCCGCGCCCGCGGCCGCGTACTGCGCGAGGACACCACCGGCAAGCAGCACCTCATCGTCCGGGTGCGCGGCGACCATCAAGAGCGACGGCAAGGGGGACGGTGTCATGGGCGGACCCTTCGTGGAAGCGGGGTGCGGCAGGCGGTTCGTCCGGCCTGCCGCTCGGTGAACGGACGAGGTGAGGGTGGGGAGGTCACCGGAGTTGGGCGTGGGCCGCGATCTCGGACAGGGAGGGCCGGTACCCGTCGGAGGTGTCCACGTGCAGCGTGGGTGCGTCGAGGGAGATCTTGGTGAAGGCCTCCGGGTTGTAGGCGCCGGTGGAGAGGTCGGTGAGGAGTTGCTCGTCGGCGTGCGCCGCACGGTGCCGATCGCTGGCGGCGCGTTTGCTGATCCGTTCGGTGAGGGTCTGGGTGGAGGCGTTGCAGCGGATGATCCGCAGGTCGGCGATCCGGGTGAGGGGTTCCAGGCCGGGCCGCCAGAGGCGGTCTTGGTAGGCGGCCTCGGCGACCACGGTGACGTGCGCCCGGAGCAGGACGCCCAGAGCGGCGAAGAAGACGTTCATGACGGGCAGGTTGAGGGCGTCCGAGTTCTCCTGCGAAGGGGTGTCGATGTTCGCCGCCATCCCCTGCTTGATCTCGTCGCGCAGGACGGCGGGGCAGCCCAGCTCGGCGGCGAGTGCGCGGGCGAGGGTCGACTTCCCCGAACCAGGGGGGCCGCTGACGGCAATCAGCCGGGGTTTTCGCATGGGTCACGCTCCAGGGGCGGGGTGCGGGCTCCGGGTGGAAGGCTCTGGGGCTACGGGGTGAGCTGTGTGATGACGTGTTGCGTTCGCCGTTCGAGGTGGCCTCTGAGTTCTGGGTGGTGGCCGCGGCCGGCGACTTGTAGGAGCTGCGCGAGGGCGACGAGTTCACCGGTCCGGCCGTGAGGGGTGTCGAGGATGTGTGCGAACTCGTGCCGGATTCGTGCTGCGGTGGCTGGTGTGGCCAGGCTGTACGCGTGGAGCAGCCCTTCGTCGTAGCCGCGGGGGACGGCGCCCCAGGACTCCCAGTCGAAGATCACCAGGTGATCGGCGGCCAGGTTTCCCCAGTGCAGGTCAGCGTGTCCGGTCACCCATGCGGTGATCTGGATTGGGGGCATGCCGAGGTAGGTGGGGAAGTTCCGGTCGATCCAGTTCTGGCGGACTGAGAGACGGTCGGTGGAGACGCCCGCCAGGGTGGTCAGGGCTCCGCGCAGCTCGGTCCACCACACGTTCGGGAGGTCGGCTTCGTGTTCCAGGACGGGCCCGCCGCGCTGGAGGGCGGGCCAGGGGACGAGTTCGGACACCTCGGCCCGGTAGCGGTGTTCGCCCGCGGTCCAGTCCATCACGTCGGCAAGTCGTGGGCGCGGGATGGTCCGCGGCAGGGCCGTTTCGGCGGCCGCCGCGCCGTCCCACAGCCTGCCGAGGGGTTTGTCCTGGGGTTGGGAGACAACGCGCAGCCACCGGTCGCCGGTGCGGCGGCTGAGGGTGCGTCCCTGCCACCCCCAGGACTCGGGTCCGTGGGCGGCGGGCAGTAGGAGCGCCCGCGCGGCGGACCGGTGCGCCTGTCGCATCCGCTGCTGCTCCACAAGCGTTCGGGGTGGGGCGAAGAGTTGATCCATCACCTTCTCCATCAGGAAAGAGGGCGAGCGGGAGGGGCGGGACCGAGGGGCCGCGTCCCCGCCTGCTCGTACGTGGCCTATTCGGGGGTGACGGCGAGGAGACGGGCCGCGCCCGCGTCCAGCCGTGCGAGCCGGGAGTCGGCGTTCCCCCGGATCGGCACCGGCGTCAGCTTCGGGTACAGGGCGCGCAGGAGTGCCGCACGGCGGGGCGCGCTGGTGCCGACCCGGGTGCCGGGCGGATGGCCGGCAGGGAGGACGAGGACGTCGCGGGCGTCCTCCCGCGGCAGGACCGCCCCGACGGTGATGCCCGATGCCCGGTCGTGCGCACTGGGCAGGTCCTTGGCGCAGGCGACGGTCGCTGAGACGCGGCCGTCGAGGAGGTGCTCGTCGGCGCGGCGGGTAAAGGCTCCCTTCCCGCCGATCTGGGACAAGGGCCCGCGGTGGATGTCGCCCTCGAAGGTGATCGTGTGGATGTCGAGGGTGACGTCCGGGATGTGGGAGCGGGTGATCGGCACGTCAACACCTCGGAGAAGCGCGGAATGACTGGTGGATGGGTCGAGGGTGGGATGGGCAGCCGGGGCCGTGAGCCCGGGCGGAGCGCGTGAGGTGGTGCCGGGATCCTTCACGCGCGGGTTCCGTGCCTCTCGCCGTCCGGCTCCGAGGTGACCTGATAGGACAGCAACTGCTGGAACAGGCCGCCTTCTTGCGCGGCGAGGTCCTTGTAGGTGCCCTCCTGCACGACCCTGCCCTCGTCGAGGACCACGATCCGGTCGGCCACGGCGACGTTGGTGATGCGATGCGTGACCAGGAGAACCACCCGGTCCCGGGCCAGGTCCCGCAGCCGCTGGAAGATCCGGTACTCGGCGCGAGGGTCGAGGTTCGCGGTCGGCTCGTCGAGGACCAGGAGCCCGGCCTCGCGGAAGAAGGCCCGCGCGAGCGCGATGCGCTGCCACTGGCCGCCGCTCAGCTCCTCCCCGTTCAGCCACTCGCGGGCGAGGAGCGTGTCCAGGCCGGCGCCGAGCTTGTCGACGACCTCGTCAGCGTCGGCGGCCTCACAGGCCTCCCGGACCGCCGCGTCACCGCGGGCGGTTGGCTGCCCCTGGGTCACGTTCTCGCGCACCGTCAGCGGCCAGTGCGCGTAGTCCTGCGGCACCAGGGCCACCTGCTGCCACAGCGCCTGCGGGTCGACGTCATCGGTGGCGACGCCGTCCCACAGCACCTGCCCGCCGCTCGGCAGGTACAGGCCGCTGACCAGCTTCGACAGCGTCGATTTCCCCGATCCGTTGAAGCCGACCAGTGCGGTGACCTCGCCCCGGCGCAGCGTGAGCGAGACGTCGGACAGCGCGTTGTGGTCCTTCCCGGCGTAGCGGTGCGAGACCTGCTTGATCTCGATCTCGGACGGTGGCGCCGGCCGGTGCTCGCCGCGGCGCATGGTGTAGCCGCCGGCCAGGTCGAGGAACCGTGTCCAGTCGTCCATGTAGAGGCCGGTACGCACGGCGCGGGCCCCCACGGCGACCAGCCCGCGCACCGATTGGCCCACCGTCTGCAGAGCGAACACGGCCGTGCCGGCGTGGCCGACGCTGATGCGGCCGGTGGCCAGCAGCCACACCACCGCCGCCCATACGACAGCCGATCCGAGGCCGCCGCACAGGGCGCCGACCAGCGACATGCGGGCGCCCTTGTCGGCCGCTGTCCGGTCCTCGCGGTTGATCCGGGCGACCGTCTGCCGGTAGCGGCCGGAGAGGAAGCCGGCCATGGTGCCGGCGCGGATCTGGTCAGCGGCCTCGCGGGTGAAGATGTGCCACCGCAGCACCGACAGCATGCGGTTGTCGCCATTGCTGCGCAGGTTCGCCAGGTAGCGGACCCGGGCGGCGCTGACCTGGGCGAGGGCCTGCGGCACGCTGGCGGCGACCAGGAGGGGGAGGAGTACCCAGCTCACCCCGGCCAGGACGACGGCTCCGGCGAGGAAGGAGGCGGCCGAGGCGATCAGGTCCTGGCCCTCGTCGATGAGGTCGCCGGTGACCTGCGCTCCACGGTCGGCGGCTTCGCGGTCGCGGTTGAAGTCGGGGTCGTCGTAGGCGGAGAGCTCCACCTCGGCGCAGCCGGTGAGCAGCATCTGCTCGGCTTCGCGCGACATGAGGGGGCTCAGCCGGGAGGAGAGCCAGCTGACGGTGATTCCCAGCAGTGCCCGCACTCCGGTTGCGGTGGCCAGCAGGGCTACGGACGGCCATGCCTGCAGGAGCCGGTGGTAGACGTCGCCGCTGGTCAGCAGTGCGGTGAGGGTGCCGCTGATCGCGATGAGGCCCAGGGCCTGCATGACGCCCGCGACCGTCTGGCACAGCAGGAGGCCGGTGGTGGCCCGCCGGTCGACGCGCCAGGCGAGTGCCAGGGAGCGCTGGACCAGCTGCGGCAGGCGCCGGGCCATGTCGCGCATCCGGATGGAGCGCCCGGCCGCTTCACGGCTGCCGGTCAGGTCCACGTACCGCATCTCCGGGACGGGGGAGTTCTGCTCCGCACGGGCCGGCGCCGTTTCCGGCTCCTTGGTCGGAGGGGCGGGCGGAAGGGGGGTGGGGCGCGGTCCCGGGACGGTCTCGGCGGTGTCATCGGTCGACTCACTCATGCCGCCCACCTCGTATCCAGACGTGCTGAGGAGCGGGTGTCGTCAACACGGCGCACCGTCGCGGAGGCGGGCCGTCGTTCGATTCTGGAGGGCTGATGCACGGGGGCGGGGGCGGGATCCATGATGTCCTCCATCTGGGCGGGGAAGTGGCACTGGTGCTCTAAGAACGCGTCGGATCGGGCTCCGTCACGGCTCATTTCGTGAACACACGTTCTGATCTGGGTGTTGGGGCGGGCAGGGTGCGGCGGCGGGCCTTGAAATCTGTTCGACGCGGTCGAGTCACCCCTTCGGGGGATTGCCGTGTCGGCCGGGGCTGCGGTGTGGGGCATGGCTGACCGAGCCGTGGCAAGGAGAGGCACGGCCTGGGCGGAGAGCGGTCAGATCAGGTGGTGGGCCGCTCGCGGATCATGCTGCGACGACCGTGGACGGCACGGGGGAAAGCGGCGGCCGTTGACTTGGATCGCGACGGTGTACGGGCCGGGAGCGATCTTCGTGGGGGCCGTCGACCGCAGCTTGTGCGGCTTGGACAGAAGGAGCGGCCGGCCGGGCCGAACGGCGGTGCGGCTGAGGAAGTAGACCTTCTCGCGCGGCTTGCCGGTGGGCGTGGTGGAGGAAATCACGAACATGACATCCACCGGGACGGCCACGGTGGCGGTGAGGGCGGCGGAGAAGCTGAGCACGTCGCCGTCGGCCGGCTCGGTGCGTTCAAGGACGAGAGGCGTCAGCTCCAGCGGTGCGTCATGCGGGTAGCCGAGGAAGGCGTAGGCGTCCGGCGAGCCCTTCTTGAGCCTGCTCCGCAGAGCCGTCCGGGGGATGAAGGCGAAGTGCTGGTCGGAGGCGCTGTGTTGTTCCTTCAGCGCCTGAGGGTGGCCAGGACGAGTTCGGGCTGTGTGCCGGCGAGGTCGTGGAGGTGGTTGGCGACGGAGGTGCGGACGTAGGTGCTGGAGTCTGCGTAGAGCCGATCGAGCACAGGGAGCGCCGCATCGGCGGGCAGGGAGATGCGGGGTGCGCAGGGCAGGAGGGGGGCGGGTGGCTTCGCTCGCGAGCCGGCGGGCCGGGGGGCCTCGTCGCGTGACCAGGCGTCGACGGCCTTCATCGTCTCGTCGGGGAAGTCGTTGAGGAAGTCCCGCACGGCGACCTCTGCCGAGAAGTACCGCGTGAAGCGCGCGAGGGCATCGAGGGCTTGGTCCGGGTACTCGCCGGTGCGCAGGTGGCGGGCGACGAAGTCGGAGTGCGGGGAGTAGGTGTGCCATCCGAAGTCGTTCGTGATGCCGGCGGCTTCGGGCGTCGGCGGCAGCGAGCGCAGCAGGACGTCGAGGGCTTCGGTGCCCGTGACCGGAAGGTGGGTGTGCAGTGCCTGAGGTACGGCTCGCTGGTCGTGTGCTCCAGCAGGTCGTCGATCATGGCGCGGCTGTCCTGATCGGAAGGTCCGGTGACGCAGCGGATCACCATGGAGCCGAGCAGCAGTGAGCGGGCTCCGGTGACCGGATGGGTCAGGACGAGCGGGTGCTCGACCTCCGGGTGGTCGGCGAACCTCCCGGCCGCGGCCGACGACTGCCCGCCGCCGGCCTGGCTCTGCAACGCGCCGAGCTGCTCGATGGAGGGCTCGGTCGGCAGTGAGTGCTGCATGTGCCGCTCGTTCGCCTTGGGGCCCCGCCCGCCGCGTCGCTCATGATGTGCGGCAGTCGGCATCCCGCTCGCCCGCGGGGCTCCGGTGCACCGAGAACCTGCCCAAACCGTGGACCGCTGCACCCCCGAACGAGCTACCGGGCCTTGTTCTTGTCGAACCAGATGGTGGCTGCGATGGGCACGAGCCCCGCCCAGAAGAGAAGGCGTGGCCCGGCCAGGTCTGCCCAGGCAGGTCCTGCGATCAGCAGGGCGCAGAGCATGGCCCAGCCCGATTGCGCCAGGACGACGCGGGCCCAGCGGCCGCGGCGGATCAGGGACCGGACGTTGAGCTGCACCCCGGCGCGGAGCTTGCGGTAGCGGCGCCAGGCGCCGAAGCCCCAGATCGCTGCCATGACCACCATGCACCACAGGCGCTGTCCGATGGGCAGGGGCAGCGCGGGGGCCGGGTGGTCGTCCGAGGGGAACAGGTTGATCATGGCGGCTGGCGCGACCAGGCAGAGCAGGGCGAGCCATCGAGTGCCTCGCAGAAGCCGGTAGGTGGCACGGTCGAGCTGCTGCTGCATCCAGGAGGAGTCGGGCTGGCCGGCCAGTGCACCCGCGTACAGTTCGGCGGCCTGTGCGGCGTTCACCCCCGGGGCCTCGGCGGCCTTCTTCGTCTGGCGGGCAACGGCTTCTTCGTGATGGGGGTCGATGCGGAGAATGGCCTCGTCGAGTTGATCGGAGACGGTGCGATTGCCGGCCATGCTGGCGATGCGGTGGGCGACCTCGTGGGCGTAAAGGTCCTCGGGACCCAGGCGCAGTGCCTCCATGGCCAGGTCGGCGGCCTCGCCGGAAATGCGATCCATGTCGGCATGACTCATCTCCCTCGCTCCCGTTGTCCGGACGTCTTTGACGATCGCGGCCCGCCACACGGCGTCCGCCAGCATGGCACGGGGGTATGACTCCTCGGGAGCTACGCGGATCGCCTGGCGCAGTACGGGTTCGACGTTGAGCCAGCCCCCGTCGTCCACCAGCGCCCAGGCGCGCAACATCAGTGCGCCGTAGTCTTCAGGGTCCAGCTTGAGGGCTTGGTCGGCCGCCTCACTCGCCTGCCGCGGCGCCTTCGTGTTGAGATGGCAGTAGCCGATCTTGACCCAGGCGCGTATGTCGCCGGGATCCTCGGCGAGGTGGCGGCCCAGCAGTTCCAGAGCCTGGTCATGGCGTTCGAAGTCGATCAGGGCCTGGGCCTGTTCGACGGTCGGGTGCAGCGTGGTCACAGCTTCCGCCTCTTCTTCAGATAAGCGACCAGGTCGTCGTACATGCCGCCGTCGTTGGCATACATCGCCACGTTGCGTGCGGAGGCGAACCACGGCTCCGTCGAGGGCACCGTCTGCTTCGCGGCAGCGAGCAGGTCCTTCATGCCGATCATGCGGACGACCCCGGTGCGCACCGAGTCGAGAAGCGCCGTCTCCGCCGCGGACTCGCACAGGTGGGCGAGGTCGGCTCCGGACAGGCCGTCGGTCATCTTGACGAGCTTGCCCAAGTCAACCTTCTCGATGGGGCGTTCACGCAGGTGGTAGCGGAGGATCGTCTCGCGTGCCGGCGCGTCGGGAGGCAGGACGAGGAGCGTGCGGTCGAAGCGGCCGGGGCGGCGCAATGCGATGTCGACGTCCCAGGGGACATTCGTCGCGGCGAGTACGAACACGCCTTCGTTGGCGGCGGCGTTGATGCCGTCGAGCTCGGTCAGGAGCTGGTTGACCGTGTTGCGCAGGCCGGCGCTCTGCGTACGGCTGCGCTTGCCGCCAAGAGCGTCCAGCTCGTCGAGGAATACCACGCAGGGGGCCTGACGGCGGGCCGTCTCGAAGAGTTCGTGCATGTTGCGCTCGGAGTTGCCGATCCACATGTCGAGTACGTCATTGACGGACACGGACAGGAAGCTCGCACCGAGCTCCCCCGCGACGGCGCGTGCCACGAAGGTCTTGCCGCAGCCGGGAGGTCCGTAGAGGAGGAGGCCGCCACGCAGGCTCTTGCCGTACAGCTTGCGCAACTCCGGGTTGCGCAGCGGCGCAAGGAAGGCGGCCTCCAGGCGGTCCTTGACCTCCTGCATGCCGCCGACATCGGCGAGGCGCACGGTCCCCGGAGCGTCGACGTCCCAAGCGGGAGCACCCTCGGCGTCGCCGCTACCGTCGGCGGCGAGGGGCTCTTCCACGAAGCGCGGCGGAATGACGTCTTTGACCTGGTCGGATGCGGCGCTCCAGTTGAAAGTGGATTCGGGCGCAGGCTCCATGGTCGGGGTTGCCGGGGCCGGCGGAAGCTCAGACGGCGGCATTCCCGCAGGCGAGATCGTACTCATCGCGCGTGTCATCAGCGCCTTTGCCTGACTGTCACCCGGCGCGTGCTGCAGCGCGACGGCCACCTGCATGACCGCGTCGTCCTGCTGCCCGGCATCCAACAACAGGCCGGCCAAGTGCAGACGCAGAGGCATGTCACCCGGTGCCGACTCGACGGCCGTGCGCAAACTTTGTATCAGGGGAGAGGCGTCAGACATGTGGCCACTTTACGAACTCACCCTCACGGGGTTTCCACTGGCCCTGGGTCTGACGAGCCATGGCCGTTCGGCCTTCGAGAACCACGGGGCCCGTAGATCGCGTTCATGTCACCGCTGTCCGAACGCGCCGTACACGGTACTCAGTCGGCCCGGCTTGCCACGTGGAGGCCGGCCCTGCCGGGAGGAGCAGCCGCAACTCCTCAGTCAGTCGAGTCAGTCGCGTCAGTCGAGTCAGTCGCGGGCCAAGGGCCGGAGCTGCTCGAAAAGGGCCGCCGGGTACAGCGGGAGGTCCAGTGCGAGTTCGAGAAGGAGGACCGTGTGCGTGGCGGGCAGCCGGGTTCCGTCCGGCACTGCCTTGACCGTGGGGTGGCTCGCCTTGGCCATCCGGGCGAGCTCGCGGACGCCTAGCGCTGTGACCGGAAAGGTTCACCGTGTCACGGCGCCCGGCACGGCACCTCGCCGCGTTGTCGGACCGCTCAAGTACGTCCAGTACACGAGGCAGTCCTCCGCCTTGCGATGCACCGCACCGGACACCGCGATCCGGCAAACCATTCCGGTCACAGCACTAGACCTCGCTGGGCCATGGCCGCGGCCAGGTTCTTCGCGAGGACCTGGCCGAGGTGAGCACCGGGAGGTGCGTCGGCCGCCAGGTCGCCGGCCGGCCATTCGCCGTGGGCGAGGTGGTCCCGGGGGATCACCTCCCGCGCCATCTCCCACCCCGCTGTGACTGTCAGCGCCTGATGCCTCGAACGCCCATTTTCCCTGATCCCCGTGTGTGACCCGCGCTATCCCGGGTGGAATTCTTTCTACCACTGATCTTCGGTTGAGGGGGTGTTCGCGCGGTGCTGTTCGTCGATGCGACTGGCCGGACAATTGGCTGGACTTCGCGGCGCTCAACGAAGCCGGCGCCGTGATCGCTGCACATCGCATCGTCTACGCCGACAGCCCCGACCCGGCGGCCGAGTACCCCGCCTTCCTTGCCCCGCTGGAGCGGCGGTGGCGCTCCGCCGTCACCGGGATCGAAGACACCGGCATCCTCTTCGCTCGCGCCCTGGCCGCGGCCGGCATGGCCGTGGTCCACGTCGATCCCACGCGCGCGGCCCGCCACCGCAGCGCTCTGGGGATCGCGAAAGTCGGACCGGGCGGACGCCCGGATGCTCGTCGCCATGGTCCGCACCGGGGTCTCCCGGCCGGGCGTCGACAGCAGCCCCGACGCACAGGCGCTGCGGACCCTGACCCATGCGCACCGCGCCGCCGTCGCGGCCCGCGTGGAGGCCGCCCACAGCCTGCGTGCCGCACGTACGGACATGGTCAGCTTCTGCAACCGGGTCGCGTTCCTCGCCGAGAGCTGCGTCTTCGGAGCTCACCACCGGGTCAACGTGATCCGCTATGTCCGGAAGATCGTGAACCGGATTCGTGTCATGGGCCTCACCGGCCGGCCCGGGAGAAGTGCTGGAGGGGCTTCCGGCCGACTTCGCGCCGTCCGTGGAGGACATCCCGGACGAGCCCGAGGACACCGAGGACACCGAGGACACCGAGGCCGGCCGCGACCTGCCGGACGAGGTGATGAGAGAGCTCTGCGACAACCTTGATCTGCTGGAGAAGATCAGCAACCGCGAGTTCCGCGTTGCGACCGAGCTGCTGATCGACACAGGGCGGCGGCCTGACGAGATCAGCACGTTGCCGTGGGACTGCCTGGCGAAGGATCCGGGCGGCACGCTGGTCATGGACTACGACAACTCCATGAACTACCGGCTGGGCCGTCGCCTGCCGATCGCGCAGGCGACCGCCGCCGTGATCACGGCGCAGCAGGAACGGGTACGTGAGCGGTTCCCCGACACCCCGACCAGCAAGCTCAAGCTGCTGCCGAGTCCGGTGGCCAACCCCGCGGGGACGAAGCCGATCGGCTCGATCGGCGAGGCTCACCGAGCGTGGGTCGATGACTTGCCCGACATCATGATGCCGGTCGTGGTGCTGGTCGACGGGCAGCTCGTGACGAGGATGCTGCCCGTTCGACAAGTCCAGGATCTTCCCCTACGCCTACCGGCATTCCTTCGCGCAGCGTCACGCGGACACCGACATCACCCCGGACGTGCTCATGGATTTGATGGACCATCGTGAACTCTCCACAACTCAGGCGTACTACCGCGTCAGCCAGGAGCGACGACGCGAGGCTGTCGACCGGGTCACTGCCCTGCAGTTCGACCGCCGAGGCAACCGTGTCTGGCGCAAAGCACAGGGGATGCCGGACTCCGAACACGTGCGGCGGGCCATCGGGGAAGTGGCTACGGCCTACGGCATCTGTCTGGAACCGCACAACGTCGCGGCCGGCGGCCAGCCGGGCCTCGCTCCAGGCCGACCTCGCCAATGCCCAGGCCCGCAACACCCGCCTGGCCGCCCGCGTTCAGCAGCTGGAGAAACGGCTGTCGCAGGCGCTGGGAGCTCAGGCATGGCAGGAGTCGGGACTCGGAGCCCCAGCTGACAACGACGAGCTCCAGCGGAAAATCACGAGGCTGGAGCAGCACAACGTCGAACTGACCTCCGCGTTGGAGGAGGCTCGATCTGATCTCGATGCCGCAAGGGAGGCCAACCGGGACCTGACCAGAGCGCTGAACCAACGGGGCCGACGGTCCTCGAGCGGCCGTTGTCAGTGCTGGTTGAGAACATCAGCGGCATGACACCGCTTCTTCTCACCGACATCGAGCGAGCTGTTCGCAGCAGCTGGAGTGCCGACACATGCACACCTGAGTTCCGGCCACGCTGGAGCCCCGACAACCCGGCCCGGGACCAGTGCGGTGTCACGGCCATGGTGCTGAACGACCTCTTGGGAGGGGAGTTGATCCGCGGGGAAGTTCACGTGAACGGAGAACGCGTCGACTACCACTGGTGGAATCGCCTGGGCATGGGCATCGAGATCGACCTCACCCGAGAGCAGTTCCGGCCCGAGGAGATCGTCGCCGGAGGCATCGTCATTCCCCGCCCTCCCATCACCGAGTGGCGCAGGCTTCGCGAGGAGTACGAACTCCTCCGCGACCGTGTCATGGAGGAACTCAATCAAGGACACGAGACGGCATCCGCGTCCGCGGCTTGTTGACGGAGCACAGTCCTGTCGCCTCGCGCTGCCGAGGCGACAGGAGCGGGTGCCGATCTAGGTGACGCCCCGCAGACGTCAGGGAGCGAGGCGGTCCAGCTCATCGGCGATCCACTCGCGCGCCGCGTCGTGCTGCCGGCCGAACACATACTGCTCGTCATGCCACCGCTCACGCGGAGAGAGCCACACCGGTCGGCCCACAAGATCGGCGGGCTCCCATTCGAACCGCGGCCACACATGCGCATGCAGGAACGGATGGTGTTCCCCAGGATCCCCAGATTGACCCGTCGGAAAGCCGGGTCCAGCCGCCTGCAAGCGCATTCGAGGGCCTCACCCAGCTTGTCCATGTCGGAGAGAAACGCCAGGCGCTTGTCCTTCGGAAGCCCCGACAGCCGCTCCACCGAGGGATCGTCGACCAAGAGCACCGAGTATCCCGGAAGGAACTGGACGTCCCCGATCACTGCGAATCCCGCTTCCAACCTTCGGAACACCGCAGGGTTCTCACCCCGAAGGGCGTTGCCGATCCGGTCCTTCCGCCAGTCATCACTCATGATCGACGACCCTCCCCAACATCAAGTAGCGCCACAGGTGTTGCACACGAACCTGTCGATCACACCGGCACTGAGTTGCACACAATGTTCTCCACTCGCCTCGCGCTACATGGTTACCTCCAGAGAAGGCGGCTGACCGGCGTCGATGAGATGGTGTTGTCACTGTCGGCGAAGGGCCCGACCCACGGCGAGATCTCCGCACATCTGGCCGAGGTCTATGGCGCCGAGGTCTCCAAGCAGACCATCTCGACGATCACCGATTCGGTGATGGAGGGCACGGCCGAGTGGCAGGCCCGCCCCCTCGACCGCGTGTATCCCGTCGTGTTCATCGACTGCATCAACGTGAGGATTCGCGACGGCCAGGTCGCCAACCGCCCCATCTACATGGCGTTGGCGGTCACCGCCGAAGGGCACCGCGACATCCTCGGGCTGTGGGCCGGTGGCGAGGGAGGTGAAGGCGCCAAGCACTGGCTGCGGGTCCTGACCGAGTTGAAGAACCGCGGCGCCGAAGACGTCCTCATGCTGGTCTGCGACGGGTTGAAGGGCCTGCCCGATGCCGTCGGCGAGGTCTGGCCCAAGACCGTCGTCCAGACCTGCGTCGTCCACCTGCTGCGGGCGTCGTTCCGCCACGCGGGCCGCCAGGACTGGGACAAGATCGCCAAGGCCCTCAAGCCCGTCTACACGGCTCCGACCGAAGACGCGGCCACCAGCCGGTTCCTCGAGTTCTGCGAGGAGTGGGGGGCAGAAGTACCCGGCGATCGTTCGGTTGTGGGAGAACACCTGGGCCGAGTTCGTCCCGTTCCTGCAGTTCGACGCCGAGCTCCGCCGGATCGTCTGCACGACCAACGCGATCGAGTCCGTCAACGCCCGCATCCGCCGGGCGGTCCGCGCTCGCGGCCGCTTCCCCTCCGAGAACGCCGCCCTGAAATGCGTCTACCGCGCGGTGATGTCCCTCGACCCGACCGGCGCCGGCCGCAAACGCTGGACGACCTGCTGGAAGCGAGCCCTCCAGGCCTTCGACATCGCCTTCGACGGACGCCTCACCAACAACCGAATCTGAGCTACAAGCCAACCACGGTTACACCGTTTACTGGACAGACCCTAAGGGTGCTCCGCGAGCCAGTCTTTCGCCTGCTCGGGAGTGAGCCGGTCTCGTCCGGGGGACTCCGCAACTCGGGACTTGGTCCTAGATGATCGATTCCAAGGGGTCAGTGGTCATAGGCGGTCAGCGAGCGGAGGATGTGCTGTCCGGTGTGGTCGTTGTGCCAGATCGCGGCGGTCAGCGCGAGGATTCGCTGCATGACGCGGGCGACGACAGCACCGGGTGTGCGCCCTCGGTGCTGTTCGAGGTCGAGTTGGCCCTTGAAGGTCTCGCTGACCGACTCGATGACCTGCCGCAACGGTTTGAACAGGGGAGCTCCGGGCCGTTCCGGCTCGCCCTTGCGGCTCGGCCGCAGTAGCCGGATGTCCTGTTCGGCGAGCTCGTCTTCGAAGCCCCGGCCGAAGTAGTTCTTGTCGCCGATCAGGGTTTGGGCAGGACGCAAGGCGACGAGGCTGGGTTCGGCGGCCAGGAGGTCCAGCAGGGTCTCGCGCTCGTCGGCCTTGGCCCCGGTCAGAGCGAAGGCGACGGGCAGGCCCTGGAGGGTGCACACCAGATGCAGCCGCGGGCCCCAGAAGAAGCGGCTGTGACTGGCGCCGTACCCGTACTCGGCCCATCCGGCCGGCTCGGAGCGTTTGACGGTCTCGCGTGAGCGGCCGCATTCCACCGGAGTGGAGTCCACGATCCAGACATCGTCGCTCCACACCGAGGTTTCGGTGGCCAGTAGCCGGGTGACCCGGCGGAGCAGCTCGGCGGACTTGCGCAGCCGCTTGTTGTAGCCGGGCTGCTTGGGTACGTACGGGAAGAGATGTCGCAGGTGGAGCGGGCGTGGCGGAGCCATCTGGCCTCGGAGGTGAAGCCGGGCATCGCCTGTATTACCGCCGGCGTGACCAGCTCTGCGTCGGTGAGCTGCGGGGCGATCCCTACGGCCGGCCACCATGGCACGAGATGCGCAGACGCCTTCAGCAGATCATGGGTCTTGACATAGAGTGCGGTCGCGAGGGTGTCCAACTCTGTCTTCACACACGACGTTGGACGCCCTCGCCCTATGCGCGCAGTCGATCCCTGGGAATACCATGATCCTCCCCAAAGATCGTGACCCCCGCTTCATCACCATCCGCCGCGGGGGGACGCTTACGGACTCCGACCATCGGCTCCTGGCCTTGTGGGCTGCCGCGTGCGCGGAGCACGTTCTGCACCTCTTCGAGTCGGTGCAGCCGTCGGACCCGCGCCCCCGCGAGGCGATCGAGCAGGTTCGGGCATGGACATGCGGTGAGATCAGGATGTCCCAGTCCCGAGCGGCGGGTGGCCATGCCATGGCTGCGGCCAGGGAGTTGAGCGGAGCCGCTCGGCACGCCGCATTTGCTGCCGGCCAGGCGGCAGTGGTGGCGCATGTCGCCGCACACGAACTTGGCGCTGCGGCCTACGCGATCAAGGCTGTGCGTGCGACGGCCCCCGGGCGGCAAGGTGAGAGCGCCGGCCGGCTCGAGTGCCGTTGGCAGCGCGAACAGCTCCCGGATGTGATTCGCGAACTCGTCCTAGACGATCAGCGGTTGCGAAACGAGATCTGCTGGTCGGTCTTCGACTTCTGACGGGCGTGACCGCTTGTCTGCACTGACCCCTTGGAATCGATCATCTAGGCAATGTCCGGCGGATCATGACGATGGCAGAGTGTGTCCATGAGTTACAGCAGCTTCCTGCTCCGGTTCGTGGACAGCGAGGTTGTCGCGTTGCATGCCGAACGGTTCCGACAGGTGACGGAGCCGTACGTGGTGGCGGGCAGTTCGGAGGACGGCCTCTCCCGGCTCCGTGCGGAGGACGGGGGAGAAGCGGATCTCTACCACGAGTCCCACGGCGAGAGCGGGATGCCGTGCGTGGCGGCGACGCACTTCGCCAAAGGCGCGTGCTCGGCGTGCTGTCCCGGCCGGCGGCAGTCCTGCGAAGTGCTCAAGTAGACAATCGGAGAAGCAATATGGATCTGCTCCTGACACCGCCGACCGCCGCCGGGCCCGTGCACCTCGGTAGTACGTATGAAGAGGCCCTGGCCGCGCTGCAGCCCTGGGGTGAGCCCCGGGTCGTCGTCCCCACCTCCCGGCGCGCGCGCCGGCTGATGGGTGACGTCGACGGGGTCGGTTACACGGTCTTCCACGATGCGGATGACCATGTGACGGCCGTGGAACTGTGGTGGCCCGGCGAGGGCCGCGGGAGCGCCACGCGCGTCCTCCTGGACGAGCACGACGTCTTCAGGGATCCCGCCGAAACGATCCTCGCGGGGCTGACCGAGCGCGGCTGCGCCGTGGACGCCGAGGACCCGGAGAATGTCGTGGTCCCGGGCGTCTCCCTGGGCTTCACCCGCCAGACCTCCCAGGAAGTCCCCCGCGGCCCGCACGGCCTGCCCGTCTCCTTCACCTCGGTCCTCGTCGCGGGCAAGGACTACTACGACTTCCGCAACGCGCAGTAGCGGAGCGGGCGGTCGGCGCGGCGGCGGTGGAACGCGGTGGAGTCGTGTTCGTGTTCGGGCGGCGCGCGTGCTTAGGGTCGCGGCCATGGACGAACGGGGGGCCGGGGTGCCCTGGTACGTGCTCGACGGCGTTGACCAGGCCGTCGCCGCCGTCACCACCGCGGCCGCCACCCGTGCACCCGCGCCCGCCCAAGCACCCGCGCCCGCCACCCCGGCGCCCACCGCCACCCCTGCTGCTCCCGGTGCTGTAGCGCCGCCGGCCCGGGACTCGCGCAAGGGCGGCTCCGGCGACCCGCGGGCCGCGCCTGCGGCGGGACGCGTACCCGCCCGCCGGTCCCCGCTCCCGCGCCTGCTCAGGCCGTAACCCCCGCACCCGCCGCTCCCGCCGTTGCCGCGCCGGTGCGGGAGGGAGGCCGCCGACCCGTGGGCGCCACCCGCCTGCGTGGATGCGAAGCGTTCCCGGGGCCCCGTGAACGACGGGCTAGGTGTATTGACCCGCGGCGTTGTTTACGCGGCTGATGGGTGGCTTGCCTGCGAGTGCGGTGTGGCAGCGGTGGTGGTTGTAGGTGTGGAGGAAGTCTGCCGGCGCTGCTGTCCGCTCGGTGTTCGAGGTGTAGGGCCGCTGGTAGGTCCATTCCTCGAGCAGGGTTCGGTTGAAGCGTTCGACCTTGCCGTTGGTCTGTGGCCGGTAGGGCCGGATGCGTTTGTGGGTGATGCCACCCGAGGCCAGGATCCGGGTGAACAGTTTCGACTTGTAGCAGGCGCCGTTGTCGGTCAGGACGCGTTCGACGGTGATGCCGTGGGCCTGGAAGAACGTGTTGGCCCGCTGCCGGAAGCCGGCGGCGGTCTCCTGCCGTTCGTTGGCCAGGACCTCGCTGTAGGCCAGGCGGGAGTGGTCGTCGACCGCGGACTGGACGTGGCTGTAGCCAGTCACCGGTGTGGAGCTCTTGCCGCTCGGTGGTGGTGGCCTGCCGGTTGCGGTCGCCGTCGGTTCGGCCCACGGCCCGCCATCCGCCGCCGTGGGGGATGTTGCCGAGCTTCTCGATGTCGACGTGGACCGGCTCGCCGGGCCGGGCACGCTCATAACGCCTGATCGGCTCTCCGGTGGGCCGGTCCAGCCAGGCCAGGCGGTGCAGGTTGTGCCGCACCTGAAGGTGCGCCCGGCCGCGCACTCGCAGATGGTGTCGTTGGTCATGGACATCCTGCCGGAGCGGGGAAGCGGGCCTCCTGGTCGGCTCACGCCAGTGGCCCCTGCCGGCCGCCCGCATGCAGAACATCCGCGAGAGCGACAGCACTCACCCCGTCGCCCGGCACCTGAACCGCCTGACGGCCGAACCTCTTGGAAGCAGGTCACCGGCATGGCCCTGGTGGGCCGCCTCGTGGACGCGACCCTCCACGCTTGGACCACGCCGCTGACCGCGCGGCCCGCGCCCGCGTCCCGACTGTGGGCCTCCCCGATGGCGGCCCGCTCCCGCTCCACCCCCACCCCCACCCCCACCCTGGCCCCCGGACAGATGCCACCGCAGCGGCCGCGGTTTCGGCGCGGCCGCGGGGAGTCAATGCCGGCAGGACGGTCGGACGCGGAGCAGCTCGGTCCGCAGCACGGGTGTGCCGTCGACGGGTGCCGGGTCCTCCGCGGTCGGCTGGATTCCTCCGGCGGCGGTTTTGTCGAGTGTTGCCAGGCCGTCGGGGCCGACCGTGCCGAACACCGTGTAGTTCGGGCGTAGTGCGGAGTCGCCGTAGACGACGAAGAACTGTGAGCCGTTGGTGTCCGGACCGGCGTTGGCCATCGCCAGCAGGCCGCGCCCGTACAGGCGGCGCGCGCCGGTCGGATCGGTCGGTGCGGGTGGCAGATCCACCGGTAGCTCGTCCTTGTACTTGTACCCGGGCCCTCCCTCACCGGTTCCGGTCGGGTCGCCGCACTGCAGGACCTTCAGCGTCGGATACGCCGTCAGACGGTGGCACACCGTTCGGTCGTAGAACCCGTGCCGTGCCAGGTGCAGGAAGCTCTGGACCGTGCACGGCGCCTTGGCCTGGTCCAAACGCAGGGGGAGCGGACCCTGGCTGGTCGCAACAGCCATGTCAACCGTGCCGCGGCCAGGGGTGCGCCGCGGGTCGGGCGGCAGTGGAACATGACGCGCGGGCGGCTCGTCCGGGGTCTGCGTGTACTGGCAGGGGCCGTGCGTGGTGCGCGGCGGAGCGCCGTCGGAAGCGGTGGCGGCACTTCCCCCGGACACGACTAACGTCACGGCCGCGAATGCGCTGATCAGTGCTCGGTTCATCTTGCGCGCCCTCCTGTTGATCGCCAGGTTTTGGAGCGGTCGCAGTCTAGGGCGTGGTGTGGTCGGCGGGAATGGTCAGCGACAGGAGGCCGGCGAGAGGCGCCGGCCCAGGACCGCGGTGGTCGGACCCAGGGCGTTTCCTTCGGATCATCTGGCTGACCAGATGAGGATGGCTGCGAGGTGGAGTCCGGCGAGGTAGGTGGTGGCGGTCTTGTCGTGGCGTGTGGCCAGACCGCGCCATATTTTGAGCTTGTTGATGCGGCGTTCGACGGTGTTCCGTTGCTTGTAGGCCTCGCGGTCGAAGGCTGGTGGACTGCCGCCGCGGCTGCCGAGGCGTTTGCGGTTGGCGGCCTGGTCGGCGGGCTGGGGGATCACCGCCCGGATCCCGCGCCGACGCAGGTGGGAGCGGATCGCGCGGGACGAGTAGGCCTTGTCGGCCAGGACCACGTCCGGGGCCACCCTCGGTCTGCCGACCGGCCTAGGGATCCGTAAGCGGGCCATGACCTTCGGGAACGCGGGTGCGTCACCGGCCTGGCCGGGTGTGATGAGGAAGGCCAGGGGCCGGCAGCGGTTGTCGGCGGCCAGGTGCATTTTGGTGGTCAGTCCGCCGCGGGACCGTCCGAGGGCATGGTCGGCGGGCTCGCCGTTCGGGGCCCCTTTTGACGGGCCCCGGCGGCGTGCCGGTGGGCACGGACGATCGTGGAGTCGACCGCGACGACCCACTCCAGGTCGCCCTCGGCGTCGGCCTGGGCGAGGAGAGCGGTGAAGGCCTTCTCCCAGGTGCCGTCGGCTGCCCACTTCCGCAGCCGGTTGTGGGCACCCTTCCACGAGCCGAAGTGCTCGGGCAGGTCCATCCACGGCGTGCCGGTGCGGTACTTGAACGCGATCGCGTCGGTCACCTGATGGTGGTCACGCCACCGCCCGCCCCGATCACGAGAACCCCGCCCGGAGTATGACGCTGTTCATGGGTCCGCAATTGGCGCATCTGGTGGCCGATGATCCCTGGGTGGGAGAGGAAGTTGGATCGGGGTTCGCCGGCGACGAGGGCCGCGGCGATGTTGCCGATGCCGCATTCCTGCCATCCGTCCATGGAACCTTCGGCGAGAACGCCGTACTGCCGTTCATGGCACCAGCCGCTGGCGGCCGAGATCTCCACGGAGGAGTACGAGCGGCTGTGGGCTGAAGCACGGCGGGCTCTCGGCGATTCAGCCTGACTTGGTCCGGGACGCGGGGTCGCCCGGGGTGGCGAACGCGGAGAGGAGGAAGGCCCGTTTGAGCTGCTTGTTTCCTTTCCTGGAGGGCTGTTCGCCGCGGATCGGCCGTCGGCCACGGCCTCGCGGGCCAGCTTCTCGTCGGAGTACCGAGCCAGCCGGGGGTGGTGGTGTACACGGGGGCCCGAGGTACCCGCACGACAGGCGTGCTCCCATTCGGCCTCGGTCGGCAGCCGGTACCCGTCTGCGGGGGTGTCCCGATCAACCGTCTCGCCGTCGGCATGTGGTTGGTACACGGGTGTCGGCCCATCACGTAGGGACAGCACGTCGCAGACCGGATCGCGTCCCACCATGAGACGCCCGCCGCGGGCAGCCGGTCCTCCTGGGCGCCACTCGGCCGCTGACCGGTGACCCATGCGTACGAGACCTGGGTGACCGGGAACGCCGCCATCTGGAACGGCTCGACGTCGACGACCCAACTGCTCCGCGTACGACGGTCCGACAGCGTCACCCGTCCCGGCGGGACGCCAACCATCTCGATGCCTGCCCTCGTGTCCACAACGCATCACCCTACGGGCGCCTTGTGATCGCCCCGCCGACCCTTTTGAGGAGAAGGTGGAGGGCAGACGACGGGGCGGTCTTTCGCCGCGGTGCGCTGGTCGAGCGACCGCCGCCGCGCCCCGCACGCGCCCGCAGGGATGCGAATCCGACGTGGCGTCGAGACAGGGCGTCCGCACCGCGCCCGCGTCCTCGCGCCGACGCCCGGGAGGTCCACGCGGCCCCGGCGGGAACACCGGTCCGGCCGACGCTGTTGCATCGACCGAAGGACCCGCGCCGCGCGCGTGGGGGGCATGGCCGCCGGAAGGTCGTCCGCCCCACCGGCTCCGGTCCTCGGGACCGGTGAACATCCGCCGCGCACCACGACCAAGACGCTTTTCCGCAGGAGGACTCCTCATGACCGATCGGCCCTTGACCCTCATGGCTGTGCATGCGCACCCCGACGACGAGGCCACCGGAACCGGAGGGATCCTCGCGCGATACGCGGCGGAGGGCATCCGCACGGTCCTCGTGACGTGTACCGATGGCGGTTGCGGTGACGGACCGGGGGGTGTCAAGCCGGGCGATCCCGCGCACGATCCCGCGGCCATCGCCTTGATGCGCCGTCAGGAACTGGAGGCGAGCTGCGAGGTCCTGAAGGTCAGCGATCTGGAGACGCTGGACTACGCCGACTCCGGGATGATGGGCTGGTCGACCAACGACGCCCCCGGCTCCTTCTGGCAGACCCCCCTGGAGGAAGGTGCCGCCAGACTCGCCGAACTCATGCGGCACTACCGGCCCGACGTGGTCGTCACCTATGACGAGAACGGCTTCTACGGCCACCCCGACCACATCCAGGCCCACCGCATCACGGTGGCGGCGTTGAAGACGACCGGACTGACGCCCAAGGTGTACTGGACGACGATGCCCCGCTCCGGAATGCGGCGGTTCGGCGAGATCATGCGCGAGTTCCACGAGGACATGCCGGAACCGGATCCTGCCGAGGCCGCCGCCATGGCCGAGATCGGCCTCCCCGACGACGAGATCAGCACTTGGGTGGACACCACCGCGTACAGCGGTCAGAAGTTCGACGCGCTGGCCGCGCACGCCAGTCAGGGCGAGAACATCTTCTTCCTCAAGATGGGCAAGGAGCGGTTCGGCGAGTTGATGGGCGTGGAGACTTTCGTCCGTGTCCAGGACACCACCGGCGCGGCCGTACCCGAGAACGACCTCTTCGCCGGACTGCGCTGAACCGACGGTCCGACCGGGGCTCGGGAGACTCGATCAGGGCGGATCGCCGGAGAGGCGACACGAGGACGACCCTCCGCCGACTCGGGTGCACCGGCCGGGCGACCCGCCCTGCCCGACCTCTCGGCCGGCCCACCGGGACCGGCACGGAGACGCTGAGCCGGCGGCGATGGCCCCCCGCAGCAGCCGCTCCCGCGGTGGCCGGTCCACCAGTCCTCGGGTACGGACCTGGTGCTGCTCCTGGTGCTGCTTCTGGTGATGGGGATCGTCGTCGCCCTGGTCTCGGCGCCACGCTCTCCCTGATCGAGCGACGTAAGGGGCCGCCCGGACGGCTCCCGCCGGGTGAGCCCGTGGCGCGCCCGCGCCCGCGCATACGTCGCACAAGCGGCTGGTGGGCGGGAGTGCCCAGTCGCGACGGGTCGGGCGAGCCTATGTGCGGGGGATGACGGGCAGCAGGAGGTGGGCGGGGTGGGCGGGTCCCCAGTGGAGGGTGCAGGTGCCCCGGCGGGCAGTGCGGTAGGCGGCCGGGAACTGGCCGGTGAGGGGGTTGCGAGGGGAGAGCCAGCGGCCGGCGACGACCAGGCGGAGCTGTTCGCCGGCGTGGAACAGGGTGGAGGAGGGGCCGAGCGCGATGTCCACGGGCACGATCCGGCCGGCGGTCACGGGTGAGCGGGTGAGGCAGGCGGGGACGGGTTGGAAGGGACGGGACCGCTCTTCATCGAGTGCACGCAGGGCAAGGTTCTGCCAGCCGGTGGCGACGCGGTCGCGCCCGTACCCGTAGGAACCCTCGAAACCGATGTAGCGGCCGCGGTTCCACTTCTCGACGCCGACGACGAGGTCCATGTCGTCGGCTCCGACCACCTCGATGTACAGCCGCAGCGCCATCGGACCGGTCAGCTCGACGTCCTCGGTGAGGGTCCAGCCGAAGCGGGCGCCGCCGCGGCGGATGTCGAAGGTCAGCGAGCCGGCCCGGGTCGGGGCACCGTCGGCGAGTCCGCCCGCAGTGAGGTGGCGCGGGGTCCAGCGGGTGCGGGCGAGCGGCCATTGCGACTCCTCGCGGACCTCGACCACCCGGTCCCCGCGGTCCCGGACCTCAAGGCGTACCCGGGGCAGTGGCGGGGCGTCGCGGCGGCCGCGGAGGTGCCGGTCGAAGAAGCGGAGTTGTGCGGCCCGTGCCTCGTCGCTGTAGAAGGTGGCCCACTTTCCGCTCCGGTGGGTGTAGAGGTGGCGCTCCGCCGACCCGATCCCTTCAAAGCCGGCGATGGAGCCGCGGCTGTGCAGGTTGTTGTCCGAGAAGCTGCCGCAGATGAGCGCGGGAACCTCGATCCGCGCCAGGTCGGGATCGAGGGAGCGCCACCATTCGTCGATGACGGGGTGTCGGGCGCTCTCCTTCTTCAGGGAGTACTGCCGGCGGGTCCGACGCAGGCCGAGGCTCCAGAGCGTCAGGAACCCGACCTCGGCCACGCCCCCGGGCCTCGGCAGATCGCGGTAGGCGTCGGTGAACCCCTCCCAGGGGGCAATGGCCTTCAGGGACGGCGGGCGGGTCGCGGCGGCCCTCCACTGCGAGACGGCAAGGTAGGAGACACCGAGCATGCCGACGGAGCCGGTGCTCCACGGTTGGGCTCCGGCCCATTCGACGAGGTCGTGGACGTCTTCGCCCTCCTGAGCGGACAGCAGCGCGCCGGTGCCGTCGGAGGTGCCCGCCCCGCGGAGGTCGCAGTTGACCACGGCGTAGCCGCGACCGGTCCACCAGGCGGGGTCGGGCGCCTCCCAGCCGGTCAGCGAGGAGAACCGTACCGGTGCCGTCTGCCGCAACAGCCGGTACTGGAACGACACCTTCCACCTGCCGGTCCTGGTGGTCGAGGGCAGGTTGTCCTTGCCATACGGGTGGGCGGCCAGGATGACCGGGAACGGGCCGCCGCCCGGCGGGCGGTGGACGTTGACCCGCAGGACGGTGCCGTCCCGGGTGACGACAGCTTGGTCGTGGTCGATGACCACGGTGCCGGCGGCGGGGCGGTGGACCGTGACGGGCGGGCGGAGCAGTCCGCGGACACGGGCGGCGGCGTAGCGGGCGCCGCCGGGACGCCGCCAGGGGGTGTCCTGTCCGGCTTCGTCGATCCTCGGGGGCATCGTCTCGTCTCTCTGGAGGAATCGCTGCGGGTCGGCCCCTCCCGAGCCGACACCGCGAACATCCACGTCCGGGGCGTAGCCGAAACCGTCCCCGCCGCAGGCACGGCCGGGCGGGCCACACTCTGTCACCCGGCCGGCGCAGCCCGGCCGGCCACGGCCGGCTCGGGCAGTCCCGGCCCAGGCCGGCACGACCGCGATGCTCCACACCCGCTCCGCCCGCGCACATGCCGGTGACCGCCGCTCCAGGGAGCGCGCCCTCAGCGACCGCGTTCGACGCTTACGACCGCATCCGCAGCTCCTTCACCACGCGCACCTACCGGGATCAGTTTCCCGCTCACCGACCTCGACCTTGGCGCACTTCGCCCCGTCCCGCACTGCGGTCTCGGCCAGATCCCACACATGGCACGTGCCCCGGTTACCCGAACCGGGGCACGTCAGCGGACATCGCGGCGGCGTACGCGGTGGTCATGCCGGGGCCCGGTCAGACGTCGAGTTCGTTGCCCTGCGAGTCCCATGCCTCCATCGGTTCGGCCCACGGCGGGCTGAGCACGATGCCCGCAGCCGTGTAGTCGATGCTCCCGAGGTGGTTCTCGTCGTCATGGGCAGGCCATTCCACGACGATGTGATCGTGCGGGGGAATGTCGACCTCCATGGCGGCGGGCTCGAACATCACGTTGAGCGGTTGGTCGCCGCCGTTCCTGAGGGTGATTTTCACCGATTCAACCTACCAACTGCCCAGGTGACACTGGATGGTCGCAGAGTGCGGCCGGTCAGTCGGGCTCGAGGGTTCGCCCTCCCGGTGGGTCGGGCATACGTTCCCCATGCCTCTTGACTGACCGCCGGGCACACCATGGCCACCGTGCTGGTGGAAGCCGGCGCCGCCACCCTCCTCGGCGACTGCCCCCAGGTCGACGTCCGCTCCGGACTCACGGCGTGGGTGGCGATGCCCCCTTCCCATGGCATCCGCAGGGACACCTCACCGCAGCCCGCGCCCTGGCCACCTCCGAAAGCACCGGTCGGGCCCACAACGTCTGCCCCAGCGACAAGGAGGAATTCGGCATCGTGGTACTGGAGGCCATGGACGCCGGACTGCCGGTTGCGGCAACCCGGGGCGCGGCGGAATCCCGTACTACCTCCACGACGGGGTCAACGGCCTGCTCCTGGACACCACATCCGTCACCACACTGACCGCCGGCCTGCGCCGACTCCTCGCGCTGGACCCTGCAGACCTGACCCTCGTGGCGGACCGGGCGGCGGCCACCGTCCGAGCCGAATACTCGATCGACGCGGCCTTCGCCGCCGTCTACGCGCGCACGGCCGACCCCGCCCGGCCCGAAGACGGATCGGTCGTGCAGACCACTTCCCCGTGAATCGAATCGATCGCCTGAATCGACTTCCTCGCCCGGAACCCGCCGCAGTGCGTGCGGCGGGTTCCGGGAGGCGGGCGGAGAGAGAACCGTGCCCGACTGCGAAGGTGTCGGCAGGTTGCCAATCCCGGTTGGCCGACGTCCCGCCCCTGCTTCCGGGTTGTCCGCCCGTACGCCTGATCGGACTGGTCGAAAAGGGTGTTCTCGTCCCGCTCGTAGTTGGCCAAGGCCAAGCCGAGGCCGAAGAAGGTGGGCGCCCATTCGCCGACGAAGATGCCCCATCGGTCCGCACGCTCCACGTTCTCCTGCCGGTTGGAGGCCGGCCACGAAGTGAGGGACAAACCGATGGACGCGACGGCCGCCAGACAGGCGTGCTCGCTCCGCAGCCCCGCCTCGTGCAGCTGCTTCACGATCATGATCACCACTCCTGTGCCGAAGGGAGTACCCCAGGACACGAACGTATGAGGGTTGTCCGTCCGAGGGCGACATGCACAGCTTGTGCGTCGCTTGGCCAACCCGGGGCACGCCGGGTCCCGGGTTGCCGTTGCCACGCCCGAAGGGCGCCCCCGTGAACAGCGGCGACGCCACCCCCTTCCGCGTCGAGCGCGCCCACATCCCCCAGGCCGGCGCCGCCCGCCCCCGGCTCGTGCACCGAGAAATCCCCGACCGGCACCGAGCGTGGTACGTCCTGGTCGGCACCGGGCCCGAACCGCCGTCCGGGAGCCGCTCGACGCCCGCCTGCCGTCTCCTCAGAACGGCGCGGGAGACGGCGTGAACCGGTCCGAGGCGTCCCCGGCGAGGTCGATTCCCGTGGGGTCCAGCGTCAGAACCGGAGAACCGGGCGACAGGTCGAAGCGGTCCAGCTCGGCCCACAGCAGGCCCGGGCTGGTGGCCAGCTCGAAGAAGTACCGCCTGTGGGTCAGGTCGCAGACGGTGCGGTACTCGGTGTTGTAGGTCCGGAACCGTCCCTCGCGGTACGGCGCCCCGAACGGCACCGAGGAATTGCGGGTGACGGCCAGGATCCCGGCGACGGCTTCCCGGTCGTCCGCCGGCTCGGGCAGCAGCGCGCTGAAGTAGGCCGCGCGCTGGAACCTGTCGACCGCGTTGACGTTCCCCGGCAGCGGGACCTCGCTGCTCGGCCCCTCGTGCCCGAGTTCCCGCACCAGACGCACCTGCTCCCGCAGGAGGCGGAGCTGCTCCTCGTAGGCGGGCTCGTTCGTCATGATCGTGTAGCCGCGGTCGTGGTGGACCTGCTGCCGACCCTCGACGTACTCGATGACCGCAGAGTCGCCCGACGCGTCCTCCAGCGCCACGTGCACCGTGGCCCGGAAGCCGCGCAGCTCGACCGGTACCAGCCGGCAGGCGTCGAGCAGGTCCAGGGCCTCGCGCACGGTACCCGCGCAGTCCAGCAGGTACTGGATCCACAGCGCGATCTGCAGGCCCGGTCGAGCGGGATCGCGGGGGCCCAGGTCGGTGCTGTCCAGGTACAACATGTGGGCCGCGAGACCCGCTTCGTTGAGGCCGTCGGCGGTGCCCGCGCCGTAGACGGTCGTGACCAGACTGCCGTACCTGCTCGTCCACAGCAGCGGGTTCTCGCTGACGACGGTGGTGCCCGCCAGCGTGCCGCCGTCGCGTTCGAGGCCTCGGGGGAAGACGGTCAGGACCGGCTCGGTCGACTCCGGCCAGTCCATCGTCCGGCCGGAGAGCACGGCGTGATCATTGGTGTTCCACAGGATCCGCGTACACATGGGGGGTCCTCTCTCTCCACGCTCCAGGACTGCCACGCGCGAGGGGAATCCGCTACCCGACCGGCCTCGAAGTACCTGATCGGCCCTCACGGCGGACGTCCGGTGCGACGCCTGAGGGGGCGTGCGCGGGCGCTCGCAGGACGGTCCTCGCGGACTGACCTCTGCGGCCTTACGACGGGAACCCGCGCTTTCCGGTACAGGACGCCGGGACGGGCCCAAGTCGGGCCTGAAGGACCAGGATCCTCCCACGGGGAAGACGACGAACGGGAGGCGGCGTCGAACTCAGTCTCCTGATCGACTGCCAAGATCCGCCGACAGCGCCGCGTAAACGTACTCGCTGCCCCAGCGATCCCCGTCGAGGTCGTTCTCGACCAGGTGGGCCTCCCGGCGCATGCCGAGGCGCTCACAGACCCGCACGGACCCGGTGTTCTCCACATCCAGCCGTGCGTAGAGCCGGTGCACGCCCAGCGTGTCGAAGGCGAACCGGGCCAGCGCCGCGGCCGCCTCGGTCGCGTAGCCGTGCCCCTGATGACGCGGGTCGAGAGTCCAGCCGATCTCGGCCTGGGCGGCGCGGGCATCGGCCAGGGCCAGGCTCACCTCGCCGAGGACGCCGTGCTCATCGCGTCGGCAGACGGCGAGCGCCAGCTTGTCGCCGTCGGCGCGCCAGGCCGTCTGCGCCGCGCGCTCGGCGGCAACCTGCTCGCTGCGCTCACGCGTGTGCGCCGACCGGTACAAGTAGCGCGCCACGCTCGGCAGGCTCTGGTAGGCGTACAGGTCGTCGGCGTCGCCGGGAGTGAACCGGCGCAGCGACAACCGGGCCGTGGCCAACGGCAGCAGCGAAGCGACTTCCATGCGCACTCCCGGAACGCGGATGTGGAGCCAGTTGCGGACCGATCCTCGCATCGCGACCGCCCGGCAGCCACGCCTTTTCAAGAGCGGCGCCCGGCAGCCGCACCGATCCCGACCGGTCGGGCAGTCGCGCGCCGTGCGGTCGGTCAGTCGGCCGTCGGCGGCGTCCAGCTGGCGGTGACGGTCAGGTGTGCCTGGTTGTTGCCGTTGACGATGCCCAGTTGGAGGTCCTGGGTGAGCTGGATGCCGAAGGTGACGGTGATCTCGGTGGGGGGCACCGGCACCGAGGTCATCGAGGAGTGGACCTCGCGGACGAGGACCCCGAGCGGCTTCAGGGTGGAGCGCAGCGCGTCGGTGGCGAAGGCGGCGACCGCGTCGGCCCGTCTGCCGACGGGGACGACGGGGCCGAGGCCCTCACCGAGCGCCGGGGCCGCCGCGGCGGGCCCCGAGAGGAGGAAACGAACGGTGGAGCCGTCCTCCAGGCCGATGTTCTCGTGGATGTCCTCGGTACTGGTCATGGGGGAATGGTGCGTGCGCGGCGGTTGGACGGACCTGCCGTTCTGGCGATCGGTTACAGAATCGTGGCATGCCCGGGTCAGGTGCAGGGTGCCCGTGACGGGGTGCCGTCCGGGAGCAGCTTCCGCTCGGCCGGGGTGTAGTCGCGTCCGGCGGCGGCGCACAGGGACCTGAACTGGACGTCGGGCCGCAGGTCCAGCACGCGGGCCCGCTCCCCGTCTTCGAGCAGCAGCCGGCCGTCCGCGGTGACCGCGGCCGTCGCCGTGTTGACCTCGATGCCGTAGGCCGGCTTCACCTCGGCGGTGACGGCGGTTCCCCGAGCCGGGTCATGAATGGTGAGGTTGTTGTCGTTCCAGGTCAGGAGAGCGCCGTCCGGCCCGAAGCCGACCAGGTTGGTCAGGGTCGTCACCGTGACGGAGCCGGGCAGCTGCCTTCCGGCGTCGACGTCCCAGACCGGGACCCGGCCGTCGCCCTGCTGTACGGCCAGCCGGGTCCCGTCGGGGCTGAAGACCATCGTGTCCCCGTGCCATTGCATCTTCAAGCTCGTGGTGTCGACCGCCAGGCCGTGCAGGGGGGCGGCGAAGCGCTTTCGGGTGTGCAGGTCCCACAGGCCGATCTCCCCGTTCGTGGTGCCTCCCCGGCTGACGACGGCGACGTGGCCCGGGTGCCCCGGTCTGGGTACGATCCGGCCTTCCCCCCACATGTCCCGCATGCGGTCGACGTCTTCGGGGTCCTCCTGGGCGGAGAAGGCGGGCGTGAGGACGGCTCCGGTCGCCGCGTCCAGGCGGGCCACCGTACCGTCCGAGCCGAGGAGCGCGATCTCCGAGCCCTGGAGGCCGACGAGGCTGTCGATGGAGACCTCCTTCTTGAGGAGTCGCGGCAGATCCACGCTCCGGCCGAGGTCCGCGGCGGAGTAGGCACGGAACAGGCCGTCGTCCCGTCGCCAGACCACGACCCACCGGCCGTCGGCGGTCCAGCTGACCCGGGAGCCGACCTTGCCCGACGTCACGGCCACGGAGCGGCGGTGTGTCCGGGAGGCGTCCAGGACCTGGAGGGAGTCCAGGGTGAGGCGCGCGATCGCACCGCGGTCCGGGGCGAGGGCGTACTCCCCGTCGGAGGTGTCCCCGCCCTGGAACCGTTCGGCGCCCGTGGGGCCGGCACGCACCACCAGGAGCGAGTTCCCGACGGGGGCCAGCGCCACGGTCCCGCCTCCCGCTCCCGGCGCCACGGCGAGGATCCCGCGCGCGCCCGGGCCGTCGCCGGGGTTGGGGAGGCGGGCCGTGAAGTACCGCCCCGTACCGAGATCGAGCAGGCCTCTGTCGGCGTAGCCACCCGGGGTGTTCTCCTTGTAACCGACCCCGGGCGCGTACTGCTCGTAGGCTCCTGATGCTTCCGTCCCGCTTTCCCGGGACGCGAGCGCGGGCAGTTCCGTGACCGGCCCCGGGGTACGGCCCAGCGGGCGGCTGTAGGGCCGGCCTCCGTCGATCCAGAAGGCGAGGTCGCCGCCCGCCTTGAGTCCGGACGTCCCGTCGGCCGCGTCGGGGGAGGGTCCCACGGTGTAGAGCGTCCGGCCGGTGGCGAGTTCCTTGACCGTCAGCTGCTGCGGGGCCTTGGGGTCGGTGGTGCCCATGACCACCGTGTCGGCGTCGTGGGTGAAGGCGACCTTCCCCACGCGGGTCCGGGGCAGCAGGTCGGCGGCGACGGTCAGGCGCCGGCCGGAGGGCACCTCCCACGCGTCGGCGAAGGCGGCCACGCAAGGCCGGGTCCCTTCGAGGCACTCCATCGTGTGGTCGGTGAGGGTGCGCAGCAGGCGGGTGCCGTCCGAGCTGAAGTCGACGGAGCTGCCCGCGCCATCCGGCATCTCACGGACGGGGAGCTGGAGCGTCTCGGGGTGCTCCGGGTTGTCGAGACGCCACAGCCGCACCGAATCGGGCGAGGACACGGCGAACAGGCGGCCGTCGGGACTGAGGGCGCTCTCGTACCGCGCCTGGACCTCGCCGCCCAGCCTCCGGGTCCGGATCCGGCCGTCGAGCGCGCCGGTGACCTGGGTGAACACGTACCGGTCGCCGCCCCCGGAAGGTCGTGCGGCGACCACCAGGGTCCGGCCGTCGGGGGTGGCCTTCATGTCGGTGACGTTGCCCTCCCAGACGGAGGGGTAGGAGTGCAGGAGGTCCGGCTGGCGTACGTACTGCCGCAGCAGTGCCTCCGCCGTCTTGGTGGTCTGCCGGGTGCTCCGGGCGGCGAGCGCGAGTTGCAGTGCGGTGGCCAGTTCGCGACCGGGCATGTCGTCGGCCGCCTGGGCGAGCAGGCCGGCCGCCTGGGCGCGCAGCTGTTCCTCGGTGCGCTGCAGCCCCTGCCAGGCGAGAAGGGCGAGGATCGTCGCGAGGGCGGTCAGGGCGGCGAGCGTGGCCACGGCGGCGCGCCGGATCCGGGTGCCGCGCGAGGCCGCCCGGGTGCTCAGCCGGACGTAGTCGGTCTCCTCGGGGGTGGTGTCGTCCGGATGGTCGGCGAGGCGCCGCTGTGCCTCCGCCAGGTCGGTGCCGCCGAGCAGCCGGGCCGCCTCACGCCCATGGGCCTCCCAGCGCCGCAGATCGGTCCGCAACTGCTCCTGCCAGGTGCGGAACTCGCGGGTGTCGGTGAGCCAACGGCGCAGCTGTGGCCACAGCCGGGTGAGGGACTCGTGCGCGAGGTCGACGATCTCACCGGAGCCGTCCGGGGCGGGGGAGAGGACGACGAGCTTGCTCGGCGCCATGTCCCGCGCCGCCGAGGCGAGTTCGGGCGGCAGCTCGCCGGTCCGGGTGGGTCTGCGTACGAAGCCGTCCCCTTCGGGCCGGGCCAGCTGGACCAACAGCCTTCGGGCGGACCGGCGCTCCCGGCCCGTCAGGGCTTCGAGGCTCTCGTCGGCGTACCCGACCAGGGCGCCCGCGACGCCGCCCAGTTCGTCGTAGGCGGCATGCGTC
The DNA here is from genome assembly GCF_042889445.1 of Streptomyces sp. NPDC002602. Taxonomy (NCBI): domain Bacteria; kingdom Bacillati; phylum Actinomycetota; class Actinomycetes; order Kitasatosporales; family Streptomycetaceae; genus Streptomyces; species Streptomyces sp. NPDC002602. The sequence continues at coordinate 13,174 of NZ_JBIAQX010000012.1, read as the reverse complement.
AGCATCGAGCGGCTGCGGCGTTCCCACAGCCGGGTGAGGGCGAACTGCACCAGGGTCATCCGTCCCGGTGCGTCGCCGGCGTCCGCGACGATCCGCTGGGGCAGCCCGGGCTCGAACCACAGACCCGGCTCGGCGTCGACGGGCGCGGTCACCGCGCGCTCCAGGGCGTCACCGGCCAATGGCGCCAGGAACTCGACGGCCTCTCCGACCAGTTCGGAGGTCTCCGGGGTCACCAGGGCCTCCAGCGAGCCCGGGCGCCCGGTGGCCACCACCCGCAGCAGCGTGCCGCCTTCCCGGCCCGCGAGGGCTGCCAGCAGCCGAAACAGCTCGCGGGCGTCCTCGGGGGCGCCGACCGCGTACTCCTCCAGTTGGTCCACGAAGAGCAGGTGCCCGGCGGGCGCGGCGCCGGGCCGGGCCAGCAGCCGGGCCCGCAACTCGGCCGGTACGTCACGGCCCGTCTCCAGCAGCCGGGCCAGTTGCTCAATCCGGGCGAGCCGTTCCACCTCACCGGGTGCGGGATCGAGCAGGTCGGACAGGGCCCGGGCCAGCACCGCGGCGGCCCGTACGCCCGGCACCGCGCGCAGTTCGCAGACGTCCATCCCCGCACTCCGCGCCTTCGGCAGCACCCCAGCCCTGACCAGCGAGGACTTACCGCACCCCGAAGGGCCGACGACCAGGGTGACCGGCCGTCGCGACACCGCCCCGAAGACCCGCCGGGCGTCGTCGTCGCGCCCGTGGAAGAACTCCGCCCCGTCCTCGGCGAACGGCGCCAATCCCTGGAACGGACAGCGTGGGCGCAGCGTCCGCCCGTCGACCAGATCGGCGGAGGGCAACAGATAGGCGGTGCGATCGCCCTGGTGCGCGGCGACAGTCATCCCGACCACGCCGTCCTGGGCGTCGTCCCAGACGGGCGATCCGCTGAACCCGCCCACGATGGCCGGACCGCTCCCGCGGACCTCCATCTGCACCCAGCCGGAGCCCTGCCCGGCGCGCAGGACCCCGGAAGCCCAGACGCCCTGGTCGGCTCCGTACGGGTAGCCCAGCGCGCGGAACGTGTGGCCCCAGACCGAGGTGCCGTCGACGAGCGGTGCCGGACGCGTCCCCGCCACGGGCGCGGCCAGCCGCAGCAGTGCGACGTCCCGGCCGTCGTGACGCCAGGACACCACGCCTGCCCGGGCCGCCGGCCGGCCCTCTACCAGCGGGAAGTCGAGGTCGACGGACCCTGCTGCGGGGTCGCCCGTGTGCGCCGGCCCGCGAGCCTGGCCGATGACGTGGGCGCAGGTGCACACCAGATCCGGAGCGACGAGGAATCCGGCGCCCACGACCTCCCCGTCGGCGCCCCTGATCCGTACCTGCGCGGCGTCGAGCACCGCGCTCCCGCGTACCGCGGCCATGGATTCCCCCCGATTCCCAGCCTTGGGCCAGCATCCGCCACATCGGGGCCCCGGACAACACCCGTACCGGCCGCATGCAGGAGCGAATCGAGGGTGTCCGAATTCCGTCAGGAGCGCTGGTCCGGGCGGGTCCTGGCGGTTCCGGGCGGGTCCGTGGTCTGGCCGTTGCGGGGAGCGTCCCGAGCAGGACCATCGCTTCGAAGAGGGCGGCCGCGCGCCGTGGCGTTCGCTGGGGACGGGGCGGCGTCAGGGGGTGACGACGCAACCGCTGTCGGCGGCATGCACTCCCAGGGCGGCAGGCCGGATCGCCGCCTCGGGGCGGGCGCTCGGCGACCAACACGCTTCGACAGACAGGCCGTCGGGGATTCCCGGTGGCCTTCGGCGCCGTGGTGGAGGTCGCTTGCCTCGACCGGGAGCGGGTGTTGGGCGAAGATCATCCATCTTCGTGGGAAGGCCGCCTTCGGACCCGACGGCGAATACGCACGCCTGCTGGGCGCCGACGCCTGAGCACCGGATGCCCGCGCGGCAGCCGACCGCCTGCAGGGCCACCCGTTGCCACGCCCGCAACCGGATCACCAGCCCATCGACGACCTGCCGCACCTGGCCGACCAGGAGTACACGATGGTCGTCCGCACCCGCCCCCGACTCGTACGGACCGTCTTCACCGGCCTGGAGAACGACTACCCGGCGATGCGCGGTTACGACGAAACCCAGTGAGAGCGCACGGCCGAGGACCTGTCCCACATCGTGGCAGAGTGGCCGACGTCAGCGCGACCTGCCCGGCGGCATCCTCCCGGACGGTCCCCGCCGCCGCGGCGTGTGCGGTGGTGCCGGTCAGGCCCAGGATGCGGGGCCGCAGAGGCGGGGCGCGCCGGGAGTGGTTGGGCCGGGAGCGGCGTGCGTGCGGTCCAGGAATCTGTCCGAGCGGCCACTCGGCCGGATGCCTTGTCCAATGAGCACGAGGACGCTTTCAAACCCGGCCAACCTGGTCGGCTTGTGCCGCCGGTGAGGACCGCCATCCTGTCGGTGGTTCGGCCCCGGATGCTCCTGGCAGCGCGCGGCGTCGCCTGGCTGTTCAGGGCGCGCCGGACTGGGCACACGGTGTCTGCCATGCCTGTCCTACTCCTTCAGCCCGGGAGCCCCCGTGACCCTCACCCAACATCCTGCCGAGTCGGACCCGCAGCCTTCCACGACCCTGAGCGTGCCGACCGCCGATGCCCGGGTGGCCAGGCTGCGGCGGCGTTTGGAGCGTCTGATAGGGATCGCGGCGACCGAGGGCAACGCCCTCACCCCCCTGCGCAACGGGGACGAGATCTTCGCCGCGATGCTGGCCGGCATCCGGGGTGCTCGGCACACCGTGGACATGATGACGTTCGTGTACTGGAAGGGCGAGATCGCCCGTGACTTCGCCCAGGCACTTGCGGAGCGGGCCCGTGCCGGAGTGCGGGTGCGGTTGTTGCTCGACGGCTTCGGCAGCCGTCTGATCGAGCGGGAGCTGCTGGACTCCATGGAGGAGGCCGGAGTGAAGGTGGCCTGGTTCCGCAAGCCGCTCTACCTCTCCCCGCTCAAGCAGAACCACCGCTGCCACCGCAAGGTCCTCGTCGTCGACGAGGAGAGCGCGTTCACCGGCGGTGTCGGGATCGCCGAGGAGTGGTGCGGCAACGCGCGCAATGAGCGTGAATGGCGCGACACGCACGTCGAGGTCCGAGGACCCGCCGTCGACGGGATCGCCGCCGCATTCGCCCAGAACTGGGCCGAGTGCCACGACGATCTCTTCGATGAGCGTGATCGATTCGTCGACCACCGGCCGCAGGGCGACGCCATCGTGCAGGTGGTGCGCGGCTCGGCCAGCTTCGGCTGGCAGGACATGCAGACGTTGATACGGGTCATGCTGGAGTCCGCCGAGGAACGCTTCCGCCTGGCCACCGCCTACTTCTCACCGGACGCGTACTTCATCGAACTGCTGTGCGCGACGGCCAGGCGAGGGGTCGAGGTCGAGATCCTGCTCCCGGGCCCCTACACCGACAAGCGGGTCTGCCAGCTCGCCGGCCAGCACCACTACGAGGAACTCGTCTCCTGCGGGGTGAAGATCTACCAGTACCAGCCGACGATGATGCACGCCAAGGTCATCACCGTCGACCGTGTCGCCGCCCTGGTCGGATCCACCAACTTCAATCGCCGCTCCCTCGATCACGACGAAGAGGTCATGCTCGCGGTACTGGACGAGCGCTTCACCGGGGTGCTCGACGGACACTTCGATGACGACATCACGGCGAGCGAGCTGATCCGGGAGGGCCGCTGGAAGAAGCGCCCCGCGCTTCAGCGGGCCCGGGAACTGGCCGTGCAGCCCATCCGCCGCTTCTTGTGATCGAGCTGGAGTGCCTGAGCGTGCTGGTGAGCGAGACCCAGGGAGTCGTTCCTGGCCCGCGTCCAGGAACGCGGCGAGTACGAAACCGTCGAAGAGCCGACCGAGTTGCCCGCGTTGTCCTGGCCCTGCTCGGGCACATCTGGTCGGCAGGGTGCGGGTTGAGCTCGCCGGCCGCCTCCCCGAGACCTGCTCCCTGGTCCTCCTCAACCTGCTCCATGCCGCGGAACCGCTCTCACCGGAGCGGTCCGTCCGCGCGACCGCCGCCTGGATGGATGGTGCGACCGAGACGACGGCCCTGTGGGACATCGGCGCGGTCCTGTCCACCGCGGCCGCCACCGCGGCCGCCACCGCGGGCGACGTCCTCACCCGCGAGGTCCTGCTCCAACTCCCGCCCGGCTACGAACTCCTCTTCGGCCACCCCCAACCCACCTGACCCGCACCGGCTGGAAGCCCGATCCTTCCCCACCTGTGAACGCGCCGCGGAGGCCGTCCACGCCGCTCGCCCGTGCGTGCGACAACTCCGGGTCGCTGCTGACCTCGATTCCCTCGTTCACCGTGCCCGGTCCGGTTCGGTCGAAATGGGGTGGGGCATTCTGGTGGTAGCGCGGGAGGGCACCGTGTCCGTACCGGTCTCGGGCGCGGTCGGTGACCACTTCGAGCGGGAGCGCGGTCGTTCGGCCGCAGGTCCGCAGGTTCGCCGGCGGATGGCTTCGGTGGCGTGGCGAAGGTCCTGTGCGCGCAGGCGACTTCGGCGCTGCCCGGCTCCGCACCTCCGCTCCGGCTCTAATCACCGTCCACGTCACGACCGTCAGACCCGGTCGAGGCGGGGTGCGCCGTCGAGGATGGCGAGTTCGGTGGTGCCGGCCTGGCGTTTCCATTCGGGGGCGACGGTGGCGTAGGTGGTGACGTCGTGCCAGCAGCCCTGGGTGTGGAAGAGCTGGCGAAGGGTGGCTTCGGGGCGCAGGCCCGCGGCGTGCATGATTTTCGGCATGTGGTGGTGGTCGCTGCGGTGGCCTGCCCAGATGCGGTGCAGGCCGAGGTGCCCGAAGCCGTAGGCCATCAGCAGGCGGCCGGCTTCATGGCCGTGGCCGCGTACGGGGGCGTCGGGCAGCAGGATGAGGCTGGTGAGCATGGCGTTGCTGCCGTAGTCCTCGACGAGGAGTCCCATGGTTCCGACGAGGGTGTCGTCGTCGGGGGCGCACACGGCGAGGGTGTATTTGCGGCGCGGGTGGGTGTGAGGCTGGGCCAGGTACTGGGTGAAGGTGTCGTGGGCCTGGCCGGCGTTCATCTGGTCGATGCCCAGGTAGCGGGTGAGGACGCGGTGGGTGAGGATCCGCGCGAACGCGTCGTGGTCGTGTGCGTGCAGCTCCCGCAACCACAGGTGCTCGCCAAGCAGCTCGGGGACACGCTTCACAGGCCCGCTCCGTGCGGAACCGGCGCGAATTCCGGGGCGGGGACGAGGGCTTCGAGGTCGATCGAGTGGCGGCCCGAGGGGATCGGTTCGCCGAGCAGGATGCGGCGGGCCGTGTCGGTGACGAGAGCGGCGCCGAGCATGACGCCGCTGGCGAGCTGCGGCCAGCTGGAGAGGGTGTTGCCGACGCGGGCGAGAGCGTCGCGCATGGCGGGGCTCAGCCGCTGTTCGTCGACGACAGCGAGGAGGAATCGGAGGGCTTCGTCCCGGTCAAGGTCTCGCACGTCGGCGCCGGTCGTGGCTCCGATCCGGCCATGGAAGAGTGGACGGTCCGGTTCGAGGTCGAACCGTTCAATGTCCAGCACACCCCGGTCGTTGGTGTCCATCAGGACGGGGACGCCCCGGCTGCGCGCGTGTTCCCGGGCGGCGACCTTCACCCAGGGGGTGTCGCACTCCTCGATGAGCAGATCCAGCCCTTGGCCGTGCTCATCGGCGCCGAAGAAGTCCGCGATGTTCTGCTCGTTGATGCCGCCGCGGTGGATGTCGATGTCCAGGTAAGGGTCGAGCTCGTACATGCGTCGTGCGCACAGCATGCTCTTCTCCAGGCCCATTTCGTGGACGCCGGCACGCAGCCGGTTGAGGTTCGAGAGACCGAGCCGGTCGAAGTCCGCGAGTCGGAACGCCCCACCGACGCCCTCCATGGCGCAGGTCAGCGCGGCGCTGCTGCCGACCGACAGCCCGATGATGCCGATCCGCCGCCCCAGGAGGCCCTTCTGCTGCTCGCGGGTGATCTTGTCGCGGTTGCGGTCGGTGCGAACCAGGCGGAACTCGGCCTCCGGCAGGACGTGTACCAGGCGCCCTGACCACGGGTACCAGGCCCACCTGCCGTAGTTGTCGGGGTGCGAGCCCAGGGTGTCGGCGACCGCGCGGGACCGGGAGCGGTCTCCGAAGGGGCTATGGGGTGCCAGGCAGCCGAGGAGTTCTTCGATCTGGTCCTCGATCCGGTCGTGGATCTCGCGCAGCCGGTTCGACTCCCGCAGTTCGGCCAAGGCGGCCGCGCCGGTCGGCTGGGAGGGGTTCAGCAGCACCGGACGAAACGATTCGCTTGCTTCGCGGGGCCCGGGCAGCGCAAGGTGGTCCAGCTTCATGCCGGACGGCAGAGGGTGTGTCACGGCGAGGACGCTAGCAACGAGAAGATCTTGGTCCAGGGCACGTCACCCGGAGGGGCGCACTCGAATTGATCTTCTACCCGGATGCGCCTCCTCACGCCCTTCGCGCCCCCTGCATGCCCGCCGCTGCTGACGCACGGCAGGCCGTACCGCGTCTCGGACAGCGGAACCGGTGGCGGGAGGGTCCCCCGGTTCGGCGCCGGACCGGCCTCGGTCGCCGGGTAGGGAGCGGTCCCGGGGAGGACGGACCAGCCTCTTGCATCCCTGGGCCAAGCGGCGATTGCGGATCTCGAAGCTCATCGCGTTCCCGTAGGCCGGGTATAGCGATGACCGATGGAACCCAAGCTGCAACCGAATGCAGGGGGGCCTCGCGCGTGCCTGCGGCAGTGGCCGTCGCCGCTTCAGCCGCGCAGGTCGCGGAGCATGACCGAGTACAGCGGCGAGTCGGCGAAAGGCCGGCGCTCGCCCACCTTGCGGTACCGCCACCTCTCGTAGAGGGCTTGGACGCGCGGGTGGGTGGTGTCTACCAAGAGGACCGCGAGGGCCTCTTCCCTGTCTTTGAGCAGGGTGTCGTGCAGGCGCTGCGCTATGCCTGTCTTGCGCCACTTGGTGCGGATCATGAGTTCGGAGACGGCGAACGTGCTGCTCGGGAGGGGTGCCGCATCGAGGCGCTCGCGCCACCATTCGCGGCCCGGCTTCGAGGTGGCGCCGTAGGCGAACCCGACGGGTTCGCCCCCGTCGTGGTCGATGACGCAGACGAATTCGGGGTTGCCGCCCCAGTGGTCGACGAACCATTCGAACCGTTGGTTGAACTCGTCGTCCATCTGGTCCGCGTACGCCTCGGCATGGACGTCCAGAAGGGTTTGACGAATCTCGGCGAGGTCGCGGTGACCGTGCCGGGTCAGACGGACGTCGCTCATGCGGTGCGGCTCCATTCGGTGCGGTGCCGATCGGCCCACTCGCGGGCCTCGATCGTGGACGGTGCGGCACTGATCAGGTCCCGGTGGAAGTCACCGAGCAGGGTTCGCATGCGGCCGGGCAGGGGTGCGCCCCGCATCAGCCGGAACGCGTCCTCGGTGGTGGCGCAGGCCTGCCCGATGTCGCCTTGGTGGAGTTGGGCGAGGGCGAGCCTGGAGGTGGCCGGGGCCCGGTTGCGGCGGAACGGCGTGGGGAGCACGGACAGCGCCCGGTGGGAGACGGCTTCCGACTCGGCGGCGTCGCCGAGACGGTCGCGGACGATCGCGGTCAAGGCGTGGAGTTCGGCGGGCCCGTGTCCGTACGTCTCCAGACACCTACCGCACTCGTCCTCTCGGGCATGGGCTCTCGTCGATGACCATGATGTCCGGCACCTGCCCACCAAGGGAAGCGGCGCCTTTGTTCGGAAAGGGCGAGCAGTCTTACCGAAATCCTTGCCCGAGAACTCCGACACCGTGGCCACCAGGTCGAGGTTGAGCACCTTCACGTCCACCTGCCCCGCGTCTTGAAACCGGGCAGCACGTGATCGGTCGCAGCTCTGAGCCGCCTTCAGGAATCCGGACCCTGGGCAGAGCACTGCCAGTCGACCGCGTCGATCGCATTGCCCGCCAGGTCACTGAGGTGGAAGCAATTGCCGTTGGCCCACACCGTGACCGAGTCCCGCCGATGGTCGACCTGGAACGGCTCGTCCCCACGCAACGTCCCGGACCAAGAACCGTCGCCTGTTGGCGAGTGAGTGACAACGACGCAGGTCTGCCCCGGCAGGATCTGGTAGGTATCTGCCCACGGCTCCACGGTCAGCTCCAGCGGCGCTTCACCGTCGTTTCTGACCAGCAGCCGCGCGGTTCCCCCAGCGAACATCTCCAGCACCTCTCCTTGCCCCTGCGGGCGAGTTCGCATGCGAGCACAGTCCACAGGCACACGAGGCATGATCCTCACACATTGGACTACGCGTCGCGCCATGCGTCGGTGGCACAGCCAACCTCGAAGTGCCACCACCCGGCCTCCTGGCCGCGCACGAGCAACGCCTTGATCCCACCAAGGTCTGCATCGGCCGGCATGGTGAAGGCGACTAACGGGAAATCCTCGCTGAAGACCTCACCGCCCAGGCCGAACGGCGACAGCCGCTCGTGCACAGCCCGAGCGCCGCTTCGCCCCAGCGGACCGGAGGGAACGGGCAGGACTCGGATGGTGCAGTTGCCCGACGCCTCCACCCGCTCCTTCGAACAGTGGAGACCGTCGGCATCCGTCACGAACCGCACGATCTCGCCTTCGGCCACCCCGTTCTGCAGGAAGGGGATGCTCCACCCGGGCGGTATCGGCGCTCAGCCGCGTTGCCCACAGCCCCTCAGGAATGGGCCGTGAAGGGTGAGCAGCTCGCGGACTGGGCTCGAATGGTCCAGGAATTCCCCCGGCGAACGCCGGTGGTGGCTCGTGTGAACGATCACGCAATTCCCCAGGTGCTGCCGTGATCTGACTGGAGGGGACACCCTGTGTCAGTCCCACCACAGCACGAGAAGAAGGTGCCGTTGGGAGGCGTCACGGTAGAACTCTCGCAGGGCATTGAAGTGTCCGAGCAGGTACTTCCTCAGGCCGCCGACGATCTTGTCCGCCCCATCGCCGATCAAGGAAGCCGCCTCTGTTTCGTCGGTCGGCAGGGCGGCCAGGAGGGCGGGAAGGTCGACCTGCCAGAGCAGTTCCGAGACGCGAGCCACTTGAGCCGCGGAGAGGGCCGTGGGAGCGGATCCGAAGGGGCCGATGGCATGAGGGTGTGTGTTGAGGAAGCTGAGGTCGATTGCAGTATCGCCTGCGGTGGACTGCCGCAGAGCGTTCAGGTGGACGTCATCGAGACCTCCCAGTTCGCAGATCCGTTCGAGCAGAGTCGGCGCCCAGTCCAGGTCCAGGATGTCCGCCGAAGACGGATCCCAGTGAGGATTTCCATCCAGTGACTCGCCAGCTGACTGGCGGCAGGAGGCGAGATACTCCGCTGGTATGCGGGCAAGTTGTTGAGTGACGGCCATGACGCAAGTATCCCAACGACGTCCACCGGTTTTCCCTACTTGGTCTTGTCGGTGGGGTTCTTGGGCCGCTTGTTCGGGCGGTGGCGGGGGCCGTTCACGATGACCTGGTGGCTGGTGTTGATCAGCCGGTCCAGGAGCGACTCGGCGACGACGGGGTTGGGGAAGAGGGGATACCAGTCGCTGGGCGCCCGGTTGCTGATGATGATCAGGGACCGGCCCTGCCGCTCCCGCCCCGTTCGTAGAGGTCGTCGGCCTGGGACGCGCCGAGCCGGCGCATGGCGAAGTCGTCGAGGATGAGCACGTCGGGACGTACCAGTTCACGGATCCGCTTGTCCCAGGTGCTGTCCGCGTGGCTGCCGGCGAGGTCCGCGAGGCTCCTGCTGGTCTTGGCGAACCGGACGTGGGCGCCCTGGCGGACCGCGAGGTGACCGAGGGCCTGGGCGACGTGTGTCTTTCCGACCCCGACCGGGCCGAAGAGGATGACCGACTCGCCGGAGTGGAGCCGGCGAAGGGCTCCGAGGTCTCGGATCTGGGCGGCTGGGAGCTTTGAGGAGGCGGTGAAGTCGAACTCCTCCAGGGTGACCTGCTGCTCGAACTTCGGCCGTGTCAAGCGCCGTTGGAAGGCGAGGGTCTCGCGGCGGGTGATTTTGTCCTGGCAGAGGACCTGCAGGAGGTCCAAGTGGCCGAGCTCGCCGCCGTGAGCGTGGGCCAGGCGGGCCGGCGGAGGCGTCCGGGATCACGCCGGGCGGCCCGCCGATGCGGGAGGCCGACCGACCTCCGCCTGAATTCCCGGCCCACCGGCGCTGCCTCGACCTCCCGGCCCCAGTCCCGACCACCGCAGGTTTGCGAATACGGATTACCCGTCAGGTCGGTCTCTTGATAGGACTGTTCGGCTGTTCGAGTGAATTTGGCCACGGAGGTCGGGGGAGCACGTCTGTCACGGTGCCGGACTGGGCGGACACACTGCTGGATCTGATCGGGGTGGCCTGGCCGAATGTGGACGAGGACGCCTACCGGGACATGGCGGACTCGCTCCGGGAGTTCGCCGAGGACCTCCTGGACGACGGCCAACTCGCGAACAACCACGTCGAACGGCTGCTCTCCGCGAGCAAGGACGAGTCGATCGAGGCACTGAACGAGCACTCGAACACGGTCAAAGGCAAGCACTTCAAAGGCCTCGCGGGCGCCGCCCGCACCATCGCCGGGGCCATGGACCTGGCCGCCGACGCCGTGGTCGCCATGAAGTCGGCCGCCCTGGTCCAACTCGGCTACCTGGCCACCGAAGCGGGCATCGCACTCTCCCTCACACCCGTCACCGGTGGCCTGTCGATGCTGATCGGCGCGGGTGCCATGCGCGCCACCCAGGAAGTCATCAAGCGCCTCATCAAGGAGTGCATGGAGGAGGCCGTCGGCCACATCGTCTCGGCGATGCCCGAGCCGGCCGTCGCCTCCCTGGAGGGCATGGCCGCCGACCTCGTCGTCCAGCTCGGATCCATGGCACTCGGCTTCCAGGACGGCGTCGACGTCGACCAGGCCAAGAACGCCGGCAAGGACGGCCTCAAGGAAGGCGTCCAGTCCGGCAAGGAATCCCTCCACCTCGCCTCCGCCGGGGGCGGGGGCGAGGGGCGGTGGCGGCACCGGCCTGGTCGACCTGCACATCGAGCACTCCGAACACGACCGCGCCGGCACCCACCTCGACACCGTCAGCACCGGCATCCACGGCAAGACCATTTCCAAACTCACCAAGGCCAAGTCACACCACGGCCGCACCCGGGGCCGCGACTCCATCGCCCAGGCCATCGACCCCGTCGCCGACTCGACACCAGTGACATCGGCGCTGACGGCAGGAGCCTCCGCCGCCCCGTCGAGGAAGTACAGGAGCCGGGGTCTGAAGGTCCGCCCCTCCGCGAACGTCGGGTCGCGAGATGGCAAGCCCAGCCCTCAGGGACGCGTGACGGCGGCCACGATCTCCCCGATGAGCTTGGCCGCCTTGAGCTCCTCCAGGGCGACCAGGCCCGCCTCCTTGGCCTCCGCTTCGGTGTCGGGGATCAGATCGGTCGACTCCCAGCGCAGGTCACGGCCGAACACCTCGTCCGACTGCTCGTCCCTCAGCACTCGCCGCCTGAGGAGGGGGCCCTGTCGGTCCTCCGCGGTGTAGTACACGACCTGCCCGTCGGCGTCGAGCGCGTCGAGGACGGTGTCGCCGAGCAGCGTGACGGGCGGGTTGCCGAGGTGGCTCTCCAGGGTGCCCAGCCGGAACCGCACACCTGTCAGATCGAGGAACCCCGCATCGTCCCGGGTGAACTCGCCGCCCCGCTCGTAGAAGAGGACCAGCGGCTCGTAGAGATCGGGAAGGTCCGAGAACGCGGCAGGGTTCTGCGCCCGGAGTTCCGCCATGCGGACCGCGCCCGAGCAGGTCTGCCGAACCTCGCCATTGGGCAGGCGATCCAGGAACTCAGCGAGTTCGGCTGCCAGTTCAGGAGTCGGCTGGAATTCTGGATCCACGTACGAGGTCACATCGAAGAAGGGCCAGCCACCCTCGGCCGCGTACGCCTGGGCCCACACGGCCGCCCGGCGCGTGTATTCACGGAACAGGACACGACGGGACTTGACATGCCCGAAGGCGAAGTCCCAGTCACTCATCCAATCAACCGCACGAAGGCGATTCAGCGTGGCGGATTCCGTCCGATCGGTCACTTGAGCTCAATTCCCTTCGCGCGCAGCTCGTCCTTCAGAGCTGCCACCACTTCGTCGATGTTGGACAGATCGGACGCCAGCTCGATCTTGGGGACGTCGAACCCTACCGCACGCCAGTGATTGAACCCGCCCCTGCCCTCGTTCACCGCGAGGTCGTGCGCACCGGCGTCGCGGGGGCTTCTGGGGAATTCGTGATAGTACTCCACCGGGCCGTCGCTGTTCTGGAATGAATCCCACATGTGCGGAGCGTCGACCGTATAAGGAAGGCCGGCTTCCAACAGCTGACTCTCGACGTATTCATGCCCGATGTACCGCTCGAACTTGGTCGTCTCCTCCGGAGTGAGGCTACGCCGGCTCGCGGCTTCCCAGATCTCCGCGATATCGCTTCGCGGCGTGAAGTACCCGTTTCTGGAGAGGCCGGGGGCCTCGGCCACCACGTGCTCTGTGAGGAAGAAGTGGGTACGTACACGGTCCAGCACCTGCGGACTGATACCGGTGTTGTCGGAAATCGCCGCGATGTTCAGGTTCTCCGGGTTGGCTCGGATGTCGTCATAGAACCGCGCCGCCTGAACGTGCGAGTCGGTGGGCTCCTCGATGTAGCGCGCACCGTCCGGCCTGGGCTCGGACCCGCCGGGAAGCACCCCGTCATCAGCGGAGCCAAGGGGGCCGTCAGGGACGGGGCCCCCTGGGACCTCGCCCTCGTGCGGGATGCCCGGTCCTTCGCCGTGGCCGCCGCCCGTGGGCGCGGTGTCCGCCTCGCCGTGGCCGGTACCTCCGCCGCCTCCAGGTTCCGTGTGATGGTCGTGCGGAGTGTTGTCCGCGCCGCCGTGCCCCGAACCGCCGGGCTGGTGGCCGCCACCACCGTTGGTGCCGTGGCCGCCAACGGACGGCGTGTGTGAACCGGCGCCGCCGCTCGAGCCGCCGCCGCTCGGGTGACCGCCGGTCGGGTGCTCTGTGGCGTGGCCTCCCGTGGAGGGCGTGTTGTGCGTACCGCCGCCGGTGGTGTGTGAGCCGTCGCCGGGGTGCATCGATGTCGGCGGTGTCCCGTCTCCCGGGTGCGTCGAGCCCGTCGGGTGGCCGGTGCCGTTCTCGACGTGGCTCGGCCCCCCGGCGCCTTCGAGGACTCGCTCCTTGACGGG
>NZ_JBIAQX010000011.1:0-265932 GCF_042889445.1 Streptomyces sp. NPDC002602 | reverse complement strand
GTTTTCCGCCTTCCAGGTTCTTCGCTTTCGCGTTTTCCCTTTCCGGCGAGTCCGACTCTATCAGAACCTTTCGGGCCTGACTCCCAGTCAGCGGGTTTCGCTGCTTGGGCTGTTGGGCCCTTGCGGCGAGTGAGACAGTAGCGGATTCCCTGTCCCCGAACCTAATCGGCGACTGCGTCCTGGGACGCGGATTCCTCATTCGCATATACGCATGAAAACGAGACGACAAAGTGCGTCGTTCGTTCGAATGTGTGTGATGCGGGATGGTTGTCCGGGGACCGACCGGGGTCGGCGCTCACTTCGGACAACTCGAAGAACCTTACGGACCGGGTCAGGGTGTGTCAACTCCGAGACAGGTGTCGCCCGAACGGCTAGCCTGGCTCCCATGATCACGCATGCGCACACGCTCAACCTGTGCTGGTGGGCCGCCTGACGGCGGCCGACCCTCCATACGAGCACGCATGCGCTCACGGCCGCCGCCTCGGCGGCCGTTTTTGTTTCTCCCCTCCCGGGAGTGGCTCGGTCGCCCGACGCGGTGGCACCGACATCACAGCCACACAGCAGGGAGACGGGACATGACGAGGATCTTCAGCGGGGTCAAGCCCACCGGGCATCTGACGCTGGGCAACTACCTGGGCGCCGTACGGCAGTGGGTCGCCGCCGATCAGGAACCCGACGAGGCGCTGTTCTGCGTGGTGGACCTGCACGCGCTGACCGTCGAACACGATCCGGCGCGGGTCCGCCGGCTCAGCAGGCAGGCCGCGACGCTGCTGCTGGCCTCGGGGCTGGAACCGGCGAGGTGCACGCTCTTCGTGCAGAGCCACGTGGACGAGCACACCCGGCTCGCGTACCTGCTGGAGTGCACCGCGACCGACGGGGAACTGCGGCGGATGGTCCAGTACCGCGAGAAGGCGACGCATGCGCGGGACGCCGGGGAAGGGGTGCGGCTGTCGTTGCTCACCTATCCCGTGTTGATGGCGGCCGACATCCTCGCGTACGGGACGGAGGAGGTGCCGGTCGGTGAGGACCAGCGGCAGCACGTGGAACTGACGCGGGACCTCGCGGTGCGGTTCAACCAGCGGTACGGGCACACCTTCGCGGTGCCCGAGGCCACGCATCCCGCCGTGGCGGCGCGGGTCATGGACCTCCAGGACCCCACCTCCAAGATGGGGAAGTCCGGGGACGCCGGGCCCGGGGTGGTGTTCATGCTCGACGAGCCGGCGGTGGTGACGAGAAAGGTGATGCGGGCCGTCACCGACAGCGGGGACGGCGGCGTGGTCCTGGACCGGGAGGAGAGGCCCGGGGTCGCCAACCTGCTCGACATCCTCGCCGCCTGCACGGGCGGCGAGCCCGCGGCGCTGGCCGACGGGTACCAGGGCTACGGGGCGTTGAAGCGGGACGTCGCCGAGGCGGTGGTGGAGACGCTGCGGCCGGTGCGGGAGCGGCACGCCGAGCTGGCGGCCGACCCCGGTGGGGTGGAGAAGGTGCTGCGGGCCGGGGCGGAGCGGGCGCGCGGCCTGGCGCGGCCCGTGGTGGACCGGGCGTACCGGGCGATCGGGTTGTTGGAGCCCTGAAGGGACACGGTGGTTCGGGTCCCCCGCGCGGGGACCCGAACCACCGTGTGTCCTGTCAGCTGTTGCCGGTGGCGAGCTCGCGGCTGCGGTCGCGGGCCGCTTCGAGGGCGGCGATGAGGGCCGCCCGTACGCCGTGCTTCTCCAGCTCGACGATGGCGTTGATGGTCGTGCCGGCCGGGGAGGTCACGGCTTCGCGGAGCTTGACCGGGTGCTCGCCGCTGTCGCGGAGCATCACGGCGGCGCCGATGGCGGCCTGGACGATGAGGTCGTGCGCCTGGGCGCGGGGCAGGCCGAGGAGGATGCCGGCGTCGGTCATCGCCTCGACGAGGAAGTAGAAGTAGGCGGGACCCGAGCCGGAGAGGGCGGTCGCGGCGTCCTGCTGCGACTCGGGGACGCGCAGGGTCTTGCCGACCCCGCCGAAGATCTCCTCGGTGTGCAGGAGGTGCGCGGCGGTGGCGTGGCTGCCGGCCGAGATGACGGACATGGCCTCGTCCACGAGGGCGGGCGTGTTCGTCATGACGCGGACGACCGGCGTGCCCGGGGCGAACCGCTCCTCGAAGAAGGAGGTGGGGATGCCGGCGGCACCGCTGATGATCAGGCGGTCGGTGGGGACGTGGGGGGCGAGTTCTTCGAGGAGCTTGCCCATGTCCTGCGGCTTGACCGTGAGGATCAGGGTGTCGGCGCGCTTGGCGGCCTCGGCGTTGGTGACGGCCTCGACCCCGTAGCGGGTGCGCAGTTCCTCGGCGCGCTCGGGCCGGCGGGCGGTGACGAGGAGCTTCGCGGCGGGCCATCCGCCGCGGATCATCCCGCTGAGCAGGGCCTCGCCGATCTTGCCGGTACCGAGGACTGCGACTGTCTGGGTCATGCCCGATTCACCTCGCCGAACGATGCGTGCGCGGAGGCGTGCCGCCTCCACCTCCTCATCCTTGCACTCGGGGGCGCGGGGGCGAGGGGGTGTCCGGAGTGCGGTCAGGGGGTGCGGCGGCGCAGGGTGGCCGCGCCGAGGGCGAGGACGAGCAGGGCGCAGCCGGCGACGATGAGGGCGTCGCGGAGGAAGTCGGCGGTCATGTCGGTGTGGGTGAGGACCTGGGTCATGCCGTCCACGGCGTAGGACATGGGCAGGACGTCGGAGAGCCCTTCGAGGACCGGCTGCATGGTGTCGCGGGGTGCGAAGAGTCCGCAGAGCAGGAGCTGGGGGAAGATCACCGCCGGCATGAACTGGACGGCCTGGAACTCGGACGCGGCGAAGGCGGAGACGAAGAGGCCGAGCGCGGTGCCGAGGAGCGCGTCGAGGAGGGCGACGAGCAGGAGCAGCCACGGGGAGCCGACGACGTCGAGGCCGAGGACCCACAGGGCGAGGCCGGTGGCGAGGAGGGATTGGACGACGGCCACGGCGCCGAACGCGAGGGCGTAGCCGGCGATGAGGTCGCCCTTGCCGAGCGGCATGGCGAGGAGGCGTTCGAGGGTGCCGGAGGTGCGCTCGCGCAGGGTGGCGATGGAGGTCACCAGGAACATGGTGATGAGGGGGAAGATCCCGAGGAGGGAGGCCCCGACGCTGTCGAAGGTGCGGGCGCTGCCGTCGAAGACGTAGCGGAGCAGGGTCAGCATCAGGACGGGGACCAGCAGCATCAGTGCGATCGAGCGCGGGTCGTGGCGGAGCTGGCGCAGGACGCGGGCGGCGGTGGCGAGAGTGCGGGCCGTGTTCACGAGTGCTGCTCCTGGGTCTGTCGGGCGAGGGCGTTGGCGTCGTCGACGAGGCGGAGGAAGCCCTCCTCGACGGTGGCGGAGCCGGTGCGGTCCCGCAGGGCGTCGGGGGTGTCCTGGGCGAGGATGCGGCCTTCGCGCATGAGGAGGAGGTCGTGGCAGCGTTCGGCCTCGTCCATGACGTGCGAGGAGACGAGGATCGTGGCGCCGCGGCCGGTGGTGAGGTCGTGGAAGAGGTTCCACAGGTCGCGTCGCAGGACGGGGTCGAGGCCGACGGTCGGTTCGTCGAGGACCAGCAGCTCGGGAGTGCCGAGCAGGGCGACGGCGAGGGAGACGCGGCTGCGCTGGCCGCCGGAGAGGTTGCCGGCGAGGGCGCCCGCGCGTCCGGTGAGGTCCACGTCGGTGATGGCGCGGGTGACGGCCGCGGCGCGGCGGTCGGCGGCGGCGCGGCCGGGGTCGAGGACGGCGGCGAAGTATTCGAGGTTCTGCCGGACGGTGAGGTCGTCGTAGACCGAGGGCGCCTGGGTGACGTAGCCGATGCGGGAGCGCAGTTCGGGGTGTCCGGCGGGGCGGCCGAGGACGTCGAGGGTGCCGGTGACGTGGTCCTGGGTGCCGACGACGGCGCGCATGAGGGTGGACTTGCCGCAGCCGGAGGGGCCGAGGAGGCCGGTGATGCGGCCCGGGGGGACGTCGAAGGCGAGGGAGTCGAGGACGGTGCGGGGGTGGCGTCCGGCGCCGCGGCGGACGGTGAGGCCGCGGGCGTGGACGGCGGCCGGGGCTCCGTCCGGCGAGTTATTCATCATGTGATGAATAATGCTCCCGGCTGTGCCGGGGCGTCAACCGGGCGGACGGATGCGGGGTCCGGGTGCGGGCCCCGGGAGGGCTACCGCTTGCGCTTGGGGCGGCGGGCGGCCGGGTTGCCGGTACGCGCACCGCGGCGCCGGGCGAACTCGGTCTTGGCGCGCTCGTACTCGGCGCGGCGCAGCTTCTCGCCGGGCGCCTCGACGAGGCAGCGCAGGAAGTACGCGATGAGGGAGCCGATGAAGCCGATCGTCTTCAGGCCCTTGAGCGCGCCCTCGTCGGACGAGGGGCGGGGGCGGGTCCCGAAGGACTCCCAGGTCTTGGCGAAGGCGATGGAACTGGCGATGGCGAAGAGGACGACGACGGAGATGCTGAGGAACGGACCGACGTCGCCGATCTGCAGCCCCTGGTACGCCATGCGCAGCAGGAACGCGGCGGCGACGGCGGTGACGAGCGAGCCGGCGGCCATGCCGACGCGGCGCAGGGCGTAGCCGCCGTCGTGCTCGACCCAGGTGGTGCCGAAGAACTTGATCGGCTCGGGCTCGGGGCCGGGCGCCGCGGGTGCGGCGGACGGGGTGGGCCGGCTCTGGTCTCGCTGGTCGTTGTCGCTCACACCGGCGATTATCCCCCGACGGACGGATCGGGCCGGGTGTGTCTCACGTGGCGGGCGGGGCGGGGCCCGCCCGCCACGGAGAGCCCGGCAGGGCTGGGTCGGAGTCGTCGGGTGGCCGTGTGCGGCCGTGTGGATCGTGGTGTCAGCCGCACTGCCCCGTGACGTAGCCGTCGACACCCGTCTTCACGTACGCGTCGGAGACGAACTCGCCGTTGCCCACGCAGTCCCAGATGTCCGACGTCCCGTACGGACCCGAGACGGTCGTGCCCTCGCACTGGCAGCGGAGCTGGACATACGCGCCCAGCGGGAGCACCCGCGAGACCGAGTAGTTGGTGCCGGGGCCGCTACGGACGTTGACGCGGTATCCGGGCGCCACCGGAAAGGTCGGGAACCCCGACCCCGAAGGGCTCTGAACCTGGCTTGAATCGTTCTCAACAGACATGTGGAAAGTCCCCCTTTGAGTGTTGCTCTGCGCAACGCGCGAAGGGTAGCAAGCCCTTGGAGGTTCGCATGGGCCATCGACTAGGCTCCGGCGGGGGTGGTGAGTGGTGCGTTCGCTGCGCGCGACGGACTGTGCGGGGTTTCCGGAGTACGCCGGGCAGTACCGGCTCGAATCCGTACTCGGCTCCGGCGGCATGGGCGTCGTCCACCTGGCCACGTCCGGCGCGGGGCTGAAACTCGCCGTCAAGGTGGTGCACGCCCAGCACGCGGTGGATCCGGAGTTCCGGGCCCGTTTCCGGCAGGAGGTCGCGGCCGCGCGGCGGGTGAGCGGGGCGTTCACCGCCCCCGTGGTGGACGCCGATCCGGACGCCGAGCGTCCGTGGATGGCCACCTCCTTCATCGACGCCCCGACGCTGTCCGAGCGGGTGCGCGAACGGGTCCTGGACCCGGTCGAGTTGGTGCGGCTCGCCGCCGGGCTGGCGGAGGCCCTGCGGGACATCCACCGGGCCGGAGTGGTGCACCGGGACCTGAAGCCCAGCAATGTGTTGATGGCCCCGGACGGGGTGCGCGTCATCGACTTCGGGATCTCGCGACCGGCCGACAGCGACCTGCGGACCGAGACCGGGAAGCTGATCGGAACGCCGCCGTTCATGGCGCCCGAGCAGTTCCAGCGCCCCCGGGACGTGGGCACGGCCGCCGATGTCTTCGCGCTGGGCGCGGTGCTGGTGTACGCGGCGACGGGGCACGGGCCGTTCGACTCCGACAGCCACTACCTCGTGGCGTACCAGGTCGTGCACAGCGAGCCCGACCTGACCGGATTGCCGGCGCGGCTGGTGCCGCTCGTGGCTCGCTGTCTGTCGAAGGAGCCGGAGGAACGGCCGACCGCCGACGAGCTGATCACCGAGATGCGGGCGCTGGCCTACCCGACCTCCGAGGACACCCAGTCCTTCGTCCCCCGGCCCCGGCGGCCCGAGCGGGTCGAGGCGGTCGAGGTGGTCACGCACCGGCGGGAGCGCATCGGCACGGACCCTCAGGCCGCCCCGCTCCCTCCCGGACGGCGCCCGAGGTTGCGAACCCGGATGGCCTTGGCCGCGGGCGTGGCTCTCCTGATCGGGGCGGGCGCGGCCGTCGGCCACCTGTACTCCGGACCGGACGCCGACGCGGCGGCTCGCGCGGCGGCGAAGAGCGCCGCCGCCTCGCGGGGGCGGCCCCCGGCCTTCGCCCCGTGGACCGCCGCGGTCGGTGAGCCGGGGGCGGGGCGGCGGACCGTGTCCTGCTCCGCGGACGCCGGGGCCCTGTACTGCTCGGGGCCGGGGGTGGCCGCGGCGAAGCTGGATCCGGCGAACGGGTCGGTTCTGTGGTCCGTGCCGGGCACCGCGTCGACACGGTTGGCCGCGCGCGACAACACTCCTTCGCACGCGGGCGGGCTCGTCCTCGCGGTGGCGTCGGGCAGTGAGGTGCTGGAGGCCCTCGACCCCGCGAACGGGACGAGGCGCTGGCGCCACGAGCTGCCGGACGGTACGCGTGTCGTGCCGGTCGGGGCACGGGTGTTGATCGTCGCGCCGAACGGGAGCGCCGCGGCCCTGGACGCGTCGAGCGGAGTCACCGGCTGGACGAAGCAGATCGGCGGTGTGGGTTCCGTCTGGACCACCGGCCCGGGGCCCTCGGGGGAGCCCGTGCTGTACGTGTCGACCACGGACGGCGCGGGCGGTTCCACGCAGCTCTCCGAGGTGGACCCGGCGAGCGGATCGGTCCGCCGCCGGGTGCGCGTACCGGGAATGCTGCAACCCGTCGGGGTGGCGCGCGGGGGCCTGTACCTGCTGGACAACGACGTGCGGACGGCGACGGGGGCGGTCGTGCGAGTCGACCTGGGCACGCACGCCGTGCACCGGGTGCCGCTGGCGAGGCCGCTGTACGAGACGCAGGCGACGGTGAGCCCGGAAGGTGTCGTGTACGTCTTCGGGACCTCGGGCGGGCTGGCGGCCGTCGGTCCGGCCAAGGAGGAGTGGCGGCTGGAGACGGGGACGGCCGTCGCCTCGCGGCCGGTTTTCGCCGGCGGGCGGGTCTACCTGACGGCGGCCGACGGACGACTGCTCGCCGTGGACGCGGCCGCCGGCCGGCCGGTCGGGCAGACGAAACCGCGCGCGGGCGGCGGGCAGGGCACCTTCGCCTCCACCCTGCCCGCCCCCGTCGTCGCCGACGGGCGGGTGTACGCGTCCGCGCCCGACGGGACCGTCTTCGCCGTGGACGCGGCGAACCCCGCCGGCTGGTGACGCGACCGGCGGGGTTCGGGAGGGCTCGGCGGGCTCAGCCCAGGAGGGAGACGTCGCGGACCGCGCCCTTGTCGGCGCTGGTGGCCATGGCGGCGTAGGCGCGCAGGGCCGCGGAGACCTTGCGTTCGCGGTTCTTCGGGGCGTAGACGCCGCCGAGGGCCTCGCGGCGGGCGGCCAGTTCCTCGTCGGGGACCAGCAGTTCGATCGAGCGGTTCGGGATGTCGATGCGGATGCGGTCGCCGTCCTCGACGAGGGCGATGGTGCCGCCCGAGGCCGCCTCCGGGGAGGCGTGGCCGATGGAGAGGCCCGAGGTGCCGCCGGAGAAGCGGCCGTCCGTGACGAGGGCACAGGCCTTGCCGAGGCCGCGACCCTTGAGGAAGGACGTCGGATACAGCATCTCCTGCATGCCGGGGCCGCCGCGCGGGCCCTCGTAGCGGATGACGACCACGTCGCCCTCCTTGATCTCCTTGCGGAGGATCTTGTCGACGGCCTCGTCCTGCGACTCGCAGACCACGGCCGGGCCCTCGAAGGTCCAGATCGACTCGTCCACGCCGGCGGTCTTCACGACGCAGCCGTCGACCGCGATGTTGCCGCGCAGGACGGCGAGGCCGCCGTCCTTGGAGTACGCGTGCTGGACGGAGC
This sequence comes from Streptomyces sp. NPDC002602, assembly GCF_042889445.1. NCBI lineage: Bacteria > Bacillati > Actinomycetota > Actinomycetes > Kitasatosporales > Streptomycetaceae > Streptomyces > Streptomyces sp. NPDC002602. The sequence goes on along the minus strand of NZ_JBIAQX010000011.1, from coordinate 257,884 downwards.
GGATGCAGCCGCCCTCGGCGTCGAGGTCGAGGGTGTCCCAGCGCTCGGACTGGGAGAAGGCGGTCGCGGAGCGCTTGCAGCCGGGGGCCGCGTGCCACAGCTCCATGGCCGTGTCGGACGCCGTGCCGGAGCGGGCGTCCCACCGTGCGAGCCAGTCCTCCAGGTTGTCGGAGTGCACGGAGGTGACGTCCTTGTTGAGGAGGCCGCCGCGGTGCAGCTCGCCGAGGATGGCGGGGATGCCGCCGGCCCGGTGGATGTCCTCCATGTAGTACGTGCCGCCGGGCGCCACGTTCGGCGCGACCTTGGACAGGCAGGGGACGCGGCGGGAGACGGCGTCGATGTCGGTGAGGTCGTACTCCAGGCCCGCCTCCTGCGCCGCCGCCAGCAGGTGCAGGATCGTGTTCGTGGAGCCGCCCATCGCGATGTCGAGCGCCATGGCGTTCTCGAAGGCCTCGCGGGTGGCGATGTTGCGCGGCAGGACGGACTCGTCGCCGTCCTCGTAGTAGCGCTTGGTGATCTCCACGACCGTGCGGCCGGCGTCCTCGTACAGGGCGCGGCGGGCGGTGTGCGTGGCGAGGACCGAGCCGTTGCCCGGGAGGGCCAGGCCGATGGCCTCGGCGAGGCAGTTCATGGAGTTGGCGGTGAACATGCCCGAACAGGAGCCGCAGGTCGGACAGGCGTTCTCCTCGATCCGCAGCACGTCCTCGTCCGAGACGTTCTCGTTGGCGGCGTCGACCATGGCGTCGATCAGGTCGAGCTTGCGGACGGTGCCGTCGACCAGGATGGCCTGCCCGGCCTCCATCGGACCGCCGGAGACGAAGACGACCGGGATGTTGAGGCGCATGGCGGCCATCAGCATGCCGGGGGTGATCTTGTCGCAGTTGGAGATGCAGATCAGGGCGTCGGCGCAGTGCGCCTCGACCATGTACTCCACGCTGTCCGCGATCAGGTCGCGGGAGGGCAGGGAGTACAGCATCCCGCCGTGCCCCATGGCGATGCCGTCGTCGACCGCGATGGTGTTGAACTCGCGCGGGATCGCGCCCGCCTCGCGGATGGCGTCGGAGACGATCCGGCCGACCGGCGCCAGGTGGGTGTGCCCGGGGACGAACTCGGTGAAGGAGTTGGCCACCGCGATGATCGGCTTTCCGATGTCCGCGCTCGCTACGCCCGAGGCGCGCATCAGCGCACGTGCGCCTGCCATGTTGCGGCCGTGGGTGACGGTGCGGGACCTCAGCTCGGGCATCGGGTTCACTCCCCATGAGTGCGGCGGCGCCGGAAAGGCCTGCCGCGACTGTGGATATGGCTGTTTACGAGGCTACGCCTCTCGCCCGCGATGCGGACACGGTGTCCGCATGCCGGGACGGGCGGCTCAGCTTTCGGTCACCGGCACCGCTCGGCGCGGGTGACCGTGTTCGGCAAGGTCACCGCTCGGTGGGGTCACCGCTCGGTGAGGTAGCGCTGGAGGGTCGGGGCCACCAGGGCGATGATCTCCTCCGGGTCCGCGGACGCGAGGGGTTCGATCTGGACCACGTACCGCAGGATCGCGATGCCGATCATGTGCGAGGCGGCCAGCTCGGCGCGGAAGGTGGGGTCGGGCACGTCGAGGTCGGCGGCGACCCGCTCCAGGACCCGGCGCAGGATCAGCCGGCGCAGCACGGCGGCGGCGGCCTCGTGGGTGAGGGCGGAGCGGATCACGGCGAGGAGGGGGGCGCGGGTGGCCGGGTTCTCCCAGATGCCCAGGAAGTAGCGGGCCAGGCGCTCGCCGATGCCGTCCGGGCCGGAGCCGACGATCTGCGGGACGACCAGGGCCGGCTCCATGCTGACCTCGATGGCGGCGGCGAACAGGTCGTCCTTGCTGCCGAAGTAGTGGTGCACCAGCGCCGGGTCCACGCCCGCCGCCTTCGCGATCCCGCGTACGGAGGTCTTGTCGTAGCCGCGCGCCGCGAACTCCGATCGGGCCGCGAGCCGGATCCGCTCCTGCGTGCCGGGGCCGTCGTCGGCCTCGTCCTGGCGGGGGCGACCGGGGCCGCGGCGGGGCTTCCTGACCGGGTCCGTCATGGCCGGCGGGCCGGGCTGTCGCTGGTCGCGGCCGCGAGGTGCTGACGGGTGAAGGCCAGCGCCTCGGCCAGATCGGCCTCGCGTTCCGCCGAGGACATGGCGCGCCGGGTGTTGACCTCGATGACGACGTGACCGTCGAAGGAGGTACGGGCCAGGCCGCGCAGCAGTTCGGCGCAGGGCTGGGTGCCGCGACCGGGGACGAGGTGCTCGTCCTTCGCGGAGCCGTTGCCGTCGGCGAGGTGGATGTGGGCGAGCCGGTCGCCCATCCGGTCGATCATCGCGTTGGCGTCGGTGCGGGCGGTCGCGGTGTGCGAGAGGTCCACCGTGAAGTGCCGGTAGTCGTCCTTGGTGACGTCCCACTCGGGCGCGTACGCGAGCATCTCCCGGTCGCGGTAGCGCCAGGGGTACATGTTCTCGACGGCGAACCGGACGTCGGTCTCGTCCGCCATGCGCCAGATGCCGGAGACGAAGTCGCGGGAGTACGCGCGCTGCCAGCGGAACGGCGGGTGCACGACCACCGTGCCCGCACCCAGCCGCTCGGCCGCCGACTGCGCTCGCCGCAGCTTCGTCCAGGGGTCGGTCGACCAGACGCGCTGGGTGATCAGGAGACAGGGGGCGTGGATCGCGAGGACCGGGACCCCGTGGTGGTCGGAGAGCCGGCGCAGGGCGTCGATGTCCTGGCTGACCGGGTCCGTCCAGACCATGACCTCGACGCCGTCGTAGCCGAGGCGCGCGGCGATCTCGAAGGCCGTCGCCGTGGACTCCGGATAGACGGAGGCGGTGGAGAGGGCGACCTTGGGCCTTGGTCTCGGGGTCTGGGGGCGGGGTTCTGCCACGGGGACAGGTTACCGATGCCGGTGGCCCGGCCGGGCGGGGTGGGGGGATCCGCCCGGTTCGGGCCGCCCGGAGTCCCTGCCCGGCGGGGCCGGGCACGGCTCGGCCGGTACGACGGCGGGGCCGGACGGGCCCGGTCGCAAGGGGCGGTCCCGGTCAGGACGGGAGGTGGTCCAGGCGGCGGAGGATGACGCCCTCCCGCAGGGCCCAGGGGCAGATCTCCAACTCCTCGACGCCGAGGAGGTCCATCGTGCCCTCCGCGACCAGGGCCCCCGCCAGGAGTTGTCCGGCGCGGCCCTCGGACACGCCCGGGAGGGTGGAGCGCTGCGCGGTGGTCATCGCCGCCAGGCGCGGGACCCACTCCTCCAGGGACTTGCGGGTCAGGTCGCGCTGGACGTACAGGCCGTCGGCCGAGCGGGCGGCGCCCGCGATGCGGGCCAGTTGCCGGAACGTCTTGGACGTCGCCACCACGTGGTCCGGCGCTCCGAATCGGCTGAACACGCCGACCGAGCGGGCGATCTGGGCCCGCGCGTGCCGGCGCAGGGCCTTCACGTCGGCCGGGTCGGCGGGGTCGCCCGGGAGCCACGCCGAGGTGAGGCGGCCGGCGCCCAGCGGCAGGGAAACGGCCGCGTCGGGTTCCTCGTCGATGCCGAACGCGATCTCCAGCGAACCGCCGCCGATGTCGAGGACCAGCAGCTTGCCCGCCGACCAGCCGAACCAGCGACGGGCGGCGAGGAACGTCAGCCGCGCCTCGTCCTCGCCGCTGAGGATGGGCAGGTCGAGGCCGGTCTCGGCCTTCACGCGGGCCAGGACCACGTCGGCGTTCGTGGCCTCGCGCACGGCGCTCGTCGCGAAGGGCAGCAGGTCCTCGCAGCCCTTGTCCTCGGCGGCCTGCACGGCCTCGCCGAGGACCGAGACGAGGCGCTCTATGCCCTCCGGGGTGACCGCGCCGTGCTCGTCGAGGAGTTCCGCCAGCCGCAGTTCCACCTTGTGCGAGTGCGCGGGTAGCGGGCGCGCACCGGGGTGCGCGTCCACCACCAGCAGATGGATCGTGTTCGAACCCACATCAAGGACACCGAGTCTCATACGGGGAAACGCTACTGGTCCGGTCGCGTAGGGGTGGAGTAAGGGGCCCTTAGGCTTGGGTTTGTGCCAAATACGAAGAAGGCCAACAAGTCCCGCCCCAAGTCGAAGAAGGCCAAGGGCGGCGAGTCCCCCGCGGTCTCCGGTGACGAGAAGGGCCTCGACTTTCCCCGGGCCTGGGTGGAGTTCCCCGACCCCGCCGACGACGAACAGATCTTCCGCTGCGACCTGACCTGGCTGACCTCGCGCTGGACCTGCATCTTCGGCAGCGGCTGCCAGGGCATCCAGGCCGGCCGGGCGGACGACGGCTGCTGCACCCTCGGCGCGCACTTCTCCGACGAGGACGACGAGAAGCGCGTCGCGGAGAACGTGGCCCGCCTCACACCGGAGCTGTGGCAGTTCCACGACGTGGGCACCGAGACCGGCTGGGTGCAGAAGGACGAGGACGGCGAGCGGCAGACCCGCCGCTGGGAGGGGTCGTGCATCTTCCAGAACCGGCCCGGCTTCGCCGCGGGCGCCGGTTGCTCGCTGCACATCCTGGCGCTGCGCGAGAAGCGCGAGCCGTTGGAGACCAAGCCCGACGTGTGCTGGCAGTTGCCGATCCGACGGACGTACGACTGGATCGACCGGCCCGACGACACGCGGGTCCTCCAGGTGTCGATCGGCGAGTACGACCGGCGCGGCTGGGGTCCGGGCGGCCACGACCTGCACTGGTGGTGCACCTCGGCCACGTCCGCGCACGGGGCCGGTGACCCGGTGTACGTGTCGTACCGCCCCGAGCTGACGGAGCTGATGGGCAAGGAGGGGTACGAGGCGCTCGTGGCACTGTGCGAGGCACGGCTGGCCTCGCTGCTGCCGATGGCCCCGCACCCCGCGGATCCGCCGAAGGCGTAGGGCTGTCGCCCGGCGGGTCGGGAGACCCGCGGTCAGGAGGACGGGGCCGGCGGGTCGGTGGGCGGCGTCGGGGAAACCGTTCCTTCTGACTCGGTCGGCGTCGGGGTCGGCGTGGGAGTCGGGGTCGGGGTCGGGGTGGGCGTCGGCGTCGGGGTCGGCGGCGTGGGAGTCGGCCTGGGGTTCGCCGGGGAGGTCGGCGGCCCCCCGTTCGGCGGCGGGACGGGCCGGCCTCGGCCCTGGATGGCGACGACCGCGCCGGAGGGGTCCACTCCGACCCGGGCCGACCAGGCGCCGACGGGCTGGGCGGCGGCGTCCACGGTGATCCGCAGGGTGACCGATTCTCCTGGGGCCAGGGTGCCCGCGGTCTGGCCGGCCCGCAGCCAGGGCGCGTCGGACCACAGGCGCCAGTCCACGGGAGCTCCGCCGGACGCGCGGAGCGTGAGCAGGGTGGTGGAGCCGCGGGTCGTGGCGGACACGGTGAGCCGGCCGGGGGCACCCGGGCGGTCCGATTCCGGAGTGGCCGGCGCGCCGGAGCTGATGACCTCGACGGAGACGTCGGGTGCGGCGGTACCGGGGGCGAAGCCCGGCCCGTCGCCGGTGTGCGCGGTGTTGCCGGTGTTCTCGTACGCGGCGAGCAGCCGGCCGCCGGCCGGGGGCGGCGGGATGTCGGCCTCACTGGCCGAGACGCGGGTGGCGCCGCCGTCGACGGGTTCGCCGGTGGTGGGGGCGCCCCGGTAGGCGGCCCACAGGGCCAGTACGGGCGCGGCGACGACGGTGGCGACGACGGTCGTGGTGACGGCGCGGGCCCGGAACCGGTCGCGGCGGGCCGCGTGGTCCTTGGGGTCCATCGGGAAGCCGGTCCGGTCGAAGCGGGGGCCGGGGCCGCCGCCGCGCCGCCCGGAGCGCAGCATCGCCGCGCGGACGGCGGCGCGGGGGGCCGGTACGAGCGGGAGCGCGGCGGGGTGGATGCCGCCGGTGCCGGGCCAGGGGCCGCCGGCGCCGACGCGTTCGGCGACGCGCCGGCAGCGCGGGCAGTCGTCGACGTGGCGTACGAGTTCGGCGCGCAGCGGGGTGGAGAGCAGGACCCGGGGGTCGCCGTCGTCGCCGGTGAGCCGGGACACGGCCGGGCAGTTGCCGGTCTCGACGACGGCGAGGGCGGCGCGGGTGCGTTCCACCTCGCAGGCGGCGGCGGACAGGAGTTCGCGGGCGGCGGCGGGCGGGGTCCCGAGGACGGAGGCGAGTTCGGGGACGCCGAGGCGGTGACGGACGGCGAGTTCGAGGGCCTCCCGCTGCTCGGGGGTGGTGCCGGCGGCCTCGGGCCAGGCGAGGCGGGCCAGTTCGGTGCGGCGGTACGCGGACACGTCGAGGGTGTCGGGCCCACCCGGCGCACGCTCGGTGTCGGTGTGCTCCGGCGTACGCCGGGCGCTGTGCGCCCCCTGTCGTGCGCGCCGCTGCTCGGCGAGCCGGCGCAGGCAGCCCCAACGGGCCAGGGCGTACAGCCAGGCGCGGCGCTCGCCCTCGTCGGGGCAGCGGCCGGGGTGCCGTTCGGCGGCGGCCAGGGCGACTCCGAGCACGTCGGTGGCGGTGTCGTGGTCACAGAGCACCGAGAGGCAGTAGGTGAACAGGCCGTCGAGGTAGGGCTCATGTCGGAACGGGGGAGGCTGTTCGCCGGCGGGTCCCGGTCCTCCGCGTCCCTCTGAAGGCGTGCGCCCGTGCGCCCGGTGTGCGCCGGCGCGCGATGAGGGGGGTCCCTGGTTGCTGCTGTTCACCTGGCGACCGTAGGCGGCGCGCCGATGATGCCCCGGAAGCCTTCAGCGGTTTTAGCCCTTACGGGTGAACAGATCGGGCCCGCGCTGACAGCCGCCCTGACGCCGTGACCGACGAACCCGAACAAGGCGGACGAGCCGGAGGAGGCGGACGAGGCGAAGCGACCGGCGCGGTCGCCGCGGGGGCGCGCCGGTCGGACCCCCGCCCGGGCTCCGAGGGGCACGGCCGGCGGCGGTGTCGGTGCCGGCGACTACGGTGGGCGCATGGCAGCCCGCACATCTCGTTCATCCGCCAAGGACCGGCCGTCCTACCGTTGTACCGAGTGCGGCTGGACGACCGCGAAATGGCTCGGGCGGTGTCCCGAGTGCCAGGCGTGGGGCACCGTCGAGGAACTGGGCGCTCCCGCCGTGCGGACCACCGCGGCGGGTCGGGTCTCGACCGCGGCCGTGCCGATCGGCCAGGTCGACGTCCGGACGGCGACCGCGCGCAGCACCGGCGTGAGCGAACTCGACCGGGTCCTCGGCGGCGGTCTCGTGCCCGGCGCGGTGGTGCTGTTGGCGGGCGAGCCGGGCGTGGGCAAGTCGACGCTGCTGCTGGACGTCGCGGCGAAGGCGGCCGACGCCGACCACCGGACGCTGTACGTGACGGGCGAGGAGTCGGCGAGCCAGGTGCGCCTGCGGGCGGACCGGATCAAGGCGCTCAGCGACCACCTGTACCTGGCCGCGGAGACCGATCTGTCGGCCGTGCTGGGCCACCTCGACGCCGTGAAGCCCGCGCTGTTGATCCTGGACTCCGTACAGACCATCGCCTCGCCCGAGATCGACGGGGCGCCCGGCGGCATGGCCCAGGTCCGCGAGGTCGCGGGCGCCCTGATCCGGGCGTCGAAGGAGCGCGGCATGTCCACGCTCCTCGTCGGCCACGTCACCAAGGACGGGGCGATCGCCGGCCCCCGGCTGCTGGAGCACCTGGTCGACGTCGTCCTGAGCTTCGAGGGCGACCGGCACGCGCGGCTGCGACTGGTACGCGGTGTGAAGAACCGGTACGGGGCCACCGACGAGGTCGGCTGCTTCGAACTCCACGACGAGGGAATCACCGGGCTCGCCGACCCGAGCGGGCTGTTCCTGACCCGGCGCGCGGAGGCGGTCCCCGGGACCTGTCTGACGGTGACGCTGGAGGGCAAGCGGCCGCTGGTCGCGGAGGTGCAGGCGCTGACGGTGGACTCGCAGATCCCCTCGCCGCGGCGGACCACGTCGGGCCTGGAGACCTCCCGCGTCTCGATGATGCTGGCGGTGCTGGAGCAGCGCGGCCGGATCACCGCGCTCGGCAAGCGGGACATCTACAGCGCCACCGTGGGCGGGGTGAAGCTGACCGAGCCGGCCGCCGACCTGGCGATCGCGCTGGCGCTGGCCTCGGCCGCGAGTGACGTGCCCCTCCCGAAGAACCTCGTCGCCATCGGGGAGGTCGGTCTCGCGGGCGAGGTGCGGCGCGTGACCGGCGTCCAGCGGCGGCTCGCCGAGGCGCACCGGCTCGGCTTCACGCACGCGCTGGTCCCGAGCGACCCCGGCAAGGTGCCGGCGGGCATGAAGGTGATCGAGGTCGCGGACATGGGCGACGCGCTGCGGGTCCTGCCGCGCGGGCGCTCCCGGACCCCGGCCAAGGAAGGCGCGGCCGACCGGTCGTAGGCCGGTCCGGCCGCCCGGGCGGGAGGCCGGCTTCGCCGGGTCGGGAGCGCGTGCGGGGGTTCGCACCGTAGGGTCCGGGGACGGGGCGACCAAGGCTCGGCGGGCGCACAGGCGGCGCCGGTAGACTTTGTGCTGGTCCGCCCGGCCGTACGCAGGCGGCGCAACCCGCGACCGGAGGAGTGCAGTGGCAGCCAAGGACGGGGCAGCAGCATCCGGGAAGTCGGGCGCGAGCTCCAGGCAGGAGGCCATGATGCGTGCCTCGCTGAGCGCGGTCGCACCTGGTCAGCCCCTGAGAGACGGCCTGGAGAGGATCGTCCGCGGCAACACCGGTGGCCTGATCGTCCTCGGCATGGACAAGAACGTCGAGGCGATGTGCACCGGCGGTTTCGTGCTGGACGTGGAGTTCACCGCGACCCGGTTGCGCGAGCTGTGCAAGCTCGACGGGGCGCTCATCCTGGACAAGGACATCACCAAGATCCTTCGGGCCGGAGTGCAGCTGGTCCCGGACGCGTCCATCCACACGGAGGAGACGGGCACCCGCCACCGCACGGCCGACCGCGTCTCCAAGCAGTGCGGGTTCCCTGTGGTGTCGGTGTCGCAGTCCATGCGGCTGATCGCGCTGTACGTGGACGGTGAGCGGCGGGTCCTGGAGGAGTCCGGGGCGATCCTGTCGCGGGCGAACCAGGCGCTGGCCACGCTGGAGCGGTACAAGCTGCGGCTCGACGAGGTCGCGGGCACGCTGTCCGCGCTGGAGATCGAGGACCTGGTCACGGTCCGCGACGTGACGGCGGTCGCGCAGCGGCTGGAAATGGTCCGCCGGATCGCGACGGAGATCGCCGAGTACGTGGTCGAACTGGGCACGGACGGGCGACTGCTGTCCCTGCAACTGGACGAGCTGACGGTCGGCATCGAGCAGGAGCGGGAGTTGGTGATCCGGGACTACGTCCCGGAGCCCACGGCGAAGCGTTCCCGCACGGTGGACGAGGCGCTGCCGGCGCTGGACGCGCTCACGCATCCGGAACTGCTGGAGCTGGCGATCGTGGCGAAGGCCCTGGGGTACACGGGGTCGCCGGAGACGCTGGACTCGGCGGTGTCCCCGCGGGGCTACCGGCTCCTGGCGAAGGTGCCGCGGCTGCCCGGGGCGATCATCGAGCGGCTGGTGGAGCACTTCGGCGGACTGCAGAAGCTGCTCGCCGCGAGCGTGGACGACCTGCAGACGGTGGACGGCGTGGGCGAGGCCCGGGCGCGGAGCGTCCGCGAGGGCCTGTCGCGCCTGGCCGAGTCCTCGATCCTGGAGCGGTACGTCTAGCCCGTCCGGCCCGTCTGGCTCGTCCGGCCCGTCTGGCTCGTCCGGCCCGTCTGGCCCGTCCGGCCCGTCTCTTCCGGATCCTGCCGGGGCCGGCCCGGTCCGGCCGCCGGGTGTCCGAACCCCGGCGACCGGACCGGCGCGTCAGTCCTGCTTGAGGACGAACGAGGTGCGGGCCACCGGCAGGCCGGGGGACTTGACCTCGACCACGTAGGTGTCCGCGGTCGCGGCTCCCGCGGGCGGTGACTGGCACTGGTCCGCGGCGCTGAACCGGCGGTCCCATTCCAGGGTCGGCGCCTTGATCTCGCTCTGCGCGGCCAGCCGGAAGAAGACGTTGCCCGCGCCGGTCGGGCAGTCCGTCGAGGACCAGACGGCCTTGGGGTTGCTCGCCTGGGTGATGGTCAGGACCGCCTGCTTCGGTCCGAGGTCGACCTTGCAGGTGGTGCCGGAGACGTTGCGGGCGATCAGCTCGAGACGAGGTTTCTCGTTCGCCTCGTACTCGTTCTTCTCGCTCTTGACCTCCCACTGCACCGCGGACGGCGCGCACGTCGGCAGGGGCGAGTCGGCCGGGACCCGGCTCGCGCCGCCGCCCGTGGCGGAGTTGCCCGAGCCGCCGCCCGAGCCGCCGCCCGGCTCGCCGTTCTTGCCGGCGCCCGCCGTGCCCGCGTCGGAACCGGAACCCGAGCCGGAGCCGGCAGACCCGGTTCCCGACTCGGCCCGTCCGCCCGGTGCCTGACTGATCGCCGGCCCGGAGCCGGAGGGGCCGGGGGTGATCGGGGCGACGGGATCTCTCCCGCCCTCGCCCTTGCCGTTCGTACTGGACTTCACCCCACCGGAGCTGACGGTCCATACGGCGAGGAGCGCGAGGAGCGCGACGACGGACGCCAGCACAGCCCTCCGTCGCCAGTAGATGGAGGAGGGGAGCGGCCCGACCGGATTGCGCAGAGATCCCACGAGCGGAACCTTACGAGAGTTCGCGCCGCGATCAGTGCCCCACATGCCGGGCGGCGGCCTTGATTTGCCGATGATCATCCTGCGGGACCAGTGCGAACCGATCGGAACCGGCCAGGGTGCCGACACGACCGCGACATCCCATTGAGTACGGTCTGTGATCATGGACAGCTCCGACCTCTACAGAGACATCACCGACTTCGCCCACACCACGCCCCCCTGGGTGCGGACGGCGTCCGAGGCCTGGACGGAGTACGGACTGCTCGCGTTCGGTCTGCTCTTCATAGCCGTCTGGTGGCGTGCCCGCCGGCAGGTCGCCCCGCGCGCGATGGCGCTCGCCGTCCTCGCGCCGCTCGCCACCGCCGTCGCGTACGTCGCCTCCGAGCTGGTGAAGTCGACCGTCGACGAGGACCGGCCCTGTCGGACGGTGGCCGGGGCGGCCGCGTCGCTGATCCCGTGCCCCGAGTACGGCGACTGGTCCTTCCCCAGCAACCACTCCTCCATCGCGGGCGCCGCCGCCGTCGCGCTGGCCCTGGCCGTCGGCCGTCTGGCGCTGTTGACCGTGCCGCTCGCCCTGTTGATGGCCTTCTCCCGGGTGTTCGTCGGCGTGCACTTCCCCCACGACGTGGCTCTGGGCCTGCTGCTCGGCGGGTCGCTGGCCGCCCTGTTCGTGCTCGCCCTCGCCGGTCCGATCAGTAGGATCACCGCCACCATGCGGGCCAGTGGCGTCCGGCCCGTGCTGTGGTTCACCGGTCCGGGCCCCGCGCGGTAGGGGCGAAACGTGCCAGGATGCGTCTGCCATGACTGCATCCACCACTCCTTCCCCCGACGTCTCCCACGCGCTGCACTCCCCCGTGATCGCGTGGTTCGACGAGCATGCCCGCGACCTGCCCTGGCGCCGCCCCGAGGCCGGCCCCTGGGGCGTGATGGTCAGCGAGTTCATGCTCCAGCAGACCCCCGTCAACCGGGTCCTGCCGGTGTACGAGCAGTGGCTCGCCCGCTGGCCCCGGCCCGCCGACCTCGCCGCCGACGCGCCCGGCGAGGCCGTGCGCGCCTGGGGCCGCCTCGGCTACCCCCGCCGGGCCCTGCGCCTGCACGGGGCGGCCGTCGCGATAACGGAACGCCACGGGGGCGACGTGCCGAGGGACCACGCGCAGTTGCTCGCCCTGCCCGGGATCGGCGAGTACACGGCCGCCGCGGTGGCCTCCTTCGCGTACGGGCAGCGGCACGCGGTGCTGGACACCAACGTCCGCCGGGTGTTCGCCCGCACCGCGGGCGGGGTCGAGTACCCGCCGAACGCGACCACGGCCGCCGAACGGCGTCTGGCGCGGGCCCTGCTGCCGCCGGACGAGGAGACCGCGGCCCGCTGGGCGGCGGCCTCGATGGAGCTGGGCGCGCTGGTGTGCACGGCCAAGAATCCGGACTGCGCGCGCTGCCCGGTCGCCGGGCTGTGCGCGTGGCGCCTCGCGGGGAAGCCGGCGCACGAGGGGCCGCCGCGCCGAGGACAGACGTACGCCGGTACCGACCGGCAGGTGCGGGGCAAGCTGCTGGCCGTCCTGCGGGAGGCGGTCGGCGCCGTTCCGCAGGCGGTGCTGGACACGGTCTGGGACGAGCCGGTGCAGCGGGCCCGCGCGCTGGACGGGCTGGTGTCCGACGGTCTGGTCGAGCCGCTCGGCCAGGGGATGTACCGCCTTCCGCGGGGGCCGGTCCGCACCTGATCCCGTCCGTTGATCCACCGCGCGGGTAACCCGGCTCGAAGCTGACTCGAAGATTCCGCTTGGCGCCGGGAAACCCGCAGCTCAAGGACGCTGTTACACAATCTACGGGTGTCCGTGCGTCCACCGAAGGCTGACCCGCACAGTGCCGTGACAACCCCTCCGTACCTTCGAATCCGTAAGACAGCGGTGGCGGGGTTTGGACGGACGGAGGCGGTCTGAGATGGCGCACGGCGAGGTACTCGAATTCGAGGAGTACGTACGCACCCGGCAGGACGCGCTGCTGCGCAGTGCCCGGCGCCTGGTCCCGGACCCCACGGACGCCCAGGACCTCCTCCAGACGGCCCTCGTCCGCACCTACGGCCGCTGGGACGGCATCGCCGACAAGTCCCTGGCCGACGCCTACCTCCGCCGCGTCATGATCAACACGCGTACCGAGTGGTGGCGGGCCCGCAAGCTCGACGAGGTACCCACCGAGCAGCTCCCGGACGCCTCCGTCGAGGACGGCTCCGACCAGCGCGCCGACCGCGCCCTGCTGATGGACATCCTCAAGGTTCTGGCGCCCAAGCAGCGAAGCGTCGTGGTGCTGCGACACTGGGAGCAGATGAGCACCGAGGAAACGGCCGCGGCGCTCGGCATGTCGGCGGGAACCGTGAAGAGCACCCTGCACCGCGCATTGGCCCGACTCCGGCAGGAGCTGGAGAGCCGGGACCTCGACATGCGCGCGCTGGAACGCGGTGACCACACCATCCGGTACGAGGGGCGGGAGCGGTGCGCGGCCTGAACGGCCCAGGCTTGAGCGGCAGGAAGTCGCTGGTGTTGGTGTCGGCGGGGACGGTCGTCCTCGCCGGCACAGCGCTGTTCGCGGTCGGTTGTGCCACCGGTGGCACGGGCCTGCGCGACGGCGGTCCGGCCCGCACCGAATCCGTGGCCAAGACCGGCCCCCCGGTCGGCCCGGCCCCTTCCGGCGGGGATCACGCACCGGCGACCTCGGACACCTCCGCGGGCAAGCCGCCCAAGGTGGATCCGGTCGCGCTGTTGAAGGCGGACCCGAAGGTCAGCCCCGAGATCAAGCGGGACCTGAAGCCCTGCACGGGCCGCGAGTACCCGGTCGACGTGAGCTACGGCAAGATCACCGGGAGCCCGGCCGTGGACATCGTCGTCAACGTGCTCTCCTGCGCGGACGCCCTGGGGCGCGGCTCGTACGTGTACCGGGCGGACGACGGCAAGTACCGGAACGTCTTCGCGGACGAACAGCCGCCCGTCTACGCGGAGATCGACCGGGGCGACCTGGTGGTCACGAAGCCGGTCTACGCGAAGAGCGACACGCTCTCGTACCCGTCCGGCGAGGACGTGATCACCTACCGCTGGAGCGGCGAGAAGTTCACCGAGCAGGACCGTGTGCACACGGACTACAGCAACGTGGTCGACGGCGGCGGCCAGCCCGCCCCGGCCATCTCAGAGAAGAACTGAAGCGAGGCTCCGGATGGCCGAGACCCATGTGCTGTTCGTGGAGGACGACGACGTCATCCGCGAGGCCACGACCCTGGCGCTGGAGCGCGACGGGTTCGTGGTGACCGCCATGCCCGACGGGCTGTCGGGCCTGGAGTCCTTCCGGGCCGACCGGCCCGACATCGCGCTGCTCGACGTCATGGTGCCCGGGATGGACGGCGTCAGCCTGTGCCGGCGCATCCGTGACGAGTCCACCGTGCCGGTGATCATGCTGTCGGCGCGCGCCGACTCCATCGACGTCGTCCTGGGCCTGGAAGCGGGCGCCGACGACTACGTCACCAAGCCCTTCGACGGGTCGGTCCTCGTGGCCCGGATCCGTGCCGTGCTGCGCCGCTTCGGCCACGCCGGCGGCCCGAACGGCGCGTCCGACGACGGCGCCGCCGACGGCGAGCACGGGGTGCTGGCCTTCGGCGACCTGGAGGTCGACACCGAGGGCATGGAGGTGCGCAAGGCGGGCGCCCCGGTGGGCCTCACGCCGACCGAGATGCGGCTGCTGTTGGAGTTCTCCTCGGCACCCGGCACCGTGTTGTCGCGCGACCGGCTGCTGGAACGGGTCTGGGACTACGACTGGGGCGGCGACACCCGGGTCGTGGACGTCCACGTCCAGCGGCTGCGCACCAAGATCGGACAGGACCGGATCGAGACGGTCCGAGGCTTCGGATACAAGCTGAAGGCATGAGGCGGTTCACACTCCGTACCGGGATCCGCTGGAAGATCACCCTCGCCATCGCCGCCGTCGGCGCGCTGACGGCGCTGGCGCTGAGTCTGGTGGTGCACAGTGCCGCCCGCGTGTCGATGCTGGAAAGCGCCCGCGAGTCGCAGCTGGAGCGGGTCCAGTTCATCGCCCGCAGCGTGGACGCCGGTCGCAAGCCGGCCATGGGCGCCAAGCTCAACGACCCCGATCTGCCGATCGAACTGAGGCAGAAGGTCCAGACCGGACGGCGCGGCACCTACATCCAGGAGAACGCGCGCGGGGTTCCCCAGGTGTGGGCGGCCGTACCGCTCGGCAGCGGACAGGTGCTGTCCCTGCACCTGCCGTTCAAGGAGAGCGCCAACATGGTGCGCGACCTTGACCAGGCCCTGATCGTCGGCTCCCTCGCCGTGGTGGTGGGCGGCTCCGCGCTCGGGGTGCTCATCGGCGGGCAGATCTCGCGCCGGTTGCGCAAGGCCGCCACCGCGGCGCAGCGGGTGGCGCACGGCGATCCCGAGGTCCGGGTGCGCGACGCGGTGGGCGGTGTCGTACGCGACGAGACGGATGACCTGGCGCGGGCCGTGGACGCCATGGCGGACGCGCTCCAGCAGCGGCTGGAGGCCGAGCGGCGGGTGACCGCCGACATCGCGCACGAGCTGCGGACCCCGGTGACGGGCCTGCTCACGGCGGCGGAACTGCTGCCCCCGGGGCGGCCGACCGAGCTGGTGCGCGACCGGGCGCAGGCGCTGCGGGCGCTGGTCGAGGACGTGTTGGAGGTGGCCCGGCTGGACAGCGCCTCGGAGCGGGCCGAGTTGCAGGACGTGGCGCTCGGCGAGTTCGTGAGCCGCCGGGTGGCGTCGCTGATGCCGGACGCGTCCGTACGGGTCGTCGCGGACGAGATCGTGAGCACCGACCCGCGCCGGCTGGAACGCATCCTGGGCAACCTGCTGGCGAACGCCGCGCGGTACGGGCAACAGCCGATCCAGGTCGATGTCGAGGGCCGGGTCGTACGGGTCCGGGACCACGGGCCGGGCTTCCCCGAGGCACTGCTGCGCGAGGGGCCGAGCCGCTTCCGGACCGGATCCACGGACCGGGCCGGGGTGGGCCACGGGCTGGGGCTGACCATCGCGGAGGGCCAGGCGCGGGTGTTGGGCGCCCGGCTGACGTTCCGTAACGTGGCCGCGCCGGGCGGCGCGGACAGGGAGGGTTCGGCCGCCGGGGCGGTGGCGGTGCTGTGGCTGCCGGAGCACGCGCCGACGGCGACGGGGAGCTTCCCGATCCTGAAGCCCCAGAGCTGAGTCGGGCGTCGCCGCGACCCGGGGCGGGAAGGGCTCGCGGCGGCGCCGACGGGCGATCGCCGCCGTATCGGGACCCTCGGCCGTTCGCCCCGCGGGGCCGATGTTCTAGCATCCGTGGCATGACCGACGGTACGAACCCCCCGACCAACCCGCAGCCCGAGCAGCCCGCCCCGGGGAGCGGTGGCTACGGGTTCCCGCCGGGAGCGCCCGCGTCCGGTGGCTACGGATTCCCGCCCGGTCCGCCCGCGTCGGGTGGCTTCGGCCCCCCGCCGGGCTCGGACCAGGACGGCGGCTACGGCTACCCGCGGCAGCCCGCACCGCAGCAGCCGAATCCGTACCGGCAGGATCCCGGGATGCCGGGCCCCTACGACGCACCGCCCGCGTCGTGGCAGCAGGGCGGTTCGATGCCGGGTCCGGTGGCGGAGCCCGAGCCGTTCCGGCAGCGGTCGGACCAGCCGGACTGGGACGCGCTCGCCGACCGTTCGGCGTCGGAGCGGCGCAGGAAGCGGGTGTGGGTGGTCGTCGGCACGGTGACCGTGCTGGCGCTGCTCGCCGGTGGAGGAACGTTCCTGCTGCTGGGTGGGGGCACCGGGAAGGGCGACGACAAGCCGACGACGGCCGCCTCGGACACGCCCGCGCCCTCGCAGGGCGGGGTAAAGAACCCGATCGATCTCACGCCCACGGTCGCGGGTGACCCGACGACCGTGCGGGACCAGATCGGCAAGGCGAACCTGAAGATGGGGCCCGAGGCCGGCGTCTTCCCGATCGACAAGCGGCACGAGATCCGCACGAAGGGCAACGCGAACTCGTTCGCCGAGTCCCAGCAGCGGGTCGTGGACCCGTCGAAGAGCTTCACGGTCTCGGCCCGGCTCTGGAACCGCTCCCCCAAGGGGCAGCAGATCGCGGTGAGCCAGGGCAACGAGAAGTCGTTCTCGTTCGAACTGGGTCTGGACGAGGTGAACGGCAAGCCGTCCTGGATCTTCCGGGTGCAGACCGGCACGCCGGGCGCGAACGCCAGCACGACGACGGTCACGGGCACGAGCCCGAAGATGGAGAAGACCTTCTCGGAGCTGACGGGCACCTACGACGCGGAGAAGAAGGTGATCGCCCTGTACGTGAACGGCAAGCGGACGGGCGAGGCCCCGGTTCCCGCGGACATCTTCCCCGCCCCGGGCCCGATGCAACTGGCCCGTTCACGCCACCAGGATCAGTGGGTGTCGCCCTGGCAGGGCGCCATGGACAGCCTGCGGGTCTACGACGCGGCGCTGCCGCAGGAGCGGATCGACGCCCTCAAGCCGGGCAAGCTCGACCCGATGGTCACGCCGACCGGGTCGTGGCTGCTGTTCTGAGCCGTCGCGAGCCGCCCGGTGCGGCGGGGGGTCGGACGCCGGTCGCCCGGCGTCGTCGGCGTGTCAGACGGTGACGCCGACCTGACGCAGGAAGCTCACCGGGTTGATGGCCGAGCCGTAGTTCGGGGTGGTGCGGATCTCGAAGTGCAGGTGCGGACCGCTGGAGTTGCCGGTGTTGCCGGACAGGGCGATCTGCTGGGCGGCCGAGACCTTCTGGCCGATCTTGACCTGGATCCGCGAGAGGTGCGCGTACTGGGAGTACTTGTTGTTCGCGTGCTTGATCACGACGGCGTTGCCGTACGCGGGACCGTCGCCACCACCGTTGGGGCCGGCCTTGACGACCACACCGGAGCTCGCGGCACGGACCTTGGTGCCGACGGGAACGGCGAAGTCCTGACCGGAGTGCTTGTGCGACCACATGTTGCCGCCCTTGCCGTAGGTCGCGGACAGGGTGTAGCCCGAGACCGGCTTCTTCCAGGAACCGGCCGACTTCGCGGCGGCGGCCGGCTTGGCGGCCGGCTTGGCGGCGGCCGCCTGGGCCTTCGCCTGGGCGGCGACGAGGCCGGGGGTGCCGTTGAGAGCGGTCTGCGCCTCGCCGGCGAAAGCGGCGGTCGTTCCGGCACCGAGGGCCAGTGCGGCACCGAGGCCGGTGGCGGCGAGGGCGATACGGGTACGACGGGTGCTGACGCGCTTCGCGGACATGTGTGGACCTCCGGGGCCGGGAACAAGGGCAATAAGTGACCCGGCACGCTGAGCGGATGCTGAGCGGGTGCCGGGCGAACTTGCTCCACCTTGGTAACCCGAGCCCCCCGGCTTCCTCAAACGTCCTCATTACTACGTCGACTCGTAGGTGCGAGGGGGGTCGAGAGGACTGTTGACCCGCCGATTACTGGGCCAAGGGAGGGGGCAAATCGGACACTGGATCTACGAAAGGTCCTAGTAGGTCCGATTTGCCCTGTGCGGCTTGTCACCGGGCACGGAGCCTCCACCCACCCTCATCGAGACCCAGGTCACGCCCCTGGGGCCACCCGAAAGCACCCTCCGCCCCTGCCCCGCGCACGCGCGCGAGCCCACCCGACCGACCCGCGCGTGCGGTACCCGTGGGAGCGCGCAGGCCGGGGAGCCCCGGTACGGGCCCGGGAGGGCGGTACGGGCCCGAGGGGCGGGCCGGGAGGGCGGTACGGGCCCCGCGTGCCGCCCCGGGGTCGCGCGTGCCCGCAGAGGACCGGCCGCAATCCCTCCGCACCGCCACGGGGCCCGGACCGCCGCTCCCCGCCCCCCGCAGGGCCCCGTACACGCGAAAGGGGCGGCCCCGGAACCGTTAGGTTCCGGGGCCGCCCCTTCGTACAGCGAGCGGTCAGGGCTCAGGCGCCCTTGGAAAGGTCCGGGCCGGAGCCCGTGGCCTCGATCGGGGGAAGGTCCGAGATCGGAGTCTTCTCCTCGCCTCGGAAGGTGAACTTGGCGGCCTCGCCCTCACCCTCCACACCCACGACCACGATGTGACCGGGACGCAGCTCGCCGAAGAGGATCTTCTCCGACAGCATGTCCTCGATCTCGCGCTGGATCGTCCGGCGCAGCGGGCGCGCACCCATGATCGGGTCGTAGCCGCGCTTGGCCAGGAGCTGCTTCGCGTCACCGCTGAGCTCGATGCCCATGTCGCGGTCCTTGAGGCGCTCGTCCACCTTGGCGATCATCAGGTCGACGATCTGGATGATGTCTTCCTGCGTGAGCTGGTGGAAGACGACCGTGTCGTCGACACGGTTGAGGAACTCGGGCCGGAAGTGCTGCTTCAGCTCTTCGTTGACCTTCGCCTTCATCCGGTCGTATCCGGTCTTGGTGTCGCCCTGGGCCGCGAAGCCCAGGTTGAAGCCCTTCGAGATGTCCCGCGTACCCAGGTTGGTCGTCATGATGATGACCGTGTTCTTGAAGTCCACGACCCGGCCCTGGGAGTCGGTCAGACGACCGTCCTCCAGGATCTGGAGAAGGGAATTGAAGATATCCGGGTGGGCCTTCTCGACCTCGTCGAAGAGGACGACGGAGAACGGCTTCCGGCGGACCTTCTCGGTCAACTGGCCGCCCTCTTCGTAGCCCACGTAGCCGGGGGGCGAACCGAAGAGACGGGAAACCGTGTGCTTCTCGCTGAACTCCGACATGTCGAGGGAGATCAGCGCGTCCTCGTCACCGAAGAGGAATTCGGCGAGCGTCTTGGAGAGCTCGGTCTTACCGACACCGGACGGGCCGGCGAAGATGAACGAGCCACCGGGACGCTTCGGGTCCTTCAGACCCGCACGGGTCCGTCGGATCGCCTGCGAGAGGGCCTTGATGGCGTCCTTCTGACCGATGACGCGACGGTGGAGCTCGTCCTCCATGCGCAGGAGTCGCGAGGACTCCTCCTCGGTCAGCTTGAACACCGGAATGCCGGTCGCGGTCGCGAGGACTTCGGCGATGAGCTCACCGTCGACCTCGGCGACGACGTCCATGTCGCCGGCCTTCCATTCCTTCTCGCGCTTGGCCTTCGCGGTCAGCAGCTGCTTCTCCGAATCACGGAGGGAAGCCGCCTTCTCGAAGTCCTGGGAGTCGATGGCCGACTCCTTGTCGCGACGCACGTTCGCGATCTTCTCGTCGAACTCGCGGAGGTCCGGCGGCGCGGTCATCCGACGGATGCGCATCCGGGAGCCGGCCTCGTCGATCAGGTCGATCGCCTTGTCCGGGAGGAAGCGGTCCGAGATGTACCGGTCGGCCAGGGTGGCCGCCTGCACGAGGGCCTCGTCCGTGATGGAGACGCGGTGGTGGGCCTCGTAGCGGTCGCGCAGCCCCTTGAGGATCTCGATCGTGTGGGGGAGGGAAGGCTCCGCCACCTGGATCGGCTGGAAACGGCGCTCCAGCGCCGCGTCCTTCTCGAGGTGCTTGCGGTACTCGTCCAGCGTCGTGGCACCGATGGTCTGCAGCTCACCACGGGCCAGCATGGGCTTCAGGATGCTGGCGGCGTCGATCGCGCCCTCGGCGGCACCCGCACCCACGAGGGTGTGGAGCTCGTCGATGAACAGGATGATGTCGCCGCGGGTGCGGATCTCCTTGAGCACCTTCTTGAGGCGCTCCTCGAAGTCACCGCGGTAACGGGAACCGGCGACCAGTGCACCCAGGTCGAGGGTGTAGAGGTGCTTGTCCTTGAGCGTCTCGGGCACCTCGCCCTTGACGATCGCCTGGGCCAGGCCCTCGACGACGGCGGTCTTGCCGACGCCGGGCTCGCCGATGAGGACCGGGTTGTTCTTGGTCCGGCGGGACAGCACCTGCATGACCCGCTCGATCTCCTTCTCGCGCCCGATGACCGGGTCGAGCTTGGATTCGCGAGCCGCCTGCGTGAGGTTGCGTCCGAACTGGTCGAGGACGAGCGAGGTCGAGGGGGTGCCCTCGGCCGGGCCGCCTGCCGTGGCCGACTCCTTGCCGCCTCCGGAGTAGCCGGAGAGCAACTGGATGACCTGCTGCCGGACCCTGTTGAGATCGGCGCCCAGCTTCACGAGGACCTGGGCGGCGACGCCCTCGCCCTCGCGGATCAGGCCGAGCAGGATGTGCTCGGTGCCGATGTAGTTGTGGCCGAGCTGGAGGGCCTCTCGGAGCGAAAGCTCCAGGACCTTCTTCGCCCGCGGGGTGAAGGGGATGTGGCCGGACGGGGCCTGCTGCCCCTGCCCGATGATCTCCTCAACCTGCTGGCGAACAGCCTCGAGCGAAATCCCGAGGCTCTCCAGGGCCTTAGCGGCGACACCCTCACCCTCGTGGATCAAGCCCAGGAGGATGTGCTCGGTGCCGATGTAGTTGTGGTTGAGCATCCGGGCTTCTTCCTGAGCCAGGACGACAACCCGCCGCGCGCGGTCGGTGAACCTCTCGAACATCGTTTATCGCTCCTCAGAGCGGTCGGGCAGTTCGGGGTCGGTCCCCGCCCTGTCCTTCCGCATGCTAGTCCCGCGGGGCGGGACAGCTCATTCCAACTGCCGACATCCGTCCGCGGCTCACCCTCACGTCCGTGGGAAAACCCGGCCGTAAGTGCCGACAACTGCTCCAACCCGATGGTGCGAGACGATGTTCCCGCAGGCCAGGCAGATACCCGTCACACGTGTACGCCGATGGCGAACGGAAGCCGGTCGGAGACCCTTCAAATCAGCGTGTCGCCCCGATCCACTAGGAATGTCTTACCCGCGGGGTCTGACACTCCATGCGGCCGGAGACGGTTCCCTCCGCTACGGGCGAACACGGTTCCGTCTTCGAATGTGGGACTCCACCCCACGGACGTTTACGTTCCGTATTGTGTTCGCCGCGCTGCGTAACCCCGGGGCGCTTCCGGAGTTGCTCCGGTCATGGCCCTCAACGCCGAGACCGTCCCCCACCCGCGCTCCCCGTCCGAGGAGGACGCGTACGTCTCCTGGTACGGGCGGGTGCTCGGCTGGACCCTCGCGGGCGGACCCCCCGCCCAGTTGGTCACCGGGACGCGGTTCGACGTACTGGAACTGCCGGCCGACGCGGGCGGCCGACTGCTGCGCGGTCGGGTCGACACCGGGCCGGTGGCCGTCATGGGACGTCGGATGCGCTTCCTGGTGGCCCCGGGCAGCGCCGAGGAGCTGGACGGGCTGCTCGACTGGCTGGAGTGGGGTCCGGTGGCCCTGGATCTGACCGCCCTGGGTGTGGGAGGCCGTATCACCGCCCCCGTGCCGCCGGGGCGGCCACAGGGAAGCCCTCGGGGGGCCGCCGTGTGGCTGCGGCCCCCCGAACAGGGGTGCGAGGCGTTCCTGCCGTCCCTGCCCGGTACCGGGCAGGGCGCCGGGGCCGGCCGACGGAGCACCGGACCCGATCTCGTACGTCTGGTCGCCGCGGCGGCCACGGAGTGCCACCGGGCACGCCTGCGGCGACGCACGGCCCCCGCGAGGCCCGTCGGCGCCGTGGGTCAGCCCCGGTTCTCGTAGGCCTCGCGAATGTCGGCGGGGACACGGCCGCGGTCGTTGACCGTCAGACCCTTCGCCTTCGCCCACGCACGGATTTCCGCGGTGTCCGGGTTGCCCGCCGAAACGGCGGCGCGGCCCTTGGCGCGTCCCGCGGCGGCACGGCCACCGGTGCGACGGCCGCTCTTGGTGTAGGGCTCAAGCAGGCCGCGGAGCTTTTCAGCGTTGGCGGCGGTGAGGTCGATCTCGTAGGTCTTGCCATCCACAGCGAACGTCACGGTCTCGTCCGCCTCGCCACCGTCGAGGTCGTCGACAAGAAGGACCTGAACCTTCTGTGCCACCGGATTTCCTTTCATCGAAAATGCAGTACGCGGAAAGGAAACCGCTTTTGCCTGGAAAACACAAACCCCCGCCGAGAGGTTCAGGACGTCAACAGGGAGGGAAACGTACGCGATTCGGACATAGGCCACAGGCGGGTGGAGCCCCGTAAAAGCGGCCGAGATCGATCCGCCATCGATCAGAGGTGCAGAAGCATCCGACTGTTGCCCAAGGTGTTCGGCTTCACCCGTTCGAGACCGAGGAACTCGGCGACGCCCTCGTCATAGGAACGCAGGAGCTCCATGTAGACATCGGTCTCGACCGGAGTCTCGCCGATCTCGACGAAGCCGTGGTTCGCGAAGAAGTCCACTTCGAAGGTGAGGCAGAAAACCCGGCTCACGCCGAGCAGACGAGCCGTCTCCAACAACTTGGCCAGTACCCGATGTCCGACACCGGCGCCCTTCAACTCGCGATCCACCGCGAGAGTGCGTACTTCCGCGAGGTCTTCCCACATCACGTGCAGAGCGCCACAGCCCACCACCTGACCGTCACCGACGCGTTCGGCGACCCAGAACTCCTGGATGTCCTCGTAAAGGACGACGGGGGCTTTGTCGAGCAGGATCCGTTGCTGCACGTACTGGTCGAGCAGGCGTCGCAGCGCGGGAACATCGCGGGTGCGTGCGCGGCGGATCGTCACGGTATTTGCTTCTGCGGCGGAAAACTCTCCCATGCGGGGGACGCTATCGCCCCTGCTCGGTCCCGCGCTCGCCGGAGTCCTCTTCGGGTCGCGGGTCTTCCGGGGCTTCCGGGTCTTCCCCGGGTTGCGACTCTTCCCCGGGTTCCGGGGCTTCCGGCTCTTCCGGGGCTTCCCGGGCTTCGGGGGCGGTGGCCTCGCCGTCGTGACCGACGATGCGTACGGCGTCGCGGAGGGCTTCGCGCTGTTCCGCCGACATCATGCCGAAGAAGGCGACGAGAGCGGCCGCGGGGTTGTCACTGGTGGACCATGCCTCGTTCATCAGTGCGGCCGAGTAGGCGGGCCGGGTGGAGACCGCGGTATATCGATAGGCGCGGCCTTCGGCTTCCCGGCGGACCCAGCCCTTCTGATGGAGATTGTCCATAACGGTCATGACCGTGGTGTACGCGATGGACCGTTCCTGCTGGAGGTCTTCCAGGACTTCCCGAACGGTGACCGGGCGGTTCCACTGCCACACCCGTGTCATCACTGCGTCTTCGAGTTCTCCCAAGGGGCGAGGCACAACAGCACGATAGTGCGGGTTGTGTGGAATTGCCCGACCATTCGGCCGGCAACGCGCGACGAACCGGCGCCGGGCAACAAAATGGGGCGCACGGCCCGCAGGCCGTACGCCCGTCCCCGAGGCTTTCGCCCGGGGTTACTTCCCGGGCTGCCGGGTGGCCTCGGCGGAGGCGAGCACGGCGTCCACGGCCGCGTCCTCCTTCGCCTTGTTGGCACCGCCCTGGCTCTTCACGATCGTCACGACGAGAGCGATGAAGAACGCGGCCATCACGATGGGGGGCACGAGCGCGGAAACGTAGTCCATGCCCCCAGCCTAGCTACCCGGCGGCGCGGCCGTCCGCCGGGGGCCGGCCCGGCGCGGCGGGCTTCCGGCGGGGCGGGAAGACCTCCCCGGGGGTCGGAATGGGCCGCTCCCGCTCGGGGCGCGGCTGCTCCTCGGGGGCGGGCTTCGGCGCGGGCTTCGGTTCGCCGCCCCGTTCGTCCTCGCGTCCGCCGGCGAGGGCCAGCAGGCGCGTCCGGGGGGCGGGCGCCGTCCGCAGCCGGCGGCGCACGGAGCGTTCCGCGACCGCCTGGGCCCGTTCCAGCACGGCGGCGGCGAGCGGGTTGGCGCGCAGGGCCCGCAGGGACGCGAGGTCGTCGGGCACCGGCTCGTAGCCGGCGGCCAGGGCGTCCTGCAGCAGCTCCAGGTAGCCGGAGATGCTGCCGGGCAGGGCGCCTCTGTAGCGGGCGAGGTCGGCGAGGAGGAAGTCTCTGAGCCTCTCCGCCTCGGCGACCGCGTCGTCCACCGACGCCGCGAGGCGAAGGCAGGCCTGGACCTCGACGGCCGCGAGCGGGGCCGTGGAGGACTGAAGGGCGTGGGCGAGCGAGCGCCTGAGCACGTGCAGCTCGGCAGCACTGAACGCCATGCCGCCGCGGGATCCGTAGGGCGTGGGCATGGGCCGAAGATACGCGCTAATCGGACTAAATCCTCTCAATTGGGGCGACTGCGGGCGCGCCGGGATCGGTCCTTGCCAATATGGAAAGTACGCGTCACTCTGGAAAGCAGGTGGCGGCCGTCGGGCTCCGCCGACCACGAGGGGGACACCATGACCGACTACACCGAGGCCAAGCGGATGGAGAGGGCGGCGCTGCTGAACAGTGGCTGGTACGCGCGCTACCTGTGGGCTTTCGGGGCGGGGCAGCTGGTCCTCGTACCGGTGTCCCTGCTCTGGCACGGGGCCGCCCAGGCCGTCGCCTTCGCGGCGGCCAACATGCTGCTCGTGGGCGGGATGAGCGTGTACGCGGCGCGGCAGCGGGTGGTGCGGCGCGGGTTTCCCCTCAAGCACGGACTGGTCGTCGGGACCTGGGCATTGGCGTTCGCGGCGACGGTGATCCTGGGCACCGAGGTCTTCGGGGACAACCTGGCGTTCACGGTCGTGGCCGCGATGGCGTGCGCGCTGCCGGCCGTCGTGGGCGCGGTGACCGAGAGGCGGGCCGCATGAGCACGGAGAAGGAGGGCACCCACCCCCGGCACGGGCTCGCGCCGCTGTTGAACGCGCCGGTTCGACTGTCGGTGGTGGCGGCGCTCGCCGCGGTGGACAAGGCCGAGTTCGGCTTCGTGCGCGACCTCGTGGAGGTGTCCGACTCGGTGCTGTCCAAGCAGGTGGCGGCGCTGGAGGAGGCGGGCCTGGTGGCCGTCGCCAAGGGCCGGGTGGCGCGCCGCCCGCGGACCTGGCTCTCGCTGACCCCGAGCGGCCGGACCGTCTACCGGCGCCACCTGGACGCCCTGCGGGCCATCGCGGGTCCCTGAGGGCTGTCCCCCGGCCGTCGGGGACGGATGGGCCCGATCCGGCCGTCGCGTGCCGCTCAGCGGCCCGGCACCGCTCCCTGGCGGCGGCCGGGCGCAGCGACGAGCGGGGGCAGGAGCATCCCGATGAGCAGTCCGGCCCCGATCCAGACCCCGACGCCGATCGCGACCGCGCCCAGGGCCGGGACCGGTGTCCGCGCGGCCGTCATCCAGGCCGCGACCACTCCCGCGATCAGCCCCGTGTCGTTGGCGAGGAAGGCGGCCTCCTTGGCGCGCGAGACGGCGTGAATCGCCTTGTGCTGCCAGTAGCCGCAGGTCCAGAGCACCGGCGCCGTGACGAGACCGACCAGGATCGCCTTCCACCAGGCCACCGGGGTGGCGAACAGCAACGTGAGCAGCACCGCCAGGCCGGCCGCGGGCCCGAGGAGGAGGCTGACGCCGGTGAACGCGCTCGTCTCGTCCAATTGGATCTCCTTGTTGAACCAGGCGACGAGCGTGACGCCCAAGGCCGCGGCGACGGCCCAGAAACCGGACAGGGCCCCGAAGCCGAACAACTGGCCGCCGGCCGCCAATCCGGGCAGGAGTGCGCCCGCCCAGGCGGACCCCGGGGAGACCACGACCGGCCTGCCCGGCGCGCGCCCGGAATCGGGGCTGCCGTTCGGAGGCGGTTCGGGCTTCGGTTCGGGCTTAGGCGGGGCGGCGACCGCGGGGGCCTCCGCCGCGGTACGGGTCGTCACCGGGGGGCGCGGCCGCGGGCCACGGGCTCCCTGCCCGGACACCGGCGGGGCGACGGCGGCCCGCAGCAGTTCGGCGGTCCGCGCCGCCGAGGCGGGGCGGTCCGCGGCGTCCTTGCTCAACAGGCTGAGGACCAGCAGGTCCAGGGCCTCGGGGATCTCGGGGCGCCGGACCCGCAGGGAGTCGGGTGCGCGTTGCGCGTGCTGGGCGAGGACCTCCCAGGGTGATCCGGTGAACGGCAGCTCACCGGCGAGCAGTTCGTACAGGAGGCAGCCCAGGCTGTAGATGTCGGTGCGGCCGTCCACCGCGTCGCCGCGCGCCTGTTCCGGCGACATGTAGGCGGGCGTGCCGATCGCCAGGCCGGTCGTGGTCAGTCCCTGCATGCCGCTCTGCCGGGCGATCCCGAAGTCGCAGATCTTGATCCGGCCCCGGGTGGTGAGCAGCACGTTGCCGGGCTTGATGTCACGGTGGACGACGCCCGCGCCGTGGGCCGCCTGGAGCCCCTCGCATATCTGCGTGCCCCAGCGCACGACGTCCTCGATCGGGGCCCGGCCGGTGGTGGTGGTGCCGAGCGGGTGCCCGTCGACCAGTTCCATGACCAGGTAGACCACGGTCCGGTGGTCGACGACGGTCTCGCCGACGTCGTGGACGGACACCACGTGGGGGTCCGACAGCGCCGCGGCGGCCCTGGCCTCGGCGCGCAGCCGTAACGCGAGCTTGTCGTCACCGGGCCGGGCGATGACCTTCACGGCGACGGCCCGGCCCAATTCCAGGTCCCGGGCCCGCCACACCTCCCCCATGCCGCCCGCGCCGATGCGGTCGCCCAGCGCGTAGCGACCGGCCAGGATCGTCCCGTTCATGCCTACCCGTCCGCCTTGACGGCGTCCAGGAACGCGGCCCAGGCGGCGTGCGTCGTGGCCAACACGAGGTGGGCGGGGTCCGAGCGGTCGGCCACCCGGACCAGGGTGCCGGGCGCGGCGGACACGTACACGCAGTTGACGCCGTCGTCGCAGTGGGACGACTTCTGCCAGGTGGGGCGAGCGGTCGTGGTCATGGTGTCTCCTCCGACGGAAACGGGGTCACGGTGCCTGTCGTTTGGCCGACCGTAACCCCCGCGAGGGCACACTTCGGCCATTTCCGTGGAAGTTCCCGCTCACTCGATCGGAAACGCGTACGCGATCTCGTACCGGGAATCGGGGATGACCAGGTCGGCGGTCTCCACCGGGCGACCGTCCGAGTCCAGGTACGTGCGCTCGATCTCGGTGATGAGCGAGCCGACGCTGATGCCCAGCAGGTTGGCCTGCGCCTGGTTGGCGCGCGACGGGCGCGGTATCTCCAGCACCGAGGCGACCGTGATGCCGATGGACCGCATGCGCGCGACCACGCCGGCCCCGCGCAGCTCCCCGTCCTCCGGCAGGACGACCGGGGTGTCGGCGGTGAGGGCCATCGGCTCCCACGACTGGGACAGTTCGGCGGGGCTGCCGTCGGCCATGAACTCGTAGCGGGTCATCACGCACGGGTCGCCGGGGGCGATGGCGAGGCGGGCCGCGATGTGGTCGGGGGCCGGGGTGTGGGCGACGGTCCGGGCGTCCCAGGAGGCCGCGAAGCCGTGTTCGAGGGCCTCGGCGCGGAAGGCGTTGCCGGAGTTCGGCACGCGGCGACGGGTGCGCACCATGCGCATCCGCCGGCGCGGGGTGCGCACGAACGTCCCGGAACCGGCGCGGCCTTCGAGGAGTCCCTCGATGATCAGCCGTTCCAGGGCGCGTTGGGTGACGCTCTGTCCGACGGAGTACTCGGCGGCGAACCGCGACCGGGAGGGAAGCTTGTCGCCGACCTCCCACTCGCCCGCCTCGATGCGGGCCCGAAGGGCGTCGACCACCTGCAAGTACGGTGATTCACGGGGCATTTGGACCATCCTGGAGCGTCGCAAACACGTGCGTCCGACGCCGACAAAGCTAAGGCATCAGGTCGAACCCGACGCGTCAGCCTGACGGCCGGTGAACCGCCGGCGCGACGCGGGACGGCGCGAGGCGACAGGAAGGCCCCCGCCGGGTGGGTGGGGGCCCCGTGTCACGCCTCGTCGCGCCGCGGCGTCACTCGAAGTTGGGCGCGTTGCGCTCGTAGACCAGCCGCAGTCCGATCAACGTCAGCCAGGGCTCGTGGTCGTCGATCACCGAGGCCTCGCCGAGGACGATCGGCGCCAGACCGCCGGTGGCGATCACGCGCACGTCGTCCGGGTCGCCGGTGGGGCCGGCGAGCTCCTTGGCCATCCGGTTCACGATCCCGTCGACCTGGCCGGCGAACCCGTAGACCACGCCCGACTGCATCGCCTCGACCGTGGACTTGCCGATGACGTTGCGCGGCCGGGCCAGCTCGATCTTGCGGAGCTGGGCGCCGCGCACGCCGAGGGCCTCCATCGAGATCTCGATGCCCGGGGAGATCACCCCGCCGACGTACTCGCCCTTCGCGGACACCGCGTCGAAGGTGGTGGCCGTGCCGAAGTCGACGACGATGGCCGGTCCGCCGTAGAGCTCGACGGCCGCGACCGCGTTGATGATGCGGTCCGCGCCGACCTCCTTCGGGTTGTCCATGAGGATCGGCACGCCCGTCTTGATGCCGGGCTCGACCAGCACGGCCGGCACGTCGCCGTAGTAGCGGCGGGTGACCTCGCGCAGCTCGTGCAGCACCGAGGGAACCGTCGCACAGATCGCGATGCCGTGGATGCCGTCGCCCAGCTCGGTGCCGAGCATCGGATGCATGCCCATCAGGCCCTGCATGAGGACGGCCATCTCGTCGGCCGTCCTGCGCGGGTCGGTGGAGATGCGCCAGTGCTCGACGATCTCGTCACCGTCGAACAGGCCCAGCACCGTGTGGGTGTTGCCCACGTCGATGGTGAGGAGCATCGGTTACACCGCCTCGCGGAGGTCGAGGCCGATGTCCAGGATCGGCGAGGAGTGGGTGAGCCCGCCGACCGCGAGGTAGTCCACGCCGGTCTCGGCGTAGGCGCGGGCGGTGTCCAGGGTCAGCCGGCCGGAGGACTCCAGGACCGCGCGGCCGGCGACCAGCGCGACGGCCTCGGCGGTCTGCCCGACGGTGAAGTTGTCCAGCAGGATCAGGTCGGCGCCCGCCTCCAGGACCTCGCCGATCTGCGCGAGGGTGTCGACCTCGACCTCGATCGGGACGTCGGGGAAGGCCTCGCGGACGGCCGTGAACGCCTGGGCGACGCCGCCCGCGGCGACCACGTGGTTGTCCTTGACCAGCGCCGCGTCCGACAGCGACATGCGGTGGTTGACGCCGCCGCCGCAGCGGACCGCGTACTTCTCCAGCGCGCGCAGGCCCGGAGTGGTCTTGCGGGTGTCGCGGACCTTCGCGGACGTGCCGTCCAGGACGTCGGCCCAGCGGCGGGTGGCGGTCGCGATGCCCGACAGCCGGCACAGGATGTTCAGGGCGCTGCGCTCGGCCGTGAGCAGGTCGCGGGTACGGGCGCGGACGGACAGCAGCACTTCGCCCGCCTTGACGGTGTCCCCGTCCTCGGCGTGCCGCTCGACCTCGAACGCCTCGGTGCAGACCACCGAGAACACGGCCTCGGCGATCCGCAGGCCGGCCACGACGCCGTCCTCGCGGGCGATGAAGTCCGCGACGGCCTCGGCCTCTTCGGGCACGGTGGCGACGGTGGTGACGTCGACCCCGCCGTCGAGGTCCTCGGACAGCGCCATGTGCGCGATGTCCTCGACCTCGATCGGGTCCAGGCCGGCGTCCGCGAGGAGCTCGGCGAGCGCCGGGTCCAGGCCGGACTCCTCGCCGTCACCGCAGGCGCAGTCGTCGCCGCAGCCGCCCTCGGCCTGCCCCAGGAGGGGCAGTTCGTCGTGCGCGGTGCGGTCGGTGTCTTCGTGCTGGTGCGTGCTCACGCTTGCTGCTCCTGGCTGAGGGGGTGGGAAACGGGCGGGAAGTCCGCCGAGTCGGTGGGGGTGACGACCAGCGCCCGCTTCTCGGTCGCGGACAGTCGCACGACCAGGTGGCGGCGCCAGTGGGCGTCGTCCCGGTCGGGGTGGTCCTCGCGCCAGTGGCAGCCGCGGGTCTCCTCGCGGCGCCGGCCGGCGGCGACCAGGACCCGGGCCACGCACAGGAGGTTCGTGGCCTCCCAGGTGTCCACGCCCGGTTCGGCTGTCTTGCCGTGCGCTTCGAGGTTGTTCAGGGCCGCCGCGTACAGGTCCTCGAGGGCGGCGGCGGCCGTGGCCAGGGACTCCGCGGAGCGCAGCACGCCCGCGCCGTCCGTCATGATGCGCTGGATCTCGTACCGGGCCTCGGCGGGCTGGAGCGGGCCGGTGGCAGGCACGGGGATGCCGGGGCCGTAGCCGGCGAGCGGCCGGCGGGCGATGTCGTCCGCGATCCGCTCGGCGAAGACCAGGCCCTCCAGAAGGGAGTTGGACGCCAGCCGGTTCGCGCCGTGCACGCCGGTACAGGCGACCTCGCCGCAGGCGTACAGGCCGGGCACCGTGGTGCGGCCGTGCAGGTCGGTGCGTACGCCGCCCGACGCGTAGTGGGCGGCGGGCGCGACCGGGATGGGCTCGGTGACCGGGTCGATGCCGTGGGAGCGGCAGGCGGCGAGGATGGTGGGGAAGCGCTGCTCCCACATCTCGGCGCCGAAGTGCCGGGCGTCCAGGTACATGTGCCGGGTGCCCTGTTCCTGCATGCGGCGCATGATGCCCTTGGCGACGATGTCGCGGGGGGCGAGCTCGGCCAGTTCGTGCTGTCCGACCATGAAGCGCACGCCGTCCGCGTCGACGAGGTGGGCGCCCTCGCCGCGGACGGCCTCGGAGACCAGCGGCTGCTGGCCCTCGGCGTCGGCGCCGAGGAACAGCACCGTCGGGTGGAACTGGACGAATTCGAGGTCGGAGACCTCGGCGCCGGCGCGCAGCGCGAGGGCCACCCCGTCGCCCGTGGAGACGGGCGGGTTGGTGGTGGCCGAGAAGACCTGCCCCATGCCGCCGGTCGCGAGGATCACGGCGGGGGCGTGGACGGCGCCCACGCCGTCGTGCTGGCCCTCGCCCATGACGTGCAGGGTGACGCCGGCGGTGCGGCCCTCGGCGTCCTGGAGCAGGTCCAGTACGAGCGCGTTCTCGACGGTCTCGATGCCCGCGTCCTGGACGGCCTCGACGAGGGCCCGGGAGATCTCGGCTCCGGTGGCGTCGCCGCCGGCGTGCGCGATCCGGCGGCGGTGGTGGCCGCCCTCCCGCGTCAGCTCTATCTCCCCGGTCTCGGCCGAGGTGTCGAAGACGGCGCCGGTCGAGATGAGGCGACGTACGGCGCCCGGCCCCTCGGTGACCAGCAGCCGGACGGCGGCCTCGTCACACAGGCCCGCGCCCGCCACCAGCGTGTCGTCCAGGTGCTGCTCGGGGGTGTCCCCGTCGCCGAGGGCGGCGGCGATGCCGCCCTGGGCCCAGCGGGTGGATCCGTCGTCGAGCCGGGCCTTGGTGACCACGACCGTGCGGCGGCCGGCGGCGGCGCAGCGCAGCGCCACCGTCAGGCCCGCCACGCCCGAGCCGACGACGACGACGTCCGCGTCGAGGGACCAGCCGGGGGCGGGGGCGTGCAGCCGTATGCCGGTGCCGGCGGCACTTCTGCCAGTGCTCACGAGTGTGCTCCGAACTCCAATGGGATGTTGTCGATCAGCCGGGTCGCGCCCACCTTCGCGGCGACGGCCAGCACGGCCCGTCCCGTGAACCCGGGGCCGATGTCGGTGAAGTCCTGGGGGTCGACCAGCGCCAGGTAGTCGAGGGCCAGCGGCGGATCGTGCCGGCCCGCGTCCTCCAGGACGTGCCGGGCGGCGGACCGTACGGCGTCGGGCAGGCCGCAGCCGGCCGCGGAGACGGCGTGCGCGTCGGCGGAGGCGCGGATCTCGCCGAGCCGGGCCAGGGCGGTGGCGCGTTCGTCGCTCGCCGGGGAGGCCTCGGCGCGGGCGCGCAGCGCGGCCTGGGCGGCGAGGCGGTCGCGGCCCGCGAACAGAGCGCGGGACAGGGCGAGGGCCGTGCGGCGCTCGGCCGGGGAGAGGTAGCGGTTGCGGGAGGACAGCGCGAGGCCGTCGTCCTCGCGGGCGGTGGGTACGCCGACCACCTCGACGGGGAAGTTCAGGTCGGTCACCATGCGCCGGATCAGGGCCAGTTGCTGGGCGTCCTTCTGGCCGAAGAGGGCCAGGTCGGGGCGGGTGAGGTGGAGCAGTTTCGCGACGACGGTCAGCATGCCGTCGAAGTGGCCGGGGCGGGTGGCGCCTTCGAGGCGGCCGCCCATGGGGCCGGCGGTGATCCGGACCTGGGGGTCGCCGCCCGGGTAGACCTCGTCCGCGGCCGGGGCGAACACCGCGTCGGCGCCGGCGTCGGCGGCGATGCGCAGGTCGGCGTCGAGGGTGCGGGGGTAGCGGTCGAGGTCCTCGTTCGCCCCGAACTGGAGCGGGTTCACGAAGACGGTGACGACGACCTGGCCGTCGGCGCCGGCGAGGTCGCGGGCCGTGCGGATCAGGGAGGCGTGGCCGTCGTGCAGGGCGCCCATGGTCATGACGACGGCGCGGCGGCCGGGGCGGGCGAGGCCGTGCAGTTCCCCGGCGGTGTTCAGGAGCAGGGGGCCGGTCATCGGCGTTCGCCCTCCGGGCCGAAGCCGGCGCCGCCGTCGGCGAGGACGCCCAGCAGGTCCTCGGCGAGTTCGGGCTTGAGCAGGCCGTGCGCGAGGGCCCGGTCGGCGGTGGTGCGGGCCATCGCCAGGTAGCCGGCGACGGCGGCGGGGGCGTGCCTGCGCAGTTCGAGGACGTGGGCGGCGACGGTGCCCGCGTCGCCGCGGGCCACGGGGCCCGTGAGGGCCGCGTCGCCGGAGCGCAGGGCGTTGTCGAGGGCGGCGCCGAGGAGCGGGCCGAGCATCCGGTCGGGGTGTTCGACGCCGGCCGTGCGCAGCAGTTCCATGGCCTGGGCGACCAGGGTGACCAGGTGGTTCGCGCCGAGGGCGAGGGCCGCGTGGTAGAGCGGACGGCTCTCCTCCGCGATCCACTCGGGTTCGCCGCCCATCTCGATGACCAGGGCCTCGGCGGCGAGCCGCAGCTCGTCGGGGGCGGTGACGCCGAAGGAGCAGCCGGCGAGGCGCTGCACGTCGACCTCGGTACCGGTGAACGTCATCACGGGGTGCAGGGCCAGCGGCAGGGCGCCGGCGCGGCGGGCGGGGTCCAGCACGGCGGTCCCGTACCGCCCGGAGGTGTGGACGAGGAGCCGGCCGGGGCGGATCGCACCGGTCTCGACGAGGCCCTCGACCAGGGAGGGCAGCGCGTCGTCGGGGACGGTGAGCAGGACCAGCTCGGCCCGCTCCAGCACCTCGGCGGGCGGTACGACGGGCACGTCGGGCAGCAGTCGGGCGGCCCGCCGGCGGGAGGCCTCGGACACGCCGGAGACGGCGACGGGGCGGTGTCCGGCCTGCTGGAGGGCGCGGGCCAGCGCGGGGCCGACCCGGCCGGCTCCGACGACGCCGACGGTGAGCCGTGCGGGACGGTCCGACGGATCCCTGGGCTCCGTCTGAAGGGGTGCGTTCACGCGGGGAAAGCCTTCCGTTCCAGTCCGCGGGGGGTACCGGACGATACGCCGCCATGCTAGCCCCTGGGCGTGTCGGCCGGTCGGCGATGATCGGGGCATGACTGCTGATGAAGACCGGACGAAGCGGCTGGTCGCGGCGTGGCGCGGAGCGGGGCGGACCCTATCGCGGAGCCTGCTGGAACCGACGGTGGGCGAGCTGCTCGCGGCCCTGCCGCAGGCGGCGGCCGCCGACCCGGACGAGCCCGCCGACGTGTACGGCGACGGGGTGGTGGCCAGGCTGGAGCAGCGGGTCGCCGACCTGCTGGGGACGGCGGACGCGGCGTTCTTCCCGTCGGGGACGATGGCGCAGCAGATCGCGCTGCGGTGCTGGGCGGGACGTACCGGCAACCCGGTGGTGGCGCTGCACCCGATGGGGCATCCGGAGCTGTGGGAGGGCGGGGCGCTGTCGGTGGTCTCGGGCTTGCGGACGGTGTACCCGACGCGGGACCCGAGGCAGCCGACGCCGCAGGAGGTCGCGGAGGTCGCCGAGCCCTTCGGCACGCTGATGCTGGAGTTGCCGCTGCGGGACGCGGGGTTCCTCCTGCCGACGTGGGAGGAGCTGACGGCGTTGGTGGACGCGGCCCGGGCGCGGGACGCGGTGGTGCACTTCGACGGGGCGCGGCTGTGGGAGTCCACGACGCACTTCGGGCGCCCGTTGTCGGAGATCGCGGGGCTCGCGGACTCCGTGTACGTGTCGTTCTACAAGTCGCTGGGCGGGCTGAGCGGCGCCGCGCTGGCGGGTTCCGCGGAGCTGGTCGCGGAGGCACGCGTGTGGCGGCACCGGTACGGGGGCCAGATCTTCCGGCAGTTCCCGCAGGCGCTGTCCGCGCTGGCGGGGCTGGAGCGGGAGCTGCCGCGGCTGCCGTCGTACGTGGAGCGGGCGCGGACGGTCGCCGGGGCCCTGCGGGAGGGCTTCACGGCGGCCGGGGTGCCGTGGTTCCGGGTGCATCCGGAGGAACCGCACACGCACCAGTTCCAGGTGTGGCTGCCGTACGAGGCGGAGCGGCTGACGGAGGCGGGCCTGCGGCAGGCGGAGGAGACGGGGACGGTGCTGTTCCGCCGCTGGTCGGCGGAGGGACCGCCGGGGTTGTCCATGACGGAACTGGAGGTCACGGAGCCGGGTCTGGAGTGGACCGGGGCCGATGTCAGGGCGGCGGTGGCGGACTTCGTGGCCCGTTTGTAGCGGGCGGGACGGGCGGGGCGGGCGGGGCGGCGGAACCGGGCGCGGGTCCGTGGGGGTCCGGGGGGGGGGCCGGGGGGTCCGTGGGGCAGCCCGCCCGTCGCCCCCGGGGCCGGGCCCTGCCCGGCCCCCGACCCCCTGCCCGGCCTGCGGCCCCGCCCCCGGCCTGCCCCGCCCCCGGCCCCGCCCCCGTCAGCAGGATCGGGGCCGGGAGAAGAGCCGGCGCACGGCCCAGGTCAGCCGGTGGTGGGCGGGGTGGCCGGCGAGGACCGCGCGGAAGCGGGCCCGGTCGCGGGCCTCCCGGACGACGGCCACGTCGTCGCGGCCGGGCGGCGGCGGCATCGGCGTCCCGTGCTGGGACGCCCGGTAGGTGTCGAGGAGGTACTGCTCGATCGCGCTCATGGGATCCACCCTCACCCCCTCGGCCGCACCCGTCCCGTCGATTGACGGTCCTCGTCAATCGAACCGCATTTCGCCTGGTGGGCGGCTTGCGGGACGGCTTCCCGGTCACCGGCTCGGCACCCCCCGGCGAACGCCCGCCCGACCCGCGCCGGACAGAATGGGGCGATGAGCGTCACCATCGACATCGCCGGGCTCCCCGCGGAGCGGATCGCGTTCGCGCCCTCCCCGCTCGCCGAGCTGTGCATGGCCCTGCACGCGCTCTCCCAGCCCGCCCACCACCCCGGGCTCCAGTCCTGGGCGAACGCCACGCGGGCCGGGCTCGACCCCTCCCTCGCCGATCGGCTGCTGGAGGCCGACTTCATGTGGCGGAGTTCGTTCTCGGACGTCTTCATGCCCTTCGCCGGGGTGCCCGGCGGCTCGGGCCTGCCCGCCGGGACGCTGGCCGAGGAACTCGACGTACTCGACCGGTTGGACGACGAGCGGTTCGTGATCGCCGCCCTGGAGCACTGCTGGCTGGCCCTCTACAACGAGGGCGGGGTGGCCTCCCCGCTCCACGACGCGGCCTCGCGCGCCAAGGCGTTGGACACGGCCGCCGCGCGCGGCCCCCGCCAGTTGCAGTTCTCGCTCCGCCTGTTGGACGACACCGCCGGCGTGCGGGTGTGGATGCGCCGGTTGTTGGAGGACTGCCACGAGGCCTTCTTCGGCGAGGTCTGGCGGCGGATCGGCCCGCAGCAGGCCGCCGACGCCCGGCACAAGGCGGAGGTGCTGCGCCACAAGGGGCTGCCGGCCGCACTGCGGGAGGTGTCGTCGGCGTTGAGCGTGGACCGGGCCGGGACCACCATCACCGCCGACAAGATGGTCAACGGTTCGGCGACCGCCACCGATCCCCGGGTGGGTCGGGGGCTGGTCTTCATACCGACCCACTTCGGCTGGCCGCACCTGCTGGTCCTGCACGCCCCGGGGTGGCGTCCGGTGGTCCACTATCCGCTCGGATCACCGGAGTTGGCCTCCGCGCCCGGTTCGGTGGAGCTGCTCCGACGGCGCATGGAGGCCCTGGCGCACCCGATGCGGATGATGCTGTGCCGAAGCCTGGCCCGCGGCCCGTACACGACCAGCGAGTTGGCCACGGTCTACGGCATATCCGCCCCCGAGGTGTCCCGCCACCTGTCGGTGCTCAAGAAGGCCGGGCTGCTGCACACGCAGCGTCAGGGTCGTTACGCGCAGCACCAGTTGGACGTGACGGCGGTGGCGCGCCTCGGGTCGGACTTCATGGAAGGCATCCTCCGGTAGGTCGAAACCGGCGGACAGTGGCCGATTAACACCGGCGCAGTTTCACCGATATACGGAATTCATAAACCGGAATCAGTGAAAACTCTGGCCAGAGTGGCCCGTTGCTGTTTAACGTGCGACCACCACTCCCCCTCGCGCACCGTGCGACACCACACGTATGCCTGCACCTGTCGTGAAAGGACCTTCATGCCCTCACGCCGTATAGCCGCAGCCACCGCCGCCCTGGCCGCCGTGGCTCTCGTCTCCCCACTGCTCCTCGCCGGTCCCGCCGGTGCCACCGGCCCCCAGAGCGACGCCGCCAAGGGCGACGCGTTGGCCAAGAAGCTGGTCAAGGAGGCGACCGGCAAGGGCGCCAACAACCACCTGAAGGTCTTCCAGTCGCTCGCCGACTACAACAAGGGCACCCGGGTGGCCGGTTCCAAGGGCCACGTGCAATCCGCCCAGTACGTCGAAGCCGTGCTGCGCGCGGCGGGATACAAGGTCACGAAGAACGAGTTCGACTTCGTGTATGTCGAGACCATCGCGGAAAAGCTCACCGTGAACGGCGACGCCGAACGCGAAGTCCCGATCAACCTGATGACGTACACCGCGAGCGGCCCCGAGGAGGGCATCACGGCGCAGCTCGCCGTCGCCCCCGTGGACGCCGACGGCACGAACGGCTGCGAGCCCACCGACTTCGCCTCCGGCACCTTCACCGGAAAGATCGCCCTGGTGAAGCGCGGCGGCTGCACCTTCGCGGTGAAGCAGGCCAACGCGGCGACGGCCGGCGCGATCGGCGCGGTCATCTACAACAACACCGAGGGCGCGTTGAACGGCACCCTGGGCGCCGCCGACGCGGGCAAGGTCCCGACGGGCGGCGTCACCCAGGCGGAGGGCGAGAAGCTCGCCGCCGAGGCGGCCGCCGGTCCGGTCTCGATCACCCTGGACATCCGCGAGTTGCGCGAGAACCGCAAGACCTACAACGTCATCGCCGAGACGCGGGGCGGCGACGAGAACAACACCGTCTTCCTGGGCGCGCACCTGGACTCGGTCTCGGAGGGGCCCGGCATCAACGACAACGGGTCCGGCTCGGCCGGCATCCTCCAGGTCGCGCAGCGCCTCGCGAGCAGCCAGACGAAGATCAAGAACAAGGTCAAGTTCGCCTGGTGGTCGGCGGAGGAGTTCGGCCTGCTCGGCTCCGAGGCGTACGTGGCCGGTCTGACGGACGCGCAGAAGAAGCAGATCAAGCTCTACCTGAACTTCGACATGATCGCCTCGCCGAACGCCGCCTACTTCGTCTACGACGGCGACGACTCGGACAAGGTCGGCTCGGGCCCCGGTCCCGAGGGCTCCGCGCAGTTGGAGAAGGGCATCACCGACTTCCTCGACGCGCAGCGCATCCCGCACGAGGGCTCGGACTTCACCGGCCGCTCGGACTACGGCCCGTTCATCGAGGCCGGCATCCCGTCCGGCGGTACGGACACGGGCGCCGAGGGCATCAAGACCGCCGAGCAGGCCGCGAAGTTCGGCGGCCAGGCCGGGGTCGCCTACGACGTGAACTACCACGGCAAGGGCGACGACATCAACAACATCGACCAGAAGGCGCTCGACATCAACGTCGACGTCATCGCGAACGCGGTCGGCCACTACGCCTACGACCTGGCGCCGCTGTCGCAGCCGGTCGTCGCGAAGCCGAGCACGGGTTCGGGCAACGGCGGGGGCCTGCGCCCCGGGCACGACCACCACACGGAGCGGTAACAAGCGGACGAAGTGAGGAAGTGAGAGGGGTCGGGATCCCGTCAGGGGGTCCCGACCCCTTCGTCGTGCCCCGCCGCTCCCCCGTGCCCGACGCCTTCGCCGTGCCCGGCGCCTTCGCCGTGCCCCGCCGCTCCCCCGTGCCCGGCGCCTTCCCCGTGCCCCGCCGTTTCGTGCCCCGCCGGCCAGGGGGCGATGCCGACCGGCTGGACCAGCCAGCCGAAGTCGCCCAGACCTCCGCGCGCGGTGAGTTCCGCCGCCTCGCCCGCCGCCGACAGGGCGCGGACGTACGCCACCGGGTCCGTCGAGGCCAGGGTCAGGGACGGCCGGCCGGCCGAGACCCCGAGGAGCGCCAGGGCCCGGCGCTGTGTGAGCAGGGTCGCGCCCGGTCCCGCGCAGGAGTCCAGTGCCACGTGGGCGGTGACGTCGCAGCCGCCGTCCGGGACCGGGGGGACCTCCCGGCCCGCGCGGAAGCCGGTGAGGGTGCCGAACGGGGGCCGGGCCTCCCGGGTGTGGGCGTAGTCCACCGCCACCGCCAGGCCCCGTTCCAGGGTCGCGGTGGCCTGCGCCCAGGCCTCGTCGCGGGAGCGGCCGATCTCGGCCCGGCCCGGGGTCGGCCACCACCGCTCCAGCCAGGCCCGGTCCGCCTCCTCCAGGGGCCCGCCGGGGCTTTCCGTGCCGTCGGGCGCGACCGTGACGTAGTGCCCGTCCTCGGCGATCTCCAGCGGCACGTTGTCCAGCCACTCGTTGGCGAACAGCAGCCCCGTCGTCCGTTCGGGCGGTACGGGAACCCAGTGGATCCGGGGGTCGAGCTCCTCGGGCCGGGCCGCGCGCTCGACGGCGTACGGACGCACCCGTGCGGCCGTCCGCGCGGGCAGGGCGGCCAGCACCCCGACGAGCAGTTCACCGCGCCCGGCCCCGACGTCGACCAGGTCCAGCCCCCGGGGGCGCCCGAGGGCCTCGTCCACCGTGAGGAGGAGTCGGGCGACGGCGCCCGCGTACAGCCGCGAGGCGTGCACGGAGGTCCGGAAGTGCCCTGCGGGACCCGGGCCGCCGGGGCGTGTGTAGAAGCCGTCGGGGCCGTACAGCGCGGCCTCCATCGCGGACCGCCAACGAACCGGAACCGCGCGTTCGCCCTGAGTGCTCATCGACCCAAGGCTAAGCTCAACCTCCACCTTCGGGAGTACTTCATCCCTCAACGGATCGCCCCTCTGGTTGACTCCAGCACCTGTCCGCTTTGCCTACTCTGGGTTACGTGCAGCGTCTCTACGACTTCCTCCGCAGACACCCGACGGGTGTCGACAGCTTCTGGGCTGCCCTGCTCTTCGGGGTCTCCCTGCTGGAAGTCACGAACAGCGGTCTGAGCAGCACCGCGACCCGTCTGATCGCCGTCCCCTCGGTGCTCGCGATGAGCGCGGTGGTGGCCATGCGCCGCAAGTGGACCGTGCCCATGTTCTGGCTGGCCGTCGGCACCGGCGTCTACCAGTTGCTGACCCGCACCGATCCGCACATCGGCGACTTCGGGATGCTGATCATCCTCTACACGGTCGCGGCCTCCGCGACCGTCTCGCGCCGACTGTCCCGGGCGGCGTTCGCCATCGGGCTGACCGCGTCCCCCCTGTACTTCCTGCGCTTCCACGTGGACCGGGGCGCGATCGGCGACAACGTCGTCGGCGCCCTCTTCGCCATCGTGCCCTTCGCCCTCGCCTGGGTCCTCGGCGACTCCGTGCGTACCCGCCGGGCCTACTACGCCCAGCTCGTCGAACGCAACCAGCGCCTGGAGAAGGAACGCGAGGCCCAGGCCAAGGCGGCCGTCACCACCGAACGCGCCCGGATCGCCCGCGAGCTGCACGACGTCGTCGCGCACAACGTGTCGGTGATGGTGGTGCAGGCCGACGGCGCCGCGTACGTCATGGACGTGGCACCGGAACAGGCCAAGGAGGCCCTCCAGACCATCTCCGGCACCGGCCGGCAGGCCCTGGCCGAGATGCGGCGGCTGTTGGGCGTGCTGCGCACCGGCGAACCGCAGGAGTCCGAGGACTACGTGCCGCAGCCGGACGTGGAACAGATCGAGGTCCTGGTCGAGCAGGTGCGGGCCGCGGGCCTCACGGTGGACTTCCAGGTCGAGGGCGCCCCCCGCCGGCTGCCGAGCGGGGTCGAACTGACCGCGTACCGGATCGTGCAGGAGGCGCTGACCAACACGCGCAAGCACGGGGGCCCCGAGGCGAGCGCCAGCGTCCGGCTGGTCTACTTCGACGACGGGCTGGGCCTGCTCGTGGAGGACGACGGCCGGGGCGCGGCCCACGAACTGTACGAGGACGGCGGCGCCGACGGCGCCGGACACGGGCTGATCGGCATGCGGGAACGCATCGGTATGGTCGGAGGCACCCTGGACGCGGGCCCGCGTCCCGGCGGCGGCTTCCGGATCAGCGCACTGCTCCCGCTCAAGAAGAGATGACGAGGACGAGGTAACCGATGTCCATCCGAGTGATGCTGGTCGACGATCAGGTGCTGCTGCGCACCGGCTTCCGAATGGTGCTTGCCGCCCAACCGGACATGGACGTGGTCGCCGAGGCCGGGGACGGCCTGGAGGCGCTGGAGGTGCTGCGGGCCACGAAGGTGGACGTGGTGCTGATGGACGTCCGCATGCCGCGGCTCGACGGGGTCGAGGCGACCCGGCGCATCTGCGAACCCGAGGAACACCCCAAGGTCATCATCCTGACCACCTTCGACCTGGACGAGTACGCGTTCTCCGGGCTGAAGGCCGGCGCGAGCGGCTTCATGCTCAAGGACGTCCCGCCGGCGGAACTCCTGGCCGCGATCCGCTCGGTGCACAGCGGCGACGCCGTCGTCGCCCCGTCCACGACCCGGCGCCTGCTGGACCGCTTCGCGCCGATGCTGCCGACCACGACGGCGGAACCGCGCAACAAGGACGTGGAGCGGCTGACCGAGCGCGAGCGGGAGGTCATGCTGCTGGTGGCGCAGGGCCTGTCGAACGGCGAGATCGCGGCGCGGCTGGTCCTCTCGGAGGCCACCGTCAAGACGCACGTGGGCCGCATCCTGACCAAGCTGAGCCTGCGCGACCGGGTACAGGTCGTGGTCCTGGCGTACGAGACGGGGCTGGTCCGCGCCGGCGGTCTCTAGTTCCGTGGCCGGTCGGGGCCCCGGTCAGGTCATCCAGCGGTCGGGGCGGGCCGCGGCGCGCGAGGTGCGGGAGCGGGCGGCCTGCGCGGGCAGCAGCGCGGCGGCCTCCGCCGACGGCCGCAGCCGCGCGGTGACGGTGGCGTTCGCGCCGGTGTCCACGTGCAGGTCGGCCACGCCGCGGGCGCGTTCCCAGGGCCCCTGGGTCAGGCGCACGCTCTGCACCTTGGCGTGCGGGACGATCTCCGTGCGGCGGCACAGGCGCCCCTTGCGCGCGGCGAACACGTCCTCGGTCACGGCCAGGCCGTAGCCCTTCCACCACACCGGGACCACCCACCGCGAGCCGGCCCTCGGGGCGGGGCTGAAGGACAGGGCCGCGAGGTCCACGCCGGGCAGGACCCGCGCGATGACCTCGTACGCGGCGGCCCGCGAGGCCACCGGGACCAGGACGTCGTTCTTCGAGCCGGCCACCGCCAGCTCCACCCGGACCCAGTCGCGCCGGCGCCACAGCAGCGGCTCGACGATCCGTACGGTCTGCACCCGCCCCGGCGGCACCGTCTCGTGAGCCCGGTCCAGCAGCCCGTGGTCGATCCGGAGCCCGTCGGGGGATTCGGCGACCGTCCAGTCGTACTCGGTGAGGAACCGTCCCGCCGTGCCGGCCCAGACCCCGCCGAGGAACGGCAGCAGAGTGGCCGCCGTGGCCCAGACGCTGCCGCTGAACCACCACACCACGACCGGCACGACCAGCCCGGCGAGCAGGGCGGCCCAGACGGCGAGGGTCAGCACCAACGAGACCACCAGGTCCCTCGGCCGGACCCGCAGCAGTTCGCGTTCCGGGGCCTCGCCGAGCGTCACGGCCTCCGCGGGGGCGAAGCCGGCCGCCCGGGCCAGGAGTTCGGCGCGCAGCGCGACGGCGTCCCCCTCCGCGAGGTAGGCCAACTCGTCCTTGTCCGCGGTGCCGATGACGTCGAGCCGCAGCTTCGCGACCCCGGCGACGCGGGCCAGCAGCGGCCGGGTGACGTCCACGGCCTGGAGCCGGTCGAGGCGGATGTGCGCGGTGCGCCGGAAGATCAGGCCGCTGCGGATGCGCAGTTCGGCGTCGGTGACGGCGTAGTGGGTGAACCACCAGCTCAGGAAGCCGTACGCGCCGAAGACGAGGACCAGCCCGGCCAGGACCAGGAGCCGCAGCAGCCCGGACAGGTCCGCGATCCACTCCCCGGCCCGCTCGCCCTGCTGGGCGATGACACCGATGGTGGCCGCGATCGGCACCCACGCCCGCAGCAGTGGGGTCAGGAAGTGCAGCCGGCGTTCCGGCGCGGCGGTGTCGCTCACAGCCCGGCCGACTTCGCCTCGCCGAGGGCGGACAGCCGGTCGCGGAGCCGTTCGGCCTCGGCCGGGACCAGTCCGGGGATCTTGGCGTCGGTGGCGGCGGCCGCCGTGTGCAGTTGTACGGAGGCCAGCCCGAAGCGGCGTTCCAGCGGACCCGAGGTCACCTCGACCAGTTGCATCCGCCCGTACGGCACCACGGTCTGCTCCCGCCACAGGACGCCCCTGCTGATCAGCAGGTCGTCGGCGCGCTCGGCGTACCGCCAGGACCGCCAGTTGCGGCCGAGCAGCACCCAGCCCCAGACCAGCACGCCGAGCCACACCGCCCCGAGGGCGGCCCACGCCGGTCCGGCGGTGAGGCCCAGTACGACCGCCGTGAGCGCCGTGAGCACCGTCATCCAGATCACCAGCAGCATGCGCCGGAGCGTGAGGAGCCCGCCCGGCAGCCCCACCCACTCGGGTCCGCTCGTCCCACCCGTTGTCCCGGTTCC
Source organism: Streptomyces sp. NPDC002602 (assembly GCF_042889445.1). NCBI lineage: Bacteria > Bacillati > Actinomycetota > Actinomycetes > Kitasatosporales > Streptomycetaceae > Streptomyces > Streptomyces sp. NPDC002602. The sequence goes on along the minus strand of NZ_JBIAQX010000011.1, from coordinate 214,548 downwards.
CATGCGTACACCCTAGGGCTGAGACAATGCCGCCATGACGGAGACCACGGTCGGTATCGGCGGCGCGGCGGAGAGCACCGACATGGTGCTCAACATCGGGCCGCAGCACCCCTCCACGCACGGCGTGCTGCGCCTGCGCCTCGTCCTGGACGGGGAGCGCATCGTCAGCGCCGAGCCGGTGGTCGGCTACATGCACCGGGGCGCCGAGAAGCTCTTCGAGGCCCGTGACTACCGCCAGATCGTGATGCTCGCGAACCGCCACGACTGGTTGTCCGCGTTCTCCAACGAGCTGGGCGTGGTCATGGCCGTCGAGCGGATGCTGGGGATGGAGGTCCCCGAGCGGGCCGTGTGGATGCGGACGCTGCTGGCCGAGCTGAACCGGGTGCTGAACCACCTGATGTTCCTCGGCTCGTACCCGCTGGAGCTGGGCGGGATCACGCCGATCTTCCACGCGTTCCGTGAGCGCGAGGAACTCCAGGCCGTCATGGAGGAGATCTCCGGCGGCCGCATGCACTACATGTTCAACCGGGTCGGCGGTCTCAAGGAGGACCTCCCCGCCGGCTGGTCGGGCCGGGCCCGCGCCGCCGTCGCGGACGTCCGCACCCGCATGGACGTCTACGACAAACTGGTCCACGGCAACGAGATCTTCCGCGGCCGCACCCGCGGCGTGGGCGTGCTGTCGGCGGAAGCCGTGCACGCCTACGGGGTCTCCGGCCCGATCGCCCGCGCCTCCGGCGTCGATTTCGACCTGCGCCGCGACGAGCCCTACCTGGCGTACGGCGAGCTCCAGGACGTGCTGAAGGTGGTCACCCGGACCGAGGGCGACTGCCTGGCCCGCTTCGAGGTGCTGCTCGACCAGACGCACAACGCCCTCGACCTGGCCGTCGCCTGCCTGGACCGGATGGCGGAGCTGGCGCCGGGCCCGATCAACCAGCGGCTGCCCAAGGTGCTGAAGGCGCCCGAGGGGAGCACGTACGCCTGGACGGAGAACCCGCTGGGCGTCAACGGCTACTACCTGGTGTCCAAGGGCGAGAAGACCCCGTACCGGCTGAAGCTGCGCTCGGCGTCCTTCAACAACATCCAGGCGCTGGCCGTGTTGCTGCCCGGACAGTTGGTCGCGGACATGGTGGCGATCCTGGGTTCGCTGTTCTTCGTCGTCGGAGACATCGACAAGTAGTCCTGAAGGCGACGGTCCCCGGGCGGGTCGTGTCTAGGGTGACCACATGATCTCCGACATGTGCGTGGACTACCTGCGCCGGCTCGGCGTCGAGCCGGCGGCGCCCTCCGTCGAGGGGCTGTTCGCCCTCCAGCGGGCCCACCTGGAGCGCGTGCCGTACGAGAACATCGACATCCAGTTGGGCCGGCCGCCCGGGATCGACCCCGCGCTGTCGACGCGCCGGCTCGCGGCGGGTCTGGGCGGGTACTGCTTCCACCTCAACGGCGCCTTCTCCACGCTCCTCGAAGCACTGGGCTACGACGTGACCCGCCATGTCGGCGGGGTGTACAAGGAGCCCGACGCGCGGGGCGTCAACGGAGACCACCTGGCGCTGATCGTGCGGGTGGAAGGGGCCGCGTTCTTCGTGGACGCCGGGTTGGGCGACGGACCCCACGAGCCGCTGCCGCTGCGCGCGGGCACCTTCGAACGGGGCCACTTCCGGTACGCGTTGGAGCCGCTCGTCCCGCTCGACGGGGAGGCGCCGGGCTGGACGTACCGGAACCCGGGCGGCCCCTTCCCCGTGATGAACTTCCGCTCGGCCCCCGCCACGATGGCCGACTTCGAGGCCGAGCACCTGCGGCTGTCCACCGCGCGGGACTCCGGTTTCGTCCGCACCTTCGCGATGCTGCGGCGCGACGCGCAGGGCATCGACGCCCTGCGCGGGCGCGTCCTGAGCCGGATCGACCCCCTCAAGGGGACGACCGACCGGGAACTGCGCACGCCCGAGGAGTTCTTCGGCGTGCTGACCGGGGTCTTCGGTCGGTCGCTCGACGAGCTGAGCGCGGGGGACCGGGCGGCCCTGTGGGAGCGGGTGGACCGCGCGCACGAGACGTGGCGGGAGACGCGGGAGGAGCCGCCGGCGCGGGCCGGGGCGGCGTCGCGGGTGGGCTGACACCGGGCCCGCGCTGTCGGTGCGAGGGTGCAGACTTGGGGCATGTCCCACTCCCCCCGTCGGGCCTGCCCCACCTGCGGCCGCGACTGCGCCGTCACCGCCGGCCGGATCGCCCGCCACGACCCGCCCGCCGGCCGGGTCCGCGGCGATCTGGTGTCCTGCCCCGGCTCCCGCGCCCGCGTCATGCTCGGCGCGTCGGCGCCGACCCTGGACGGCTTCGCCCTGGGCCCGCACCCGGGGCAGCTCCCGCTGTTCTGAGACGCCCCTGTCGGGGGATATCCCCCCTCAACTGCCGGGGGAACACGGGATGTCGGGGTGCGTGACCGGGTCCTAGCGTTCAGGACATGACGACGACCTCGCACCTGAACGAGCGCCGGCTGCGGCGCGCAGCCGCGGCGGTGGCCCTCGCGGCCGTCCTCGGCGCGGCGGCCGCCCCGGCGGCCCTCGCCTCACCCACCGCCGCACCCGCCGCCGTCCGGGCACCGGCCGCCCGGGGCGCCCTGATCTCCGTCACCCAGGTCGACCGCCTCGACCGCGCAGGCGTCACCGCCGAGCTCGGCGGCCTCGGCGTCGACACCGCGGGCGTCCGGTACGGCGTCCTCGCGTACCGCGTCGCCTACGCCACCGTCGACCCCGAGGGCCGCCCCACCACGGCCACCGGGTTGTTGGTCCTGCCGCGCGGCGGCCCGGCCCGGCCCGACCTGGTGTCCGACACCCACGGCACCGTCGCCCACCGCGACAGCGCGCCGAGCGGGGGCAAGGGCTACAACCGGCTCACCCCGTACCTGCACGCCTCGGCCGGCCGCGCCGTCGCGGCGCCGGACTACCTCGGCCTCGGCGGCGGCACCGGCCCCCACCCCTACATGGACACCCGCTCCGCCGTCACCGCCACCGTCGACATGCTCAAGGCCTCCCGCACCGCCGCCGACCGGCTGGGCCGCCCCGTGACCCGGGACGTGTACGCCACCGGCTTCTCCCAGGGCGGCCAGGTGGCCATGGCGGTCGGCCGCGCGCTCTCCGCGGGCCGCGACGGACTGCGGTTGCGCGCCCTGGCCCCGATGGCCGGCCCCTACGACCTGTCGGGGTCCGAGATCCCCGGGATCGCCGACGGCCGGGTCGCGCCGCGCACCGCCGTCTTCTACCTCTCGTACTTCCTGACGGCCCAGAACAGGCTCCACCCGCTCTACAAGGACCCCGCCGAGGTGTTCCGCCCGCCCTACGCGCGGATGGTGGAGGGCCTGTTCGACGGGACGCACCCGGAGGAGGAGATCGTCGCCGCGCTGCCCGCGACCCCCGAGGAACTGCTCACCCCGGCCTGGGCCGAGAACGTCCGTGCCCCGCGCGGGGCCCTGCGCGCCGCCCTGCGGGCCAACGACGGCGCATGCGACTGGAAGCCGGACGTACCGGTACGGCTCTACGCGGGCGGCGCCGACACGGACGTGCCGATCGCCAACTCCCGTGCCTGCGCCGCCGACCTGGGCCGCCGCGGGGTCCGGGCGAAGGTCGTCGACCAGGGCCCGGACGCGGACCACTTCACGACGGCCCTCAGGTCGGCCCCCCAGGTGGTGCGCTGGTTCGACGCGCTGTCGTAGGCGCCCCGGGGGTCAGGGCCTACGAGATCGCGGTGCGGAGCCGGACCACGTCGATCGGCTCGGTCTCGTCGTGCTCCGTCAGGTCGATGACCTGGCCCACCGCGCGGTGCTCGGGGGTCACCGGCTTGAACTCCGGGTCGCCGGCCGCACGCACGGTCTCCGCCTTGTGCACGGCGAGGACCTCGGCGCCGACCACGTCGGCGAGGTCCTCGTTCTGCACGGCCTCGATCGCGGCCCGGGCCTGCGCGGCGTTCTTGGTGCCGAAGAAGTCGAAGCCGCCCTCGACCCGGGAGGCGGACCGCCTCGGGGCCGTGTACGGGGCCACGGTCGCCGCCGGCCGCCGCGCCGGAACGGCGGACGCCCGGTCACCGGCCGCCGTACGGCCGTGTGCCTCGGCGGTACGGGCCGCACCGGACGTCGTGGCCGGGGCGCCGGCGGCCGAGGCGCCCGTGGCCGGGGCGCCCGTGGGCGAGGAGACGGAGGTGGAGGTGCCGGGGGGGATCGGGGTTCCGGGGGTCGTGTCGGCGCCGGACGCCAGGGCCTTGGGTCGCCCCTCGGCCCGCTCCCGGCCCTTGCGCGCCAACGCCGCCATGGCCGCGTTGGCGCGGGCGTAGCCGATCGCGGTCGGCGCCCCGGCGACGGTGCGCTCCTGTGACGGGGCCGGGAGTTCCTTGGGCGTGCCCGGGCCCGAGGCGGCCTCGATGGCCAGCAGCCGGCGTCCTTCGAGGGCGGTGGCCCGCTCCGTCTCGGCGGTGGCGTACCGGCGCAGCAGCGCGGCGTGCTCGCCGCGCAGGCCCGCGAGTTCGACCCGCTTGGCGCGCAGCTTCGTGTCGAGCCTGGCGCGCAGCGTGCGGGCTTCTTCGAGGTCGGATTCGAGCTCGGCTATCCGCTCTTCCGTCTTCCACTCGTCCTTGACCCGTTCTCGGGTCAGTTCGGCCACCCGGCGGCCGGCCGAGCGGTCCCAGGAGCGCATGACGACGGCGCCGGCCACGCCCGAGGCGGCCGTGAGCGCCACGAGGAGGCGCCACACGGCGCCGCCTTCGGGTGCCGCGAGCAGCCAGGCCGCGCCGGCGCCGGCCACGGAGACACCGGCGACGAGCGTCGGCGTGAGCAGTCGGTGCAGAGGTTCTGGATTGCGGTGGCGTCCACGGGGCATGGCCTGAAATTTACAGGGAGTAGGTGGGGTGTGGGGAAGCCGCCCGACAATCTCTTGCCGGGCAGTTACCCGTCATTTCCGCATCAATCGCGTAACTGATCTTGCTGTGGGGCTACTTCTTCAGCAGACCCTTGGATTCCAGGTACGCCTTGGCCACATCGGCGGGCTTCGCGCGCTCCGCGTCCACCTTGCGGTTGAGGTCGACGAGGTCCGCCGTCGTCAGTGCCTTGGTGAGCTTGTCGAGCGCGGCGGCGACCTCCGGGGCGCCCGCGTCCTTGGCGTTGACCACCGGCAGGACGTTGTCGGCGTTCTGGAGCTTCTTGTCGTCCTCCAGCAGGACCAGGCCGAAGGAGTCGAGCGTGGCGTCGGTGGTCGTGGTCAGCACCAGCTGGTCCACACCGTCCTTGACGGCCTGCTTGGACTGGGGGGTGCCGACGCCCTTGGGGTCGATGCCGGCCACGGAGATGCCGTACGTCTTCTCCAGCCCGGGCGCGCAGAAGGGACGGACGGCGCATTCGTCGCCCGCCGCGATCTTCACCTTCAGACCCGACTTGCCCAGGTCCGAGAGGGTCTTGAGCTTGTTCTTCTCGGCGAACTCCTTGGTCACGGCGAAGGCGTTCTGGTCGACCGCCTCACCCGCCGGGAGCGCCTTGATGCCGAGCGGCGTCGCGAGCTTCTCCAGCGCCGCCACCGTCGCCGCCGCGTCGCTGGAGGCGACCGGCTTGTCCTTCGGCGCGTCCTTGCCGTTGACCTTGGCGTTGAGGAACTCGGCGAGGGTCGCCGCGTACTCCGGGACGACGTCGATCTCGCCCTTCTCCAGCGAGGGCTCGTACAGCTCACGGTTGTTGACCGTGGTGATCGAGGTGGAGTAGCCGGCGTCCTTCAGGACCTGTGCGTACAGCTCCGCCAGCACGTTGGACTCGGTGAAGCCGGCCGCGCCGACCACCAGCTTGCCCTTGGCGCCCCCGCCCGAGGAGGCCGGGGCGGACGAGCCGCCGTCCTTGGCCTTCTCCAGACTGTCGCCACCGCACGCGGCGAGCGAGACGGTCAGGGCCACCGCGCCCAGTGCCGCGCCGAGAACGCGCGTGGACTTGCTCATGGTTGCTCCTCCAGGGAGTGAGTACAGCGGGAAGGAAAAAGGGGGACGGGACCGGCGGCAGGACTCAGCGGGCCACCGACGGGCGCCGCAGCAGGAGCCGGTCGACGGCCACCAGCACGCCCTCCACCAGCAGGGCCAGCAGCGCCACCAGAAGGGCGCCGGCGACCACCTGGGCGGTGTCGAAGGTGTTGAAGCCGGCGGTGATGATCCGGCCCAGACCGCCCTGGCCGACCATGGCCGCGATGGTGGCGGTGGCGATGACCTGGACCGCGCCCGAGCGCAGCCCCGTCATGACCAGTCCGCGCGCGAGCGGCAGTTCCACGCGCAGGAACAGCTGGGTCCCGGACATGCCCATCCCCCTCGCCGCCTCGACCACCGAGCGGTCCACCTCGCGCATACCCACATACGCGTTGGTCAGCAGCGGTGGGATGGCGAACAGGACGAGCGCGACGATGGTGGGCAGGTACCCCGCGCCGCGCAGCGGCGACACCATGAACAGGGCCAGCACCGCGAAGACGGGGATCGCCCGGCCGACATTGGACACGTTCACGGCGAGGGCCCCGCCCTTGCCGAGGTGGCCGAGCCACAGGCCGATCGGCAGCGCCACCGCGCAGGCGACGGCCAGGGCGATCCCGCTGACGTAGACGTGCTCGCCGAGCCGGTGCCAGACACCGTTCTCGCCGGCCCAGTTGGCACCGTCGGCCAGCCAGTCCCAGGCCCCACCCAGTACGCCCATGGCTCAGACCTCCTTGGCGACGGGTGCCGGAGCCCGCTTGAAGATACGTTTCCTCGGAGCGGGCGCGGAGGCCCGGGTCCAGGGGGTGAGCAGTCTCTGGAGCCCGAGCAGCAGCAGATCCGCCACCAGCGCGAGCAGCACGCACAGCACCGAGGCGGTGAGCACCTGGGCCTTGAAGGAGCTGTTCACGGCCGGCGCGATCAGATTGCCGAGACCACCCTTGCCGACGATCGACCCCACGGTCGTCAACGCGACCGTCGACACGGTGGCGATCCGGACCCCCGCGAGCAGCGCGGGCAGCGCCAGCGGCAGTTCGACCTGCCACAGCAGCCGGCCCGAGCCGTACCCCATGCCGCGCGCGGCCTCCCGCACCTCGTCGGGGACGGCTTCCAGACCGGCCAGCACATTGCGTACGAGGATGGTCAGCGAGTACAGCACCAGCCCGGTCACCACCAGCGTGGCCGAGAGCCCGAAGACCGGCAGCAGCAGGGAGAACATGGCGAGCGAGGGAACCGTGTAGAGCAGGGTGGTCAGACCGAGCACGGGCGCCGCCCAGCCACGGCCGCGGCGGGCCAGCAGGGCGAGCGGAACGGACACGACGAGCCCGATGACCACCGACAGACCGGTGATCCATATGTGCTCGACGGTGGCGTCGGTGAGCTCCTGGGAGCGGGAGGTGACGTACTCCCAGCAGATCCAGTCGTTCGCCACCAGGCAGCTCTGCCCGGCCATGCCGCTCACCCCCGCCTCGCTCCGTCAGCCCGTCATCGCACACGTGTCCGACCCGAGGGCCTGGTCAGACCGACCTTAACCCCAGCCGCCGACAATGGCCGGATTCCTTCGCAGTCGGGCAACATGCCCTTCACACATGGCACCCGCGCGTGAGGAAGGATGGTCCGGTGATCCGATTCGAGCAAGTGACCAAGCGCTACCCCGACGGGACGACGGCCGTCCGGGATCTCTCCTTCAAGGTGGCGGAGGGCGAGCTGGTCACCCTGGTCGGCCCGTCCGGCTGCGGCAAGACGACCACGATGAAGATGGTCAACCGACTGATCGAGCCGACGTCGGGCCGGATCCTGGTGAACGGCGAGGACATCGCCGCCGCCGACCCCGTCGAGCTGCGCCGCCGCATCGGCTACGTCATCCAGCAGGTCGGCCTCTTCCCGCACAAGACGGTGCTGGAGAACACGGCGACCGTCCCGCACCTGCTCGGCACCCCGAAGTCCAAGGCCCGCGCCCGCGCGGCGGAACTGCTGGAACTGGTCGGCCTCGACCCGGCCGTGTACGGCGGCCGCTACCCGGAGCAGCTCTCCGGCGGGCAGCGCCAGCGGGTCGGCGTGGCCCGGGCCCTGGCCGCCGACCCGCCGGTCCTGCTGATGGACGAACCGTTCGGCGCGGTGGACCCGGTGGTCCGCGAACGGCTCCAGAACGAGTTCCTGGCCCTGCAGAGGACCGTCCGCAAGACGATCCTGCTGGTCACCCACGACCTGGAGGAGGCCATCCGGCTCGGGGACCGGATCGCCGTCTACGGGGCCGGCACCATCGAGCAGTTCGCGAAGCCCGCCACCGTGCTGGCCGCGCCCGCCACCGACTACGTCGCCTCCTTCGTCGGCTCGGACCGGGGGCTCAAGCGCCTCGCGGTCACCCCGGTCGAGACCACCGACCTCGCGGAACAGGACCCGGAACACGGAAAAGCCCCCGCGGCCACGGTGGCGTTGGGGGCGAGTCTGCGCGAGGCCCTCGCGGCGCTCCTCCAGGAGGACGAGGGCCGCGTCGGGGTCACGGACCCGGACTCCGGCGCGCTCGTCGGCGTACTCACCCCGGAGGGCGTGCACCGGGCGCTGCGCCGGTCCCGACTTCAGGAGGCCTGACCCGAAAGCCCCCGCACGGACCGGAAGCGGTCGGGCGGGGGCGGTGGGACCGAAAGGCGGTGGGGCGGTCAGGCCTGGATACGGCCGCTCATCCACGTCAGCATCGGCGGGATCTCGCGCCGCCAGGTGTTGAAGTTGTGGCCGCCGCTGTCGAGGATGATCGAGGAGACCCGGTCCGGCCCCTTGACCAGCTTGATGAACTTGCGGGTGTCGCCGAGGTTCGGCTCGCCCTTCTCACTGCTGGTGACCAGGAAGGACGTACCGGCCGGCTTCTTGTTCCGCATGCTCTGCAGCACGTCCGCACGCTTCTTCAGCTTGTCGTCGCCGTGGAACAGGTCACCGGTCGTCGGGTCGTCGGGAGCCTCGTAGTACGCGGAGAGGCCGGCGGCGGCGCCGAAGGTCTGCGGGTAGTGCGCGGCGATCTTCAGGGCGCAGTAGCCGCCCGTCGAGTTCCCGATGAAGCCCATGTTCTGCGGCTTCTTGCCGACCCGGAAGGTGCTCTGGATGGCCTGCGGCAGGTCCTGGCCGAAGAAGGTCTCGGTCTGCGGGCCACCGGGTATGTCGACGCACTCGGTGTCACGCGGCGGCGCGATCGTCGGGCGCAGCATGACCAGGATCATCGGCTTCATCTTGCCCGCCTTGGACAGGCTGAAGGCCTTCATGGGGTAGTCGAGGCCTTTGATCAGGTTCTCGGCGGTGCCCGGGTAGCCTGTCAGCACGATCGACGCGGGGAAGTTCTGGTCCTTGTAGCGCGGCTGGAAGTACTCCGGCGGCAGCCACACGTACCCGGGGCTCGTTATCTTCGACTTCTGACCCGTTATGGCGACCTTCAGGATCTGACCACCGACCTGGGGCTTCCCGCCGCCCGGGACGTCCAGCTTCTGCTTGTCGACGACCTTGATGTCCTTGGTGCTCATCGAGTGGTCGACGACCTTGCCGATCGACGTCTCCTGACCGAAGAGGTCGGCCCAGGAACCGTAGAAGAGGAACGACTTGTTGGCTCCGAGCCCCACCGCCGCGAACAGCGCCAACTGCGTGGCGAGCAGGAGACCGACCCGGCCCACGTAAGCGCGCCAGGTGCGGCCCGAGAGCCGAGGCCAGAACCAGAGCGTGAGCGCGAAGAGCACCACGCCGGCGATGATGGCCAGGACCAGAACCGTATTACTGGTGAGACCCATGAGCAGTCAGTCGTCTTTCTGATGGCAGGACGGGAAATTTCCGACGGAAGAGTGAACCTGCTCCCCGTCGATGTCGTCCTAATGGACGCACCACACCCCGAAGGCTGTTGCGGCCTTCGGCCACATGATCTCTCGCGGAGCAACGGGAAGCGATGTCTAGCAGGATAGATGGCGATAAGTCGGGACAGGTTCCGAGCGGGGTGCGCCGAATCCTCCGTGGCCCACGGCCGGAGTCGGTACCCGGCCTGGTAGGTACGGCCGTCATGATCGTCGGCCTTCTGGACATCGCGGCCGGAGTCTTCCCGCGATTCCGACACAGCAGGATCCACGCGGTCACCGAGGTGCTCCCCGGATCCCTCGGCCCGTTCGCCGCCGCCCTCTCCATCAGCGCCGGCGTCCTGCTCCTGCTGCTGGCCCACGGCCTCAAGCGGCACAAGCGGCGCGCCTGGCGCGCCTCCGTCGTCCTGCTCCCCGCCGGTGCGGTGGCGCAGTTCACCTACAGGCACTCCGTCATCGGCGTGATCATCGCGGCGGTGCTTCTCGCCCTGCTCCTGCGCCACCAGAACGAGTTCAAGGCACTCCCCGACCCGCGCAGCCGCTGGAAGGCGCTGGCCAACTTCGTGCTGATGAGCGCCGGCTCCATCGGCCTCGGCCTGGTCATCGTCAACGTCCACCCGGGCAAGGTCGTCGGCCACCCCAGCCTCTCCGAGCAGATCAGCCACGTCGTGTACGGCCTCTTCGGCATCGAGGGCCCCGTCCAGTACGCGGGCCGGGTCTCCTGGACCGTCGGATACTCCCTCGGCGCCCTCGGCATGCTCACCGCGGTCACCACGATCTACCTGGCCTTCCGCCCCGAACACCCGGCCGCGCGACTCACCGCCGACGACGAGACCAAGCTGCGCGAACTGCTCTCCAAGCACGGCGGCCGCGACTCCCTCGGCCACTTCGCGCTCCGCCGCGACAAGGCCGTCGTCTTCTCCCCCAGCGGCAAGGCCGCCGTCACCTACCGCGTCGTCTCCGGCGTGATGCTCGCCTCCGGCGACCCGGTCGGCGACGTCGAGGCCTGGCCCGGCGCGATCGAACGGTTCATGGAGGAGGCCAAGGCCCACTCCTGGACCCCGGCCGTCATGGGCTGCAGCGAGACCGGGGGCGAGGTCTGGACCCGGGAAACCGGTCTGGACGCCCTTGAGCTGGGTGACGAGGCGATTGTCGATGTCAAAGACTTCTCCCTCTCGGGCCGCGCCATGCGCAATGTCCGCCAGATGGTGAAGCGCATCGAGCGCAACGGCTACACCACCAAGGTGCGCCGTGTGAGCGACCTCACCGAACGCGAACTCGAACAGGTCCGCGGCGCCGCCGACGCGTGGCGCGGCACCGACACCGAGCGCGGCTTCTCCATGGCGCTCGGCCGGGTCGGCGACCCGGGCGACGGCGACTGCTTCATCGCCACCGCGCACCGCGAGGAAGAGGGCGACACCAGCCCCTTCGGCGACCTGAAGGCCGTCCTGCACTTCGTCCCCTGGGGCAAGGACGGCATGTCGCTGGAGCTGATGCGCCGCGACCGGGCCGCCGACCCCGGCATGAACGAACTCCTGATCGTGGCTTCCCTGGAGGCCGCCCCCGCGCTGAAGATCGAGAAGGTCTCCCTGAACTTCGCGATGTTCCGCTCGGCCCTCGCCCGCGGCGAGAAGATCGGCGCCGGCCCGGTGCTGCGCGTGTGGCGCGGCCTGCTGGTCTTCCTGTCCCGCTGGTTCCAGATCGAGTCCCTGTACAAGTTCAACGCGAAGTTCCGCCCCCGCTGGGAACCCCGCTTCGTCGTCTTCCGGCACACCCGCGACCTGCCCCGCATCGGCTTCGCCGCGATGCAGGCCGAGGGGTTCGTCACGCTGGCACTGCCCCGGCTGTTCGCCGGCCGCCGCCGGCCCAAGCCGGTCCGCACCTGCGCCCACCACCAGATGGCGAAGGTGCCGCCCCAGGCCGAGCGCGAGGTCCAGGCGGCCTGAGCCCGCCCGGCCCGGACCATGCCCGGCCCCGTCCCGTACGGCCCCGCCCCCACCCGGGCGGGGCCGTCCGCGTTCCACGGGCCCCCGACGCCCCGCAGGCCCCTCGACGTCCCCCAGGCCCCTCGACGCCCCGCAGGCCCCTCGACGTCCCCCAGGCCCCTCGACACAGGGCCGAAACGTCTCGGAGCCCTGTCATATCCAGGTCAGCTCTACTCTTGGACCCATGAACACGAACCACGGGGTCACCGCCAGGGGCCGGGTGACAGGCCTGCCGGAGTGGGATCGCTGCGGGGTCATGGGCGTCGTCAACGTCACCCCCGACTCGTTCTCCGACGGGGGCCGCTGGTTCGACACCACCGCCGCGGTCAAGCGCGGCCTCGACCTCGTCGCGCAGGGCGCCGACCTCGTGGACGTCGGCGGCGAGTCCACCCGCCCCGGCGCCTCCCGCGTCGACGCCGCCGAGGAACTGCGCCGCGTCGTCCCCGTGGTCCGCGGCCTGGCATCCGAGGGAATCGCCGTCTCCGTGGACACCATGCGCGCCGAGGTCGCCGCCCGGGCCGTCGCGGCCGGCGCCGTCCTCGTCAACGACGTCAGCGGCGGACTCGCCGACCCCGGCATGATCCCGGCCGTCGCCGCCGCCGAGGTGCCGTTCGTCGTCATGCACTGGCGCGGGTTCAGCGCCGGCATGAACAACCTGGCCGTGTACGAGGACGTCGTCGCCGAGGTCACCGCCGAACTGCGCGAGCGGATCGACGCGGTCGTCACCGGCGGCATCGCCCCCGAACGGCTCCTCGTCGACCCGGGCCTGGGCTTCGCGAAGAACGCCGAGCACGACCTGGCCCTGGTCGCCCACCTGCGCGAGCTGCGGGCACTGGGCTTCCCGCTCCTGGTCGCCGCCTCGCGGAAGCGTTTCCTCGGCCGGGTCCTGGCGGGCGCGGACGGTGCCGCCCCGCCGCCCGCCCGCGAACGCGACGCCGCCACCGCCGCCGTGTCCGCCATCGCCGCCCACCAGGGCGCCTGGGCGGTACGGGTACACGAGGTACGGGCCACCGCGGACGCGGTTCGGGTGGCCCGTGCGGTGGAAGGGGCACTGTGATCCGTCGTACCGACAAGGAAGGAGCACGGTGAGCCGTACCGACATCGAAGCCGTCGAAGAGGTCAACACGGCCTTCTACGAGGCCATGGAGCAGGGGGACTTCGACGCACTGTCGGCGCTCTGGCTGGAGGACGAGATCTCCTGCGTCCACCCGGGCTGGCCCGTGCTGTCGGGACGGGGCGAGGTGCTGCGCTCCTACGCCCTGATCATGTCCCACACCGAGTACATCCAGTTCTTCCTCACCGACACCAAGGTCACCGTCATAGGCGACACCGCACTCGTCACCTGCACCGAGAACATCCTCAGCGGCGGCCCCGCAGAGGACGGCGGCGAACTGGGTCCCCTGGTCGGTCAGCTGGTCGTCGCCACGAATGTGTTCCGACGCACACCGGAGGGCTGGCGGCTCTGGTCCCACCACGGTTCACCGGTCCTCACGGACTCCGAAGATGAGGACGAAGAGGACTCCGACTGACCCCAAGGGCGGGGGGCGACGTACATCGCAGGTAAATTCGAAGGCGGACGACGCCGACCGCACTCGGCGTAGGCCCATGGCCCCGGGGAGTCCCGGGGCGAATGCACCTACGAAAGTTGGAGTGATTCGCGTGGATCGTGTCGCGCTGCGCGGCCTCAAGGCTCGCGGGCACCACGGCGTCTTCCCCCGGGAACGCGAGGAAGGCCAGACCTTCATCGTGGACCTGGTGCTCCACCTCGACACCCGACCCGCGGCGGCCGGAGACGATCTGGCTAAGACCGTGCACTACGGGGTAGTCGCGGAAGAAGTCGTCGATGTGGTCCAGGGAGAGCCCGTCGACCTGATCGAGACGCTCGCCGAGCGAATCGCCCAGCAGTGCCTGAAGCACGAAGCGGTGGCGCAGGTGGAGGTCATCGTCCACAAGCCGGACGCGCCGATCACCGTCCCCTTCGACGACGTGACCATCACGATCACCCGGAGCCGCGCATGAACAACGGACTGAACGCCCAGAGCGACCCCACCGTCCAGCCGGTGCCCGCCTCCGTAGTCGAGGCGGTCGACGCGGCGGACGTCACCCTGTCCAACCCGAAATGGGCCGTGGTCGCGCTGGGCGCGAACCTCGGCAACCGGCTGGAGACCCTCCAGGGCGCCATCGACGCCCTGGAGGACACCCCGGGCCTGCGGGTCAAGGCCGTCTCCCCCGTCTACGAGACCGAGCCGTGGGGCGTCGAGCCCGGCTCGCAGCCCGCGTACTTCAACGCGGTCATCGCGGTGAAGACCACCCTGCCGCCGTCCTCGCTCCTGGAGCGCGGGCACGCCATCGAAGAGGCCTTCGACCGCGTCCGCGAGGAACGCTGGGGGCCCCGCACCATCGACGTCGACATCGTCGCGTACGCGGACGTGATCTCCGAGGACCCCGTCCTCACCCTCCCGCACCCGCGGGCGCACCAGCGCGCCTTCGTGCTGGCCCCCTGGCACGACATCGACCCGGAGGCCCAGCTCCCGGGCCGCGGCGCGGTCGCCACCCTGCTGGCCGGAATCGGCCTCACCGGGGTCACGCCGCGACCCGACCTGGAACTCCACCTCCCCGACTAGTCGTTAGCCTGTTCACTGCCTGACGAATCGGTGCGGAAAGCGGGGAACGGGTACGTGAAGCAACTGAGGCCGGCGGTCCTGGCGGGCATCTTCCTGATCGCCGGGGTGCTGTCCTGGGCGGGCGCCCGGCTGTGGAACTCCTACGGCACGCTGCCGGGCGTCCCCCTGGCCGCCCCGATCGTGCTCGCGGTCATCGCCGTGGTGCTCTTCGCGACGGCCCTGTCGATGCGCGCCCGGCTCAAGGCCCAGCGCGAACGCCGCCCCGGAGCCAAGGGCGTGGAGCCCCTGATGGCTGCCCGCGCGGTGGTCTTCGGACAGGCCAGCGCCCTGGTCGCGGCGCTCGTGGCGGGCATGTACGGCGGCGTCGGCGTCTTCCTGCTGACGGACGCACTCGACGTGCCCGCCCGCCGCGACCAGGCCTGGTACGCGGGCGGCTCGGTGCTGGCGGGCGCGGCGGTCATCGCCGCCGCCCTGTTCCTGGAACACGTCCTGAAGCTCCCGGAGGACGACGACACCGCCCCCGAGGCCCCGGCCCCGGCCTGAGAGGCCCGGGGCGAGGCCCCGGCTTCTCACGGGTCCCGGCAGACCCATAGACGGCGGTACACGCCTCCCGGACCGCCGGCCCGGTGCCCGAACCTCCCCGGTGCCGTGAGCGGGCTCAGGGAGCCATGATCAGGCTCATCGCCTCGTTGCGCGTCGCCGGGTCACGGAGCTGACCGCGAACGGCGGAGGTGATGGTCTTCGCGCCCGGCTTGCGGACCCCGCGCATGGTCATGCACATGTGCTCGCACTGGATGACCACGATGACCCCCCGCGGATCCAGGATCTCCATGACCGACTCGGCGATCTGGGTGGTCAACCGTTCCTGCACCTGCGGGCGGCGGGCGAACACGTCCACCAGGCGGGCGAGCTTCGACAGTCCGGTGATCTTGCCGTCGGTGGACGGGATGTAGCCGACGTGCGCCACGCCGTGGAAGGGGACCAGATGATGTTCACAGGTACTCATGACCTCGATGTCCTTCACCAGGACCATCTCGTCGTGACCGAGGTCGAAGGTCGTCGTCAGGACGTCCTCCGGGCGCTGCCGCAGACCGGCGAATATCTCCTTGTACGCCCGCGCCACCCTTCCCGGGGTCGCCAGCAGGCCCTCGCGGTCCGGGTCCTCGCCGACCGCGATCAGGAGTTCCCGGACGGCCGCCTCGGCGCGCTTCTCGTCGAACTCGCCGATCGTGCCCTCGCCACCGGTCAGGGTCACTGGGTCGGTCATCTCTTCCTCGTTCCTGTCTACGCACACGCGCACGTGAAAGTGCCGCGCCCCCCAGGCTAGAACCTGGGGGGCGCGGCATCCATTCCGGGACTGATCAGGCCTCGGGACGCTCCTCCGGGGAGGGCTCCGGGTCCTTGTCCACCGACACGGCCGGCGTCGCAGCCGAGGTGCCGTTCGCCGAGTTCGTCAGCTGGAGCTCCTTGGGAGAGAGCACCGGCGGACGGGTGGAGGGGGTGCGGCGGGAGGAACCGGTCCACGCGGGGCGGGCCGGACGCTTCACGATGGTGGAGAAGACCTCGGCGATCTGCTCCTTGTTCAGCGTTTCCTTCTCCAGCAGCGCGAGGACGAGGTTGTCGAGGACGTCGCGGTTCTCGACCAGGATCTCCCAGGCCTCGTTGTGCGCGGTCTCGATGAGCTTCTTGACCTCTTCGTCGACCAGCGCCGCGACCTCTTCCGAGTAGTCCCGCGGGTGCGACATCTCGCGCCCGAGGAACGGCTCGGTGTTGTCGCCGCCGAACTTGATCGCACCGAGACGCTCGGTCATGCCGTACTGCGTGACCATCGCGCGGGCCGTGGCGGTGGCCTTCTCGATGTCGTTCGCCGCACCGGTGGTCGGGTCGTGGAAGACCAGTTCCTCGGCCGCGCGCCCGCCCAGCATGTACGCCAGCTGGTCGAGCATCTCGTTGCGCGTGGTCGAGTACTTGTCCTCGTCGGGCAGGACCATGGTGTAACCCAGGGCCCGACCGCGGGACAAGATCGTGATCTTGTGGACCGGGTCGGAGTTCGGGGAGGCCGCCGCGACCAGGGCGTGTCCGCCCTCGTGGTACGCGGTGATCTTCTTTTCCCGGTCCGACATGATCCGGGTCCGCTTCTGCGGGCCCGCCACGACACGGTCGATCGCCTCGTCCAGGGCGTGGTTGTCGACCAGCTTCTTGTCCGAGCGGGCCGTGAGCAGCGCGGCCTCGTTCAGGACGTTGGAGAGGTCGGCACCCGTGAAGCCGGGCGTGCGACGGGCGACCGCGCCCAGGTCGACGTCCGGGGCGACCGGCTTGCCCTTCTGGTGGACCTTGAGGATCTCCAGACGGCCCTGCATGTCGGGACGGTCGACCGCGATCTGCCGGTCGAAGCGGCCCGGACGCAGCAGCGCGGGGTCGAGGATGTCGGGCCGGTTCGTGGCGGCGATCAGGATGACGCCGCCCTTCACGTCGAAGCCGTCCATCTCGACGAGCAGCTGGTTGAGGGTCTGCTCACGCTCGTCGTGACCGCCGCCGAGACCCGCACCGCGGTGCCGGCCGACTGCGTCGATCTCGTCGACGAACACGATCGCCGGAGCGTTGGCCTTGGCCTGTTCGAACAGGTCGCGGACACGCGAGGCACCGACACCGACGAACATCTCGACGAAGTCGGAACCGGAGATCGAGTAGAAGGGAACACCGGCCTCGCCCGCGACGGCACGCGCGAGCAGGGTCTTGCCGGTGCCGGGCGGGCCGTAGAGCAGCACGCCCTTGGGGATCTTGGCGCCGACCGCCTGGAACTTCGCCGGCTCCTGGAGGAACTCCTTGATCTCGTGGAGTTCCTCGACGGCCTCGTCCGCGCCCGCGACATCGGCGAACGTCGTCTTCGGGGTGTCCTTGGTGATCAGCTTGGCCTTGGACTTCCCGAAGTTCATCACCCGGGAGCCACCGCCCTGCATCTGATTCATCAGGAACAGGAAGACGACCACGATGAGGACGAAGGGCAGCAGCGAGAGCAGCACGCTGAGGAACGGGCTGGTCTTGTCCGGCGAGACGGTGTAACCGTCCGGGATCTGACCGGCTTCGTACTTGGTCTGGAGGTTCTGGGCGAGTTGGACGCCCTGGTCCCCGATGTAGTTGGCCTGGAACTTGGTGCCGTCGTTGTCGCCGAGCTTCTGGTTCTTCTTCAGCTCGATCTTGATCATCTGGCTGTCACCGGTGGTGAGCTTGGCGCTCTCCACCTGGCCACTGTTGATCGCCTTGATGACCTCGCTGGTCTCCACCGACTTGTAGCCGCCGCCGGAGCCGACGACGTTCATCAACACGACCACGGCGAGGACGGCCAGCACGATCCACATGACCGGCCCACGGAAGTATCGCTTCACGTCCATCCATACGGGGCGCTAGGCACCCCGTCCCTCCTGCCCGTAGGTAAATGCTGCTGTGAGTAAAGACTGTTCTTCGGAATGTACCCCTGAATTGTCACCCGCTGCCTCGTGGGACGGCTGACAGACCCACCTTCCCCTGCTCCAACGGCGGGAATCGCCTCCAGGTTCCCCAGGTTTCCCTGTCGGTTCCCCGGAGGCCACGGGGTGTGCCGCGCCCGGCGTCGGGACGCGGCCGCGTGCGGCCGTCGGAGTCAGCCGCCGTACACGTGCGGGGCGAGCGTGCCGACGAACGGCAGGTTGCGGTACTTCTCCGCGTAGTCCAGGCCGTATCCGACGACGAACTCGTTCGGGATGTCGAAGCCGACCCACTTCACGTCGATCGCGACCTTGGCGGCCTCGGGCTTGCGCAGCAGCGTGACGACCTGCAGCGACGCCGGCTCGCGCGAGCCCAGGTTCGACAGCAGCCAGGACAGCGTCAGGCCCGAGTCGATGATGTCCTCGACGATCAGGACGTGCTTGCCCTTGATGTCGGTGTCGAGGTCCTTGAGGATCCGGACCACGCCCGAGGACTGGGTCCCGGCGCCGTAGGAGGACACCGCCATCCAGTCCATGGTGAGGGGGGTGGACAAGGCGCGTGCCAGGTCCGCCATCACCATCACCGCGCCCTTGAGCACACCGACGATGAGCAGGTCCTTGCCCGCGTACTCCGCGTCGATCTTCGCTGCCAGCTCGGCGAGCTTCGCGTCGATCTCTTCCTTGGTGATGAGCACCGACTCGAGGTCGGAACCCATGTCCTTCTCGTCCACCCGCATCACTTTCGTTGTCGGCCGCGACTCCGGAGGTGGGTGCCTCCGGAGGCTCAGCCGCGTTTCAGCACCGATCAGCCCTGCCGAATGACAAGTCTGCCACCCTGCCGCTGGGCCTCGACCCGGCCGGGCAGGTTGATGGCGCCCTGACCGCGCCATCCGGTGATGAGCCGGTCCACTTCCTCGATGTGACGGGCGAAGAGCGAGCCTGCGGGGGAGCCGGCGGCGACCACGGCCCTGCGCAGTACGCGGCGACGGACGGCGGGGGGCAGCGCGTACAGCTTCGCGCACTCCAGGCGGCCGTCCGCGTCGCGGACGCCGGCGTCCGCGTCGGCGGCCCAGGCGTCGAGGGCGTCGGCGTCGTCCCGGGAGAGCTGGGCGGTGCGGGCGAGCGCCTCCACGACCCCCTTGCCCAGCGCCTTTTCCAGGGCGGGCAGTCCCTCGTGGCGCAGCCGGGAGCGCGTGTAGGCCGGGTCGATGTTGTGCGGGTCGTCCCAGACGGGGAGCGACTGGACCATGCAGGCCTTGCGGGCGGTCTGCCGGTCGATCCCCAGGAAGGGGCGGCGGTAGCGGTTGGTGCGGCCGGGTCCGCCGGACTTCTCCGCCATGCCGGAGAGGGAGCGGGTGCCGGAGCCGCGGGCGAGGCCCAGCAGGACGGTTTCGGCTTGATCGTCCCGGGTGTGGCCGAGCAGGACGGCGGCGGCTCCGAGCCGGTCGGCGGTCGCGTCCAGGGCTCCGTAGCGGGCGTCGCGGGCGGCGGCCTCGGGCCCGCCGTCACGGCCGACGCGCACGGCGACGGACTCCACCGGGTCGAGGCGGAGGGCGGTCATGCGGCTGACGACTTCGGCGGCGCGCAGGTCGGAGCCGGCCTGGAGGCCGTGGTCGACGGTGACGCCACCGGCGCGGATGCCGAGTTTGGGGGCCTCGAAGGCGAGGGCGGAGGCGAGGGCCATGGAGTCGGCGCCGCCGGAGCAGGCGACGAGGACGAGCGGCGGGGTGCCGGGCGCGGTGCGACGGTCGGCGGGACGGCCGGTCGGGTGTGGTTCGATCGGATCGGTGAGGTCGGTGAGGACGTCGTGGAGTACGCGGCGGACCGCCAGGCGTATCGCCGCGACCGCAGGATGGGGACCCATGTCCGGTGCCCTTCGTGGAGTTCGGATGCCTCGGAGGCGTTGGGGTGGTGCGCAGGGGTGTTCGGTGGTGCCGGTGATCGGCGGGGTTCTCCGCGAGGAGCCTCCGGCGAGTACCGGTTGTCACTCAGAGTGCGTCGATGGTGACAGAACCGAGCCGTTCCCCGAGCATCGCACGCCCTTCCACGGCCCACGGTCCCTCGGACGGGTGACGCTGTTTCCCCCAACGGGACAATTTCAAGCCTGCCGGGCGGGTGAGTCGGGGCACAGGAGCCCCCGGCGGGGCGCCGGGCCGCGCGCGCGGCGCGCCCGTCGGGCACCCCGCGTGCGCGGTATGCCCGGGGCGCGCGGGCTCACTCCGCTCCGCCGTCCTCGCTCCCCTTGCCGTGCACCCGGGCCACCCAGTCGGCGGGCCTGGCGATCTCCGCCTTGGTCGGCAGCGTGTTCGGGGAGGTCCAGACCCGGTTGAAGCCGTCCATGCCGACCTGGCCGACGACCGCGCGGACGAAGCGTTCGCCGTCGCGGTACTGGCGGAGCTTGGCGTCCAGGCCCAGCAGTTTGCGCAGGGTGGCGTCGAGCCGGCCGGCGCCGCTGGCCCGGCGCTGCTGGAACTTCTCCCGGATCTCGGCGACCGAGGGCACCACGTCGGGTCCGACGCCGTCCATGACGAAGTCGGCGTGGCCTTCGAGCAGGGACATGACGGCGGTGAGCCGGCCCAGCACCTCCCGCTGTTCGGGGGTCTGTACCAGCTCGACCAGCGAGCGGCCCTCGTCGCCGCCTTCGGCGTCGGGGCGGGCGCCCGCGAAGGACTGGGCGGCTTCGCGGAGCCGCTCCAGGACGGTCATGGGGTCCATCTCGGTGGCGCCGAGAAACGTCTGGATTTCGCCCTCGAGGTGGGCGCGGAGCCACGGGACGGCCGTGAACTGCGTACGGTGCGTCTCCTCGTGGAGGCAGACCCACAGGCGGAAGTCGTGCGGGTCGACGTCCAGCTCGCGTTCCACGTGCACGATGTTCGGCGCGACGAGCAGCAGTCGGCCGCCGCCGGCGGCGGAGCCCGGCAGGTCGAGGCCCGCCGGCGCGAAGGTCTCGTACTGGCCGAGCACCCGGGAGGCCAGGAAGCTGAGCAGCATGCCCAGCTCGACGCCGGTGACCTTGCCGCCGAACGCGCCGAGCACGGAGCCGCCGGGGGTTCCCGCGCGGCGCTCCTGCATCTTGCCGAGCAGGGGTCCCAGCAGTTCGCGGAAGCCGGCCACGTTGGCCTTGACCCAGCCGGCCCGGTCGACGACCAGGACGGGGGTGTCGTGCACCTCGGCGCCGTCGGGCAGCATCCGGGTGAAGTCGCGCACGTGCCGTTCCGAGGTCTTGGCGTGCCGGCGGAGTTCCGCCACCACCGCCCGGGCCTCGTCGCGGCTGACCTCCGGACCCGGCCGGACCAGCCGGGTCGCGGTCGCCACCGCGAGGTTCCAGTCGACCATCTCCACACCACCGATGCTCGTCATGCGTCAACCGTACGTGGACCGGCGCCGCGGCGGATCCCCCCGAAGGGCGCGGTCACGGCCCGGTTGTGCCCGCCACGGTGGCGGCCAGCTTGTCGAGGCCCTTCTCGGCAGCGGCGGGGTCGGGGCTGTTCGCCGTCAGGAACGCGAAGGCGAGCAACCGCCCGGACGGGTCCACGACGGTGCCGGCGAGGGCGTTGACCCCGCTCAGGGTGCCGGTCTTGGCGCGGACGAGACCGGCGGCCGGGGAGTTCCCGGCGTTGCGGGCGCGCAGGGTTCCGGAGAACCCGGCGACGGGCAGGCCGGTGAGGACCGGTCGCAGTTCGGGTCGCTCGGGGTCGGCGGACTTGGCGAGGAGGGAGGTGAGCAGGGCGGTGGTGACCCGGTCGGCGCGGGCGAGGCCGCTGCCGTCGGCGAACCGGGCGCCCGCGACGTCGACGCCGAGGGCGGCGAGTCGGGCGGCCACGGCCTTCTCCCCGCCCTCGAAGCTCGCGGGTTGTCCGGAGGCGATGGCGGTCTGGCGGGCCAGGGCCTCCGCGATGTCGTTGTCGCTGTTGGTGAGCATCCGCTCGACGAGGCCGCCCAGGGGGGTGGACAGGGTGGTGGCGAGCGGCTTGGCCCCGGTGGGGGCCTT
Organism: Streptomyces sp. NPDC002602; assembly: GCF_042889445.1. Classification (NCBI taxonomy): domain Bacteria; kingdom Bacillati; phylum Actinomycetota; class Actinomycetes; order Kitasatosporales; family Streptomycetaceae; genus Streptomyces; species Streptomyces sp. NPDC002602. The sequence continues at coordinate 192,687 of NZ_JBIAQX010000011.1, read as the reverse complement.
GGCCTCGGTGGGGTCGCCGGTGACCTTGATGCCGCGTTCCGCGAGCAGGGCGGCGAAGGCGCGCGCGGTGTCGCCGGTGGGGTCCTCGGTGCGGTCGACGGGGCCGGAGACGGAGTCGTCGGGGCGGCCCTCGTCGGCCATGAGGGCGGTGACGGGGGCGATGTTGTCGTTGACGCCGATGGGGTGGCGGGTGGGGCCGCTGTAGAGCGAGTCGTCGTGGCCGAGGGCGATGGAGGTCGTCCCGGCGGCCTTGAGGGCGCGGGCCGTGTCGGCGGCGAGGGCGACGAGGCTGCCGCCGGAGCCGGCCGGTGCCTTCTTCTTGGCGGTGAGGGAGGGGTCGCCGCCGCCGACGAGCACGATCTGCCCGGGTCCGGTGCCGGGGACGACGGTGGTGCGGATCCGGTGTTCGGGGCCGAGGGCGGCCAGCGCGGCGGCGGCCGTGGCGATCTTGACCGTGGAGGCGGGGGTCATGGCCTCGCGCGCGCGGGATTCGAAGAGGACCTGGCCGGTGGCGGTGTCCACCACGGCGGCCGACCGGAGGTCGCCGAGCCCGCGGTCGGCCAGCAGCGGTTCCAGTGCCTCGGGCAGTCCGGGGCCGCCCGCGGTCACCTGTCGGGGCGTCCGGCCGATCCCGGCCAGTACCCCGGGTGCGCTCGGAGCCGCCTGCGGGAGGCCGCCGGCGGCGTGATCTGCGCCACCCGTACGGCTCCAGGAGGCGGCCCTGTCCCGCTCGGCCTTACGCTGGCCGGAGTCCCACGGACCGGCGGCGGCCACCGTCGCCAGCGAGAGGGCGAGGCCGGCCACGGCCGACCCCGCGATGAGCTGCCACGTCTTGTCCAATGGCACCTCGGACCAGCCCCTTTCGCGATCACACTTATGCGTGAGGGACACTTAACCACTGCGTCTTGCCGCGAGCATGGCACCCCACCCGGCAGGGCTGGATCGGACGCGCACGCAGGTGATCGACGCAGTCCCGAAGCAATGAAGCTGATCATGGAGGAGCAGGACGTGGAGTTCGACGTCACCATCGAGATCCCCAAGGGTTCGCGGAACAAGTACGAGGTGGACCACGAGACCGGCCGGATCCGTCTGGACCGTCGCCTCTTCACCTCGACCAGCTACCCGGCCGACTACGGCTTCGTCGAGAACACCCTGGGCGAGGACGGCGACCCGCTGGACGCGCTGGTCATCCTCGACGAGCCGACCTTCCCGGGCTGCCTGATCAAGTGCCGCGCGATCGGCATGTTCCGCATGACGGACGAGGCCGGCGGCGACGACAAGCTGCTGTGCGTCCCCGCCTCGGACCCGCGTGTCGAGCACCTGCGCGACATCCACCACGTGTCCGAGTTCGACCGCCTGGAGATCCAGCACTTCTTCGAGGTCTACAAGGACCTGGAGCCCGGCAAGTCCGTCGAGGGCGCCAACTGGGTCGGTCGCACCGAGGCCGAGGCCGAGATCGAGGCCTCGTACAAGCGCCTTGAGGCCCAGGGCGGCCACCACTGAGCTTCGGCTCGGTGACGGGTGGGCGGGACGGCCCGCCACCCCGATGACATCGCGGGCGGCATCCCCTTGCGAGAGGGGGTGCCGCCCGTTGTCGTTCCCGCGCGGCGCCCGCCACGCCCGCCCGCACCCGCCACGCCCGCCCGCACCCGCCCGCGCCCGCCACGCGTCCGCGCCGGGTGCGGGCGGGAAAGTCGGGCAGGCGGGAGTCGGGGCGCGGCTTCCGCTTTCGCCGTGGACGGGCGCGTTCCGCATACTGATGATCAGGCCGGCGGACGGACCGGCCGGTGAACTGGAGGACGGGTGGCGGAGGGCGAAGGCGTCGGTTCCGAGGACCGGAAGCCGAAATCCGACGAGGCGCGCAGTGCGTTCACGGCACCCGCCGGGATACACGCGGAGGCGCCGGAGGACGATCAACCGACCTCGGAGTTCGCCGTTCCGGACGGCTTGGCGTCGGTGGTCGCGGAGCCCGAGGGGTCGGCGTTCGCCACGCCGCACACCTACACGGCCGCGCAGTCCCCGCCGGCGTACACGCCCGGCCAGGGCTTCCCCGTGGTGCGGATGAAGGAGTCCCCCTGGCAGGACCGGATGCGCACGATGCTGCGCATGCCGGTGGACGTGCGGCCCGTGCCGGAGGCCGTGCAGCGGGTGAGCGAGTCCGGGCCCGCCGTGGGCCGCGTGCTCGACCTCACGCTGCGCATCGGCGAGCTGCTGCTGGCCGGTGGCGAGGGCGCGGAGGACGTGGAGGCGGCGATGTTCGCCGTGGCCCGCAGCTACGGCCTGGACCGCTGCGAGCCCACCGTCACCTTCACCATGTTGTCCGTCACGCACCAGCCCTCGCTGGTGGACGATCCGGTCTCGGCGAACCGGACGGTGCGCCGTCGCGGTACCGACTACAACCGGCTGGCGGCCGTCTTCCGGCTGGTGGACGACATCAGCGCCCACGAGATGGACGTCTCGTTGGAGGAGGCCTACCGTCGCCTCGCCGAGATCCGCCGCAACCGGCACCCCTACCCCGGGTGGATGCTCACCGCGTCCGCCGGGCTGCTCGCCGGGGCGGCCTCCACGCTGGTCGGCGGTGGGGTGCTGGTCTTCCTGGCCGCCGCGATCGGTGCGGTCCTGGGCGACCGGCTGGCGTGGTTGTGCGCGGGGCGCGGGCTGCCGGAGTTCTACCAGTTCGTGGTCGCCGCGATGCCGCCCGCCGCGATAGGGGTGGCGCTGAAGCTGGCCGACATCGACGTCAAGGCCTCGGCGGTGATCACCGGTGGGCTGTTCGCGCTGCTGCCGGGGCGGGCCCTGGTCGCGGCCGTGCAGGACGGCCTGACCGGCTACTACATCACCGCGTCGGCCCGACTGCTGGAGGTCATGTACCTCTTCATCGGCATCATCATGGGCGTGCTGGTCGTGCTGTACATCGGGCTCCAGCTCGACGCCCAGCCGAACCCCGACGAGGTCCTCCAGATCACCCAGCGGCCGCTGATCCAGATCGCCGCGTCGATGGTGCTGGTGTTCACCTTCGCGGTCCTGCTCCAGCAGGAACGTTCCACGGTGCTGATCGTGACGCTGAACGGTGCCGTCGCCTGGATCACCTACGGGGCCCTGCACTACGCGGGCGAGATCCCGCCCGTGCCGTCCACGGCCATCGCGGCCGGGCTGGTCGGCCTGTTCGGGCAGCTCTTCTCCCGCTACCGCTTCGCCTCCGCCCTGCCCTACACGACGGCGGCGATCGGCCCGCTGCTGCCGGGCTCGGCCACGTACTACGGACTGCTGCTGATCGCCGAGAACCGGTTCAACGAGGGACTCGGGTCGCTGGTGAACGCCGCGGCCATCGCCCTGGCCATCGCGATCGGCGTCAACCTCGGGTCGGAGGCCTCGCGGCTCTTCATGCGCATCCCGGGGGCCGCGAGCGCCGCCAACCGCCGGGCCGCGAAGCGCACCCGCGGGTTCTAGAGCCCTCCAGGCCCCCGTCTCGTACGACCGGGGCCTTGCAGGGCCCTCCGGTACGACGAACGCCCCGCGGACCGGAAGGTCGGGCGGGGCGTTCATCGTACGAGGGGCCGTGCGCGGCCCTGTGAGGCCGTGTGCGGGCCGGGGGGACGTGTGCGGGCCGGGGGGCCCACACGAGGGGGCTAGCGCTTCGCGTGCCGGCCGCGGCCACCGGGGGGCTGCGGGTCGTCCTGGGCACCGTCGCCGGGCCGGGCGGCGCCTTCGCCCGCCTTCGCCTTGTTCTTGCGCGCCTTGAGCACTTCGAAGATCACCGGGATGACGGAGATCAGCACGATCCCGATGAAGATCGTCTCGACGTTGTCCTTGATGACGTCGAACTGGCCGAGCTGGTAGCCGAGGCAGGTGACGCCCGCACCCCAGGCGATGCCGCCGATGACGTTGTAGGTCAGGAAGGTGCGGTACTTCATCTTGCCGGCGCCCGCGACCATCGGCGCGAAGGTGCGGATGATCGGCACGAAGCGGGCCAGCACGATCGCCTTGGGGCCGTGCTTCTCCATGAAGTCGTGCGCGGCGTCGAGATTCTCCCGCTTGAACACCTTGCTGTTCGGGCGGTTGAAGAGCTTCGGACCGAAGTACTTGCCGATCAGGTAGCCCACCTGGTCACCGATGATCGCGGCGGCCACGATCAGCGTGCACACGAGCCACAGCGGCTGGCTGATGTCGCCGCTCGCGACGAACAGGCCCGCGGTGAAGAGCAGGGAGTCGCCGGGCAGGAACGCGAAGAGGCCGGATTCCGCGAAGACGATGACCAGGATGCCGATCAGGCCGAAATGCCCGATCAGGTACTCCGGGGACAGCCACTCAGGGGCGAGCGCAAGCGTGTACACGAGTTCCGGGATCTCCTGGATCGGGGGGTGTGTGCGGGGACACGAGGCAGGACGGGTGGTTCCAATTATGAACGCACACGGTCCCCGCCAGGTTCCAGGTACCTGCGGGGACCGGGCGGGGAACTTCTGCCCGCGCCCCGGCTACACCTTCCGGATGGCGTTGGCGGTGATCGCGTCCCGCAGGTGCTCGGCGAGACCCGTCCGCATCGAGTCGTAGAACTCCTTGAACCGCTCGTCGGAGACGTACATCTCGCCGAGGCAGGTGTGCAGCTCGTACCCGCAGTCGTAGAACCACGTGCCGATGTGCTGCCGGTGCTCCTCGGCCATGTCCATGGCGCGCTCGCCGTCGGCCGGCTCCCCGGCGTCCATCAGGGCCGAGTAGCGCACGCCCCAGTCCGCCACCTGGTCCTGCATCAGCTTCCAGTCGTCCTTCGTGTACGTGGCGGCCCGGCGCTGCGATTCCGCGTAGGTCTCGGTGTCCCCCCAGCGCTCGCGCGCCTCCTGCTCGTACCGCTCGGGATCCTTGTCCCCGAACACCTCGAACCGTTCCTCGGGCGTGAGGTCGATGCCCATCTTCTTCGCCTCCATGGCGTGCTCGACGGCCTTGGCCATCTGCTGGAGCCGGGCGATCCGGTCGGTCAGGAGGGCGTGCTGCCGGCGCAGGTGCTCCCTCGGGTCCGATTCCGGATCGTCCAGCAATACGGCGACCTCGTCGAGCGGGAAGCCGAGCTCCCGGTAGAACAGGATGCGCTGCAACCGGTCGAGGTCGGCGTCGTCGTACCGCCGGTGCCCCGCGTGGTTGCGGCCGCTCGGGGAGAGCAGCCCGATCTCGTCGTAGTGGTGCAGGGTGCGCACCGTGACTCCGGCGAACCCGGCGACCTGGCCCACGGAATGGCCCATCGTTCCCGCTCCTCTGGTCGAGTACGCCCCTCACTGTGGTCCCTCACGCGGCGTGAGGTGCAAGCCCGCGCACCGCGTCAGTCGCGGTCGAGGGTCTGGCCGTTCTCCATGGCCACCAGCTCGAAGGCGGTCCTGCCGTCGAGGGACTCGCGGACGATGTCGGCGTGGCCCGCGTGCCGGGCGTGCTCCTCCACGAGGTGCATCAGCAACCAGCGCATCGAGACCCGGCCCTCCTTGGGGAACCAGGGTGCCTCGGGCAGCGGGAAGGTGTCGTCCAGGCTCGGCACCGCGCGGACGAACTCCTCCAGTTCGGCGGCGACACCCTCCCAGAAGGCCGACAGCGCGGGGACGGACTCGCCCTCGACGAGGCGGAAGCCGTCGCCCCAGGTCTGCTCGGTGCGCTGCTTCTCGTTCGGCTTCTGCTGGGCCATCCGCAGCCAGTTCAGTTCCGTTTCCGCGACGTGCTTGAGCAGCCCCGACAGGGACAGCTCGCTCGCGCTGGGACGGCTCGCGGCCTGTTCCTCGGTCAGTCCGAGGAGGGAGCGGCGCAGGGCGCCGCGCTGGGCCTCCACGAAGGAGAGGAGCGCGCCGCGCTCGTCGCCGTGGGCCTCTGCGGGGACGTGGGTGACCATGGGAACCGACCGCCTTCGTTCGTGCGCTCCTGCTGACGAGAGACACGTTACGAAGGCTTGCGGACAGGTTCTGTCCGCATTGGGCGAGCGTCGGGCACCGGTTCCTCCAGATGCCCGATGCCCGAACCCGTGCCGCCGTGCCCCCGTGCCGCCGTGCCCCGTGCCGCCTAGCGGGCTTCCGGCTTGATCGCCGGGAGTGCCGTGCGGGGCTTGGGCAGGAGGGCCTTGGAGAGGTCCTGCTTGCCGGCGTCGTCGAGGCCGTACATGGCCTCGTAGATGTTGCGGACCGCCGGGCCCGAGGCCCCGGAGCCGGTGCCGCCCTGCGAGATCGTCATCACGATCGAGTAGTCGGCGGTGTACGAGGCGAACCACGAGGTGGTCTGCTTGCCCTGGACCTCGGCGGTACCGGTCTTCGCGTGCATCGGGATCTGCTTCTGCGGCCAGCCGCCGAAGCGCCAGGCGGCGCTGCCGTCGGTGACCACGGAGGCCAGGGCCTGGTCGATGTTGTCCCGGAGCTTGCGGTCCATGGGGAGGCGGCCCAGTTCCTTGGGGGCGATCTCCCGGGCCGAGGTGCCGTCGGGGCTGATGACGGCCTTGCCGACGGCGGGCTGGTGCAGGGTCCCGCCGTTGGCGATGGCCGCGTAGACGGAGGCCATCTGGAGCGGGGTGACGAGGGTGTCGCCCTGGCCGATGGAGTAGTTGATCGCGTCGCCCTCGCGGAGCTGGTTGCCCTGGCGGCAGTTCTCGTAGGCGATCCGCTCGCCGTAGGTGCCGTCCTTCTTGCCGTCCCGGCACCAGGCGGCCTTGCTCGCCTCGAAGAAGTCCTTCTTCCACTGCCGGTCGGGGACCCGGCCGGGCACCTCGCTGGGCAGGTCGATGCCGGTGCGCTTGCCCAGGCCGAACTCGTGGGCCGTCTTGAAGAACCAGTCCTCGGGGTTCTTCTTGGGCTTGATGCCGCCGTCCTTCTTCCACTCGCGGTCCGCGATGCCGTAGTAGACGGTGTCGCAGGAGACTTCGAGGGCCTTGCCGATGGTGATGTCCCCGTAGCCCTGGGACTCGAAGTTGGTGAAGGTCTGGTTGCCCACCGAGTAGGAGCTGGGGCAGGGGTAGCGGCCGTTGAACGGGTAGCCGGCGTTCACGGCGGCCGTGGAGGTGACCACCTTGAAGATGGAGCCGGGGGCCGCCTGGCCCTGGATGGCCCGGTTCAGCAGCGGGTAGTTGGAGCCCTTCTCGGTGAGGGCCTTGTAGTCCTTGGCCGAGATCCCGCCGACCCAGGCGTTGGGGTCGTAGGTCGGGTTGGAGGCCATGGCGACGATCCGGCCGGTCTTGGACTCCATGACGACGACGGCGCCGGAGTCGGCCTCGTAGTTGCGGTGCGTGTTCTTGTCGTAGCCCTTGCGGGCCTCGATCATCGCGCCGTTCAGTTCCCGCTCGGCGACGGCCTGCACACGCGAGTCGATCGAGGTGACGACGTTCGATCCGGGCTGCGGCTTCACGCTCTCGGCCTGCCCGATGACCCGGCCGAGGTTGTCCACCTCGTAGTGGGTCACGCCGGCCTTGCCCCGGAGCTCCTTGTCGTACGTGCGCTCCAGGCCGGAGCGGCCCACCTGGTCGGAGCGCAGGTAGGGGGAGTCCGAGTTCTTGGCCTTGGTGATCTCCTCGTCGGTGACCGGCGAGAGGTAGCCCAGCACCTGTGAGGTGTTGGCCTGGTCCGGGGCGGCGTAGCGGCGCAGGGCGGTCGGTTCGGCGGTGATGCCGGGGAACTGCTCGGCGTGCTCGCGTATCTCCAGGACCTGCTCGGTGGTCGCCTCGTCGGTGATGGGGATCGGCTGGTACGGGGAACCGTTCCAGCAGGGCTTGGGGGTCTTGGCGTCACACAGCCGGACGCTGTCGGTGACCTCGGTGGCGTCGAGCCCGAGGACCCCGGCGAGCCGGGTCAGGACCTCCTTGCCGCGGTCCTTCATCTTCGACAGGTCGGTGCGGCTCGCGGAGACCACCATGCGGGTCTCGTTGTCGGCCAGCGGGACCCCTCGGGAGTCGAGGATGGAACCGCGCACGGCGGGCTGGACCACCTGCTGGGTGTGGTTGTTCTTCGCCTCGTCCGTGTATTCCTGGCCGTTGCGGATCTGGAGGTACCAGAGGCGCCCGCCGAGCGTGAGCAGCAGCGAGAAGACCACTATCTGGATGATCACGAGGCGGTTCTGGACCCGCTGGGTCCGCCCGGTCTCCGGAATGTTGGTCAACTCGGCTCTCCCCGGGACGTGCGCGCCTGCAGCTTGCCCGGCCGAGTCTAAGAGGAGCCCCGGCTAGAACGGGAACTGCGTCCGTCCGTGCTGCACCGAGATCCACTTCTGGGTGGTGAAGGCCTCCACCGTGGCATCGCCGTTCAGCCGACCCAGGCCCGAGGCCTTCTCGCCTCCGAAGGCCGCCAGCGGCTCGTCGCCGATGGTGGAGTCGTTGACGTGGATCATCCCGGTCTCGATCCGCTGCGCGAAGCGGACCCCGCGTTCCACGTCGCGCGTGTGCACCGCTCCGCTGAGTCCGTACGGGGTCGCGTTCGTGAGCCGGACCGCGTCGTCCTCTCCGTCGAAGACCATCAGCAGCGCGACGGGGCCGAAGATCTCCTGGGCCAGCAGCGGGGAGTCCTCGGGGAGGCCGGACAGCACGGTCGGTTCGACGAGGTTGCCGCGCGTAGACCCTCGTACGAGCGCCTGGGCGCCGGACTCGACGGCGCGGTCCACGAGGGCGGTGAGGGCGTCGGCCTGGAAGGAGTTGATCAGGGGGCCGATGTGGGTGTCGGCCTCGCGCGGGTCACCGGTCTTCAGGCCGCGCACCCGCGCGGTGAACTTCGCGGTGAACTCCTCGGCGACCGAGGCGTCGACGAGGATGCGGTTGGCGGCCATGCAGACCTGGCCCTGGTACACGAACCGGCTGAAGACGGCCGCGTCCACCGCGTAGTCGAGATCGGCGTCGTCGAGGACGACCAGCGCGCTGTTGCCGCTGAGTTCCAGGACGGTCCGCTTGAAGTGGCGGGCGGCGACCGCGCCGACGTGGCGTCCGACCCGGTCCGAACCGGCGAAGGAGATCACCTTCGGGACGGGGTGGGTGAGGATCGCGTCGCCTATCTCGGCGATGTCGGTGACCAGGACGTTGAGGAGGCCGGCCGGGAGGCCCGCGTCCTCGAAGATCTTGGCGATGACCCCGCCGCCGATCACGGGCGCGTTCTGGTTCGGCTTGATCAGGACGGCGTTGCCGAGGGCCAGGGCCGGGGCGACGGACTTGAGCGTGACCAGGAAGGGGAAGTTGAAGGGGCTGATGACCGCGACGACGCCGACGGGGAGCCGCTGGACGCGGTTCTCCTTGCCCGCGACCAGCGAGGGCAGGACGCGGCCCTCGGGGCGGACGGCGAGTTGGATCGCCTCGCGGATGAACTCCATCGCGAGGTCGACCTCGTACTCGGCCTTGGGGCGGGTCCCGCCGAGCTCGTCGATCATCGCCTCGACGATTTCCTTGCGGCGCTCCTCGGTGATCCGCAGGGCCCGCTCCAGGACGGCGCGTCTCGCGTAGGGGCTGGTGGTGGCCCATTCCCTCTGGGCGCGCTCGGCGGCGCGGTAGGCCTGGTCCACCTGCTCGACGGTGGCCACGGTGATGGCCGCGAGCTTCTCCCCGTTGTACGGGTTGACGTCGATGATGTCCCACGAACCGGTGCCGGCCAGCCATTCGCCGTCGATGTACTGGTGAGCCAGGTCGTCGAATATGGACATGCCATCCCTTACTGCGAGCGCGCACCCGTGCGCTGCACCGGAGACCGATCGGTCATCGCCATGCACTGATCAGACGTCATAGTACGTGCGGATCAAGACAGTTGGAGCAGTCCGCGCAGGAGATCGCGGGTCCGGTCCGCGTCGGGGCAGTCCTCCTGGAGCCGCTCCATGGCTCGCGTGTACTGACCCACTTCCTCTTCTTTGTCCAGGTAGAGGGCACTGGTGAGCTGTTCCAGATACACGATGTCCTGGAGATCGGACTCCGGGAACCGCAGCAGTGTGAAGGCTCCGCTCTCGCCCGCGTGCCCGCCGAAGGAGAAGGGCATGACCTGAAGTTGCACGTTGGGCCGCTGCGAGACCTCGATGAGGTGTTCCAACTGCCCGCGCATCACGTCGCGGTCGCCGTACGGGCGACGCAGCGCGGCCTCGTCGAGGACGGCGTGGAAGACCGGGGCGCTCTCCGACACGAGGACCTTCTGGCGCTCCAGGCGCAGGGCGACGCGGCGGTCGATCTCGCCGGGCGTGGCTCCGGGCATGCCGCGCTTGACGACGGCGTGCGCGTAGGCCTCGGTCTGCAGCAGTCCATGGACGAACTGGACCTCGTAGATGCGGATGAGCGAGGCGGCGCCCTCCAGTCCGACGTACGTCTGGAACCACCCGGGCAGCACGTCGCCGTAGCTGTGCCACCAGCCCGCGGCGTTGGCCTCGCGGACCAGTCCCAGGAGGGACTCCCGCTCCGCGCCGTCGGTCACTCCGTAGAGCGTCAGGAGGTCCTCGACGTCTCTTGCCTTGAAGCTCACCCTTCCCAACTCCAAGCGGCTGATCTTCGATTCGGATGCGCGGATCGAGTAGCCGGCCGCCTCACGGGTGATGCCGCGGGATTCTCGGAGTCGCCTGAGTTGTGAGCCCAGGAGGATGCGGCGCACCACGGAACCGCCGGCGTCTGCGGTCACTAGTCCTGCCCTCCCCATCGCAATGGTGTGCGCGTGGTCTGCGCGGTGTGTCGCGTCCCGGGGCCCCCGAACCCCAGGGCCCGCAGTCTGCCACCAAAACGCTATGACCCGTACTCGTTCTGTAACGGAATCCGGCGTCCCGGAAAAGAAGTCCGTAAGTATGCGTAGGAAGAAATGAGCAAGAACCGTCACGGGAGGGGACAGGTCCGGCGCGTGCACGTGCATCTGCCCTTGCATCCGGCTTCGGCATTCGGAACGATGGTCCCGCGCACCTGCGTTCTTCTTCGCGCAGGAGCCGGACCGACCCACCCCGCAGTTCTTTCTGGACGACAGCCGCCGCTCCGTCCGCGAATCCCGGGAGTGCCTCGCATGGGGACGAATGGATCGACCATGCTCGAGCCGTTACGGCAGGGGCTGCCCCCGGTCGACCCCACGGCTGTCTCCGGGTCCGCCTCCTGTGCCCTGCCCGCCCGCTTCGAGGCCGTGCGCGGGGCCCGTTCGTTCACCCGGTCGACGCTCTCGCAGTGGGGTCTCGACGACCGGTTCGACGATGTCTCCCTCGTCGTCTCCGAGCTCGTCACCAACGCGCTGCGCCATGCCCTGCCCGACGAGGACAGGGTGGGACGCCCGGGTTCGGACGTGCCGGAGCCGCCGGTTCGGCTGCACCTGATGCGGTGGAGCACCCGGTTGGTCTGCGCGGTGCGGGATCCCAGCGAGGACCGGCCGGGCGGGGCGTTCTCGCCGGAGCGGGCCGAGGAGAACTTCGACCTGGAGTCCGGGCGGGGGCTGTTCCTGGTGGACTCCTACAGCGACAGCTGGGGTTGGCACCCGCTCACCGGGCGGCTGACCGGCAAGGTCGTCTGGGCGCTCTTCATGCTCCAGGACTGACCTCCGGTCACCCGGGTTTCCACGCGGGACATTTCAGCGCATGAACGGCAACCGGCCGGGATTGATCCTTTCGATCAGTCCCGGCCAGTGCACGTGCATGGCTTGATCATTGCGCCGTTCCGGTCAGGCGATCAGATGGTCGAACTCGCCGTCCTTGACGCCCAGGAGCAGCGCCTCTATCTCCGCCGGCGTGTAGACCAGAGCCGGACCGTCCGGGAATCGAGAATTGCGCATGGCGACGTCGCCGCCCGGCAGTCTCGCGAACTCGACACAGGAACCTTGCGAGTTGCTGTGTCTGCTCTTCTGCCAGGTCAGCCCGTACAAGGAAGCGAGTTCTGCAGCTGCCATCCCGTTGTACGCGTGGTCCACAGGAAGCCCCCGATAGTGCAGATGTCAACTGCACCGGATCATAGCTGTGTTCATAAGCAGCTGCATGGGCAGATGCACGTGCACGGAGGGTGCTGTGGTCGTCACCGGACCCCCCGTCACATTCGTCACAGAGGCAACCCCCGCATTCGCCGCGGGAGCGACCCCCGCATTCTCCCGGGAGGGCCCGGCGCATTCGCGCGGGGGGCCTCCCTCACGGTCTCGGTGAACGGGCAGGTCGGTGAGCGGGAACGGGAAGGTGGCGCCGGTGACCCGCCTCGGTGAACGGGGAGGCGCCGCGGGTGGGCCGTGTCGGTGAGCGGGGAGGCGCCGCGGGTGGGCCGCCTCGGTGAACGGCAAGGCGGCGCCGGTGGCCCGTGCCCTCAGGTCCGCAGCCTCAGGTCCGCAGCGCCTCGGACACCTCGTCCAGCGCGTCCAGGAGCTGTACGCCTGCCGAGCGCAGGACACCCGGGTCCCGGGCGCCCCACACCGGCGCGCCCTCCTCCGTCACCAGCGCGCGCACGCGCTCCCAGCCCGGCACGCCCCGCTCCCGTACCTCCTTCGCCCCCGCCTCGGTGTCGGCGCGCACCGCCTCGGCCAGGGCCGCCGCACCGGGCACCGGTGCCTGGGAGCGGTCCGGCAGGTGGGCCTCCAACAGCATCGCGTTGCGCCCGAAGGCGGCCACCGCCTCGCCCGCGCCGTCGGCCGCCGCACGGGACAGCCCCCGGTGGCGCACCGGTTCCCCGGCCGCCCGGTCCACGGCGTCCTGCCAGTCGATCCGGGCGTCCCGGGCGGCCAACAGCGCGGTGCGCACGTCGGCCCGCCGGGCGTCGGCCGGGGCCGCGTAGTGCCCCAGCACGGCCGCCGCGTACCGTCCGTCGGCCGCGATCCAGTCGGCGAGGCGGGTCCGCAGCCTCGGGGTCTCCCAGGCCGGGTAGAGGGCGTAGGCGAGCATCGCGAGGAGTCCGCCGACCAGGGTGAGCGCGACCCGGTCGGGCACGGTCTGGTCCCAGCGGACACCGCCCATGCCGAGCAGGAACACCACGTACGCGGAGACGCAGACCTGCGAGACGGCGTAGCCGGTGCGCATCAGGACGTACATGAGGCCCGCGCTGACCACCGCGAGGAACCCGGACAGGTACATCCCCGGCTGCGCGAGCTGCACGATGCCGGTGGCGACGGCGACCCCGACGAGGGTTCCGGTGAAGCGGGCCACGGCCCGCGCGTACGTCTGGCTGAAGTCCGGCCGCATGATCATGACGGAGGCCATCGGGGCCCAGTAGCCGTGCCCGAACGGCAGGGCCTGCCCGATGAGGTAGCCGGCGCAGGCCACGGCGGTGACCCGCACGGCGTGCCGCAGGATCGGCGAGTCGGGGTGCAGTTCGGCCCGTACGGACCTCAGGACCGTCGGCACCAGCGCGGTGAGGGTGGGCCGCAGCATCGACTCGTCGGGGGCGACGAGCCGGCCGGAGCGGGGCTCGGCGGTCTCCAGCACGTCGTCCAGCAGCGCGGCGAGCCGACGCGCGGCCCGCTGCGGCGCGCCGGTGAGGAGGTCCGCCGTGTCGGGGGACTTCAGCACGGCCAGGGCCGGCGCGGGCAGGCGTACCGGGTCCCCGTGCCGGATCGCCCGCGCGGCGGCGTCCAGCACCGTGCCGGCGGCGTCCAGCAGTTCCCGTACCCGGTCCCGCGCCGGGCCCTCGGCCGGCGCCCCGACGGCCGGGTCGGCGAGGGAGGCCAGGACGGGCCGGACCCGTTCGGCGAGCCCCCGCGCCCCGTGCAGTTCGGCGGGCCGGCGACGGGCCTGACGCGCGGTCACGGTGGCGGCGTCCCGGGCCCGCATCAGGGGTTGCGGGTCGAAGGCGCAGACGGGGTCGTGGCGCAGCCGGCGGGCGTAGTCGGCCTCGGCGGCGAGGGCGTCGGCCAGGGCGTCGCGCTGGGCGCCCCAGCGGCGGATCGGGAACAGCACGATCAGCAGGGCCTGCACCACCCCGCCGGCGGCGATCATCGCGGCGTGCCCGGCGGCCTGCGCGACGGAGGTCGGCAGGGTCACGGTGACGAGCATGACCGCGACGTTGCCGGAGGCGATGATCCCGGCGGTGGGACCGGCCGCCCAGAGCAGGCCCGCCGCGAAGGTCCAGACGGCGAGCAGGGCGAGGAACAGTCCGGTGTGCGAGGAGCCGACGAGGTAACCGACGAAAGTGGAGACGGCCAGGGTCAGCCCGGAGGCGAGCGCGAGGACGGGACGCGGGCGCCAGCTCTTCTGGAAGGTGGCGATGGCGGCCATGAAGGCGCCGAACGCGGAGCTGGCGGCCGCTCCGGGGCCCAGGAAGGCGAGCCCGAAGCCGATCACGATCGCGAGGCCGACGGCGGCGCGGAGGGCGACGAGCGGTTCGAGGCGGGTGCGTTCGACCTTCATGCCGGTCCGGGCGGTGTGCTTCAGCGCCCGGAGCCAGCTCATGGGGTCGAGCCTAAAGCCCTTTCAGGACTTCTTCAGATTTGTACAGGTATGGCACATGGCTGTTCCATAAGGCGGATCATCACAACCGTCACGACCATCTCGACCGCCACGACCCTCACGACCCTCACGACCCTCACGACCGTCACGACCGGCACGACCGGCACGACCGTCACGACCCTCACATCCGCGATCGTCCGAAAGGTGGGTACTCCATGCTCCGCAACGCCCTTGAGCCCTGGCACCTGATCGTGCTGCTCGTCGTCTGCCTGCTGGTGTTCGGATCGAAGAAGCTGCCCGACATGGCCCGCTCGCTGGGCCGGTCCATGCGGATCCTGAAGTCGGAGACGCGGGCGTTGCGCGCGGAGGACTCCCCCGCGCCGGGCCCGACGCCCCCGACGGGGCTCTGAGGCGGGGCGGGGCTGCGGGGGGGCAGGGCAAATCGGGCAGGGCGGCGAGGCTCACCCCCGCAGGGAGCGGCGCTTGCCCCCGCCCACCCTCGCCCGGTCGGCGGCCGCCGTGCCGTCCTCCCATCCCGCCAGGTCGGTGGCGCCGCGCAGCCGGGTCGTGGTCGTACGGGGGAACATCTCCTCGGCCCGGGAGCTGACCGCCACGTCGCGGGCCACCAGGGCGGGCAGGTTGTCGGGGGCCTCGGAGGCGGTGTGCTCGGCCGTCTCGGCCAGCCGCTGACCCAGCCGGCTCGCGTAGGCCAACAGGAACGACTGCCGGAACGTCTTGGTTCGCTTGCGGCCGCCGGAGCGCTGCGCCGCCTCCGCCCGGGTCATCGCCGCCGTCCCCTGCACCAGCAGCGAGGTGTAGAGCAGTTCCACCGCCTCCAGGTCGCTCTCGAAGCCGACCACCGTGGAGAACTCGAAGCCGCTGTTCCACACCGCACGACAGCGGTTCGCGGTGGAGACCGCGTCCAGCAGCACCGCCTTGGCCTCTTCGTACGGGGGCTCCACCCCGATCCGGCAGGCGCCGGGCCGCCGGTCGGGCCCGGCGCCGCGCGCGGCCAGCAGGGCCTCGTCCACCGTGTGCCGGGCCATCAGCTCCTGGGCCTTCGCGCTGAGCGCCTCGGCTTCCTCGGGGAAGTTCGTCGCCTCGGCCTTCGCCAGCAGCGCGCGGATCCGCCCCAGCATGCGGGGTTCGATGTGGGTGTGCTCCAGGGCGTCCGTCGGGTCGCCGGGAAGCGGCCCGACGGGCTCGATGGAGGGCAGCCGGATCAGCAGCCGGAACACCTCCAGGACGGAGGTCGCCAGGGAGAACCGGTCCGTACGCTCCCGCGCCGCGAGGGCGTCGCCGTACCCGGTGTCGTCCCCCCACCACACCTCGGCGTCGGTCCACCGCTCGGGCAGGCGCGCGTACCGCCGCGCCTCGGCGGCGACCAGGTCCCCCGTGATCCGCACGTGCGCCTCGTCGAGGTCCCGGCGCACCAGTCGCACCACGTCGGCCGGCTGCCAGCCCCGCTCCCAGGCCTGCCGTACGTACCCCTCCCCGCGCGCCAGCAGTTCCCGCGCGGCCCCGCTCCAGCGGGCCGTGTCGGCGGCGAGCAGCGAGGCCCCGGTGTCCAGGCCACTGTCGCCGTCGGCGTACAGGGCGGCTTCACAGGCACGGTCGACGATGTCTCTCACCGCTCCAGCTTGGCACGACCCACCGGGGCCACCGCCGCGCAGGTCGGACAGGGGTGCGGGACCCCTGTCACACCCCGGTGGGACACTCGCGGACATGACCGACCGCACCCCCCGCTGGGCCCTCGCCGAGGACGGAGACGGCTGGTGGCACGCCACGCCCATCGAGCCCGGCGGGACGGGCGGGCGCGGCGGAGCCGGCGAGTCGGGTGGGCTCGATGGGGGTGGCGGGTCGGGTCGGCTCGATGGGGGCGCAACGGCGACGGCCGGGGTGCCGCCGGTGCGCACGCGGCAGGTCGCCGAGGCCGTACGGGCGGCGCCGGACGGCACCCGGTGGGTATGGCGGTCCACCGCCGCCGTGTATCCGCGCCTGCTCGCCGCCGGGGTACGCGTCGAGCGGTGCTACGACATCGAGAACGCCGAACTGCTGCTGCTCCGCCACGAGGGCCGCTTCGGCGAGCCCCGCTCGGCCGCCGCCGCCTGGGCCCGGCTGGAGGGCAGGCCCGCTCCGCCGGATCCCCCGCAGCGGGCCGCCGAACCCGGTGCCCAGGACTCCCTCTTCGACCCGCAGCCCGCCCCGGTCCCCCTGGACGCCCTGCTCGCCGTCCACGCCGACCAGGTGCGACGGCACGACGCCACCGCCCACCCCGACCGGATGCGGCTGCTCACCACGGCCGAGTCGGCCGCGTTCCTGGTGGCCGCGGAGATGCACCGCTCGGGACTTCCCTGGCGAGCCGACACGCACCGCGCCCTGCTCACCGAGTTGCTCGGCGAACGGTACGCGGGCAGCGGGCAGCCCCGCCGGCTCGCCGAGCTGGCCGACGAGGTGTCGGCCGCGTTCGGTCGCCGGGTGCGCCCCGATCTGCCCGCCGACGTCATCAAGGCCTTCGCCGAAACCGGGATCAAGCTCAAGTCCACCCGACGCTGGGAGATCCAGGAGCTGGACCACCCGGCCGTGAAGCCGCTGGTCGAGTTCAAGAAGCTGTACCGGATCCACACCGCCCACGGCTGGTCCTGGCTCGCGGACTGGGTCCACGACGGCCGCTTCCGCCCCGAGTTCATCCCCGGAGGCACCCTGACCGGCCGCTGGGTCACCAACGGCGGCGGGGCCCTGCAGATCCCCAAGGTGATCCGGCGGGCCGTCGTCGCGGACCCCGGCTGGCGGCTCGTCGTCGCGGACGCCGACCAGATGGAGCCCCGGGTGCTGGCCGCGATCTCCCGCGATCCGGCGTTCATGGAGGTCGCGGGTCGTCCCGAGGATTTGTACACGTCCATCTCCCGACAGGGCTTCTCCGGGGACCGGGACATGGCCAAGCTGGCCGTCCTCGGCGCGGTGTACGGGCAGACCTCGGGCGACGGCCTCAAGAACCTGGCCGCGCTCCGACGCCGCTTCCCCCGGGCCGTGGCGTACGTCGACGACGCCGCCCGGGCCGGCGAGGAGGGGCGACTCGTACGGACCTGGCTCGGCCGGACCTGCCCGCCTCCGGTCTCCTCCGCCGACACGGACCCGGACGGCGAGGCCGGCGTGCCGCAGGACCGGGACGACGGCTGGACCCCGAGCTACGCCTCGACCAACACCCGCGCGCGCGGCCGGTTCACCCGTAACTTCGTCGTCCAGGGCAGCGCGGCGGACTGGGCGCTGCTGCTGCTCGCGGCGCTGCGGCAGTCCATCGCCGCCGCTGGAATGTGGGCCGAGCTGGTGTTCTTCCAGCACGACGAGGTCATCGTGCACTGCCCGGCGGAGGAGGCCGAGGCCGTCGCGGAGGCCATCCGAGCGGCCGGCGACCGGGCCGGGCGGATCGCCTTCGGCGACACCCCGGTCCGGTTCCCGTTCACCACGGCGGTCGTGGAGTGCTACGCCGACGCGAAGTGACCGCCCCGGCGCGGCGACAGCGTGACGGGGGTGGCCACGGCCACACCAGAACGTTTCACGTGAAACACCGCCGGCACGAAGGGCGTTCGGGGCGCTGGACGTTCGGGCCTTGACGCTCGGGGAGCGGGGACGGGAGCGGTTGCGGGGGCGGGAGCGGGTCAGTCGAGGCTGTGGAAGTAGACGTGGAACGCGTCGCGTTCGAAGCCCTCGGACTCGTACAGCCCCTGGGCGATGTGGTTGTCGTAGGCGGTCTCAAGCTGCACACCTGCGACCCCGGCCTCGGCCGCGCGGCGCAGGACCTCGCGCAGCAGTGCCCGGCCCGCGCCGGTACGCCGGCCGGCCGGGGCGACGTAGAGGTCGTACAGGATCCAGATGGGCCGCATGGCGAGTGAGGAGAAGGTCCGGTAGACCTGGGCGAAGCCGACCGTCCCGATCTCCGGGACATCGGCGAGGAGGACGAGCGACTCGTCCTTGCGGATGCGTTCGGCAAGAAATGCGCGCGGCTGGTCGGGGTCCTCGACGGTCACCTCGTAGAAGTCCAGATAGCCGCGGAACAGCTCGGCGGCGATCGGGACGTCCGCCTCGCCCGCGACGCGCAGGACGACCCCGGCGCCTTCCTGCGGGGACCGGTTGGCGTGCTCCGCCGGCTGACCGTGCATGTCTGTTCTCCCTCGTCCGTTCCTCGCGGACGACCCTAATCCGCGGGCGCCACAGGCCGCATCGCCCTGCCCACCTGAAGTTTTCCAGGGAGGACCACGTGGGGAGCAGGGTGGGCGAGAGCGGCAGCACGATGGCCGCCCCCACGCCTTGGACGACCCGCGCGACGATCAGCGCGCCGCCCCCGGGTGCGACGGCCGTCGCGGCCGAGACCCCGATGGAGAACGGCAACCCGACGGCGAAGTCCCGGAGCCGGGCGGCACGTTCGCCGAGCGCCACGCCGACATCATCAGCACCGCGAAGCAAGGATGGAGGTGTTGATCGCCCAAAAAGCCGGCCAGGCCGGTGACCAGGAGGGCGGCCTCCGGAGGTGGCCGAAACGCTCCACGCGGCGCGGAGCACCGCGTGGGAGCTCGTCGAGCAACCAGGTTCGACGCCGAGAAGACCACCGAGACCGCACGGCGACAGCTACGGGGCCGGGGCGCCACCGATGTGGCCACAGCGACAGGGAAGCCGAACGGCGATGCGAAAGCCGCACAGGTCGCGAGTCCCACCGACCCATGCGCCGACCGGCCCCGGAAAAAGCAAAAGCCCCAGGTCACGGCGAGTGAGTCCTGAGGCTTCTACAGAGCCGCCTTCGGGATTCGAACCCGAGACCTACGCATTACGAGTGCGTTGCTCTGGCCAACTGAGCTAAGGCGGCACCGCTGGGAGACAAGAATTCCCCCGAAGGGACGCTCTCATCAGCAGCGGCGCCAAGTCTACAGGGTTAAACCGGGTGCCCTGAACCGGGTTGCCCGGGGTTCAAAAAATGGCCACAAAGCCGGACGGAATGGCCGCTCGCGCAGGGCCGATGTGCCGCGCGCGGGCCCGTCAGCACGTGGTGCCGTCCTTCGGCGCCTTGCCCTCCAGCAGGTACGTGTTGATCGCCGTGTCGATGCAGTCGCTGCCGCGTCCGTACGCCGTGTGCCCGTCGCCGTCGTACGTCAGGAGCGTGCCCGAGTCGAGCTGCCCCGCCAGGGACTGCGCCCACTTGTACGGGGTCGCCGGGTCCCGGGTGGTGCCCACCACCACGATCGGCGCGGCGCCCTTGGCCTCCAGCGCCCGCGCCGACCCGGTCGCCTTCACCGGCCAGTACGTGCAGTTCAGCGAGGCCCAGGCCAGCCCCGCGCCGAAGACCGGCGAGGCCTTCTCGAAGGAGGGCAGCGCCGCCTGGACCGCCTCCGGCCCGGAGAAGGCCGGCGGCTGGTCGAGGCAGTTCACGGCGGCGTTGGCGAACATCAGGTTCGCGTACGTGCCGTCCGCCTCGCGTTCGTAGTAGCTGTCGGCGAGCGCCAGCAGTCCGGCCCCGTCGCCGTTCATCGCGGAGGTGAGCGCCTCGCGCAGTTGCGGCCACGCGCTTTCGTCGTACAGCGCGGCGATCACCCCGGTCGTCGCCAACGACTCCCCGAGGGGGCGGGCCGGGTCGCCCGAGGGCACCGGCTGTGCGTCCACCTTGCGGAAGAACTCCTTCAGCCGCTGCGCCACCGCGTCCGGGTCGCCCGAGCCGAGCGGGCACTCCGGCTGCTTCGCGCAGTCCTTGGCGAAGGACCGGAAAGCCGTCTCGAATCCCGCCGTCTGGTCCCGGTTGAGTTCGAGGGCGGGCCTGGACGGGTCCATGGCCCCGTCCAGGACCAGCCGACCGACCCGGCCCGGGAAGAGGTCCGCGTACGTCGCGCCCAGGAACGTGCCGTACGAGGCCCCGACGTACGACAGCTTCTCGTCGCCCAGCGCCGCTCTGAGGATGTCCATGTCGCGTGCGGCGTCGACGGTGGAGACGTGCGGCAGGACCCGCTGCGAGCGCGTCTTGCAGCCCTCCGCGAACTTCTTGAACGCCGCCACCAACTGGGCCTGCTCGGCCTTGTCGTCCGGCGTCTGGTCCACCTGGGTGAACCGGTCCATCTCCGGTCCGGACAGGCACTCGACGGGGCTGCTGCGCTCCACCCCGCGCGGGTCGAAGGACACCATGTCGTACCGGGCGCGCACGGCTGCCGGGTAGCCGATGCCCGCGTACGCCTGGAGGTACCCGATGCCCGACCCGCCGGGGCCGCCCGGATTGACGACGAGCGAGCCGAGCCGCTTGCCCGGGCCGGTGGCCACGCGGCGGGCCACCGCGATGTCGATGGACTGCGCCGAACCGGGGGTGCCGGGGTTCGCGTAGTCCAGCGGTGCCTTCATGGTGGAGCACTGGAAACCGGGGACACCGCAGTCGCGCCAGCTCAGCTTCTGCTCGTAGTAGGGACGCAGCGCGGCCGGGACGACGGCCGGCGCGGCCGTACCGGTGGACTTCGGCGCGGAACTCCCGGACGAGGACGCGGCGGCGCGGGTCCCCCCGGATCCCTCCGAGGTGCACCCGGCAAGCAGCAGCCCGGCGGCTGCGATCACGGTTCCGGTGGTGCGCAGCAGGCGACTGGTGTCCATGCGGCGAGCCTAAGGCCTGCCGGAGCACCCGGCCGGGTGCCGTGGGACCGGGCCGGCCGACCGCAGCGCCGGGCACGGGCCGCCGCCCGGCGCGGGCCGGGAGTGTCCGGCCGCCGCGCCGGAACGCTCGTACGGGTGAACAGGTCAACGGACTCGGGGCGACGAACGGCGGTCGACGAACACCCGCCGGCGCCGTCCGGCCGCACGGTTCAGCCCGCGCGCAGCGCCATCGTCATGGCCTCGACGGCGAGCAGCGGGGCCACGTTCCGGTCGAGGGCCTCCCGGCAGCCGATGATCGCCTCGATGCGCCGCAGCGTGCGCTCCGGGCCCGAGTCCCGGGCGATCCGGTCCAGGTCGGCCCGCATCTCCTCATTGGCGATGGCGAGGCCCGAACCGAGCTGCAGGGCCAGCACGTCCCGGTAGAAGCCGGTGAGGTCGGTGAGCGCCAGGTCGAGGCTGTCGCGCTGGGTACGGGTGCGGCGGCGCTTCTGCCGGTCCTCCAGCTCCTTCATGACACCCGCGGTGCCCCTGGGCATCCTGCTGCCCGCGCCCGCTCCGGCCCCGAGCGCGGCCCGCAGTTCCTCGGTCTCCTTGGTGTCGACCTCTTCCGCGAGGTACTTGGCGTCCTCGGCGGCGGCGTCGACGAGCTCCTGGGCGGCCTTGAGGCAGTCGCCCACGTCGTTCACCCGGAGCGGCAGTCTGAGCACGGCGTTGCGCCGTGATCGGGCGGCTTCGTCGGTGGCCAGTCGGCGGGCCCGGCCGATGTGACCCTGCGTCGCGCGGGCGGCCGCGGCGGCGAGGGCGGGCTCGATGCCGTCACGGCGCATCAGCACTTCGGCGACGGCGGCCACGGGTGGAGTGCGCAGGGTCAGGTGCCGGCAGCGGGAGCGGATGGTGGGCAGCACGTCCTCCAGGGAGGGCGCGCACAGCAGCCACACCGTCCGCGGAGCCGGTTCCTCCACGGCTTTGAGCAGGACGTTGCCGGCGCCTTCGGTGAGTCGGTCGGCGTCCTCCAGGACGATGACCTGCCACCGCCCGACGGCCGGCGACAGCTGAGCCCGGCGGACCAGCGCCCGGGTCTCCTTCACACCGATGGACAGCAGATCGGTACGGACGATCTCCACATCGGCGTGCGTCCCGATCACGGTGGTGTGGCAGCCGTCGCAGAAGCCGCAGCCCGGCTCCCCGCCGAGGGCGCGGTCGGGGCTGGTGCACTGGAGGGCCGCCGCGAAGGCGCGCGCGGCGGTGGCCCGCCCCGATCCCGGCGGGCCGGTGAACAGCCAGGCGTGGGTCATCCGGGACCCGGGGGGCAGCGGCGTCCCGTCCGACGTGGCCGTGACCTGGGCGTCGGCGTCACGGGCGGCGGCAGCGAGCTGCGTCTGCACGCGCTCCTGACCCACCAGGTCGTCCCATACGGGCATCCCGCCCACCACCTTTCACTGTCCGTGCGTACCTGTGCACATTCTGACGGACGGCACTGACACCGACGGCGCCCGCACCACCCGCGTCTCGCGCCCCACCAGCACCCACTCAGGCCGGGGGCCGAGGGCCGAGGAGCCGAGACCCGCTCAGCGGCGGCGACCCCGGCGGTCCTCGTCGTCCTCGTCATCGTCCTTGCGCGTGCCCAGCAGTTCGTCAGCCAGGGTCGGAAGGTCGTCCATCGGGGTCGCCTCGGCCCAGTCCGACGGCGCCCGACGCGGCCGCCCCTCGTCGTCGACGACGGGAAGCTCGCGGGTCACGTCGTCCTCGCGGTCCGCGTTCGCACCCCGACCCCGCTGCCCCGGCTCCCGGAAGATGTCCGAGGGCACCCGGTCGGCGGGGTTCTCCTGGGGGCGGCGGGCCGTCGGCCGGGAGGCGGACGGGGCCTGACCGGAGGACGCCGACGCCGATCGAGCGGGACCCTCGGCCGGGCCCGCGTCACGAACCGGCGGCAGCACCGAGGTCTCCGCGGCCGGGTCGACCTTCGGCACGGGCACCGTCTGGGTGACGTCGTCGGGCTGCACGAACCGCTTGACCACCGGGGTCTCCACCGTGATGGCGTCGTCCGGGTGCGGGTTCTTGCGCATGCCGACCTTCGGCGCGGGAGCCTGCTCCGGGGCGTCGGCGGGCGCGGGTGCCGGGGCGGGCGGCGCAGCGGCGGCCTGGGCAGCCGCCCGAGCCGCCGAGGCGGCGGCCGAGGCCTCCGCCAACCGGCGTGCCTCTTCAGCCCTGAGCAGGGCCTCCTCGGCGCGACGCTGCTTCTCCAGCCTCCGGTCCTCGGCCTCGGCGCGCAGCCTGGCCTCTTCCTCCGCCTGGGCGCGCAGCCGCTCGGCCTCCGCCGCGCGGGCCTTCTCCTCGGCTTCCGCGCGCAGTCGCTCGATCTCGGCCCGTGCCCGGGCTTCCTCGGCGACGCGCCGCCGTTCCTCTTCCGCCTTGCGGGCGGCCTCGGCCTCGGCGAGCCGCCGTGCCTCCGCCGCCTCGGCCTCGGCCTTGACGCGGGCCTCCTCGGCCTCGCGGGCCTTGCGAGCCTCCGTCTCGACGCGCAAGCGCTCTTCCTCGGCCTTGCGCGCCGCCTCTTCCTCGGCCTTGCGCTTCGCCTCGGCCTCGGCGAGCCGCCGGGCTTCGAGCTGCGCGGCGATCTCCTGCTCGGAGAGCGGCAGCATCCGGTCCAGGCGGTGTCGGACGACGGTGGTCACCGAGCCCGGGTCCTGGCCCGCGTCCACCACCAGATAGCGCCCGGGGTCGGCCGCGGCCAGCGTCAGGAACCCGGAGCGCACGCGCCGGTGGAACTCCGCGGGCTCCGACTCCAGCCGGTCCGGTGCCTCGGTGAACCGTTCCCGAGCCGTCTCCGGCGACACGTCGAGCAGCACGGTCAGGTTCGGTACGAGCCCACCCGTGGCCCACCGGGAGATACGGGCGATCTCGGTCGGGGACAGGTCGCGGCCGGCGCCCTGGTAGGCCACCGAGGAGTCGATGTAGCGGTCGGAGATGACCACGGCGCCCCGCTCCAGGGCGGGCCGGACCACGGTGTCCACGTGCTCGGCACGGTCGGCGGCGTACAGCAGCGCCTCGGCGCGGTTCGACAGCCCGGCCGAGGACACGTCGAGCAGGATCGAGCGCAGCCGCTTGCCGACCGGGGTGGCTCCCGGCTCGCGCGTGACGACGACCTCGTGGCCCTTGCCCCGGATCCAGTCGGCAAGAGCCTCCACCTGGGTGGACTTGCCGGCGCCGTCACCGCCTTCCAGGGCGATGAAGAAGCCGGTGGTGAAGGGGGCCTGGAGCGGTTCCCCGCCGCGCAGCGCCTCGCGCAGGTCGCGGCGCAGCGGTACTCCGCTGCGGTCGTCGGCCTTGGTCAGCACGACCACGGCGACGGGCAGCAGCAGGGCGCCGACCAGCATCAGGGTGAAGGCGGCGCCGCCGTGGGAGAAGACGACCTCGCCGCCGGTCAGCCGGTGCGGGCCGATCGCGGCGGCCAGCAGCGGGGCGACCACCGCCCCGACGGCAACGGCCACCCGCACGACGGCCTGGAGGTGCTCGGTGAGCCGGGCCCGACGGAATTCCTCGGTCTCCTGGTCCAGCAGGGTGTGCGCGGTGTTGGCGGCGGTACCGGCGGCGGTGCCCGCGAGCAGGGCCAGGAACAGCCCGGTCGCCATGTCCGGGACCAGCCCGACCAGCAGCAGCGCGAGCCCGGTCACCGCTATGGCGAGGGCGAGCAGCCGGCGCCGTGACAGGGCGGGCAGGATCTTGCCGGCCTGGGTCGCGCGGATGCCGAGGCCGGTGCCGCCGACCAGCGCGAGGACCAGCAGGGCGTACGAGGCGGGTCCGCCGCCCAGGTCGAAGCCGTGCAGTACGGACACGGAAGCGGCGGAGGCCACCGCTCCGGCGACGGCGGCGCAGGCCAGGACGAGCAGTGGGACGGCGCCCGTACGGCCCTTGTCGGGACGGTCGCCGGCCTTGGGGGCGCGCAGTCCCTCCAGCGGGGAGCGCGGGCGCGGGGTCTTCGTACCGGGCAGCACCAGGGGAAGCAGCAGTGACACGGACGCGGCGAAGAGACCGGCCGCCACGTAGGAGCCCAGGGCGGCCTGGTTCGCGGCGAACCACTCGACGCCGAGGCCCAGCGCACGGCCGACCAGCGTCGAGGCGAGCAGTGCGGCGGCCGCGACGGGCAGCGCCGCGAAGGCGGTGCGCAGGGTCAGGCGCCGCAGCGTGTCGAGGTGGTCCGGGAGCGGCCGTACGGTCGCCCCCTCCGGCGGCGGCGGGGGCAGCAGGGCCGGAGCCGCGCTGTCCTTGGCCAGCGTCCACAGCCGTTCGGCGGCCCCCGACACGAAGACGGTGGCCAGCAGCGCGGTCATGGCGTGCGCCGGGATCCAGTCCAGCCAGAGCGGGGCGACGACGAACAGTGCGATCCGGACCCCGTCGGCGCCGACCATCGTCCAGCGGCGGTCGAGCTTGCCCCCGGGGGCGGTCAGCTTGGCGAGCGGCCCGAGGAGCACGGCCCCGAAGAGCACGGTGGCCACGACCCGGGCCCCGAACACGGCGGCGACGGCCAGGGCCGCTCCGCGGTACCCGTCCCCGAAGGTTCCCTGGGAGACCGCCGCCTGATAGGCCAGCAACACCAGGACCAACAGGGCGAGGGCATCGCCGATGCCGCTCACCAACTGGGCACTCCACAAACGCCGCAGTCTGGGGGTGCGCAGCAGGGCTCGCACCGCGCGCTCGCGGGAGTCCGCGGCCAGGGCTTCGTCGTAGGTGGCGTTCTCGTCGGCGGTCTCGGTGTCGGTGTCGGTCACGACCGTCGGCTGCTCGGCTCGCGTCATCCGCCCAGCCTATCCGCTGTGCTTCGTGGCTGCGGAGGCCTGTGGACAACCCCGGGTGTGACCCCGCACCCACCCCTCCGGCCGGCCCCGACACCGGCCCTTCCCGGGAAAACCGAAGGGCCCCCGCGCAGTATGCGCGGGGGCCCTTCACGGCTCGGCTCGGCTCGGCTCGGTTCACGTCGCTCGACCGCTCGACCGCTCGACCGCTCGACCGCTCGACCGCTCGACCGCTCGACCGACCGGAGGCTAGTCGTCCGACGCCGCCGGAGCGGTCGTCGCCTTCTTGGCGACCGTCTTCTTCGCGGCCGTCTTCTTGGTCGCCGTGGCCTTCTTCGCCGTCGTCGTCTTCTTGGCCGCCGTCTTCTTGGCGGTCGTCGTGGCCTTCTTGGCGGGCGCCTTCTTCGCCGGGGCCTTCTTGGCCGTCTTCTTCGCCGGCCCCTTCGCCCGCTTCTCCGCGAGCAGTTCGTAGCCGCGCTCCGGCGTGATCGTCTCGACGTCGTCGTCCCGCCGCAGCGTCGCGTTCGTCTCGCCGTCCGTCACGTACGGACCGAAGCGGCCGTCCTTGACCACCACCGGCTTCTCGCTCACCGGGTCGGTGCCCAGTTCCTTGAGCGGGGGCTTGGCCGCGGCCCGTCCGCGCTGCTTCGGCTGCGCGTAGATGGCGAGCGCCTCGTCCAGCGTGATCGAGAACAGCTGGTCCTCGGTCTCCAGGGACCGCGAGTCCGTGCCCTTCTTCAGGTACGGGCCGTAGCGGCCGTTCTGGGCCGTGATCTCCACGCCCTCCGCGTCGGCTCCGACGACCCTGGGCAGGGACATCAGCTTGAGCGCCTCGTCCAGGGTGACCGTGTCCAGGCTCATCGACTGGAACAGCGAGGCCGTCCGCGGCTTGACCGCGTTCTTGCCGGTCTTCGGCGTGCCCTCGGGCAGGATCTCCGTGACGTACGGCCCGTAGCGACCGTCCTTCGCGACGATCTGGTTCCCGCTGACGGGGTCGGTGCCCAGCTCGAACTCGCCGCTCGGCTTCGCGAAGAGTTCCTCGGCGTACTCGACCGTCAGCTCGTCGGGAGCCATGTCGTCCGGGACGTCGGCCCGCTGGTGGCCTTCCGCGTCCTTCTCGCCGCGCTCCACGTACGGCCCGTAGCGGCCGACGCGCAGCACGATTCCCTCGCCGACGGGGAAGGAGGAGATCTCCCGGGCGTCGATGGCGCCGAGGTCGGTGACGAGTTCCTTGAGTCCACCGAGGTGGTCCCCGTCGGCCGGTACGACCTCGGACGCGTCCTCGGCGCCGAAGTAGAACCGCTTCAGCCACGGCACGGACTGGGCCTCGCCCCGCGCGATGCGGTCGAGGTCGTCCTCCATCTTCGCCGTGAAGTCGTAGTCGACGAGCCGGCCGAAGTGCGTCTCCAGCAGGTTGACCACGGCGAACGACAGGAAGGACGGCACGAGGGCCGTGCCCTTCTTGAAGACGTAGCCGCGGTCGAGGATGGTGCCGATGATCGACGCGTAGGTCGAGGGGCGGCCGATCTCGCGCTCTTCCAGCTCCTTGACCAGCGAGGCCTCGGTGTACCGGGCCGGCGGCTTGGTCGAGTGGCCGTCCACCGTGATCTCCTCGGCCGACAGCGCGTCGCCCTCGGCGACCTGCGGCAGCCGCTTCTCACGGTCGTCGAGCTCGGCGTTCGGGTCGTCCGCGCCCTCGACGTAGGCCTTCATGAAGCCGTGGAAGGTGATCGTCTTGCCGGACGCGCTGAACTCGGCGTCACGGCCGTCGGCGGCACGCCCACCGATCTTCACGGTCACGGAGTTTCCGACCGCGTCCTTCATCTGGGAGGCGACGGTCCGCTTCCAGATGAGTTCGTACAGACGGAACTGGTCGCCGGTCAGGCCGGTCTCGGCCGGAGTGCGGAAACGGTCACCCGAGGGGCGGATCGCCTCGTGCGCCTCCTGCGCGTTCTTGACCTTGCCGGCGTACACGCGCGGCTTCTCCGGCAGGTAGTCGGCTCCGTAGAGCTGGGTGACCTGCGCTCGCGCCGCGTTCACCGCGGTGTCGGAGAGCGTCGTGGAGTCGGTACGCATATAGGTGATGAAGCCGTTCTCGTACAGCTTCTGCGCCACCTGCATCGTCGCCTTCGCACCGAAGCCGAGCTTGCGCGAGGCCTCCTGCTGGAGCGTCGTCGTGCGGAACGGGGCGTACGGGGAGCGGCGGTACGGCTTCGACTCGACCGAGCGGACGGCGAACGAGGCGCTCTCCAGCGCGGCGGCGAGCGCCCGCGCGCCGGCCTCGTCGAGGTGCAGGACCTCGCTCTTGAGCTTGCCGTTCGAACCGAAGTCGCGGCCCTGGGCGACGCGCTTGCCGTCCACCGTGTTCAGGCGGGCGACCAGCGTCGAGGGGTCGGAGGCGTCACCGGCGCGGCCGGTGCCGAAGGTGCCGGTCAGGTCCCAGTACTCGGCGGAACGGAAGGCGATGCGCTCGCGCTCCCGCTCGACGACGAGGCGGGTGGCCACCGACTGGACGCGGCCCGCCGACAGCTTCGGCATGACCTTCTTCCACAGGACCGGCGAGACCTCGTAGCCGTAGAGGCGGTCGAGGATGCGTCGGGTCTCCTGGGCGTCGACCATGCGCTGGTTGAGCTCGCGCGGGTTGGCGACGGCGTCGCGGATCGCGTCCTTGGTGATCTCGTGGAAGACCATCCGGTGGACGGGGACCTTGGGCTTGAGGACTTCCTGCAGGTGCCACGCGATGGCTTCGCCCTCGCGGTCCTCATCGGTGGCGAGGAAGAGTTCGTCGGACTCGGCCAGCAGCTCCTTGAGCTTCCTGACCTGGGCCTTCTTGTCCGCGTTGACGACGTAGATCGGCGCGAAGTCGTGTTCGACGTCCACGCCGAGGCGACGGACCTCGCCGGTGTACTTGTCGGGAACCTCGGCCGCGCCACTGGGGAGGTCGCGGATGTGCCCGACGCTCGCCTCGACGACGTATCCCGGGCCGAGGTAGCCCTTGATCGTCTTCGCCTTGGCAGGGGACTCGACGATGACGAGTCGGCGGCCGCCCTTTGCGGTCTCGCTAGTCGGGGACAACTTGGCTCTTCTCTCCGGTCGGCACTCGGTCGCGGTACGGCGACGCTGCGGAGTGTGACGGTACAACCCGCACCCGTGTCAAACGGCACAAGCCCGCAACGGCCACTCGAACGGTAACCCGACAAGTGCCGTTTCTGCCGCCCGGATGCCACGGCGGACCCCTCGCGGTCACCGGGCAGAGTGGCCCGGGGGCCGTCTGGCCCCCGCCCGCGCACCGCCTCCGGGCCCTTCCGACGTCGGGTTTCCCACTCGGAGGAACAGCATCGGGTACGGCCGCCTCAGAACCGCTGGAGGCACCAGACGCCGAGGGCCAGCGAGCCGGATCCGGACAGGAGCGCGAGGGGCACGGCGACGGCGGGGCGTACGCCCTCGGCCACCGGCGCACGGTGCAGGGCACGCGCCCCCGTCCAGCCGAGCAGAGCGGCTCCGAACAGCAGGAACACGAGCGCGGAGAAGATCGCCGGACCGCGTTCCATGCCGTTCCCCCCTTGCGTTCGGGCCGCTTCGGGATCCCCCCGGATCCCGCTTCCCGGGAGCCTGCCGGCCGAGGGGGTACGGCAGGCGAACCCCGGGTTACATCACGGCTTCGACATCGGCGCCCGCCGCCCGGCCCCGCCCGCCGTCCCGGTCGTGCCGTCCCGGACCTACGGCGCGGGATCGCGCACGGGATCCAGGAAGCCCTGCTCCACCAGCATCCGGATCGCCTCCGGGGTCCGGTCCCGGAGCACCACCGGGTCCTCCTGCATCAGCTGCGCGATGGCGTCCAGGATCCGGCCCGCGCTGAGTGAGCCGTCACACACTCCGGCGAACCCGGCCCCGACGGTGTCCACCTTCGTGGCCCGGCGCATTCCGCGGTTCTGCCGGAGCACGACGTGCTCGGGGTCCTCCGCCCCGGGCGCGCCGACCTGCTCCTGAACGATCTCCTCGGCCAGGACGAAGTACCCCGACAGCAGCGCCGCGTCGTCGTGTTCGCGCAGGTAGTCCTGGCGTGCGAAATGCGCCAGGACGGCCTCGCCCAGCGGCTGCTCCACCGAGTGCGGCCATTCCTCGACCACGATCGACGGCTCGGCCGCGTCCGTACGGCGCAGAGTGATCCAGCCGAAGCCGACCGCCTTGGTCTTGCGGGCCTCGAACTCGTCCAGCCAGTCCGCGTAGCGGCGCTCGTACTCGGCGGGATCGCCGCGGTGGTCGCCCGCGTCCCTCAGCCACAGTTCCGCGTACTGCGTCACGTCCTGCACATCGCGCTGCACGATCCACGCGTCGCAGCCGCGGGGCACCCAGGAGCGGAGCCGATCGTGCCAGTCCTCGCCCTCGACGTGCTGCCAGTTGCCGAGGAACTGCGCGTACCCGCCCGGGTTCAGGTGCTCAGCGGCCTGCTGGACCAGGGTCCGGCACAGGTCGTCGCCGCCCATGCCGCCGTCGCGGTAGGTGAGGCGGGCGCCGGGGGAGATCACGAAGGGCGGGTTCGACACGATCAGGTCGTAGGTGGTGTCGCCGACCGGCTCGAAGAGGGAACCGGCGAGCAGTTCGGCCTCGGCCTCCCCGGACAACGCCAATGTCAAACGGGTGAACTCCAGGGCCCTCGGGTTGACGTCGGTGGCCGTGACCCGTGTCGCGTGCCGGGCCGCGTGCAGGGCCTGGATGCCCGATCCGGTGCCGACGTCGAGCGCCGAGCCCACGGGGACGCGGACGGTGATTCCGGCCAATGTCGTGGAGGCGCCGCCGACTCCCAGGACCACGCCTTCTTCACGACGGCCGATGCCGCCGGCCCCGCCCACGGCGCAACCGAGGTCGGAGACGATGAACCAGTCCTCGCCGTCCGGGCCGCCGTACGGGCGCACGTCGACGGTGGCGTACACCTCGTCGCCCTCCCGCCGCAGCCAGCCGTCCTCCAGCGCCGCGTCGACGGGAAGCGCCGCGCGGGCGTGTCCGTACGACACGGGCTGCCGGAGCAGGAACAGCCGGACCAGGCTCGCGAGCGGGTCGTCCGCGCGGCCTCGGGTGGCACGCAGGGCGGGGACCGTCTCGCTGCGGGCCAACGCGGCGTAGGCGGGGGCGCCGAGCAGATCGAGCAGCCCGTCGGCGGTGAAGCCGGCGGCCAGCAGGGCGGAGCGGAGCGCGGCGGCACGGTCGGGCGAGGGAAGGCTGGTGGTACTCACGCGTCCATTGTGGCCGCTGCCTCCCGCAATCGGGGCGGCCCACCCCGGGCATTCGGTGCGTCCGTGCGCGCGACGGCGGCGGAGCCGGGGTCCACCGGCCCCGCCGCGACGGCGCTAACCGGCCGTCGTCGTCTGGACCTGGCAGCCCGGCTGACCGTTCATCGCCTTGTCCAAGCCTCCCGTCTTCAGCTTGTTCAAGGCTTCCTTGCCGCCCTGGGTCGCCGCCTCCAGTCCGCCGGCCACCTCCTTGAGGCCCTCGGCGAACTTCGTCTGGTCCTTGACGTCGAGGGCGTCCATCTTGACCTTGAGGTCGGCGTAGCCCTTGGAGGTCGCCGCGAAGCCCTGGACGGCGGCGCTCTGCGTCTGCTCGCCGCCCTTGACCGGCGGAACTCCCGCCCCGGTCAGGGCGGTGCCCATCGACTTGTAGGCGTCGGACATGACCTGGAACGCCGCCGAGTCGGTCTGCTGGACCTCCTCCGGCTTGCTGCTCTCCGTGGCCACGCGCTTGATGTCGACGTTGGAGCTTTCGATCTTCTTGAGTTGGGGTCCCCACGCGTCACAGACCTTCTTGGCCCACGCGTCGGTCTTCTTCTGCCCGTCGTCCTCGCCGCCGCATCCGGACAGCACGAGCATCAGCACCGCACCGCCGGACACTGCGGCCGCAAACTTCTTGTTCACCGGATTGGTCCCTTCGAAGACTCTCGGCCCGGAAGATACACGCCCACCCTGGGCGGACACGGAAAGGCGGACGGGCGACGCGTCAGTCCGCGCCGCCCGTCCGCCGTTCGGGCGTACCCTCGAACCCCGTGCGGCACAGGGCCGCAGGCCGTTCGGGGCACCGGCCGGGAGCCGTTCGGAGCCCGTCTCGGAGTGGGTCAGGAAACCACCGCGGGATCTGTGGGCTGCGCCACTCGCTCGGCCGTGCCGTCCTCGCCCTCGTCGCCCACCGCGATGCCGCGCCGCTTGGACACGTACACCGCGCCGATGATGACGGCGATGGCCAGGACCGCGACGACCGCCCGCACGGTCGGGCTGGTGTCGTCGCCGTAGCTGAACTGCACGATGGCCGGGGCGATCAGCAGGGCCACCAGGTTCATCACCTTGAGCAGCGGGTTGATGGCCGGGCCGGCGGTGTCCTTGAACGGGTCGCCGACGGTGTCGCCGATGACGACCGCGGCGTGGGCCTCGCTGCCCTTGCCTCCGTGGTGACCGTCCTCGACGAGCTTCTTCGCGTTGTCCCACGCGCCGCCGGAGTTGGCGAGGAAGACTGCCATCAGGGTGCCGGTGCCGATGGCGCCCGCGAGGAACGAGCCGAGCGCGCCGACACCGAGCGAGAAGCCCACCGCGATCGGGGTGAGCACGGCGAGCAGGCCGGGCGTGGCGAGCTCGCGCAGCGCGTCCTTGGTGCAGATGTCCACGACGCGCCCGTACTCGGGCTTCTCGGTGTAGTCCATGATCCCGGGGTGCTCGCGGAACTGCCGGCGCACCTCGTAGACGACGGCGCCCGCGGAGCGGGAGACGGCGTTGATGGCGAGTCCGGAGAACAGGAACACGACGGCCGCGCCCAGGATCAGCCCGACCAGGTTGTTGGGCTGCGCGATGTCGAGGCTGAGGTTCATCTCCCCGGCCTTGGCACCGACTTGCTTGACCGCGGTGGCGATGGCGTCGTTGTACGAGCCGAAGAGCGCGGCGGCGGCGAGCACGGCGGTGGCGATCGCGATGCCCTTGGTGATGGCCTTGGTGGTGTTGCCGACGGCGTCCAGGTCGGTCAGGACCTGTGCGCCGGCGCCTTCGACGTCGCCGGACATCTCGGCGATGCCCTGCGCGTTGTCCGACACCGGTCCGAAGGTGTCCATGGCGACGATGACGCCGACGGTGGTCAGCAGGCCGGTGCCGGCCAGGGCCACCGCGAAGAGCGCCAGCATGATCGAGGTGCCGCCGAGCAGGAAGGCCCCGTACACGCCGAGGCCGATCAGCAGCGCGGTGTAGACGGCGGACTCCAGGCCGACCGAGATGCCGGCGAGGACGACGGTGGCCGCGCCGGTCAGCGAGGACTTGCCGATGTCCCGTACGGGGCGCCGGCTGGTCTCGGTGAAGTAGCCGGTCAGTTGCTGGATCAGGGCGGCGAGCACGATGCCGATGGCGACGGCGACGACGGCAAGGATCCGCGGGTCTCCGGAGTGGTTGAGGATCGCCGGGTCCTCGACGCCGACGAGCTCCTTGTAGGTGGACGGCAGGTACGCGTAGACGGCGATCCCGACGAGCACCAGGGAGATCGCGGCGGAGATGAAGAAGCCGCGGTTGATGGCGGTCATCCCGCTGCGGTCGGACCGACGCGGGGACACCGCGAAGATGCCGATCATGGCGGTGACGACGCCGATGGCGGGGACGATCAGCGGGAACGCCAGGCCCAGGTCGCCGAAGGCGGCCTTGCCGAGGATCAGCGCGGCCACGAGGGTGACGGCGTAGGACTCGAAGAGGTCGGCCGCCATGCCGGCGCAGTCGCCGACGTTGTCGCCCACGTTGTCGGCGATGGTCGCGGCATTGCGGGGGTCGTCCTCCGGAATGCCCTGCTCGACCTTGCCGACCAGGTCGGCGCCGACGTCGGCGGCCTTGGTGAAGATGCCGCCTCCGACACGCATGAACATGGCGATCAGCGCGGCGCCGAGCCCGAAGCCCTCCAGGACCTTGGGGGCGTCTGCGGCGTAGACGAGCACGACGCAGGAGGCGCCGAGCAGGCCGAGGCCGACGGTGAACATGCCGACGACGCCACCGGTGCGGAAGGCGATCCTCATGGCCTTGTGGGCCACTTCGGTCAGGTCCTTGGCGGGTTCGCCCTCGGCGGGGGTCGCCTCCCGTGCGGCGGCGGCCACGCGGACGTTCGCGCGGACCGCGAGGCGCATGCCGA
This sequence comes from Streptomyces sp. NPDC002602, assembly GCF_042889445.1. Taxonomy (NCBI): domain Bacteria; kingdom Bacillati; phylum Actinomycetota; class Actinomycetes; order Kitasatosporales; family Streptomycetaceae; genus Streptomyces; species Streptomyces sp. NPDC002602. The sequence goes on along the minus strand of NZ_JBIAQX010000011.1, from coordinate 158,842 downwards.
TGTAGCCGGTGGCGGCCGAGAAGAGCGCGCCGACGAGGAAGAAGGCGGAGCGGCCCGCCCGCTGCGACCAGTCGTCGGCGGGGAGCAGGAAGAGCAGGAAGAACACCACGACGGCGAAGACGCCGAGGGTGCGCAATTGCCGTCCGAGGTAGGCGTTGGCGCCTTCCTGAACGGCGGCGGCGATCTCCTTCATGCCGGTGGTGCCCTCGTCGGCGGCGAGTACCTGGCGGACCAGGATCTGCGCGACGACGAGTGCGAGAAGTGCGACCGCTGCAATCACGATCACGATGAGCCGATTGTCATCGGTGAGTACTGCGGCGGCCAGATCGGAGTTGCCGATCGGCGCGTTGGGGGTGAAGAGCCCCGTCATTCGTCCTCCTTGACGTGATGAGCTCAAGATGTGGACGGATTGTAGGGAGCGCGACCTGATCAAAACAGTGGGCGGGAAACGTAATTGGCCTGCTCTTGCTCCTCAGCAATGGATCACGTCACTCCATTACCCTCGAAAGTAGTAATGGGGCAAAGGCATTGACGCGTGGTCATCGTTCCGGGAATTCATGCCCGGGCAGCGGAAAAGGCCCTGCGGAGCAGGGCCTTCGAAGATCGGACGATGTGAAAGTAGTCCCCGTCCGGAGAGGGTCCATCCGGCACGCGACGCGGTACGAACCCATTCGTCGGACGCGACACGACGGGAAGCGGAGAGCGGGGAGACGTGCGTGATCCGGCGCCCGGCAGGTCCGGCGCCCCCGGCAGGCCCGGCGTACGGGCGGATGTGACGTCAGACGGGCGGATGTGACGTCAGATGGGTGGGTGTGGCGTCAGACGGGCGGGTGTGACGCAGAGCGGATCGGGCACCAGGGCGGATCCGGCACCAGGACACCGGAAAGATCCGATGCGCCGGCCGAAAATCGACCCTCAAGGGGCCGTTCCAGTGACACAGGGCCCGACAAGGGCCCCTAAGGGAGTGCGGAGACCTTCGCCACGGGCCAGCTCATCCTGATGGTGCCGCCCCCTTCCCCGCTGGTCACCTCGACGTCGTCGACGAGCCCACTGATCACGGCGAGGCCCATCTCGTCCTCGCCCTCGTTGTCCGGGTCCAAGGCGGCGGCGATGCCCGACACGGCCTCCGCGGAACCGCCTGCCGGACCGGGCACGTCGTCGCCGACCTCGATGGAGAAAACCTTCTCCTCCTCGGTCAGGACGACCCGGACGGGCCCGGTCAGACCGTTGTTGCGGTGCAGCCCGACGGCGCGCGAGCAGGCCTCACCCACGGCGAGGCGAACCTCGTCGAGGACGGCTTCCTCCACCCCGGCCCGGCGCGCCACGGCGGCCGCGACCAGGCGGGCCGTCCGGACGTGTTCGGGCTGGGCGCTGAAGCGCAGTTCAACGGTGGCCATGCGCGTCCCCCTCGGACTCTGGGCGCGGACCAACGGGCGCGCCTTGACAGGGGCCCGGACCGACCGTGGTCCGGTACCCCCCGCTCGTCGTCGGCTTCTGACGGCGTTTCGGCCGCCGGAAACCGTCAGTCGGTGGCGTTGACGGCGTCTTCCACGGTCGTGTGGATCGGGAACACCTTGGTCAGACCGGTGATACGGAAGATTTTCAGGATGCGCTCCTGGTTGCAGACCAGACGCAGCGAGCCCTCGTGCGCACGAACACGCTTGAGGCCTCCCACGAGCACACCGAGGCCGGTGGAGTCGAGGAAGTCCACTCGCTCCATGTCGACAACCAAGTGGTAGCTGCCGTCGTTCACCAACTCCACCAACTGCTCGCGCAGCTTGGGCGCGGTATACACATCAATCTCGCCACCGACCTCTACGACCGTGCGGTCGCCGACAGTGCGAGTCGACAGGGACAGGTCCACGGATCCTCCAGCACCTTGCTATCGAGCGGCGCCCCCCAGGGGCCTCCCCATCCGAAGGTAGGAGAGGGATCGGCTGCCGCGATGGCATTCAATCACTTACCGGCAGGCGCGCACGACGCCTTGGGTCCATTGTCCCGCACGCCGGTGACACACTCGGTTCCAATGGCCAATACTCACCGTCCCGGTCGGCCCACGGCACCCGCGGACTCTCGACCCACCCCGAGCACGGTCCTGGACCGGCTGGCACGGGGGCCTTCTCGAGCTGCGCGCATCACCCATACGGAGCACTTGCCCCCTCGGGCGGGTCGTCATGCGGTCTGGCCCGACCGCATCCGAACTGATGTCGTGGCGGCCATTCAGGCCGCCGGAATCGAACATCCGTGGGAACACCAGGCCGCGGCGGCCGAGCACGCCCTGGACGGCACGTCCGTGGTCGTGGCGACGGGGACCGCCTCGGGCAAGTCGCTCGCCTACCTGGCCCCCGTCCTCTCCGCCCTCGCGGACGGCGCCGAGGCCCTCAACGGCCGGGGCGCGACCGCCCTGTACCTGGCCCCCACCAAGGCCCTGGCGGCCGATCAGCGGCGGGCCGTACGGGAACTGGCGAGCCCGCTGGGCAACGCGATCCGGCCCGCCGTCTACGACGGGGACACGCCCGTCGAGGAACGCGAGTGGGTGCGCCAGTACGCGAACTACGTGCTCACCAATCCCGACATGCTGCACCGCGGGATCCTTCCCGCCCATCCGCGCTGGTCCTCGTTCCTGAAGGCGCTGCGCTACGTGGTGATCGACGAGTGCCACAGCTACCGGGGGGTGTTCGGCTCCCACGTGGCCCAGGTCCTGCGCCGGCTGCGGCGACTGTGTGCCCGCTACGGCTCGGAACCCGTCTTCCTGCTGGCCTCCGCGACCTCCAGCGACCCGGCGACCTCCGCGTCCCGGCTGACCGGCCTGAAGGTCGTGGAGGTCGCCGACGACGCCTCCCCGCGCGGCGAGGTGGTCTTCGCCCTGTGGGAGCCGCCGCTGACCGACATGAAGGGCGAGAAGGGCGCTCCCGTGCGCCGTACGGCCACCGCCGAGACCGCCGACCTGCTGACCGACCTGGTGGTGCAGGGGGTGCGCACGGTGGCCTTCGTGCGATCACGGCGCGGCGCCGAGCTGATCGCCGTGATCGCCCAGGAGCGGCTCGCCGAGGTGGACCGGTCCTTGCCGCGGCGGGTGGCCGCGTACCGGGGCGGATACCTGCCCGAGGAGCGGCGCGCCCTGGAGCGGGCCCTGCACTCCGGGCAACTGCTGGGGCTGGCCGCCACCACCGCCCTGGAACTCGGCGTGGACGTCTCCGGCCTGGACGCGGTGCTGATCACCGGCTACCCGGGCACGCGGGCCTCGCTGTGGCAGCAGGCCGGGCGGGCCGGCCGCTCGGGGCAGGGCGCCCTGGCCGTCCTGGTGGCCCGTGACGACCCGCTGGACACCTACCTGGTCCACCACCCCGAGGCGCTGTTCCGGCAGCCCGTGGAGGCCACCGTGCTGGATCCGGACAACCCGTACGTGCTTGCCCCTCACCTGTGCGCGGCAGCCGCCGAGCTCCCGCTGACCGAGGCGGACCTGGAACTCTTCGGACCGGCGGCCGTCGGGCTCCTCCCGCAACTGGAGGCGGCGAAGCTGCTGCGCCGCCGGGCCACGGCCTGGCACTGGACCCGACGGGAACGCGCCTCGGACCTGACCGACATCCGGGGCGGCGGGGGCCGTCCCGTGCAGATCGTGGAGGCGGCCACCGGCCGGCTGCTCGGCACCGTCGACGAGTCGGCCTCCCACACCGCCGTCCACGACGGGGCCGTCCATCTCCACCAGGGCCGCACCTACCTGGTGAAACACCTCGATCTGGAGGACTCGGTCGCGCTGGTGGAGCAGGCCGATCCGCCGTTCTCCACCACCGCGCGCGACACCACGTCCATCGCGGTGCTGGAGACCGAGAGCGAGATCCCGTGGGGCCAGGGCAGGCTCTGCTTCGGCTCCGTCGAGGTCACCAACCAGGTCGTCTCCTACCTGCGGCGCAAGCTGATCTCCGGCGAGGTGCTCGGCGAGGCCAAGCTGGACCTGCCGCCGCGCACCCTGCGCACCCGGGCCGTCTGGTGGACGGTCACCGAGGACCAGCTCGACGAGGCCCGGATCAACCCGGAGATCCTCGGCGGCGCCCTGCACGCCGCCGAGCACGCCTCCATCGGCCTGCTCCCGCTGTTCGCCACCTGCGACCGCTGGGACATCGGCGGAGTGTCCGTCCCGCTGCATCCCGACACCCTGCTGCCCACGGTGTTCGTCTACGACGGCCACCCCGGCGGCGCCGGATTCGCCGAGCGCGCCTTCCACACGGCCCGCACGTGGCTGACGGCCACCCGCGACGCCATCGCGGCCTGCGAATGCGAGGCGGGCTGCCCCTCCTGCATCCAGTCGCCCAAGTGCGGCAACGGCAACGACCCCCTCCACAAACGCGGCGCCATCCGCCTGCTGACCCGGCTGCTCGCCGACGCCCCGGAGAGCTGAACCGGCACACGCGCCCCGACCCCACGGACCCGCCGGACAAGCCCACCGGAGCGAGACGCCGGCGGGGCGGCCCGGCGGGAGGGCCCGGGCGGGACGGCCCGGGCGGGCTCGCCGGGGTAGAAAGCGGCCTGCCCTGGCCACGGCGGCTCGGGCGGGGGCTCAGGCCACGGCGGGGCTGCTCGGGCGGGGAGCCGCCTGCCCGGGCCTCGGCGGCCCAGCGGACAGCGGGGCGGCCCGGCCGAGGCTGCCCGGGGTGGGCGGCCCGAGCAGGGCGGCCCGGAGCAGGGCGGCCCGGAGCAGGGCGGCCCGGAGCAGGGCGGCCCGAGCGAGAACGGAGGCGACGCGTCGGCCCCGTCCGGGCCGCTCCGCGCGCCCGGCCACGCCGCCCCGGAAATCCGACGGAAGCCGATGGGCCGAACGGGTCGCGCCCAGGTCTGAGCCGCCGCCACCCAGGGCCTACCCCGCCGCCCGCACAACGCCCCGCCGCGAAGGGCCAGGCCCCACGCCGACCCCGGCAGCCACCTGTGTGGTGACCGTGTGGTGACCCGGCCGGACCGCCACATCGCCCGGGGCTCCCGGGCCCGGCAGTCCCGCCCCGAGGCTCATGCGTCCCCGAGCGGGCTCACGGGTCGGCCGATCCCCCGGCCGGGGAAGGCGGGACGGCCGGTCTTGGCACCGGAGAGAGCGCATCGGCCCGTCCTGCGGCCGGGGAGGGCAGGAGCGGCGGACCCGCCCGGGACGCGAGGGCGGGGGCGAAGGGGCCGGTCGGGGCACGGGCCACGACCTCGGCGACCTCGCCCTGAACGTCGCAGGCGGTCAGACTCGCGCCCTGTGCCCGGGCCACCCGCACCGCCGCCGCGCAGGCGGCCTCGGGGCCGTGCGCCCAGGTCGCCGCCGCGGCGAGGGCCGCCAGGTCGGCGGCCGCCGCCGCCCTGTGCCGCGCCACCACGGCCTGACCGAGCAGCAGGACACCCCCGAACACCGCCCCCAGCACCGTCGTCACCAACGCCGCCCACACAGTGGCGGAGCCCCGGTCCCGGCTCACGGCGGCGGCCCCACGCTGTCCTCCGCCAAGGCCACCGCTTGGGCGCCGAGCCGTACCGGCAACCCGCCCGGCCCGGGCGCCGGCGCCGCCACCCGAACCCTCCACAGATCCCCCACCCGCTCCAACCGCACCTCCGCGCCCCGCGGGGCGGCGGCCCCGGCCGCCGCCACCACTGCCTCCGCCGGCTCCGAGCGGGCCGCGGCCCGAGCCCCCGCCCGGGCCGCGTCCACGCAACGGATCTGCGCGGCCGCCGCCATCAGCGCCCACACCAGCAGCGCCGCGAACAACACCAGCGCCGGGATCACCAGGGCCGCCTCCGCCGTCACATATCCTCGGTCGTCCTTTCCAGCCGGGCTTTCCTCAGAAGGGCACATCGAGCGCCTTCCCGATGGTCGACTGAAGGGCCGTCGACACCACATCGCTCGTGACCACCTTGTACAGAACGGCAGCGAACGCACACGCCGCGATCGTGCCCATGGCGTATTCCGAAGTGGACATCCCGGCATCGCGACCGCGGCCACTGAGCGCGGACCGCACTCGAAACCAGATGATCCTCATGACAACCTCCTGTTTGATTTCACTCTTGATGTGATTTCAGGTTTTGATTTCAAGTGCCCGAGAGGAGACCGGAAGCCATCCCAATCACCACTGGAGCCACTCCCACCACAAGAAATGCGGGGAGGAAACACAGCCCCACGGGTGCGGTGACGAGTACGGCGGCCCGCTGTGCCCGGGCCATGGCCTGTCGGGCCCGGTCCGCCCTGAGGGCCGACGCCAGGCGGGAGACCGGCTCGGCGGCCGGGGCCCCCGTACGAGCGGCCCGCTCCAGGCACTCCGCCAGTTCCCGGGCGCCCGGTATCTCCGCCAACCTCCCCCACCCCACACCCGGTTCGCCGCCGAGCCGCAGCTCCGCCCCGGCCAGCGCCAGCCGCTCCCCCACGGGGCCGCCCAGCGACTCCCCGACCACCTCGGCCGCCTCCACCGGACCGGCCCCGGCCGCCAGGCAGGCCGCCAACAGGTCTGCGGCGAAGGGCAACTGGCGCTCCACCTCACGGGGGTCCGCTCCGACCGGCGGCGCGGCCCTCGCTCGCAGGCGCCGCACCGCGTAGGCCGCCCCGCACCCGACCAGGACACCCGTGACGCCGCCGACCAGCACCCATCCCGCCACCAGAGCGCCGGCCGGCCACGCCCACGTGACGACCCGCTCCCGTGCCCGGGGCCCGACCAGCGGCCCGCGCCGAACCACTCGCACCCTCAGCAGTGCCCCGATCCGCCGCCGGGTCTTCCGCCGCCGTATCCCGGACGCGGCTGCCGATCCCATGCACAACACCGCCACCGCGAGGCACGACGCCATCCCCAGCCTGTGGACCCACACCTCACCCATCACCGCTCCCCCGCACGTACGATCCGCCGGCACCACAACATCCCGAGCGCCTCCAGCACCGCGCCCGCCGCCAGGCAGCCCCACCCCATCGGGGTGTGCAGCAGGACCGCGAGCGGGTCCGCCCCGAGGCCGGTACCGATCACCAGCCCCACCAGGGGCAACAACGCCAGCACCACCACCGTCGAGCGGGCTCCGGCCAACTGGGCCCGCAGTGACTCCTCCCGGTCCCGTTCCGCTCGCAGCGCCCCTTCCAGTCGGTCCAGGCCGGCTGCCAGGCCGGCGCCCCCGTCCACGGAGACCCGCCAGCAGGCCGCCATCCCGGCCAGCCCCTCCGCGCCCGGCTCCCGAGACGCCTCGCGCAGCGCCACGGCCACATCGCCCCCGAACGCCGCGGCGGCCAGCACCCCGGCCTCCACCGCTCCCAGACCACCGGCGCCCGACGCGGTACGTCTCAGGGCCGTGCCCAGGGCCTGGCCGGGCTGCGCACCCGCTCTCAGTTCCCCCACGGTGACCCCGCACAACGCCATCACGTCGGCGGCCCGCGCACCCCTGGCTCGCTCCCGGTCCCGGCCCCTCGACCACCTCCGCACCAGCGGCACCGAGACCGCCCCCAGCGCCAGCGGAAGCACGGAACCGCCGAGCAACGCCACCAACACCCCGACCCCGACGCCGGCCCACTCCCGCCATCGCGCGGCCCGCACCCGCACCGCGATCAGCAGCCGCTCCCGACGCGCCGGTCCGACCGGCACCACCGGGGCGCCACCGACCGGCAACAACCGGGCACGCCGGGAAACCTGATCTCCTCCGGCCGACATCCAGGCCGCGGCGCCGGCGCACAGCACCCCGGCGAGCACCGGCACCGAGCCCGCCGCCCCGACCGTTCCGGCGCTCATCGGGAAACCTCCAGCAGCGGACCGAGCCGGGCCCAGCCCCTTTCCCGTACGAACCCCCGCGCGGACCAGAGCAACGCGGGCACCGTCACCACCAGCCCGGCCGGGTCCCGTTCGAGGACGTGCACCTCGGCCACCCGGCGCCGCCCGGCCCGGTCCCGGACCAGGTGAACCACCAGAGTCAGCGCGGCCGCCAACTGGCTGTGCAGAGCGGCGCGATCGAGCCCCGCGGCCGTGCCGAGCGCCTCCAACCGCGCCGGGACATGGGCCGCCGCGTTGGCGTGCACGGTGCCGCAGCCCCCTTCGTGACCCGTATTGAGGGCGGCCAGCAGGTCCGCCACCTCCGGGCCCCGCACTTCCCCGACCACCAGCCGGTCGGGGCGCATCCTCAACGCCTGTCGGACCAGATCCGCCAGGGTGACGAGGCCTGCCCCCTCCTGATTGGCGGGCCGGGTCTCCAGCCGCACCACATGTGGATGGTCGGGGCGCAGCTCGGCCGAGTCCTCGGCCAGCACGATCCGCTCACCCGGCCCGACCAGGCCCAACAGGGCACTCAGCAGGGTGGTCTTGCCCGTCCCGGTACCTCCGGAGACGAGGAAGGAGAGCCGGGCCTCGACCATCGCCCGGAGCAGTTCGTGCCCGCCCGGTGGCAGGGTCCCCGCGGTCACCAACTCGTCCAACGTGAACGCCTTCGGCCGCACGACACGCAGCGACAGGCAGGCGGATCCGACGGCCACCGGTGGCAGTACGGCATGCAGTCGGGTGCCGTCCGGCATCCGGGCGTCCACCCAGGGCCGGGCGTCGTCGAGGCGCCGCCCCGCGACGGCGGCCAACCGTTGCGCGAGCCTGCGCACCGCAGCGGCGTCGGCGAAGGTCACCGCGGTGAGTTCCAGCCCGCCGCCGCGGTCCACCCACACCCGGTCGGGCGCGGCCACCAGCACGTCGGTGACCTCGGGGTCCGCGAGGAGCGCCTCCAGCGGGCCGGCGCCGACCAGTTCCGACCGTAACTCGGCTGCCGCACCGAGCACTTCCGCGTCACCGAGCAGCCGACCCTGGGCCCGCAGTGCCGCCGCGACCCTGGCCGGGGTCGGCTCCGCACCGCTCTCCGCGAGCCGTTGCCGCACCGCGTCCAGGAGCAGCGCGCTCATGCCGGGACCCCCTGTCCGGATCCGAGGACCCGCCGCCAGAAGCCGTCACAGAAGCGGGCCAGCGCGCCCCTCCCCCGGGACCCCGGCGGTTCCCCCTCGGCCACCCGTCCCGGCAGCCCCACCTCCACCGGCACCTCGCCGGCCAACGGGGCCCCCAACAGCCGGGCCACGGCTTCGGCGTCGAGCCCCTCGGGGCAGCGTCCCCGTACGACCACGCGGACGTCCCGGGCGACCATCCGCACCCCTGCCGCCACCCGCCCGGCTGCGGCCACGGCCCTCAACTCCCCGGGCACCACCATCAGTACGAGATCCAACTGAGCCAGCACCTCGGCCGCCGCCTCGTCCACCCGTCGGGGCAGATCGACGACGACCACGCCCCCGCGGCGGCGGGCTGCGGCGACTACCGAGCGCATCGCGGCGGGCGGCACCACGACCCGGTCCCCTCGGTCCCAGCTGAGCACCCGAAGCGCGTGCAGTTCCGGCAGGGACTCCTCCAACGCCCCGGCCCCGACCCGGCCCCGCGAGGCCGCGAAGTCCGGCCAGCGCAGCCCTTCGGCGCCCTCACCCCCGAGCAGGACGTCCATGCCCCCGCCGAGGGGGTCCCCGTCGATGAGGATGGTGCGTTCGCCGGCGCGCGCGGCCCGTACGGCGAGCGCGCAGGCCAGCGTCGACGCGCCGGCGCCGCCGCTGCCTCCGATCACGCCGACCGCGAGGGCGGGTCGCCCGGCCCCTTCCACCACGTCGGCGATGCGGTCGACGAGTCGGTTCTCCGCGTCGGGGAGCCTCAGCACCTCCTCGGCGCCGATCTCCAACGCCCGCTGCCACACCAGCGGGTCGTCCAGATCCCGGCCGACGAGAAGGACCGAGTCCCGGCGGGGCGCGCCGCGAACCCGACGAGCCGCGTCGTCCCCGACGAGCACGAGCGGGGCGGAGTCCCAACCGACGCCGCCGAGTGTCGATGCACGGAGATCGACGTTCTCTCCGTCGCCCCCTCCCGGGGCCCCGACTCCGCCCGGTTCGGGCACCGCGTGGTGCACGTGCGGTTCGGCGCCGGCGGCGGCGCACAGCCGCAGCAGGTCGTCGAGCAGCAGGGGGTCCTCGGTGATGATCAGCGGTCGGCCGCCACCGGGCACGACCTCTTCCGCCCGCTTCGACGGCCTTCCTCCACCGGACAGCTCGGACTCCGGTGCTTCACACGACTTCGATCCAGCCACGATCTCCGCCCCCTTCTCACTGCGAATCCACACGCCGCGGACTTCGCGGCTGGAATCACCGTGCAGGGATCCGAAAAATTAAGTGGATCTTGCTTGAAATCTGTGGACAAGAAGACCTCTGTGAATAACTCCGTCACTCCATCGCGTGAGTTCAGAGCGCGGCGGAACCACTACGGACAGTCACCAGTTCAGAGAAGTGAGGGCCTTCGCGACGCAAGGCCACCGAAGAGGAAGGGCCGGGGGAATGGTCACCACGGGCCGAAGGCAAGGGACGCAAACCGCGTCCGGACATGCGACGACCCCCGCCGGGGGGGAGAGCGGGGGTCGTCCCCACGGTCCGACTCGGGGGGGGAGGAGCCAGACCGGGTTAGCACGGTCGCGAACGATCCGTGACTTCCATGGTGTACCCGAGAGCCCTCTCAGGCAAACCCACGCGCCACACCTTACGCCGAATGGTGGGCGCATATGCTCGGGGCGTGGAAAATCAGCCCTTGCCGCACTCCTCGCCTCGGACCGCTGCCTTCTTCGACCTGGACAAGACGGTCATTGCGAAGTCGAGCACTCTGACGTTCAGCAAGTCCTTCTACCAGGGTGGCCTGATCAACCGGCGGGCCGTGCTGCGCACCGCGTACACCCAGTTCTTCTTCCTGGTCGGCGGCGCCGACCACGATCAGATGGAGCGGATGCGGGAGTACCTGTCCGCCCTCTGCAAGGGGTGGAACGTCCAGCAGGTGCGCGAGATCGTCGCCGAAGCGCTGCACGACCTCATCGACCCGATCATCTACGACGAGGCCGCGTCCCTCATCGAGGCCCACCACACGGCCGGCCGTGACGTGGTGATCGTGTCGACCTCCGGCGCCGAAGTGGTCGAGCCGATCGGCGAGATGCTCGGCGCGGACCGCGTCGTGGCCACCCGGATGGTGGTCGGCGACGACGGCTGTTTCACGGGCGAGATCGAGTACTACGCCTACGGGCCGACGAAGGCGGAGGCCGTGCGCGAGCTCGCCGAGTCGGAGGGGTACGACCTCGCGCGATGCTACGCGTACAGCGACTCGATCACCGACGTGCCGATGTTGGAGGCGGTGGGACATCCCCACGCCGTCAATCCCGACCGGGCGTTGCGCCGCGAGGCGGTCGCCCGGGAGTGGCCGGTGCTGGTGTTCAACAGGCCCGTGCGGCTGAAGCAGCGACTGCCGGGGTCCATGACCTCCCGGCCGGCCCTGGTGGCCGCCGCGGCGGTCGGCGCGGCGGCCGCCACGGCCGGGCTCGTCTGGTACGCGAGCCGACGTCGGGCGGGCGCCTCCGCCGGTTGATCCGTGCGCACGTGAGGTCGCCTGCGTGACGTCGGACGAGCTCGCCGAACTCCTGCCACCCGCGGATACCGAATGTCTGGATCGTCCAGGCTCGCCCGGGAAAGTAAAGAAGTGGAGCCAGGGGTTTCGCTTGTCTCCGAAGCGGAGTACAAAGGAGTCAACGGCCCGCGAGACCAAAGAACATCCGAGAGGATCATCTTTAAAACGCAGTAAGGCCCACGGACCGAAGCATGAACGCCGAGCACCCACGCGACGTCGACCCGTCGATTACGGGCCAGCCGCACCAGGTGACGGGCAAAGTTCCCGACCTGATGGGCATACATTCGAGGACGCTTGGTAACTGGGCGCGAGTGCCAGCGGCGACACCAAGGCAAGACGGTGTCGCCGCAACCCGTGTTCAGGCGGCGCCGCGCTGGAGCGCCTCGCAGACCGCCGTCGATTCGCGGGAACCCAGCTCGATCGCCCGACCGCAGTGCGCGATCCAGGCGGCCATTCCCTCCGCGGTTCCCGACACGTACCCCTCGAAGGCCGCGACGTAGGCCTGCGCACCCTGCTCCGCGTGGCCGACCTCGGCCGGGCAGATGGCCTTCGGGTCGAGCCCACTGTTGATCAGCACGATCCGTTCGGCCGCCCGTGCGACCAGACCGTTGTAGGTCCCGAAGGGCCGCAGGGCCAGCAGTTCGCCGTGCACCACCGATGCCGTGATCAGGGCCGGGGCGGAACCTCCCGCGATGATCAGCCGCGACAGCCCGTCCAGCCGGCCGGCGACCTCCTCGGCGCTCGGGAGCGGCAGGTCGATCAGCGGCTCGTCCACCGGCTCACCCGCCAGGCGCGGCCGTCCCACCGTGTCGCCCTCGATCACCGAGGGCGCGAAGGCGTCCGGAGCCGCGGGCGTGGAACCCGACGCGACCAGGTGCAGGCGTGCGAGGACACGCATCGGGGACTGCCGCCAGATGCTCAGGAGCTGCCCGGCCTCGGCCGTCAGGCGCAGGGCGGCACCCACCGCCCGCGCCTGCGCCTCCGAGCCGAAGTCGGTTCGGCGACGAACCTCCTCCAGGGCCCAGTCGGCGCCGGACAGCGCCGCGCTCCCGCGCGCACCGCGCAGCGCCGCCTCCGAGGCGATCTCCCCACTGCGGCGACGCATCACCCGGTGCCCGTAGACCCGGTCCACGGCCTTGCGTACGGAATCCACGGAATCGGAGACACCCGGCAGCCCGGCCAGTGGGGCCAGCGGGTCAGCAGCGCTACTCATAAGTAGGGAGCCTACGCACTGCGCACGCGTAGCACCGACCCCTCCTTGGAGTGGTCTTCTTCACTCAGGCAGACCACTTAGTGCGATCAACCCGCTACGCTTGGTGAACATGAAGATCGCTTTCGTGGGAAAGGGCGGCAGCGGCAAAACCACGCTGTCGTCCCTCTTCATCCGCCACCTTGCCGCAAATGAAGCCCCCGTCGTCGCGGTGGACGCCGACATCAACCAGCATCTCGGCGCGGCCCTCGGGCTCGGCGAGGACGAGGCCGCCGAGTTGCCCGCCCTGGGCGCGCACCTGCCCCTCATCAAGGACTACCTGCGCGGATCGAACCCGCGCATCGCCTCCGCCGACGCCATGATCAAGACGACCCCGCCCGGGACCGGCTCGCGCCTGTTGCGGGTCACCGAGGACAACCCGGTGTACGAGGCGTGCGCGCGCACGCTGATGCTCGACGGCGAGCCCGTCCGACTGATGGCCACCGGACCGTTCACCGAGGCGGACCTGGGCGTGGCCTGCTACCACTCCAAGGTCGGGGCGGTCGAACTCTGTCTCAACCATCTGGTCGACGGTCCGGACGAGTACGTGGTCGTCGACATGACCGCCGGTTCGGACTCCTTCGCGTCGGGCATGTTCACCCGCTTCGACATGACCTTCCTGGTGGCCGAACCGACTCGCAAGGGCGTCTCCGTCTACCGCCAGTACAAGGAGTACGCCCGGGACTTCGGGATCTCCCTCAAGGTGATCGGCAACAAGGTGCAGGGTCCGGAGGACATCGAGTTCCTCCAGGACGAGGTCGGCGACGACCTGCTGGTCACCGTCGGGCATTCGGACTGGGTGCGGTCGATGGAGAAGGGGCGCCCGACCCGGTTCGAGCTGCTGGAGGCGACCAACCGGCTCGCGCTGCAGGCGCTCCAGGACGCCGCCGAGGACTCGTACGCCGACCGCGACTGGGCCCGGTACACGCAGCAGATGGTCCACTTCCACCTGCGGAACGCCGAGAGCTGGGGGAACGCCAAGACCGGGGTCGACCTGGCGGAGCAGGTCGACCCCGATTTCGTCCTCCGCGAGACCCCGAGCGCGGAGGTGGTCAGCCCTCGCCCGACCCTGACTCGGCAGACTCCGCAGCCGGCTTGACCCCGGCCGGGGAACCGGGGGCGGCCGGCGCTGCCGGCGGCCCCGCGGTGAGGAACTTGTTCCAGCCGTCCTTCGGCGTCTCACCGACGTCGAGGCCGCGCATCCACGTCAGCGCCTTCGGGTCCTGGGCGTCCAGCCAGTCGGCCAACTCGCGGAACGGCACGCAGCGGACCTCCTTCTGGGTGCACATGGACTTGATGGAGTCCTCGACGGCCTTCATGTAGGTGCCGCCGTTCCAGGACTCGAAGTGGTTGCCGATGATCAGTGGCGCCCGGTTGCCCTGGTAGACCCGGTCGAAGGCCTTCTGCAGGCCGTCGCGCATCTGCTCCCCCCAGTACGCGTGCTGCGAGGGGTCTCCCTGGGTGGTCGTCCCGGACTGGTTGACCATGTAGTTGTAGTCCATGCTCAGGGTGTCGAAGGCGCGCCCCGGCATGGGCACCAGTTGCAGTGGGAGGTCCCAGAGCCCGTCGGTCTTCTTGGGCCAGATCTGCTTGCTGATGCCGCTGGAGTCGTAGCGGAAGCCCATGTCCTTGGCCGCCAGCATGAAGTTCTTCTGGCCTTCGAGGCAGGGGGTGCGGGCGCCGATCAACTCCTTGTCGTAGTCGAACGGGAGCGGCTCCAGACCCTTCAGCGCCGGGGTGTTCGTCTTCCAGTTCTTGACGAACGACTTGGCCTGGTTGATCTCGCTCTTCCACTCCTCGACGGACCACGTGCCGACACCACCCTCGGGGCCGCAGAAGTGGCCGTTGAAGTGGGTGCCGATCTCGTTGCCCTCCTGCCAGGCCGCGCGGACCTGGGTGGCGGTGTCCTTGATGCCCTGGAGGTCGCCGAAGCCGATGTCGGAACGTCCCGGGGAGTGCTGCGGCGCGGTGTAGAGCGAGGCCTTCTCCTCCGGCAGCATGTACACGCCGCTGAGGAAGTAGGTCATCCGGGCGTTGTACTCCTTGCCGACCTCACGGAAGTGCGAGAAGAGTTTTTGGCTGTCCTCACCGGCGCCGTCCCACGAGAAGACGACGAACTGCGGGGGCTTCTCACCGGGCTTCATCCGCTGTGGCTTCACGACGTTCGGCTGGAGGCCGGTGTACGCGGTCGAGCCGTCCCCGATGAGCCGCTTCACACTGCCCGGGGCCTCCGGAGCGGCGGCGCCCTTCCTGGCGTTCTGGCCGCCGGGCGCGGGCTTGGCGGGTTCCGAGGAGCACCCGGCAGCTCCCAGGACCAGGGCCGAGGCGACCAGGCCGCCGGCGATCTTCTTCGTGGCGGCGATCATCCGCACACCTCTCCCTCGCAGTTCCATCGCAGGACTTCCGCGCCGCAACGTCCCATGCGGTCAGGTTTTAGGAAGGTGTGACAAGCCGGACAAAATGTTTAATCACTCCTGGGAGCTAATTCCTAGGCCATTTACTCCCATTTCCCACCACCTCTCTTTACTCTCCATTACCGTTCATTTACCGAGTGTTGAGACTCCCGCCGCTTCATCCCTCCCCAGAGGAGACGGGAACCCATGACAGCCACCACCGAAGGCGCCGCCGAAGACTCCACGGGCACCGCCCTCTCACCCCCAGCGCCCACCCCACCTCCCGCACCTCCCGTTTCCATCAAGAGCTTCCCGGCGGACCTCTCCGCCTCCATCGCCGTCTTCCTGATCGCCCTCCCCCTCTCCCTGGGCATCGCCCTGGCCACGGGCGCCCCCCTACAGGCGGGGCTGGTGGCCGCGGCCGTCGGCGGGATCGTCGCCGCACGGCTCGGGGGCGCGCCGCTCCAGGTCAGCGGCCCCGCCGCCGGCCTCACGGTGGTCACCGCCGAACTGATCCAGCGCTACGGGTGGCGCACCACCTGTGCCATCACCGTGCTCGCCGGCTGTTGCCAACTCGGGCTCGCCTTCCTGCGTACGGCCCGGTCGGCGCTGATGGTGAGCCCGGCGATCGTGCACGGCATGCTCGCCGGCATCGGCGTGACCATCGCTCTGGCACAACTGCACATCGTCCTCGGCGGCACCCCGCAGAGCTCCGCCGTGGCCAACGTCCAGGGTTTGCCGAGCCAGTTGGCCGACCTCCATCCGGTCGCTCTGGGCATCAGCGCGCTCACCCTGGTCGTCCTGCTCGGTTGGCCGCGGCTGCCGGGCCGGATCGGCCGGAACCTGCGCAAGGTTCCCGCCGCGCTCGCGGCCGTCGCCACGGCCACCGCGTTCGCCGCCCTGGCCGGACTCAGCCTGCCCCGGGTGGACCTGCCGTCCTGGCGCAGCCACGCGCTGCCCGAACTGCCCGAGGGCCCGGTCCTCGGACTCATCGCCGCGGTACTGACCATCACGCTGGTCGGCAGCGTGGAGTCCCTGCTGTCCGCCGTCGCCACCGACAAGCTGATCGCCTCCGAGCGGGGCGCGGACAACCGTCCGCCGCGCGTCGACCTCAACCGTGAACTGCGCGGGCAGGGCGCGGCGAACATGGTCTCCGGAGCGCTGGGCGGGCTGCCCGTCACGGGCGTGGCCGTCCGTAGCGTCGCCAACGTCAAGTCCGGTGCCACCAGCCGCAATTCCTCGATGATGCACGGCCTCTGGGTGCTGATCGCGGCCGCGCTGCTCGTCCCGGTCCTCGATCTGATCCCGCTCGCCGCGCTGGCCGCCCTGGTGATGGCGGTGGGCGTGCAGATGGTCAGCATCACGCATCTGCGGACCGTCACCCGGCACCGTGAAGCGCTGGTCTACGCGACGACGATCGTGGCCGTGGTGCTCGGTGGGGTGCTGGAGGGGGTCGCCGTCGGCGTGGCGGTGGCCGTCGGCCTGGCCCTGCACCGTCTCGCGCGGACCCGGATCACGGTGGAGGTGATCGACGGCGTCCACCGCGTGTGGGCACGCGGCCAGTTGACCTTCCTCGCGGTGCCCCGGTTGAGTCGGGTGTTGAACCAGATCCCCCACGACCGGCGCGCGGTGATCGAGCTGGACGGCTCGTTCATGGATCACGCGGCCTACGAGACCCTGCACGACTGGCAGGACTCCCACCGGGCGCACGGTGGTTCGGTGGAGATCACCGGCCGCTCCGACAACCGGACCCCCGAGACCGACCGGAGCATGGCGGACCGGGGCAAGGGCCCCGGCTCGGGCCAGCGCGGGACCCATCAGTGCTGCCGCCCCTGGACCCCCTGGCAGAACCACTGCGACCACCGAGCCGACGTCGGCTCGGGCGACTCCGCCGGCGCGCAGGAGCGTACGAGTCCCGGCGCCGCCAAGTCCGGTTCAGCGGTTGAGCCCCGACGGCGTGGAGCGGGCCGGCTGGCCAACGGCATCAGCGCGTTCCAGCGGGACACCGCCCCCCACGTCCGTGATGAACTGGCCCGACTGGCGCGCGAGGGGCAGCGCCCCTCGCAGCTCTTCCTCACCTGCGCGGACTCCCGGCTGGTGACCAGCATGATCACGGCCAGCGGCCCCGGAGACCTGTTCACCGTGCGCAACGTCGGCAACCTGGTGCCGTTGCCGGGCGCCGAGTCCACGGACGATTCGGTCGCCGCGGCGATCGAGTACGCCGTGGACGTGCTCCAGGTGGACAGCATCACGGTGTGCGGCCACTCGGGCTGCGGGGCCATGCAAGCCCTGCTGAACTCCCACCCCGGGGCCCCCATGACCCCGCTGCGCCGCTGGTTGCGGCACGGCCTGCCCAGCCTGGAGCGGATGGCCAGCCGTCATCACGCGTGGGCCCGGATCGCGGGCCGACTCCCGGCCGACGCCGTGGAACAGCTGTGCCTGACCAATGTGGTGCAGCAGTTGGAGCACCTGCGGGCGCACGAATCGGTCGCCCGCCGGCTCGCCGAGGGCACGCTGGAGCTGCACGGGATGTACTTCCACGTGGGCGAGGCACAGGCGTACCTCCTCTCGGAGGGCGAGGACTTCTTCGACTGCCGCGTCTTCGACAGCGTCGGCCAGCACGCCTGAACCCCCCGCGCACCCCGCCCCGGATCATGTATCCGGCTGAACCGATACCCTCCGATATCCGTGCCACGGAGTGGCCCCTTCTCGCACCCTGAGGCGAGAAGGGGCCACTTGCACGTGGGTCCGGCCGTGATATAGGTCTAAACCAATTTCCGGCTACCCCTTGTCACCCGGGCCGCCGACTGATGAGCTATGCCCGGGGACACAACGGACACCCTGGGAAAGGGAGATGTCGTGAGCAATGAAAGCCTGGCCAATCTGCTCAAAGAGGAGCGGCGGTTCGCACCGCCCGCCGATCTGGCCGCCGCCGCCAATGTGACCGAGGCTGCGTATGCACAGGCCGATGCGGACCGGCTGGGCTTCTGGGCCGAGCAGGCCCGGCGGCTGACCTGGGACACCGAGCCGACCGAGACGCTCGACTGGAGCAACCCGCCCTTCGCCAAGTGGTTCGCGGACGGCAAGCTGAACGTCGCGTACAACTGCGTGGACCGACACGTCGAGGCCGGCAACGGCGACCGCGTCGCCCTCCACTTCGAGGGTGAGCCCGGCGACAGCCGGTCGATCACCTACGCGCAGCTCAAGGACGAGGTCTCCAAGGCCGCCAACGCCCTGACCGAGCTGGGTGTCGTCGCCGGCGACCGTGTCGCCGTCTACCTCCCGATGATCCCCGAGGCCGTCGTCGCGATGCTGGCGTGCGCCCGCGTCGGCGCGGCGCACTCGGTGGTCTTCGGCGGTTTCTCCGCCGACGCCGTCGCCTCCCGCATCCAGGACGCCGACGCCAAGTTGGTCATCACCGCCGACGGCGGCTACCGCCGTGGCAAGCCCAGCGCCCTCAAGCCCGCCATCGACGAGGCCGTCGGTAAGTGTCCGCAGGTCAAGCACGTTCTCGTGGTGCGGCGCACCGGCCAGGACACCGCCTTCACCGAGGGTCGCGACGTCTGGTGGCACGAGATCGTCGGGCGCCAGTCCGCCGAGCACACCCCGCAGGCCTTCGACGCCGAGCACCCGCTGTTCATCCTCTACACCTCGGGGACCACGGGTAAGCCGAAGGGCATCCTGCACACCTCGGGCGGCTACCTGACGCAGGCCGCGTACACCCACCACGCGGTGTTCGACCTGAAGCCGGAGAGCGACGTCTTCTGGTGCACCGCCGACATCGGCTGGGTCACCGGGCACTCGTACATCGTCTACGGGCCGCTCGCCAACGGTGCCACCCAGGTCATGTACGAGGGCACCCCGGACACCCCGCACCAGGGCCGCTTCTGGGAGGTCGTGCAGAAGTACGGCGTCACCATCCTCTACACGGCGCCCACGGCGATCCGCACGTTCATGAAGTGGGGCGACGACATCCCCGCGAAGTTCGACCTGTCGAGCCTGCGGGTACTGGGCTCGGTCGGCGAGCCGATCAACCCCGAGGCCTGGATCTGGTACCGCAAGCACATCGGCGGCGACCGCTGCCCGATCGTGGACACCTGGTGGCAGACCGAGACCGGCGCGATGATGATCTCGCCGCTGCCGGGCGTCACCTCGACCAAGCCCGGTTCGGCCCAGCGCGCGCTGCCCGGCATCTCCGCCACCGTCGTGGACGACGAGGCGAACGAGGTCCCGAACGGCGGGGGCGGCTACCTGGTGCTCACCGAGCCGTGGCCGTCGATGCTGCGCACCATCTGGGGTGACGACCAGCGCTTCATCGACACGTACTGGTCGCGCTTCGCGGGCAAGTACTTCGCGGGTGACGGAGCCAAGAAGGACGACGACGGCGACATCTGGCTGCTCGGCCGGGTGGACGACGTGATGCTGGTGTCCGGCCACAACATCTCGACGACCGAGGTCGAGTCCGCGCTGGTCTCGCACCCGTCCGTGGCCGAGGCGGCGGTCGTCGGCGCGAACGACGAGACCACCGGCCAGGCCATCGTGGCCTTCGTCATCCTGCGCGGGAGCGCCTCGGAGACGGAGACCCTGGTCGCCGAGCTGCGCAACCACGTGGGCGCCACGCTCGGCCCGATCGCCAAGCCGAAGCGGATCCTGCCGGTGCAGGAACTGCCGAAGACCCGCTCAGGCAAGATCATGCGACGGCTGCTGCGCGACGTGGCGGAGAACCGGGCGGTCGGTGACGTCACCACGCTCGCGGATTCCTCGGTCATGGACCTGATCCAGAACAAGCTGCCCGCCGCGGGCAGCGAGGACTGAGTCGGCCGCACGACACGGCGGGAAGGGGCATTCGGCGCGCCGCGCCGGATGCCCCTTTCGCACTTAAAGTGATGATCACCCGACGATCACCGGATATGACCTTGCGTACCGCCTGTAAAGTACGAGAAACGTAAACAAGTACTCCACAGGGTGCGCCGGGAAGTCTGGTCGGCAATGTGCTTCGCCATGCCGTCCAACCCACCCCGGAGGTGTCCTTCACGTGGCCGCGCCCCGCCCCACCGACGACAAGAGCCGCAAGCTGCTCGGCCGACTCTCACTGCCCGAGCGCCGCTTCGTCGCCGATGCCCTGCGCACGGAGACCGTCGGCGGTGTACTGCTCCTGCTGGCCGCGATCGTCGCGCTCGTGTGGGCGAACATCCCGGCCATCTCCAACAGCTACGACAGCGTCCGGTCCTTCCACCTCGGCCCCGCCTCCCTGGGACTGGACCTCTCGATCCAGCACTGGGCGGCCGACGGCTTGCTGGCCGTCTTCTTCTTCGTCGCGGGCATCGAGCTCAAACGCGAACTCGTCGCGGGCGACCTGCGCG
Organism: Streptomyces sp. NPDC002602; assembly: GCF_042889445.1. Classification (NCBI taxonomy): domain Bacteria; kingdom Bacillati; phylum Actinomycetota; class Actinomycetes; order Kitasatosporales; family Streptomycetaceae; genus Streptomyces; species Streptomyces sp. NPDC002602. The sequence continues at coordinate 138,405 of NZ_JBIAQX010000011.1, read as the reverse complement.
ACGCCAAGGCCGCCGCCCTCCCGGTGATCGCCGCCCTCTGCGGCATGGCCGTGCCCGCGCTGGTCTACGTACTCGTCAATGTCCTGGGCGACGGCTCGATCAGCGGCTGGGCCGTCCCGACCGCCACCGACATCGCCTTCGCCCTCGCCGTCCTCGCGGTCATCGGCACCTCGCTGCCGTCCGCCCTGCGCGCGTTCCTGCTGACCCTCGCGGTCGTGGACGACCTGTTCGCCATCCTGATCATCGCGGTGTTCTTCACCAGCGACATCGACTTCCTGGCGCTCGGCGGCGCCCTCGTGGGCCTGGTCCTCTTCTGGTTCCTGCTCCGCAAGCGCGTCCGCGGCTGGTACGTGTACGTCCCGCTCGCCCTGGTCATCTGGGGTCTGATGTACAACAGCGGGGTCCACTCCACCATCGCCGGCGTCGCCATGGGCCTGATGCTCCGCTGCCACCGCGAGGAAGGCGAGGAGCAGTCCCCCGGCGAACACATCGAGCACCTCGTCCGCCCGCTCTCCGCGGCGCTGGCCGTCCCCCTCTTCGCCTTGTTCTCCGCGGGCGTGTCCCTCTCCGACGAGGCCATCGCGCAGGTCTTCACCCGACCCGAGACCCTCGGTGTGGTCCTCGGCCTGGTCGTCGGCAAGACGGTGGGCATCTTCGGCGGCACCTGGCTGGCCGCGCGCTTCACCAAGGCGGAGCTCAACGAGGACCTGGCCTGGCCGGACGTGCTCGCCGTGGCCTCGCTCGCCGGCATCGGTTTCACGGTCTCCCTGCTGATCGGCGAACTCGCCTTCGCCGACGACGCCACCCTCATGGACGAGGTCAAGGCCGCCGTCCTGATCGGCTCGCTGATCGCCGCGATCATCGCGAGCGTGATGCTGAAGATGCGCGACCGCAGGTACCGGGCGCTCGCCGAGGCGGAGGATCGTGACGAGGACCTCGACGGAATCCCCGACATCTACGAGCAGGACGACCCCGGGTACCACCTGCGCATGGCTCGGATCCACGAGGAGAAGGCCGCGGAACACCGCCGCAGGGCCGAGGCCGCGGCTACCCCGGGAACGGCGTCCGCCACGACCGGCGCAACGGAAGCGGACACCGGGGGCCGCACCGACGGCGACCGTCCGGCATGATCTGAGTGACGGAGGACAGCCGTCGCCGAAGGACGACTTAGGGAGAGAGCGATGAGCGCAGTGGACCAAGGGCCGCAAGGAGCCGAGCGCACGCTGGGTCAGCTGGTCGCGTCGGCCACCGCCGAGATGTCCGCCCTGGTGCACGACGAGATCGCCCTCGCGAAGGCGGAGCTGCGCCAGGACGTCAAGCGCGCGGGTGTCGGCAGCGCCGCCATTTCGATCGCGGGAGTGTTCGCGCTCTTCTCGCTGCCGGTGCTGAGCTTCGCCGCCGCGTACGGGATCCACAACCTCGGGCTCGGTCTCGCATGGTCCTTCCTCATCGTCGGCGTCGCGTTCCTGCTGCTCGCGGGCCTGCTCGCGCTGCTGGCCGTGTCGAAGTTCAAGAAGGTCAAGCCGCCGGAGAAGTCGATCGCCTCCGTCAAGCAGACCGCGGCGGTCGTCGCGACCGTCAAGCCCCACCCGCGCGCGGTGAGTGACAACGCTGTGGGTGTGGCACGCTCGTCCTCATGACCGCCCCCTCGCCCGACTTCTCCGCCCCGCCCACCGCCGCCTCCGCGGCACGGATCGACATCCCGGGCGGGAGGACGGTCACGCACCGGGACGTCGCGGCCAATGGTGCGCGGTTCCACGTGGCCGAACTCGGTGACGGTCCCCTGGTGCTGCTCCTGCACGGCTTCCCGCAGTTCTGGTGGACGTGGCGACACCAGATGACCGCGCTCGCCGACGCCGGTTACCGCGCCGTCGCGATGGATTTGCGCGGGGTGGGCGGCAGCGACCGCACCCCGCGCGGTTACGACCCGGCGAACCTGGCGCTCGACGTCACCGGGGTCATCCGATCCCTGGGGGAGCCGGACGCCGCGCTCGTCGGGCACGACCTGGGCGGCTACCTCGCCTGGACGGCGGCCGTGATGCGGCCCAAGCTGGTGCGCCGACTGGTGGTCTCGTCGATGCCGCATCCGAGGCGCTGGCGCTCCGCGATGCTCGCCGACTTCGGGCAGACCCGCGCGAGCTCCCACATCTGGGGATTCCAGAGGCCGTTCATCCCCGAGCGGCAGCTCGTCGCGGACGACGGGGCGCTCGTGGGACAACTGATCCGGGACTGGTCGGGGCCCGTGCCGCCCGCGGAGGAGGAACTGGCCGTGTACCGGCGGGCGATGTGCATCCCGTCCACCGCGCACTGCTCGATCGAGCCGTACCGCTGGATGATGCGTTCCATGGCCCGGCCCGACGGGCTCCAGTTCAACCGGCGCATGAAGCGACCGGTGCGGGTGCCGACGCTGCACATGCACGGCTCGCTCGACCCGGTGATGCGTACGCGCAGCGCGGCGGGTTCCGGGGAGTACGTCGAAGCCCCGTACCGGTGGCGGCTGTTCGACGGACTCGGGCACTTCCCCCACGAGGAGGATCCGGCGGCGTTCACGACCGAGCTGGTGAACTGGCTGAAGGACCCCGAGCCGGACCGCTGAGCGGCACCTGACCGCCCGACACCCCGGCCGTACGCTTGTATGACGAACTTTCAATTGCCGCGCGCATAGGCCAATTGGCCGCTCCGGACGGGATTACCGACCTTGGGGCCCGGGCACAGCTCGAAGTATGAGCTGGACGCACGACTACGGTGACACCGCACACGAACGCCGCTCGGCCGATGAGCCGGGCACCCACGAGAGGGCGGGCCGGGACGGCCACGACCCCCGACTCGGTATTCCGCGCATCCTGCGTCGCCGCGCCCGCTGGGTGTCGGCACGCCTGCGGCATCCTCGGATGTAGGAGCCCCGAAGTGCGGGGATGACGTACGGGCCCGTGCATCCGGGCCCCGGCGCACGAGTGCCCGTACCCCCGGAATGGGACGTACGGGCACCCTCGCCGTCGGTTCGACTCAGAGGGCGCAGCCCTGGCTGTCGACCGGTCGCACGGAGTTCCTGCCGATCCTGACGTCGTCGCGGACCTCGTCCGCGGTCAGGGCGTAGCCGGTGTTGGGGTCGTCCAGCGACTTCGCGAAGACGACCCCGTACACCCGGCCGTCGGGCGTCAGCAGCGGGCCGCCGGAGTTGCCCTGGCGGACGGTCGCGTACAGCGAGTAGACATCGCGTCGCACGGTGCCCCGGTGGTAGATGTCCGGGCCGTTGGCGTTGATGCGGCCGCGGACGCGCGCGGGACGGACGTCGTAGGCGCCGTTCTCCGGGAAGCCGGCGACGATCGCGTCACTGCCGCTCGTCGCGTCCTTCTCGATGAACTCCAACGCCGGCGCCTTCAGTTTGGGCACGTCGAGCACGGCGATGTCGCGTTCCCAGTCGTAGAGCACGACCTTGCCGTCGTAGAGCTTGCCCTCGCCACCGATCTGCACGGTGGGCTCGCGGACGCCGCCGACGACGTGCGCGTTGGTCATCACCTTGCCCGGCGCGAAGACGAAGCCGGTGCCTTCCAGCACCTTGCTGCAACTGGGCGCGGTCCCGACGACCTTCACTATCGAACGCTTGGCCCGCGCGGGGACCACGCTGTTGGACAGCGCCGGATCGGGCGGCTTCACCTCGGTGATGGGTTCGTTGGAGAACGGGCTGAACACCTGCGGGAAGCCGTTGCGGGCCAGGGTGGACCTGAAGTCCGAGAACAGGGTGTTCGCCTGCGCGGGCAGCACCTCCGACACCCCGATGAGCACCCTGGAGTTGCGGACCTCCTTGCCCACCGTGGTGGGCAACGCGGCCTGGACGATCAAGGATCCGATCAACCAGGCCACCAGCAGCATCGCGACGACGTTGACCAGCGCGCCGCCCGTCGCGTCGAGCGCGCGGGCCGGCGACCACGTGATGTGGCGTCTCAGCTTGTTGCCCAGATGGGTGGTGAAGGCCTGCCCGATCGAGGCGAAGACGATGATGACGACGACGGCGACGACCACGACGGTGGTGGACGCCTGGCTGCCGCTGTCGGTCACCTGGTCCCAGACCAGGGGCAACAGGGACACGGCGATGAGACCGCCGCCGAGGAAGCCGATCACCGACAGGATGCCGACGACGAAGCCTTGGCGGTAGCCGACGATCGCGAACCACACGGCGGCGACCAACAACAGGATGTCCAGCACGTTCACGTGGGTCACCGTCTCACGCGCGCCAGTCGAGCGGGACCTGACGTGAGCGGTCCCACGGACGCTCCCACCCCGCGAAATGCAGGATCCGGTCGATCACTCCGGCGGTAAAACCCCAGACCAGAGCCGATTCGACGGTGAAAGCGGGGCCTTTGAAGCCGCGGGCGTGGACCACGGTCACCCGGTGCTCGGGGTCCGTGAGATCCGCCACGGGAACCGTGAACACCCGAGCCGTCTCCGCCGGGTCGACCACGCGGATCGGGCTGGGATCGCGCCACCAGCCCAGCACCGGGGAGACCACGAACTGGCTGACGGGGATGTAGAGGCGAGGCAGCACGCCGAAGAGCTGGACCCCCGCGGGATCCAGCCCGGTCTCCTCCTCGGCCTCGCGCAGGGCCGCGCGCAATGGTCCGGTGGTGTGCGGATCGCCGTCCTCGGGGTCGAGGGCGCCGCCCGGGAAGGACGGCTGTCCCGCGTGCGAGCGGAGGCTGCTCGCACGCTCCTGGAGCAGCAGTTCCGGGCCGCGCGGCCCCTCGCCGAAGAGGATCAGGACGGCCGACTGGCGTCCTCGCCCGTCCTCGGGGGGCAGGAAGCGGCTCAACTGCTCGGGTCGGACCGTGCGCACGGCCTCGACGACCGGGTCCAGCCACCCGGGCAGGCCCCGGGTGCTGACGGTGACGTCGCCGCGCGGGTCGGCGTACGGCTCCACGGGCCCGGCCGGGGGCGCGCCCGTCACGCTCTCGTCCTTCGTACCCCGCGTCATAGGCGACCCTGCTCCCTGCCGTTGCCGGCACCGGCGACACTCGACACAACGCGCCCCGAGGCCGGATTGGTTCCACCGCGGGCCGCCGTGCGGGGCCCGGGCCCTACTGCCGCACTGCCGTGCTCTCAGGGCGCGGCGACGCCCAGGGGAGGCGCCGGGAGACCCGGGTAGTCCGGCGGCGGGCTCAGCCGCTGCCCCGGTTGGCCGCCCTTCTCGTACTTCAGCAGCTTCTTCGCCTTCTCGGGGTCCGTTTCGCCCTCTCCGTACGCCGGGCAGAGGGGCGCGATGGGGCAGGCCCCGCAGGCGGGCTTGCGGGAGTGGCAGATCCGGCGCCCGTGGAAGACGACGCGGTGGGACAGCATCGTCCACTCGCTCTTGGGGAAGATCGCGCAGATCTCCGCCTCGACCTTCTCCGGGTCTTCCTGTTCGGTCCACTTCCAGCGGCGGACGAGCCGGCCGAAGTGGGTGTCGACGGTGATCCCGGGGACGCCGAAGACGTTGCCGAGGACCACGTTGGCCGTCTTGCGGCCCACGCCGGGCAGCGTCACGAGGTCCTCGATCCGGGACGGGACCTCGCCGCCGAAGTTGTCGCGCAGGGCCTGCGAGAGGCCGAGGAGCGAGCGTGACTTCGCCCGGAAGAACCCGGTCGGCCTGATCAGCTCCTCCAGGTCCTCGGGGGCCGCCGCGGCCATGTCCTCGGGGGTCGGGTAGGCGGCGAAGAGGGCCGGGGTCGTCTGGTTCACCCGCAGGTCGGTGGTCTGCGCCGACAGGACGGTGGCGACCAGCAGCTCGAACGGGTCGCGGAAGTCGAGCTCCGGGTGGGCGTACGGGTAGACCTCGGCCAGTTCCCGGTTGATGCGCCGGGCCCGGCGGACCATGGCGAGGTGCGATTCCGGTCGCGGAGCCTTCGGCGGCTTCTTCGGGGCTTCCGGTTTCTTGGCCGAAGCTTTGCCCTGGGGGCGCGGCGGGGCCTTCGGGGACACCTTCATGGGGGCATGTTCGCCCACGGCTGAATTCTGGGTCTCGGTCACTGCCGCGGACCCCTTGGCCTGTGCTCTCACCGGCTTATTGGACACCCGGCCAGCCTAAGGCCGGCCGCCGACACCCGTCCGGACCTCAGGTAACACCACCCTGATTGGTCTCTCGCCGCACAGCACACCCGTACGTCCGGCATCCTTGTGAGGAACGTGATTGATCGCACTGTTTGAGCCGTCCGGCAAAATGGGGGAAGACGGTCCCCTGAGCCGGTCGACATAGGAGAGAGACTCGTGGACGACGTACTGCGGCGTGCCCCGCTCTTCGCGGCGCTCGATGACGAGCAGGCCGCGGAGCTCCGCGCCTCCATGGGCGAGGTGACCCTCGCGCGCGGTGACGCCCTGTTCCACGAGGGCGACCCCGGTGACCGGCTCTATGTCGTCACCGAGGGCAAGGTGAAGCTGCACCGCACCTCCCCCGACGGCCGCGAGAACATGCTGGCCGTCCTCGGCCCCGGTGAGCTGATCGGCGAGCTGTCGCTGTTCGACCCGGGCCCGCGCACCGCCACGGCCACCGCCCTGACCGAGGTCAAGCTGCTTGGCCTGGGGCACGGTGACCTCCAGCCGTGGCTGAACGCCCGGCCCGAGGTGGCCACGGCACTGCTGCGCGCCGTCGCCCGGCGCCTGCGCAAGACCAACGACCAGATGTCCGACCTGGTCTTCTCCGATGTGCCGGGGCGTGTCGCCCGGGCGCTCCTCGACCTGTCGCGCCGCTTCGGCGTGCAGTCCGAAGAGGGCATCCACGTCGTGCACGACCTCACGCAGGAGGAGCTGGCACAGCTCGTCGGCGCGTCGCGCGAGACCGTGAACAAGGCTCTGGCCGACTTCGCGGGACGCGGCTGGCTGCGCCTGGAGGCACGCGCGGTGATCCTGCTCGACGTCGAGCGACTGGCCAAGCGCTCGCGCTGACGCACGAGGTTTCCTCGGTGGAGGGGTCCTGCCCGGTCGGGCGGGGCCCCTCCACGCCGTTGCGCCGCCCGTACCCGGGCCGCTGACGGCGGGGCCGGTGTCGACCCGCCGGCCGGGGGTCCGGCAGAGTGGATCACATGGAGCACGGAGGCGGGGAACACAAGGGGCTCGACACGTACGGCTGTTTCGTGCGCGAGGGATCGCTCAGCCGGGTCCGGGCGGAGTTCGCGCCGGTCGTCGCGGCCGCGCGCGAGCGGATCCCCGAGGCGTACGGCCCGCGGCTGCACAGCGCCTACCTGTACGGGTCCGTGCCGCGCGGGACGGCCCGGCCCGGGCGCTCCGACCTCGACCTGCTGCTCGCCCTGCACCGGGAACCCGGCGACGAGGACCGCGACACCGCCGAGGTGCTCGGCCGGGGGCTCGACGAGGACTTCCCGCAGATCGACGGGGTCGGTGTCCTGCTGTACGGCAAGGACACCCTGCTGAGCGAGCCGGAACGGTACGACCTGGGCTGGTTCCTCGCCTGCCTGTGCACCCCGCTGCTCGGCGCCGACCTGGCCGAGCACCTGCCCCGCTACCGGCCGGACGGGGTCATCGCCCGGGAGACCAACGGCGGGCTGGCGGGCCTGCTCCCCGGCTGGCGGTCCAGGATCCGGGAGGCCTCGACCCCGGAGGAGTACCGGCGGCTGAGCCGCTCCTTCGCCCGCCATCTGGTGCGGACCGGCCTCATGCTGGTCATGCCCCGCTGGGGTGGCTGGACCAGCGACCTCACGGAGTCCGCGGAGATCTTCGGCCGCTACTACCCGGGGCGCGCGGCGCAGATGCGGGCCGCGGCGGCGGTGGCGCTGGAACCGGTCGGCGAACCGGGGGTCCTGTGGACCTACGTCGACGACCTGGGACCGTGGCTCGCGGACGAGTACACCGCCCGGCACGGGACGAGGACACCGCGTCCCACCGGCTGATCGGTGGGCGTCGGCGGGCGGGCGGCAGGGCGATCGGTGCGCGTCAGGCCGGCGGGCGGGCGGCAGGCTGATCGGTGCGCGTCAGGCCGGCTGATCGGAGAGGGCCTCGACCGCCTGCTTGGCCTCCAGCAGACCGGAGCCGGTGACGCGCCGGTGGACGCGGATCGCCTCGACCTGCCGGCCCTCGCGCACCAGGGCCCGTACCTCGTCCAGTCCGGCCGGCTCCGGCTCCTCGATCCCGAAGTGGTCCAGGACCAGGCCCAGACGGCGCTCCAAGCCGTCGGCCCGACGTTCGAGGGCCTTCATCCGCAGCGTGACCGTCGAGATGACCCACCCGGCCGCGGCGATCAGGGCGAGCGACAGGAACAGCGGGTTCATTCGGATCCCCCAAAGATCAGTCCGTGTTCCCGAAGGTACTCCAGCTGCGCTCGAACGGACCATTCCGCGGCGGGCCACAGGGACCGGTCCACGTCCGCGTAGACCCGGGCCACGACCGCCTCGGGAGTGCGGAAACCGTTCTCCACGGCCGTCTCGACCTGCGCGAGGCGGTGCGCCCGGTGCGCCAGGTAGAACTCCACCGCGCCCTGCGCGTCGTCCAGCACCGGACCGTGGCCGGGGAGCACGGTGTGGACCCCGTCGTCGACGGTGAGCGAGCGCAGCCGGCGCAGGGAGTCCAGGTAGTCGCCGAGCCGGCCGTCGGGGTGCGCGACGACGGTCGTGCCCCGGCCCAGGACGGTGTCGCCGGTCAGGACGGCACGGTCGGCGGGCAGGTGGAAGCAGAGCGAGTCCGAGGTGTGGCCCGGGGTCGGGACCACGCGCAGTTCCAGGCCACCGACCCGGATCACGTCCCCGGCGGCGAGCCCCTCGTCGCCCAGGCGCAGCGCGGGGTCGAGCGCCCGCACCTTCGTGCCGGTCAGCTCCGCGAACCGGCCCGCGCCCTCGGCGTGGTCGGGGTGGCCGTGGGTGAGCAGGGTCAGCGCGACCCGCTTGCCGGCCTGCTCGGCGACGGCGACGACGGCCTTCAGGTGCGCCTCGTCCAGCGGCCCGGGGTCGACGACGACGGCGAGGTCGGAGTCCGGTTCGCAGACGAGCCAGGTGTTGGTGCCGTCCAGGGTCATGGCGGACGGGTTGGGGGCCAGGATGTTGACCGCCCGGGCGGTCGCGGGGCCGGAGACGACCATTCCGCGGGGCTGGCCGGGCAGTGCGGCGGCGTCGGTCATGCGGTGGCTCCTCCGGGGTTTCCGGGTCGGACGCGCTTGGTGAACTCGTCGTGGCCGGGCCAGCTGAGCACCAGCTCGCCGTTCTCCAGGGTGGCCTGCGCGAGCACCGGGGTCAGGTCCTGGCCCGCGGCGGCCGCGAGGGCGTGCGCGGGGCTGTCGTACGGCTCCAGGGAGCGCAGGGTGGAGATCGTCGGCGGCATCATGAGCAGCTCGCCCTCGTCGTAGCCGGCGGCGGCGTCGACGGGCCGGATCCAGACGGTCCGGTCGGCCTCGGTCGAGGCGTTGCGGGTGCGCTGGCCCTCGGGGAGCGCGGCGACGAAGAACCAGGTGTCGTAGCGGCGGGGCTCGAACTCCGGGGTGATCCAGCGGGCCCACGCGCCGAGCAGGTCGGACCGCAGGAGAAGGCCCCTGCGGTCGAGGAACTCGGCGAAGGACAGCTCGCGGGCCACCAGGGCCAGCCGGTCGGCCTCCCAGTCGTCGGCCGTGGTGTCGCCGACGACGCTGTCCGGGGTCTCGCCCGCCAGCAGGACGCCGGCCTCCTCGAACGTCTCCCGTACCGCGCCGCAGACGATCGCCTGGGCGGTACGGGGGTCCGTGCCCAGCCGCGCCGACCAGTCCGCGAGGCTCGGCCCGGCCCAGCCGACGAGGTGCTCCTCGTCGCGGGGGTCGACCCCGCCTCCGGGGTAGGCGTACGCGCCGCCCGCGAAGGCCATCGAGGTGCGGCGGCGGAGCATGTGCACGGCGGGGCCGCCGTCGGTGTCCCGCAGCAGCATGACCGTGGCCGCGCGTTTGGGCGCCACGGGCGTGAGGGCGCCGTCCGCGAGCGCGCGGATGCGGTCGGGCCACTCGGGCGGGTACCACTGGCCTCCGGCGGGGGCGGGGCCGGTGGGGGTGGTCTGCTGTCCGTGCTCACCGTTCGGCATGGCGGGATGCTACGGGGATCCGGCCCGATGTTCGAGAGCCGCCCGTGCCCGCGGCCTCGGGGTCGGCAGGCGGGTGGGCGGGGCTCCATCGCGGAACCCCGCCACCCGGAGGGATCAGGCGTCGGGGGTGAGCTCGACCTGGATCTCGACCTCGACCGGCGCGTCCAGCGGCAGGACCGCCACACCGACGGCGCTGCGGGCGTGCACGCCCTTGTCGCCGAGGACGGCGCCCAGCAGCTCGCTCGCACCGTTCAGCACGCCCGGCTGGGCGGTGAAGTCGGGCGCCGAGGCGATGAAACCGACGACCTTCACGACGCGCGCGATCTTGTCGAGGTCGCCGACCACCGACTTGACCGCGGCCAGGGCGTTCAGCGCGCACGTGGCGGCCAGTTCCTTGGCCTGCTCCGCCGAGACCTCGGCGCCGACCTTGCCGGTGACCGGCAGGCTGCCCTTGACCATCGGGAGCTGGCCCGCTGTGTACACGTACACACCCGATCGGACGGCCGGCTGGTACGTGGCCAGCGGCGGAACGACCTCGGGCAGGATCAGGCCGAGCTCGGCCAGCCTCGCGTCGACGATCCCGCTCATGCCGACTTCTCCCGCTTCAGGTAGGCCACGAGCTGCTCGGGGTTGTTCGGCCCGGGCACGACCTGGACGAGCTCCCAGCCGTCCTCGCCCCAGGTGTCCAGGATCTGCTTGGTGGCGTGGACCAGCAGCGGGACGGTCGCGTATTCGAACTTCTTGGTCATGGGAGCGAGGGTAGTGCCTGTCGCGCGGGGCTCACGCGCGCCCCGGAACGCGCGTGGTCCCACCCCCCTCGCCCGTCCGTCGCGACTACCGGCCGGCCGGCCGGGGCACGGGCGCCGACGTCCCTGGCGCCACACCCGCCCCGCCCGCCCCGTCGGGGGCGTCCGGAGCGTCCGCCTGCAGGGCGACGGCCTTGGCCAGGGCCTGGGCGAGGTCGTCGGCGGCCGTGCACGCGGCCGCCAACTGGAGCAGGAGGGCGAGCGTCTGGCGGCCGAGGGCCTCCTCGACCAGCGGCGGCTGCTGGGCCCACGGGGCGCGGAAGACGGCGCGGAGCCGCTCCACCTCGGCTTCGATCCCCCGCCTGCGACCGGCTCGTTTGAGGGCCGCGGTGATCTGGGTCCGGGTCAGCCGGGCGGCCCTGGCCGGGGTCGGGGCCGCCTTGAGGAGTTCGCGCGCCTCGGGCCGGAAGATGCCGTTCGGGCCGTGCGCGGCCGCGGCCAGGGCGGCGGGGTAGTACTCGCGCAGCAGGGACCGGAGCTGGTGGGAGATCTGCTGGCGGTGCCAGGTCGCGTCCTGCTGTGCGCGGGCGAGGACGGTGACGGCGCGGGCCGACTCGGAGTCCGTCGGCAGCGGTTCGAGGGTGTGCATGTCGGTGCGCAGGATGTGCGCCAGCACCAGGGCGTCGCCGTGGTCTGACTTCTCGTGGGCGACCGTGTGTCGGGTGCGGTGACGGGCGGCTGCCGCCGGATCGATGGTGAACACCTGCCGCGCGCCGGTCCGCAGAACGGCGACGAGCAGGCCCCGGGAGGTCTCGATGGCGACCGGGATCGGGGCGTCCCGGGTGTCCCCGTACTCGGCGAGCAGGTGGAGCAGGCGCTGGTAACCGGCCACGTCGTCGGTGATGCGGCGTGCGGCCAGGAACCGGCCGTCGGCATCGACGAGGGCGATGTCGTGGGTCCTGTCCGCCCAGTCGATTCCGCAGTAGATCAAGGTGTTCCCTCCCCGGGATCGCAGGTGTTCGCGCTGGTCACGAGCAGGTGCGGGCCGCGCGGCACGCTCACTCCGGACGTCGGTGCACGGAACCCGGAGGGCTCGGGCGCATCGAGGGACCACCGTGCGGGCGGGCTCGCGCCACCACTCCAACGAGTGATCAAGGTGTGTGGTGGTGACGTCCAGGAGGACGCCCGGGACGACCGGTCCGTTGCGATGCCCGACCGGGAACTCCGGGTCCCGCGCCCGGCTCCCGTCGAGCCGGTGCCATCGGGGTCGAACGCGCCGGCCCGCGCGGCCCCGCCGCGGGCCCCGCGAGCCCTGCGGGCCCGGCTCGGCGCCCGGTTCGGGGCCGGGCTCGGCACCCGGCTCGCACCCGGTTCGGCGCTCGGCTCGGGGCCCGGCCGTAACGGACCTCACGGCGCGAACGCGTCCACGAGGCCACCCGGCACCCCCGCCCGCGGGCCGGAGGAATTAGGCTCGGACGCTGTGAGCAGGCTCCAGGTGGTCAGCGGCAAGGGCGGCACCGGCAAGACCACGGTCGCCGCGGCACTCGCGCTCGCCCTCGCACGCGAGGGCAGGCGGACTCTTCTCGTGGAGGTCGAGGGCAGGCAAGGCATCGCGCAGCTCTTCGGCGCGGAGGCGCTCCCGTACGAGGAGCGGAAGATCGCGGTCGCACCCGGCAGGGGCGGTGGCGAGGTGTACGCGCTCGCCATCGACGCCGAACGCGCGCTGCTGGACTACCTCCAGATGTTCTACAAGCTCGGTTCTGCCGGCCGCGCCCTGAAGAAGCTGGGCGCGATCGACTTCGCGACGACCATCGCGCCGGGCCTGCGGGACGTCCTGCTGACGGGCAAGGCCTGCGAAGCGGTCCGGCGCAAGGACAAGGCCGGACGGTTCGTCTACGACCACGTGATCATGGACGCCCCGCCGACCGGGCGCATCACCCGCTTCCTGAACGTCAACGACGAGGTGGCGGGTCTGGCCCGGTTCGGGCCGATCCACAACCAGGCGCAGGCCGTCATGAAGGTGCTCAAGTCATCCGACACGGCGGTCCACCTGGTCACCCTCCTGGAGGAGATGCCCGTCCAGGAGACCGCGGACGGCATCGCCGAACTGGTCGCGGCGGGCCTCCCCGTCGGCCGGGTCGTCGTGAACATGGTCCGGCCGCACCACCTGGACGAGGACACCCTGCGCGCGGCGGCCGGCGAGCACCGGGCCGACGTGGCGAAGGCCTTGTCCCGGGCCGGCCTGGGCGGCGCGAGGCGCGGCGGACTGGCCGAGCGACTGGTGGACCCGCTGCTCGCACAGGCCGCCGAGCACGCGAGCCGGGTGGAGCTGGAGCGCGAGCAGCGCACCGTGCTGGAGGGGCTGCCCGTGCCGACGTACGAACTCCCCCTGCTCGGCGGGGGGATGGACCTGGCTGGGCTCTACGAGCTGGCGACGGAGCTGCGGAAGCAGGCGGGCGACGAATGAGCGAGGCCATGGGCGCGAGCACGGGCATGAACACGCCGCCGCGACTGGCGGTCGACGCGCTGCTGGACGATCCGAAGACCCGGATCATCGTGTGCTGCGGCGCGGGCGGGGTCGGCAAGACCACCACGGCCGCGGCGCTGGGCGTGCGGGCGGCGGAGCGCGGCCGGAAGGTCGTCGTGCTCACCATCGACCCGGCGCGCAGGCTGGCCCAGTCGATGGGCATCGACTCGCTGGACAACACCCCGCGCCGCGTCAAGGGCGTGGGCGCCGGCGACGACGGTGGTGACGGGGACGGCGGCGAACTGCACGCCATGATGCTGGACATGAAGCGGACCTTCGACGAGATCGTCGAGTCGCACGCGGACGGCGAGCGGGCCCAAGCCATCCTGGCGAACCCCTTCTACCAGTCCCTGTCGGCCGGGTTCGCCGGCACGCAGGAGTACATGGCGATGGAGAAGTTGGGCCAACTGCGGGCCAAGGACGACTGGGACCTGATCGTCGTCGACACCCCGCCGAGCCGGTCCGCGCTGGACTTCCTGGACGCGCCGAAGCGCCTGGGGTCCTTCCTGGACGGGAAGTTCATTCGGGTGCTGATGGCTCCGGCGAAGGTCGGCGGCCGGGCCGGGATGAAGTTCTTGAATGTCGGCATGTCGATGATGACGGGCACGCTGAGCAAGCTGATGGGTGCCTCGCTCCTCAAGGACGTACAGACCTTCGTGGCCGCGATGGACACGATGTTCGGCGGTTTCCGCACCCGCGCGGACGCCACCTTCCGGCTCCTCCAAGCCCCCGGTACGGCCTTCCTCGTGGTCGCCGCGCCCGAACCCGACGCCCTGCGCGAGGCCGCGTACTTCGTGGAACGGCTGGCGGCGGACCGCATGCCGCTGGCCGGCCTGGTACTGAACCGGGTGCACGTGAGCGGCGCCGACCGGCTGTCCGCGGAGCGGGCGTTGGCCGCCGCGGAGAATCTTGAAGACGGTGGCATTGTCGATCAGGAGTCCGGGAAAGCTGGACTTCGTGAAGCGGCCGCGGAGGCCGCGGCCCCCGGCTCGGGGGCTCCCGAAACCGGCTCCCCCAGCGCCGGCACGACCGAGCACGGCACGACCGGGCACGATCAGCGCACGACCGACGAGCACGGCACGGACCGACCCACGACGCACCAGGACGGCACGGACCGGGACGATTCGCACCCGCACGATTCGAACCGGCACGGCTCGAACCGGCACGGCATCGACAGGGACGCCGCCGTCACACCCGACAACGCCGTCACGCCCGACAACCATGACGACGTCAACGACGATGACGACGCCGACGTGGACGCGATCGCCGCAGGGCTGCTGCGCCTGCACGCCGAACGGATGCAGGTGATCGCGCGCGAACGACGCACGCACGATCGTTTCACCTCGCTGCACCCCGAGGTGGCGGTGGCCGAAGTGGCCGCCCTGCCCGGCGATGTACACGACCTCGCCGGGCTGCGGGCCATCGGAGAGCGGCTCGCGGCCGGGGTTCCGGCCGGAGCATAGGCGTTTCGTACGCGACTCCCCGAGGGGAGTCCGTACGCGGGACCGCCCGGGTGATCTACCCGGCAGCCGCGTACGTCTCGTACGGAACGTCGATCTCCGCGTCGACATCCCCGGTGAGGATGCCCGTACTGCGCTCGTATTCCATACGGGCGGTTTCGAGCAACCGTCGCCACGAGGTGACGGTGGGACGTCGGCGCAACAGTGCGCGTCGTTCCCGCTCGGTCATTCCACCCCATACTCCGAACTCGACACGATTGTCGAGCGCGTCGGCCAGGCACTCGGTCCGCACCGGACATCCGGTGCACACCGCCTTGGCCCTGTTCTGTGCCGCTCCTTGAACGAACAGTTCATCCGGATCGGTAGTGCGGCAGGCTGCCTGCGCACTCCAGTCGGTAACCCAGCCCATCCCGGCGCCGTCCTCTCCCGAATCGAGGCTCCCCCACGGCGGTAGCGGCATATTCACCGCTGCCAGTTGAGGACGTTACGGAAGGTGGACACAGTGCAACACCCCCGTCGGGCCCAATCTTGAATGGTCCGAACGGACTATGGGTAAGCGGCAGATCACCCGACGGAGTGATCGCACGACATGCCCGACCATTCCGGCGATCTGGGTGAAATCGGCGGCAGACCATCAGAGCGAACGGCGGGATTCGGACATCTGTCCACCCCATTCGGGAAGGGTGAAATTCAAGCCGAAGGGTTGATGTCACGCCGCACTGCTGTGACAGTTGGGGACAGCTTAGGCCAAGGCATTCGCGCGTGTCCGGCGAATGAGAACGTAGGCTGCCCTCCATGGGAAAGAAGCGCTCGGGCGGCGGGCTCACGGGGCCACAGCAGGCCGCCAAGTTCCTCGGTGTGTCTGTCCTCTCCGGAGTCGTACTGGCCGGAATCGCGATCCCGGGCGCCGGCGCCCTGGGTCTCGCGGCCAAGGGAACGGTCGAGGGTTTCGATGAGATCCCGGCCAATCTCAAGACACCTCCGTTGAGCCAGCGCACCACGATTTTGGACGCTGAGGGTGGCCTGATCGCCACCGTCTATTCACGCGACCGTCAGGTGGTACCCCTGACGGTCGTCTCGCCGTACATGCAGAAGGCGATCGTCGCGATCGAGGACTCGCGTTTCTACGAACACGGCGCGGTCGACCTCAAGGGCATCCTGCGCGCGGTCAACCGCAACGCACAGGAAGGCGGCGCCGCACAGGGCGCCTCCACCCTTACCCAGCAGTACGTGAAGAACGTGTTCGTCGAGGAGGCCGGCGACGACGAGACGAAGGTGCGCGAGGCCCAGGAGAAGAGCCTCGGGCGCAAGATCCGCGAGCTGAAGTACGCGATTCAGGTCGAAGAGGAACTCGGCAAGAAGAAGATCCTCGAGAACTACCTGAACATCACGTACTTCGGGCAGCAGGCCTACGGAATCGAGTCGGCCGCCCAGCGGTACTTCAGCAAGCCGGCCAAGGACCTCACCCTGGAGCAGTCCGCGCTGCTGGCCGGCGTCGTGCAGTCGCCGACCCGGTTCGACCCGGTGAACGACTCGACGGAGGCGATGAAGCGCCGCAACGTCGTCCTCCAGCGGATGGCCGACATGAAGGACGTCTCACAGGCGGAGGCGGACCAGGCGAAGCTGAAGCCCGTCACCCTGAAGGTGACCCGGCCCAAGAACGGCTGCATCACCGCCGTCAAGGGCGCGGGCTTCTTCTGTGACTACGTCCGCAACAGCTTCCTGACCGACCCGGTCTTCGGCAAGACGCGCGCGGAGCGGGCGAAGGTCTGGAACCAGGGCGGCCTGACGGTCCGTACGACGCTGGACCCGCAGTCACAGGACTCGGTCAACGAGTCGATCAAGGACCACGTCGACCAGGAGGACAAGGTCGCGACGGCCGTGACGCTCGTCCAGCCCGGCACCGGTCGGGTCCTCGGCATGGGCCAGTCGAAGCCGTACGGCTTCGGCAAGAACGAGACCCAGATCAACTTCTCGGTCGACAAGCGGCTGGGCGGCTCCAACTTCGGCTTCCCGACCGGCTCGACGTTCAAGCCGTTCGTGGCGGCGGCGGCCATCGAGGGCGGCGTCCCGCCGACCAAGATGTACGCCTCGCCCTACGAGATGGAGTACCCGAGCCCGGTGCAGACCTGTGGCGACAAGCCCTGGGTCAACACCGACAAGTCCAAGGTGGAGAACGAGTCGGAGAGCGAGGTCGGCCCCTACGGCATGAAGGAGGCGATGGCCAAGTCCATCAACACCTACTTCGTGGAGATGATCTCCGAGGCCGGGCTCTGCCCGATCACCGAGATGACTGGCAAGCTCGGCGTGAAGCCGGCCGACGGCACCAAGCTTCCCGAGGTCCCGGCCATCGCGCTCGGCACCGAGGGCATGTCGCCGCTGACCATGGCCAACGCGTACGCGACCTTCGCCAACCGCGGCGTCCACTGCACCTCGGTCGCCATCGAGTCGATCACCGACTCGCACGGCAAGGCACTCGCCGTGCCGAAGTCGAAGTGCGAGCGCGTGATGTCGGAGAAGACCGCCGACACCATCAACACGCTGCTGCTCGGCGTGGTCGACACCGGCGGTACCGGTGCCGCCGCGGGTCTCACCGACCGGCAGAGCGCGGGCAAGACCGGTACCACCGAGAACCGCTGGAACGCCTGGTTCGTCGGCTACACCCCCAACATGTCCGGCGCGACCTGGGTCGGATCGGGCGGGGCCAAGCAGGTACAGATGGAGAACATCTCCATCGGCGGCGAGTACTACGACAAGGTCTACGGCGGTGGCCTGCCCGGCCCGATCTGGAAGCAGGCGGTCTCCGGCGCCCTCTCGGGCCGCGAGTCGCTGAGCTTCTCCACGGTCTCCATCCCGGAGACCGCCTCCCCGGCCGGCGGCCCGCGCGGCAACAAGCCGAACCCGCCCGCCACGCCGAACCGACCCGGCAAGCCGAACCGGCCCGGCGGTGACAACAAGCCCGGCGACGGTCGGCCCGGCGGCCAGACGGCCGCCGGCGCCACCGGCGGCAACCCGGGCGGCACGAACGGGGGCGCCAACGGCGGCAGGACCGGCGGGTTCAGCTTTCCCCCCGGTCTGATCGGCGGACCCGAACCCCGCTGACCGCCCGCGCGGGAACTGTAGAGAAAAGGGGAGGGCCCCCGGCCGGATGCGGCCGGGGGCCCTCCCTCTTGTCGTCCGTGTACCGCGGGGCCGTGTACCGGTCGTCCGTGTACCGGTCGTCCGTGTACCGGTCGTCCGTGTACCGGTCGTCCGTGTACCGGTCGTCCGTGTACTAGGAGAGGAGCTTCTTCACGGTGGCGGCGACGCGGCCGCCCTCCGCCAGGCCCGCGACCTTCGGGTTCACGATCTTCATGACCGCGCCCATGGCCCGCGGCCCCTCGGCGCCCGCCGCCTTGGCCTCCTCGACCGCCTGCGACACGATCGCGGTCAGCTCGTCGTCGGAGAGCTGCTTGGGCAGGTACTTGTCGAGGAACTCGCCCTCCAGCGTCTCCCGCGCGGCCGACTCGGCACGGCCGCCTGCGGCGAACGCCTCCGCGGCCTCACGGCGCTTCTTCGCCTCCTTGGCGATCACCTTGAGGACCTCGTCGTCGGAGAGCACGCGTGCTTCCTTGCCCGCGACCTCCGCGTTGGTGATGGCGGAGAGGGTCAGGCGCAGCGTGGACGACGCGAGTTCGTCGCGCGCCCTGATGGCTGCGGTGAGGTCTTCCTGGAGCTTGGCCTTGAGGGTGGTCATGCACACGAGTCTGCCAGGTGTGGGGGCGTCGGCGCCCGCCGGTTTTCCTCGGGAGCCGTCGAGGGTGCGACGATGGGGGCATGCACGCGCGTTACGGAGTACCACTGAAGGTCACGGCCGCGGTCGCGGCCGTGGGGGCCGCGGGTGTGGCCTATGCCGCCGGCTTCGAGGCGAGGTCGTTCCGCCTGCGTCGGGTGACCGTCCCCGTCCTGCCCCGCGGGATGCGCCCCCTGCGCGTCCTACAGGTGTCGGACATCCACATGGTCGGCGGGCAGCGCAAGAAGCGCGCCTGGTTGCAGTCCCTGGCCGGGCTGCGCCCCGACTTCGTCGTGAACACCGGCGACAACCTCTCCGACACGGAGGGCATCCCCGAGGTGCTGGACGCGCTCGGCCCGCTGATGGACTTCCCCGGCGTGTACGTCTTCGGGTCGAACGACTACTACGGGCCCCGACTGCGCAACCCCGGGCTCTACCTGATCGAGAAACTCCAGGGCCGGCACGGACTGAACGGCAACAAGCCGGTCGTCGGCGCCGTCCACAACCCGTGGGAGGAGTTGCGGGACGCCTTCGACGCCGCGGGTTGGCAGAACCTCACCAACACGCGGGCCCGGCTGAAGCTGGACGGCCTGGAACTCGCCTTCACCGGACTCGACGACCCGCACATCAAGCGGGACAGGTACGAGATGGTCGCGGGCGGACCGGAGGCGGACGCGGACTTCTCGATGGCCGTGGTGCACGCCCCGTACCTGCGCACCCTGGAGTCCTTCACGGCCGACGGCTACCCGCTGATCCTGGCCGGTCACACGCACGGCGGGCAGTTGTGCGTCCCCTTCTACGGGGCGCTGGTCACCAACTGTGACCTCGACACGAAGCGGGTGAAGGGCCTGTCCACTCACGAGACCGGCGGGAATCGCGCCTACCTGCACGTCTCGGCGGGCTGCGGAACCAACAAGTTCACGCCCGTGCGCTTCGCCTGCCCGCCCGAGGCCACCTTGTTGACACTCACCCCCAAGGCCTGAATCGCGCCGCACCCGGCGTCCTCGCCGCCGTCGCGTTCCGCGCCCCGATCGTGGCCGCGATGGTGGGGGACCTGGTGGCGGCGTACCGCTCCGGACCTCCGCCCGGGCCGGACCTCCCGCGAAACCGGATTTCGTCTCCGGCCGACGGTCCGCTAAAGTAATCGATGTCGCCAGGCAGCAAGCCTGCAAGGCGGCGATCGGGGTGTAGCGCAGCTTGGCAGCGCGCTTCGTTCGGGACGAAGAGGTCGTGGGTTCAAATCCCGCCACCCCGACAGAGTAAGACCAGGTCAGGGGCCTGATCCGCATCGCGGATCAGGCCCTTCCTGCGTTTACGGACCTGTCTTGTGGAGCCATCGGGGAGCCGACCTCGAAATCCGGCTCCCACGGGGAGCCGGGCCGAGCGTCCGCCCGCCGGGGAAGCTCACCGTACGGCTTGTGCCGGCACGAGCCCCGACGGTACGACGATCACATGCACCGTTGGTCACCCCTCAACGATCGCCAGCTCGCCCTCCTGACCCGGATCGGGGAGGGCATCGAACCTGTCACGTCGGAGACCCCCGAACTCGCCCTCACAGCCCGAGCCCTGAAGGAACGGGGCCACATCGCCATGCCCAAGGAGGGCGGGAGATGGCAGGCAGAGATCACCGAGGTCGGGCGCTTCTACCTCCAGCACGGCCATCACCCCGACCGGCCTGACCCGGCACAACGGAAGACCCGCCCGGCGACGACGCCCAGACCCAAGAAGCTGGAATCCGACCCCGCCACCGAGCAGAAGGCCGCTGCCGAGCAGAAGCCCCCGGCACAACGCGTCGCTAGAACTCCACGGCCCTCTCCGGCCGACATCGGGCGGGCCCTGATCACCGAGGTACAACAGGCCGGCCGCTTCCTCCGAGTCCCCAACCCGGACGAGGCCACGCGGGCCCACTACCGGAGGGCATTCGACGCGGCTCGCCAGTGTGCGCCGGCCGGGTACCACCTGAAGTACAGCGGACGGACCAAGGGCGACTTCTTCCTGGGGCTGCTCCGGGTGACCGGCGAGGACGACACGGAGTGGAACCGGATCCGCCTGGCTCGCAGTCGTGTGATCACCGACGTGGACGACGTCCTCGCTGCCGTGACCGCGGACCACAGCGCCTTCGAGATCTCCGAGGGAGTCCTTCCTCGCGTGTTGTCCCTGCTCCGCCTCATCGCCGAGCAGGCCCTCCCCCTGCACGGGGAGATCGCCGTGTCCAAGAAGCGCAGGCAGGCGAGGCCACTGCTCACGATCCATGGCCGGACGTACGAGATCACTTTCAAGGAACGGCAGAAGCAGGTCCGGTACGTGCCAAGGCCTGAGGGCCGCCGCCGCACATACGACTGGCAGCGGGTCGTGCCGGCACAGCGGTTCGAGCCGTCCGGGGAACTGGAGATGGTCCTCGCCCAGCAACAGGGCTACCAGTACAGCTGGAAGAAGGAGTGGGCCGACACCGAGAAGAAGCCGCTTGAGGACCAGGTCGGTTCGGTACTCCGGGCGCTGAGAACCCGGGCTGATGAGCAGGAGCGGGCCCGGCTGGAGCGGGAGGCCGAACAGCGTCGCCAGCAGGACGAGCGGGAACGGCAGGCAGCTGAGAACCGCCGGCTGGAGGCCGAGCGGCAGGAACGCGCCCAGCGGGAGTGGGAGGCCGCAATCGGCGTGGCTTCGATCAAGGCGGTGGACGCCGCTCGGGCCGAGCATTTCGGCACGGCGCTTGAACAGTGGCGCGCCGCAGGGGAGATCCGGACCTTCTGCAACGCGCTGGACGAGGCCGCCGCCCAGACGCAGGACCCCTTCGAGGCCGAGCGGCTCCGGGAGTGGTCAGCGTGGGGCAGGGCGGAGGGCGACAGGCTGGACCCCACCCTGAACGGGAAGGGTCTCGGTGTCCGCAACTTCCACGCCGAGCCGACGGGGGACGAGTTGCGGCCGTTCCTCGACGGCTGGCACCCACACCGCCCAGAGAAGGTGAAGCCACCGGTGGAGCCCACACCGCCCAAGCCGGAGCCCGAACGGTGGCGTGACGGCTTCAGCGACGTACGTCGGGACCAAGGCTGGACATATGGACCCCAAGGCCGCGCTCAATGGTGGAGGCGATGACGCCGTGTCCACGGTCACGGAGCGCCTTCACGGCCTGCTCGACCAGTTCGCCAAGTCGCAGCACCTCGGCACGTAGGGCGACGAGTTCGTCGTAGCGCTCGGCCTTCTCCTCCCCGCACCACTCCCGAACCGTGCGCAGGGCGGCCGCCTCTGCATCCAGCTTCCGGTCGTCCCGGCGGTGGTACGAGTGCCAGGAGGGCCGGGCGCGCTCCTCGTCCACGGCCTGCTGCCGCCGGTCCACCTCCGGCAGGACCTCCTCGGCCAGCTGCTTGGCCACCTGTCGTGCAATCCGCTCGGCGACTGGCCAGCCGACCAGACAAAGGCCGTTGCGGTCCTCGTGGACCATGGCGTCGCCGCGAAGCTCGGCGGGGTCCATGCCGACCAGCGGCGCCGTCTCGTCGATGTGGCCGAGCTCCAGCACACCCGCGTCTGCCACCGCCTTGCGCAGACGCAGCCGCCCCTTGGGGCGGACGAAGCCCAGGATCATCCGGGCCGCCTCGAACTCGGCGCTCCCCCGTACCTCCCTCGACGCCTCGACCAAGGCGAGCTCCGCCGTGTCATCCGCACGGAAGGCGTCTACATCAGCCCAGAGCGCGACCAGACAGCCCGCGCTGACCCACTCCTGCAGTCCGGCCTCATCACCGTCCAGGAACCGCACGTGGATCCCTGACCTGCCGGAGGCGCCCACCCGGACGATCTCCACCTGGCGCAGGGCGCCGCCCAGTTCCTTCGGCTTGGCCCGATAGGCCCAGCACTCCCCGATCTCCATGCCTCCATTGAGCCAGGTCGACGACGCCGCCGGATGCCCATCAACAAGATCTCGCCGTTCCGCTACTCGTACGTCTCCTTCCAGCGGGCTCGGTGTTGACGATCTCCCTGGCCGGAGCCGTTGACCTCTCCCAGGGATGGGAGTGCGGCTCCGTTGTTCCAGAGGCCGAGGTGGTCACGGTGAACGGCGAGGACACCGTTCTGGACGGCGCAGCGCTCGGCGGGACCGCTGAAGTATGTAGTGGTCACGAAGATGGCGACATCGGCGCCGAAGTGGACTTGGGAGCCCAGGAGGTTGCGGACCTCGCTATTGGAGATCTTCCGCTTCGGCGTGTACCGCTTGCACTGGATGACCATGGTCCGGCCATCGGGCAGTCGTCCTCGTACATCGGCCCCGTCGTCGTGGCTGCGGCCGACCCGGCGGACGTCCGTGCAGCCGTCCCGCCGGCACAGGTCAGCCACGAAGTCCTCGAACTGCGGGCCTTCCATGGCATCGACCTCTGCGAGCGTCCGGTGGCCCGCCATGACCGCGTTCTGATGGCGCCACCGCCGGTCGTTGCCCCGGATGAGCCGGTCCGTCTTCCACAGCCACCAGCCGCCACCGGCCATCGCGCCGAAGACCACGACCCCGACGACGTAGGGCCAGATCACCGACCAGAACAGCAGGAGCAGCGCCACCACGGCGAGACCGGCCGTCGCTCCCGCCTTGAGCCGAGCCTCTCGGCGCTTGCGCGCGGCAGACCGTCGCCGCTTCTTACGAGCTGCCACCCCGTGCCCTCCCCCCTGTTTCTGGGCACCAGTCTGGGCAGGCAGACGCATGTCAGTAAGAGCGCCCGTTGGCCATGGCTCGTTCCCGGCCCAGCACTCGCCCGCTACTTCGGAAATTCAGCTGCGGAGCATCCGTAACGCAGAGGAACATCGTTCCCCTATGAATGAGATCCGAGTCGACGCCGTCTACCAGGCGTCCAGCGAGCGGACCATCGGCCGCATGTGCGACATCGATCCCGCCCTTGCGGCTGGGCCTCTGACGACTACGGTGGGCGATTTCGATGTCGTGCTCGCATTCCCAAAGTTCGAAGGCCGACTCCCCGCCCAGGGGTACCCCGGTTGGTCGGGCGACGACAGTGCGCCGGTGGCGCTGAGCCCGACGTACTTCACTGCACACACCGTGTTCGCGCTTACCCCCGGCCTTGATGAGCCAGTCGTCCAGACACAGCTGAAGGCCGCGATAGCAGCCATCAGATTCGCTGCTGCACGCCTGTCTGACGCTCTACGGGTCGAACAGCCGAGCGTGGGCATGGTGGGCCATATCCCGAAGGTTCTTTCACTCACAGCGACGGACGTCACTCAGGGTCTCAAACTGACGGTGCCTGAACCGCTCAATCCCGCATACCCCATGGTCGTGGGCCTACCCGTGCTCACCCTCGATGCGGCCACGAACGCACTGCGCAACGGTGTCTCACCGCCACGAGCACTGCTCTCGCAGGCGCGATACCTGACGCAGTCGACCAACAGCCCACAGCCAGGCACGGCGATCCTGCTGGCCGCAGTAGCGGCCGAGACCTACGCCAAAGAGTCACTCAAGTCTTGCCGGCCGCCCGGCTCCACACCCAGCCTGCGGTCACTCCAACAGAAACACGGCAGTGCCATCGATCTCTATGGCCCGATCGCGAAAGAAGTGATCGGCCGGTCCCTCGAACACGACGATCCCACGCTCTGGTCGGACCTCGGCAAGCTCTTCAGCACGCGAAACAAGATGGCTCATCGGCTTACGACGCCGACACATCCCGATGCAAGAAATCTGGTCGTCGCTGCCATGCAAGCCATGGACTGGCTTGGCTAAGGTCCCCGACTGGCCATCGAGACTCCGCCGCCCATGCGCGACAAGCGCGCCCGCCGTCATGACTGGGGGTGGAGGTCAGTAGAAAAACAAACAGGGAATCCGACGACATACATCGGAGGATAAGTGGACTTCAGCTGGGCGAACCTCCTGCCAATCGCCTCACCAGCAATCGCTTTAACATCAGTTTTCTTCGTGCGACGCTCCAGTCAGACTGCGCGGAGGGCCCTCAACCTCGCGCATAGGACGGGACAGACCTCGTACGAGTCCGCCATGGCTGATCGCATGCCACCAGTCAGCCTGTTCTTGACTGAGATCGAATATCGAAGAGCCACCGCCCGTGACCTGGGGGGCCTCATCGGCGCGGAAGCGCGCAGATGGGCTGCCGACCAGGAAGCAGATAGCCTCGAAGTCGTAGTCCAGGGTCGACTGGTGAATAATCTTCCCCACGAGATGCTCGTCACCTGCCGTGACCATTCCAATTCCGGCAGGTCTGTATGGTATGCGTATCGCAATCAGTCGGCCTTTATCGTCAACGACACCGAAGTAGAGCTAGGCCAATTGGTGCTATCTGCGGAGCAAGAAACCACGTTCACATGGATCGATCGCAGACCTAAGAGCGACTGGATCAGCATCTACAAGCTGCACACGCTGAATCGTCTCAACGATCCAGAACTTGGAATCCCTCGCCTGTCATTGCTTGATACCGTCCAGACCCTATTCCGCCGCGCACCTCGCGACTGGGTGAGGCGAAACAAGATCAAGCGTTCTGGGTTCCAAATCATCTGCGAGCCTCGAACCGCGCAGCGGATCGCCACCGTATGGGAAGCCGAGGTCATCAAGGCGCCGGTCGAGATAGCCGGGCGTGACGAGATTGACCGACTCATCTTTGATGACTGGATCGGAATGATCTCAGGCCCCCTCGATGACCGAGTCCTCCACTATCGTGTCAGGTTCGATCCCACCCTGGCATTGATCAACATGCCCAAGCATCGCCGACTGGCAGGCCGCTTCTAAATCCGCTGTGGACTATCCGTGGACGAGTGGCATCCAGCCGACCTCCGAAGGGGCCCTGGGCTGCGCCGCCAATTGGGAGCGAAGGGGACCCCGGAGCCATGTGTCGGCAGCACCGGAACCCGTGTTCAGGGCAGGCCTGAGCCGTCTCTGGACCTTCGGAGGGGCCGGTGGTCGCCAGCCAACGACCAACGATGGCCCCTCGGATGCTCGTTCAGATGGAGGCCGTTGAGGGGCCGTCTGGTGGGACGTAGGGGTCGCGACTTCCACTTCCCTGGGACAGCTACCGGGCTGCCTCACGTGCGCGAAGTAGCCCGTCGAGCACTCGCACCGGAGAGCGAGGGCTCCTCCCCAGACGGGCGGCGAGCGCTGCCTCCCACTGCCGGGTGAGGCCAGCGAGCAGGCGCTGGCGCATGCCTGGAGTCACGTGGGCGTAGCGGGCGGAGACCGAGCCGTCGATGTGGCCCATGCGCTCGTCCATGAGGACCTTCTCCGTGCCGAGGTCCTCCATGTGGGTGCGGTGGGAATGGCGTAGGCCGTGCGGGGTGAGGCCCCTGGCGATAGCCGTCCAGCAGGCGTCGGCGCGACCCTGGGCGTTGCGACCCCTGACCGGTATGCCCGGGAACGGGTCGCCGAGGAGCGGAACGGGACGGGGCTCCTGCGGCGCCTTCTTCGGGTACCAGCCCGTCGTCGCCGGGTGGAAGAGCCAGGTGGCGAATCCGTTGCGGCGCCAGTGGGCGGCGTGTTCCGAGGGCGCACCGCCGCGTACGAAGCCCAGCTCGGCGATGGCGAGTTCGACGCGGGTACGGGTGGCCTCGCGCACGCGGTCGGGGTGGTTCAGGACGTTGGACACCGTGCCCGTGGAGACGCCGGCGCGGCGGGCTACGTCGACCAGCTTCGCGCCCTGGTGGCCTCCGGTGCGGGCGGTGCCCTGGCCTTGGAAGACGTACGTCCTGCCATGGCACGGGCACGGCTTGGGCTTGGTACGGGCGACGTGGTCGGCCACGAGAGCCGAGAGCCAGTCGGGGGCGTCGATGGTGCGGTAGCTGTCGTCCTTGGGCGGGCAGCGGACCATCGCACCCGAGTCGAGCTCGTACAGCTGCCACTCGACTCGGACCGAGCCCCGGCGGGCGAACTCGGTTTCCAGGTCAACGATTTCGCCCCAACGCATGCCGGTGTACGCCTTGAGGATCACCGCGACGAACTCGTCGTCCCGGGCCGGACAGCAGGGCAGCCCGCTCGGCGATCAGGAGGGCGCCGAGCGCGTCCGTGACGACCTTCTCACGATCGGCGGAGCGGCCGGCCCGCTTGCCCCTCCCCCGGCGCTTGGCGGCAGGGTTCGCGTCGATGAGCCCTCGTCCACGGCGTCGGCGAGGATGAGGTGGAGCGTGGCCCGCCAGGTCTTGGCGCTGGAGGCGGCGTGGGAGGCACGTTCCTTCTTCTCCCACAGCGCGACGTCGGTACGGAGGATGCCAGCGAGGGCCTTGTCCTCGAAGTCGGGGAGCAAGTGTTCCTCGATGTGGCGCCGGTAGTTCTACATGGTGGACGCTGCCAGGTCCTGGGCGTCATACCAGCGGCTCGCGTACTCGCCGAACGTCTCCTGGCCCAGTGACGGGTCACGTACATCGCCGCGCCGGAAGCCGATCTCCGCCTCGTCGGCGGCCCGCTTGGCCTCTCGCTTGGTGGCGAACTTGATTGTCGCTCCCCCCTGATCGTCGCCGTACGCCCGGGCGACATTTGGATAGCGTGTTGAGGGCAACCAACCCCTCACGAGTCTGAATCTCGCATCTCCCACACGCGCCCGCCAGAGCAAGACGTAGGACCAGGCCACATCGCCGGTCGGGTCCTTCACCGTTCCGTATTTGCAGTTGCCCTCCGCTGTGGCTTCGAAGCTAGCGGCCGTTGAGGACGACGCGGCACACGCCACAGAACATGGCAGCGTCTCGCCCGTACCTGCGCATTAGCTGGCCGCACTCGGCGCATGGTCCGAGCTCCCAAGGTGGGCAGCCCAGCGCGGCAGAGGCAGCGGTCCGTTCGACGGCAGTGATCAGCATCGGGTTCCCGGACCGCTGCGCTGGCATTCGGGGGAGGGTGAAGCCGCCGGTGGGCTGGCCGAGATCCCGGATGGGCCGGGCGTCGCTGACGAACCAGCCCTCCTCGCCAGCCCGACATGTCCGGCCGCAGCACTGGCTCCTGCTCAGCGAAGGTGATCTCGTCGTCGCCCTCCTGCACGGGGCATCAGAGAGAGGCTCCTTCTCACCGATCAGCTCCCGCCACCGCTCACAATCAGCCGACGGCACCCACATGTGCCGTCCAGCCCGGCCGCTGCCGCGGTTGGGGACGTACACCGGCACGCTCTCCCCCCATGGCACTCTCCAGCACGAGGTCTTCGAGGTGGACCGCCTTCTTCTCCGGCTCGCACAACGCAGGCACGAACTAGTCGGAGTGAACCGCGCCACAATGACTGGCGCCGTTGGGCAGCAGGCAGTGCCGGTCGCTGCTGGGCACGCACTTCCACACCCGGAGATAGCGGTACCCGCCGCGGATCACCATCTCCTTGCCTCCGGCTATCTCCTTCCACGGCATGTCGTCTACGCGGGCCCAGGGCGCGCGGTCGATCAAGGAGGCTGTGCGGTCCCTGGCCACCCACAGGGGCGTGATGTCGTGCTGCACGGCGTTGACCGAGCGGCAGTGCACGCTGCTGGGGCTGAGGTGGTGGTACCGGATCTCCCAGCCGACCCGTATGCCACCAGGGCCGGTGACGAGGGCGTCGGAGATGCTCCGCCGGTTTGCCGTTGGCACCTCCGCTTCGGCGCCCAGGCCGCAGCGCGAGGCGGTCTCGACGACACGCCCCTTCGTGGCCTTGTGCTGCTCACTCTCCGCCGGTGTCGCCTTGTGCGTGATCGGCAGGTGCGAGGCGACGAGTGGCCGCAGGCCTCCGACGCGGCCTCGGCGGATGAACATCCACGGAGACTTGCCGCCCGTCTCCGACAGGCATTCGCGCCCGTCGTGATGAGCGAGGCATTCGAGCAGGTGCGGACTACGGTCTGCGACGCTCGAGGTGATCTCCCGCAACAGATCGGGACGCCCCGGATGACCGAGGTCGGGTAGGGACAGATTGATCTCTATGCCATATCCGGTGTGCCACACGCCATTGGCCATCCGTCCACGATAGGAGCGACCACTGACACTCCAACAGATTGCGTCTTCAAGGTCGTTGACTTAACTGGAGCCGAGCCGGCGCCCAGGCCATCCTGCTGAAAGCCGAATAGGTCACGGCCGAACAGGTCTGCCACCACTACGTGAGCCGAGAGCCGGTCATAGGCTGGATACGAGGCACCAGAGGCCAGCCGGGCGACAAGGTCCTCTATCTCTTCGACGGCGGGCGCCTGGACGCAGCCCAGCGCCAACAGATCGCGCTGTAAGCGGATGAGCTCCATGGCTACGACCTCCACGGCGACGAAAGGTCCCAGGCCTCACCATCCCCCGCCTCGCGCGCGAATCGCCGCAGGCACCTCTCGCGCGATTGAGGGTGCGCAGGTCTGATCCGGCAGGCTCCAGCCAGGAGCAGCTGGAAGGACCAGCACCAGGAGGCCAGCGCCTCCGGCAGTCCTGGGCTCCTATGGGTGCAGGCCGAGGGACGTGCAAAACAGAGCCAAGATGCTCCGACAGCGACGCACGCCTCCCCACACGCCACGCAGGCTGTAGCGATGCGGCATCCATCAGACCGGACGCCGAGCTCAGGAGTGGCCATGGCATTTCTTCCGGTTTAGCGTGAAATAAACCACCTGGAATTAGGGGTGATGTCAGTGCCATAGGGAAGAATCTCTTTACGGGGAGGGAGACTCATGACTGACGAGCAAAATGCCGTTGACCAGCGCATTCCTGCTCCGGGCGGCTGCCGCTGGTGCGGGATAGAGGCACGGGAGCACGCGCAGCGGTGGAAGCCACCAGTGGGGTGGCATAAGTGGGAGCCTCCGACATTGGAGCAGCGAAAGGACCGCATGCTCGCACGGCGGCTACGCAAGATCGGCGAGGCCAGGGCGGCGCTACGCGCTGTTAACCTGAGGCCAGCTTTCTGACCTCACTAAAGATCTCCCGCAACTGTGCAGGGACCTGATCCGGGCAGGTCAGCGTACTCACCAGCCCGAACATCATGTCGGGCTTGCCGCTGGGCCCATTGGGACTGCCCTGCCGAAGCATGTTCAGCACCTCCTTGCTGAACTTCTTGCCGGGACGTTGCGCGGCGAAGTCACTCGCTGCCCATGCCTCGTGCTTCGGCCAAAGGTCATTGGCGGCTGCGGCCCACAGGTCGTCTGCGAACAGCTCTTCGAGTTCGTTGAACGAATCCGGTTCACCCACAAAGCGGACCATGTCGTCGACGGCACTGCCGAAGAACTGTTGGAGGCGGGCGTCCTTGAAGAGCCCCTTCGGCAGGGTTCGACTGTCAGCGTCCACCATGAGCATCACGGATCGACTGTGGTCGACCAGATAGCGGGCCAGATGCAGCGCCCCCTCATTGTTGAAGCACGCCCACAGGGCAACGCCGGCCGACTGCAAGGACTGGCCCTCGGACAACCAGAACAACGCGGGTACCACTCGTTGCTCAGTTTCGCCCTCGACGGCCAGGAAGCAGCGTTCGTGCAGGAGTACGGAGTTGCGCAGGCCCACTGCCGCTGCGATGCGCCCGAGGTGGCCGTCGATCTCGTCGTGGGCGTCGGCCCCCAACCGCTCTATCAGCGTCCGCCCGTCTTCCAGCCGCAAGTGAACGACATCAGCGATGTCCACGCCATCGATCAGGTTCATAGAGTGGGTTGCCACGATGACATTCACATGAGGCAGTGCACTCTGGTCCCGGATTAGCTGCATGATCTTGCGCTGGTGGCCATAGTCGAGGTGAGTGTCTGGCTCGTCATAGATCACGATCGTCTGCACCGGCGGTGGGGCATCCTCGGCAGAGGCAGGCTCGGAGGTGTGATCGACATCGCCGAGCTCTTCACGCGCGAGCAGCTGGCTGTTCCACTCCCAAATCGCGAGAGAGATGCGGCGCCCGCTACCCAGGCCAGAACGGTCCAGACCGACAGCTTGCCCCTTGGTGCGAGCAATGCGCAGCGGAGTGCCTCGGAGGCTGTGGGAGAAGGAGACCTCGGGCTCAACATACACCTCGGCCAGGTCGTCGCAGCGGCTCTGGATGTGCTCGCACAGGGATTTGGCGTCGCCCTGGAGGCGCTCTTTGATTCCGTCCTCGATGGACTGCAGGCTCCCCTGCAGCGTGGGGTCTGCTATGTGGGCCTGAAAGCGCCCCATCAGTGCCGTCTTGACGGCGCCATCAGGATCGGCCGTCTTCCCATCGAACGGCATCAGCCGAGGCAGCCTGCGATCCATGCTCTTTGGGGCAGGCACCCACGCCGCCGTGGAGGCGTGGGCCATGCCGTACTTACGCAGCGCTGGCTCGATGTCTCCGCGCTTGATTGAAGTCAGTTCGGGAAGAAGTTCCTTGGCTAGCGCCCTGACCTCGGCAAGGGACAGCTGGGAAGTGTCGCGCAGCCGCTCATCGTCCGCGAGTGGCGCCCAGCACTCCAGTACAGGGGCCTCGTCAACCGCAGCCCGCCGCCGTACACGCAGCTCCTCAGGGAGACCGAACTTCTCCTGCTCCCAAGAGTCGAGGGCGAACAGCCCTTCCACCCACGTAGTCGAACACCGCGACAGAGATGCAGCATCCTCGGCCTCAGCACAAGGAGCCTGCTCGTACGTGCGGTCGTCGTCGGTCAACTGTTCGTTGCCTACAAGGAACGCGAGCGCGGAGAGCACGGCGCTCTTACCACCGTCATTCTGGCCGGCGAGGATGGTCGGCGTGCTCACCGGGATGTCGCGTACGTCCTTTAGGGACCGGAATCCACACACGGTGAAGCTGTGCATGTGCACTGTTCTCAGCCGCCCCGTTCCGTTGCGCCGAGGGCAGCCACAAGCTGCCGTAGCGTCTCACCACAGCCATTTACCTGGGGAGCAGATTTCCCCGACGCATCATCTTATGTCCTACGGAGATGGCTCGTTGAAGTCGCGATGGATCTGACTGGATCAGACCGATCCAGGTGGGCGCGAGCCTGCAGAGTCACCCTGCGGAACCTGTGCACGCGAGGTCCAGCAGCGCAGCCCATGCCCTGGCCAGATCGACGCCCGGCGGGGCGGCACATCCAGGTCAATGGCTCTGACACCCGAGTGCCGGAAGGCCACCCGACCGGGAAGTCAGCCGGGGCCTTCTCCGTAGCGTGGTCTCAGTTACCGTCTGCTGCGCTCCGGTACCGACAGGCGGAACTCACACCGCGTCGAACAGCTGATCATTTTGGGCGGCTGCGGCAGAATGTAGCCAGTTTCCGGGTTCCCCGCCGCGTCCCACCCTAGACGTCTGCGGTCTCGGCACAGGGAAGGAGTAACGCGCCCCCTGACTGGCCCTGAGCATCGACGCTCCTACGACACCGAGAAGAGTCGATGCCCTAACGGGCAAGCATGGCGCGTCCACCGCAGATGACCACACCTCCGCAGACCAACCTTGAGAAGGTGCTGGCGCGGCTCATCGACCGCAAGCCGATGCGCTCCGAGGCGACGCTCCAAGCCGATGTTCGTCAGTTGCTGCTCGATGGCGGGCTCAATCTCGAAGAGAACGACCTGAGCGTCGACCTGGAGGCCCAGGTCGGCGATGGCCGGCGCATTGATGTCGAGATCGGCTTCACGGCCATCGAGACGAAGAAGGACCTGCGGAGCGCCGCGATCCTCAAGGACGCCGTAAAGCAGCTCGGCGGATACGTCCGCACCCGTACGGAACAGGTCGGCCAGCGGTACGTCGGCATCCTTACGGACGGGACCGACTGGCGCGCCTACAGCCTGTCCGGCCAGGAGCTGGTCCAGGTCAGCCGCTTCGAGGTGAAGCAGAAGACTCCCCCGAATGACCTGCTGAGGTGGCTGGAGGACGTACTCGCCACGTCAGAGGGCATCCGCCCGACGCCCGACGCGATCGAGAGCCGTCTGGGCGCGGAGAGTGTGTCGCACAAACTCGACCGGGCCTCCCTGACCGCCCTCTACGCGGAGCACAAGGACCTGCCCACGGTGAAGCTCAAGCGTGAGCTGTGGGCCAGCCTTCTGCACAGTGCGCTGGGTGCCCAATTCGATGACAGCGACGATCTTTTTATCGAGCACACGCTGCTGGTGAACAGCGCCGAGATCATTGCGCACCTCGTGCTTGGCATCGACGTCACCGATATCCAGCCCGCCACACTCATGCTTGGACAGCGCTTCGAGCAAGCGCAGATCTACGGTGTCGTCGAGTCCGACTTCTTCGGTTGGGTCATGGAGGTACCCGGTGGCGAGGGGTTCGTGCGCACGGTTGCCCGCCGACTCACCCGCTTCGACTGGGGCAAGGTCGAGCACGACGTCCTCAAGGTGCTGTACGAGTCGGTCATCTCTGCAGAGACACGGAAGCAGCAGGGTGAGTACTACACTCCAGACTGGCTCGCCGAGAAGGTCGTCGCCGACACGGTGACGGACCCGCTGAACCAGCGGGTCCTGGATCCCTCGTGTGGATCCGGCACGTTCCTGTTCCATTCCGCGCGCCGGTACCTGGAAGCAGCCGAGGCCGCGGGGCGGCCCCTCCGCGAGACGCTGATCGACATCACAGATCACGTGGCGGGCATCGACCTTCACCCTGTCGCCGTTGCCCTCGCCCGCGTGACGTACTTGCTGGCCATCGGTCGAGACAGGCTGATGTCGGACAAGCGGGGCCCCATAAGGGTTCCCGTCTATCTCGGCGACAGTGTCCAGTGGGAGCAACGCACGGACCTGCTGGACCACGGCCATCTGGTGATCCGAACCGGCACTGGCGGCCAGCTGTTTGAAAATGAGCTCCGCTTCTCTGAGGACCTCCTCAAAGACGCCGGCCGGTTCGACACCATCGTCAACGAGCTGGCTGACAAGGCAGTACGCCGTGCCCCGGGAAGCACGCCCTCCTTGGCCACCCTCTTCAACAGACTGGCCATCTCCGCGAAGGACGACCAGGACGAGCTCACCGCGAACTTCAAGCTGCTCTGCCAGCTAGTAGACGAGGGCCGCAACCACATCTGGTCGTACTACGTACGCAACCTCGCACGCCCGATGTGGCTCGCGCGGGTGGAGAACCGAGTCGACGTACTCATCGGAAACCCGCCGTGGCTGTCCTACCGCCACATGCCAAGCGAGATGCAGGACCGCTTCAAGGCGATGTCTCAGTCGCGCGGCCTGTGGCGCGGTGATGAAGTGGCAACGCATCAGGACCTGTCGGGCTTGTTCATCGCCCGCGCCATGCAGCAGTACCTCGCTGAGGGCGGCAAATTCGCGTTCGTGGTGCCCAACCCCGTCCTGGACCGCCCGTACTGGACGGGGTTCCGAGCCGGCGACTACCCGGATCCAAACGGCTCTGTGAAGGTCGCGTTCTCTGGCTCGTGGGACCTGCGTCGGCTGCGCCCCCATTTCTTCCCGCGGGGGAGTGCAGTCATCTTCGGGACTCGTATGAAGGTGGGCATCGGTGCAGCGGCCATCGACAACGACCCCATCCCGCTGCCCAAGAACACCGAGCGTTGGACGGGAAAGCTACCCGGAGCAGGGGTGACCTGGGAGGTCGCCGAGAAGTGGATCACTCGAGAGCCTGCGGAAGTCCATTACGTACGCGAGGGGCTGATCTCCTCGCCGTACAAGGATCGATTCTGGCAGGGCGCCACGATCGTGCCGCGTGTGCTCTATTTCGTGGAAACGCAGCAGACCGGCCCACTGGGCCTTGGCGGTGGCCGCGTTGCAGTCCGGTCTGAGCGCAGCAGTACCGAGAAGAAGCCGTGGAGGGACCTCCCTGATCAGGAAGGGGTCGTGGAGACCGAATTCGTTCGCCCTGTCCTCCTGGGAGAGAGCGTCCTTCCATACCGACTGCTGGCGCCGAGGAAGGCCGTACTGCCCATCGAAGGAGCCAAAACCCTTCTCCATGGCGAGCACCCTCGCCTGGACCTGTACCCGGATCTGGCGAACTGGTGGCGTGCCGCAGAGGAACAGTGGATGGCTCACCGCAGTAGCGAGCGGCTGACACTCATTGAACGCCTGGCATTTCACCGGGGCATGTCAATGCAGCTTCCCGCCACCCCCCTGCGCGTTGTCTACGGCAAGTCCGGCATGCATGTCTCCGCAGCGCTGGTGGATGACCCGAACGCGGTCATCGACCATGTTCTGTACTGGGGCACGGTCGCCAGTCGCGAGGAGGGCATGTATCTATGCGCCATCCTCAACACTCCGGCCCTGACTGAGGTTGTCCGTCCGCTCATGTCCTACGGCAAGGACGAGCGTCACATCGACAAGGCTGTATGGCAGCTCCCCATCCCAGAGTTCGACCCGCTCAACGCGATACACAACCGCCTGGTGGCCCTCGGAGCAGCACAGGCCGAACACATCGCGGAACTGGTCCTCGATGAGTCCAAGGGCTACGTGAAGCTTCGCCAGGTCATCCGCTCCGTTCTTGCCGATTCTCCGGAGGCGGAAGAGCTCGACCAGCTGGTCCGCCTTCTGCTGGAATAGCAGGTGCTCTGGTCGGCCCAGGCCTCGAGAACGGCCCGGACCAGAGAGCGGTCGCCAGTCGTCGGTGTCACGCACCTTCCCGGGTTCTGCGTTCTGCCCAGAGCCTGTGCACACGCCTCGGCGAAGCGGACGCGAACGATCACGAGTCGGCTGGCATCGGCTACTGGGAGCCGACTGGGAGCCCATTTGCTCCCCGAGGCCCCTTGAGACTGCCCCAGACCATCCGAGGCCAGGGGGCTGACCAGGGGAAACTTCGCTCGTGCCGGTGGGGATCTTGGGTGGACCTCGTTCGGGACGAAGAGGTCGTGGGTTCAAATCCCGCCACCCCGACAGCTGAAACACCAGGTGAGAGCCGGTGCAGGGAAACCTGCACCGGCTCTTTCTGCGTCTGAGTGACTAACTGAGTGACTACGGGTTCGGCGCGGCCCTGAAGATCTCGTCCATGGCCGTGGCCCCCGGCCTGGATCACGGGCCGCTCCGTCCCCGGCGCGGAGGAGAAGACAGACCCTTTCTCAGCCCACGGATCGCCGGCGGCGAGCCGGTGCCGCCCCTGCTCGGGGTACGCCGCTCTGGTCGCGGCGGCCGGGCACGTCCCGGTCGTGCTCAGGTGCCCTTCCGGAGCCCGGCGCGGACGAGGTCGTCCTCGCGTCGGAGACCCACGACGTCGCCACCGACAGCGTCGACTCCGAGAACCTCGTCCGTGGCGACCACTGGAAACAGTGGCTCACCACCGACTGAGCATCCGAAGGCTGCCCCCACTGCCCCACTGCCTACGAGGCGGAGGCCAGGGACTGGCTGGTGACCAGCTCCCGGTAGGGGGCGCACTCGTCCATGAGGGCGCCGTGAGTCCCCGCATCCACCGCCGCTCCGGCGGCGAGCATGATGACGTGGTCGGCGTTCTGCACGGTCGAGAGACGATGGGTGACGACCAGGACGGCCCGGGTCGCGGCGATGTCGTCCACGACCTGGCGGAAGCGCTCCTCGTTGATGCTGTCCATCTGGGAAGTGGGCTCGTCCATCAGGACGATCTCGGCGTCGGTGAGCAGGACGCGGGCGAGGGCCAAGCGCTGCCGCTGCCCGCCGGAAAGGTCGTTCCCCCGGCCCAGCACGGTGTCCAGGCCGTCCGGCAGCGCCTCGATGTCCTCCCGCAGGCCCACGGCGGCCAAGGCCTCGGCCAGTTCGGGGTCGGAGGCCGGACGACCGCACCCGAGCTGAAGGTTGTCGCGGACCGAGCCCTCCAGCAGGGTGAACTGCTGGTCCACGTACGCGACGCGGCGGCGCAGATCGTCGAGGGGCCAGTCCCCCACGGGGTGTCCGAGGACGGATATCCGGCCCGCGTCCGCGTGCACAAAGCGGTCGATGAGGTTGAGGGCTGTCGTCTTTCCCGCTCCGGAGGGCCCCACGAAGGCTGTCAGGCCGGTGCGCGGCGCGCTGAATCCGAGCCCGTCGAGGGTCGTCGTACCGGCGTAGGAGAACGACACCGAGTCGAAGACGACTGCCGGTGCACCTGGTACCGGCTCGGGGCGGGGCGTTCCCGGGGACCTGTCGTCCGATTCCTGTGGCAGGGAGAGCAACTCCTCGAAGCGCACCCGGGCGGCGAGCCCGGCCTGCAGGCGGCCGATCCCGGTGGCGACCACCGTGACCGGCCCGACCAGCTGCAGGAGGTAGAGCAGGAACGCCGCGAAGTCCGGGGCGGACAGCTTGCCGTCGGCCATCCGGGCGCCGCCGCCGATGATCACCGAGACCAGGGCGACCTGCTGCCCCAGCCCCATGACGGGAGAGATGAACGACTGGAGCCGGGCTCCGACCATGGAGGTCGAGGTGAGCTGCCGGGCGTCCTCACCCAACCGGTCGGCTGCACCCCGCTCGAAGCGGTAGGCCTTGATGGTGGTGAGCGCCGACAGGTAGGTGGTGAAGCGCTGGGCGAGTTCGCCCATGGCGCCCTGCTGTTCGACGACGTTGCGCTTGACGCGCACCAGGACGAACCCGATGGCAATGCCGGCGACGGCGAAAGACGCGATGCTGATGAGCACCAGCGCCCAGTCCAGGAACGCCATGACCACCAGGGTGGCGACGACCGTCAGAACGGCGAGGGGCAACTGTACGACTCCCACGTCGATGACTGCCCGCAGCAGGATGGCGTCCGAGGTGATCCGGGCCACGAGGTTGCCGATGCCCTGGACCCGGAGGGTGGCCATGGGGAGCCGCAGCGCGTGCGCCATGACACGGCGGCGCAGTCGCAGGATCATGTGCTCACCGACCCTGGCCAGGAGATAGCCCGAGACCGACAGCGTCACCGCTGCGGCGAGCGCCGCACCCGCCATCCACAGAATGGGGCGGACGATGGGTTCGTCCTGGGCGAACGCGTCGAAGACCTCCTTGACGATCAGCGGCACGGCCAGGGTGCCGGCCGTCGAGGCCAGGGCCAGCAGCAACGCCACGGCGAGCATGCCCCGGCCCGAGGCGAGGATGTCGGCACCGATGCGGATGTGTGCCCGAGGCCGGTTCCTGGACCGCGGCACCTCAGCGCTCCGCCGCGAGCGTGACCAGAGCGACCGCCTCGCCGAGGCCAAGACTCGGAACGGCCTGGCGAAGCTTCTTGATGGTGCGGGCGCTGGTGTCGCCGGCAGGGACGCCGGCTTCGTCGAGGTACCGGCGTGCCCAGCGGATCTTGATGTCGGTGTCGCTGTGTCGGTACTCGTCCAGCAGGGACAGGGCGCGGCGCAGCCCGGGGGCTTCGGACGCGTCCGCGGTGGAGGCGGCCTGCTCGATGGCAGCCCGCACAGGGTCGAGGTCGTGGAGGACGACAAGGTTGATGCCATGGGTTTTCACAGGAGGTTCCTTCGGGAGGTGGGTGACGAGGACAGGGGGCAGCGGGTGGGGTGACGTGTGGGCCGGCCGCCGGCTCAGACGCCACCGTCGAGTGCGGCCAGCCCGTCGGTGTCGATGTAGCGGATCGCGGTCCGCGCGTAGAGTTCCAGCTCCGGGTGCCAGCCCACGTATGAGGCGAAGTCGTGGGCGTGGGTGAGCATGCGCAGAGTCGCCGCCCGCCCCGCGACGAGCGGGTCGACGGGGGCGCCGTAGCCGGCGAGCAGCGCCTTCGGCAGCTCGGAGAGGATCGGCCGTGGCACGAGGCGATGGACGGCGGTCATCCGCAGTTCCAGCAACTCGCCGAGCAACCAGCCGAGATCGAACCCGGCCGGACCGAGGGCCAGTTCCTCCCCGATGAGCAGGGCGCCGGCGGTCGGAGGCGGGGCGCCCCCGTCGGTGAGTCCCTCCTCGTCCGCGGAGTGCCGGGCCGGCCCCGCCGGGAGCACGAGGGACCCGGTGCTCGGCGCACCGTGCAGGAGCATCGCGTCCGGACCGGGACGGGCGAGGTCGCTGCACCAGTTGCGGACCGCGGCCCAGCGTGTCGCGCCGACGCCGTCACGCAGCAGGCCGTGCATCCGGGCGGCGGCGCGGGGGCCGTGCCCGCCGTCCATCCAGGCGGCCAAGCGGGCCGGTCCGACAGGGCCTGCGGTGGCACTGCCGGGAGGTGCGGGGTGGGAGTGCAGCAGCCTGAGCACCTTGCCAACGGACCGGAAGACCTCGGCCAGGCGCACGCTGTCGGCCGGTGAGGGCTCCGACCACAGCACCTTCGCTGCCGTGGTCGAGCCCGGGACCGCGTAGCGCAGTTCGTTCCCGGACACGGTCGGCAGGTTGAGGGTGAGGAGGCCCGGGCGGGCCAGGGACGCCACATGGCTCCGGGCCGCGGCGGACGGCGCGGTGAGGGGCGTCGGCCGGTCCAGGCCGGCGCCGCGCGTCCACAGGAACGTGCCCTCGCCGAGCCTGTGGATCGTCGTGCGCTGGAATCCGGTCGCGAACATGTCGACGAGGACGGGCTCTGTCACGGGTTCGGCTCCGTCCGCTCGCTCCGTGCCGTGCCTTCCGTGGCGACCCCGGTGTCCGTGGCCCCGCCCGTGGCGGCGGCCCGCAGCCGCTCCGCGGCCAGCAGGACCTCGGGAAGCGGCGCGGCGGTCGCCGCATCGGGCTTGCCGGTGGTGATGCTCACCCCGGGGTGGGGCGGGACGACGTGGACGTTGGCTCGCCGTTCGAGGGCCGCCATGTGGGACTCCCACGCGGCCGAGGCCAGGGCTCCGGGCGGCAGGGCCGGAGCCAGCACGATGGGGGCGCGCGTGCACTGCAGCGCGAGCAGTACCGGGGTGTCCGCCACTCCGAGCGCCAGGCGGCTGGTGAAGTGGAACGTGGCGGGATGCACGATGACGGTGTCCGCCCACTCGGCCATCTCGACGTGGGCCGCGGACTCCACGGGTTCCTCGGTCCAGGAGTCGAGCTGCGGAGTGTGCCCGGCGAACACCGAGAGCGCGGTCGGCGTGACGAACTTGGTCGCGGAACGGGTGATGACGGTGCGTACGGCCAGTTCGGGGTAGGCGGCGCGGAGCCAGTGCACCCACATGGGCATGAACATCACCCCGAGGGAGCCCGTACCCACGTAGAGCAGCCGGCGGGCGGTGAACGGCGGTGCCGCGGTGGGGTTCTCACGCATGGCGGCCGTCCACCGCGGCGAGGATCTGCTGCATGTCCGTCATGGCCGCTCCCATGCCGAGGGCGGTGTAGACGCCGCAGACATTGAGGATGACCTCGCCCACACCCGCCGCCCGGTACCGGTCGAGGCCGTCCGCGATCTCGTCGGGGGTGCCGGCGACGAACGTGCCGGAGGAGACGAGGAGCGCCGCGCCGCCCTTGGTGTCCGCCGGGTCGGCCGGGACGCCCGCCTGGCGCAGCATGTCGGTGTAGTGCGGGCTGCCCAGGTGGGCGTAGGCCGCGGAGTGGGCTATGGCCTCGATGTCGCGGCCGGGGCGCCGGACCGCCACGTGGACAACGGTCGCCACACGGGGAACGGGGCGCTCGGCCTGCGCCGCCCCCTGTTCCAGCGCGGGGACGAGTGCCTCCTCGATGAACCGTGGTGGAGTCAGCCAGGTGACGGCGACATCGGCGACCCGGCCCGCCGCGCGGGCCATGGCCGGGCGCAGGACCCCGAGCCCCAGCTCGACCGGAGGCGTGTCCATGACCGGCAGTGCTCCGTGCGTGCTGTGCTCCAGCCCGTCGCTGTCGGCCCCGCTTCGGCTCTCGATCAGTTCCCGCATCGTGGTGAGGTACTGGCCGCTGACGGTGACGGGCTTCGGCATGGGGGCGGTACGGACCATGCGCTGGAACGCCTCCCCGCCCGGGCCGATGCCCGCCACGAACGGCAGCCCGGACAGTTGGGCGACGGAACGGGCCTGCACCGCCGCGTCGTACGGATGACGGAGACCCGCCAGGGCTACCGAGGTACCGAAGGGGATGCGCATTCCCGCTCCCGCGAGCGCGGCGAAGACGTGGTGCGTCTCGACGCCCAGGGACTGCCCCAGCCACAGACGTCCCGAGCCGCGTCGCTGGAGCAGTTGGGCAAAGGGGATGACCTGTGCGACCTGAGTGGGCTGGACGGGAAAGACGATGCTCGTGGTGTGCGGGGAGATCACAGGAAGCTCTCCGTCTCGAAGGGGGTGGGGGAATCTCCGATGACGACCCCGTGGAAGTCGTCGGGATCGAAGAAGCGGCCGGCCGCGGCGGCCACGTCGGCCTCGGTCACCGCGGTGAAGTCGTCCAGGATGCGGCTGATGCGCTCGGGTTCCTGCCCGGTGGCCAGGGCGAGCATCAGGCTGCTCGCCCAGCCCTGTTGGGAGGAGGCCGCCAGCGCGGTCATCCCGGTGACGTACCGGCGGGCCGCCTCGATCTCGGCCGAGGTCGGCGGTTGCGTGCGCATGCGCCGCAGTTGCGCCCGCAGGTGGTCGAGGGTCCTGTCACCGTGCTCCGTGGCGGTGTCGGCCTCCACCGCCAGGACCAGTTGGTCGAGGTGGTCCCGGAAGACCGACTCGCACCGGTAGGCCAGCCCGTGCCGTTCGCGGACCTCCGCGACCAGGCGCGAGGAGAAGTACCCGCCGAAGACGATGTTGGCCAACGTCAGGGCCGCGAAGCCGGGGTCGGTGCGGGCGAGTCCCGGGCGGACCAGGCGGATCTGGGTCTGTGCCGCCCCCGGTCGGGGCACCCGGGCGATGGTGCGGGCGCGCGGCTGCGGCAGCAGAGGACCTCCCGTCGTCTCCCACGTCGTCGTGCCGGCCGCCTTCCACTCCGCGAAGGCCCGGATCACCTGCTCCACGGCCGGGTCGGGATCGAAATCGCCCACCAGGATCAGCACCGCCCGGTCGGGCCGTACGCACTGGCGGTGGGCCAGGCGTACCTGTTCGTGGCCGACCGCGGCGAGGTCGGCCTCGCGCGGCACGTCCTGCATCTGCGGCAGCGGCCCGTAGAGGTGTTCCACCAGCGCCTCGGAGGCGATGAGTTGGGGCTGCGCACGCGTGGCGGCGAGTTGCCCTCGGGCGCGCACCGTGACCGCGCGGACCACGTCGTCGGTGAAACGGGGGCGCACCAGGGATCGTGCCAGGACGTCCAGTTGCAGAGGAAGGAGCGAGCTGGGGCCGGAGCCGGCGACGCCGAGCCACCGCGCGGAGCGGGTGGCTGTCAGGAGGCTTCCGGATGCGGCCGGACGGTCGTCGGCCGGGCCCTGCTCCCCGGCCGCGGTGTGCCCCAGCAGCGATGCGGCCAACACTTCCTGGACGGCCACATCGGCGAACGACTCCACGTGGAGCGGGATCGCCAGTCGCAGCTCCGTCATGGGGGTGGAGGCATGGCGGGCGGCGATGACGCGCAGGCCGTTCTCCAGGCGTACGTCGGCCAGCGGGGGCAGGACGACCGGGACGGGGGGACCGATCGGGGGGAGCACGCTGTTGCGGTTCACCGGTGGACTCCCGTGGGCGTGATGAGGGACAGCACGGCGCGCCTGCCTCTCGCGAGGTGCGCCGCGGCGGAGCGGATGTCGTCGGCGCTGACGGCCGCGAGTCGTGGGGCCAGGGTGTCGACGAGTTCCGGGGCTCCGAAGAGCAGCTCGAAGGTGCCGAGCGCGCGGGTCCGTACGCCGAGGTTGTCGAACCCTCGCCACGTTCCGGCGGAGGCCAGTGCCCTGCCCTCCTCGAGTTCCGGCCCGGTGGGGCCGTTCGCCGCCAGCTCGGCGATCTCGGTGTCGAGGACGTCGAGGACCGTGTCGACGGGTGTGGTGCGCGGGTGCATGGCCAGGACCACCAGGGTCTCGGGGGACCGGGCGCGCAGCGGGCCGAACAGTCCGCAACTGCTGCTGACGTCCGTCATGAGCCCGCTCCGGTGGGCCGTGTGCCGTTTGAGGCGGGCGGAGTCCCGTCCGGTGAGCATCTGGGTCAGCACCATGTGACTCAGGTACCGGGGCAGCGAAGTCGCCGGATCGGGCAGGCGGTAGCCGAGAGCAGTGGCGGCGAGCACGGCGTGCGGGTCACGGTGTTCGCCCCGCACCTCCCCGGCCGGCTCAGGCTCGTCGAGGAACGGAGGCGCGGGGCGGGGGCGGGCCGGGATGCCGCCGAAGTGACGGTCCGCGAGGTCCAGGGCCTGCCGCGGATCGACGTTCCCGCAGATGGTCAGGACCGCGTTGGCCGGGGTGTAGTACGTCTCGTGGAACGCCTGACACTCCTCCAGCGAGGCGGCCTCCAGGTCGCCGAACGAGCCGTAGCCGTTGTGGGCGTTGCGGAACTCCCGATAGAGGACCCCGGGCAGCACGGTCCACGGGAATCCGCCGTAGGGCTTGTCCGTGACCGACTGCCGGATCTCCTCCTTGACCACGGCGATCTGGGTGCGCAGCGTCTCCTCGGTGAGGCGCAGAGCCCTCATCCGGTCGGCTTCCAGGAACAGCAGCCGGTCCAGCGCCGATGCGGGCAGCACCTGGTAGAAATCGGTGTAGTCCTGGTGGGTGGAGCCGTTGGCGGTCCCGCCCGAGGCTTGGACGTGGCGGAAGTGATCGGCCGGTCCGACGTGTTCGCTGCCCTGGAACATCACGTGCTCGAAGAGGTGCGCGAATCCGCTCCGGCCCGGAAGTTCGGACCGGAATCCGACGTCGTAGTGGACGGCGACGCCTACTGACGGCAGGCCGGGCAACGGCTGCACCACGAGGCGCAGGCCGTTGGACAGTGTTGAGCGGATCACTGGGGCGCGGGACATGTCGGCACTCTAGGAATGCGCGGCGGGGGCAAAGTAATGTCATCCGGCGCATTACTTTGCCCTGGAGAAGGACACATGGCCGACCGCGGTGCGGTGGGCGAATTGCCGTACGGACATGGCGCCTTCACGGGAAAGTTATTCCGATACTTTGCCCTTGCCGAGATCCGTTCGAAGTACCTACCGTGCCGCCGCGTGACAAGAATCCAAGGAGCTCCCACCAAGGAATCCGCGCCGACCCGGTCCCGGTACGCCCCCGCCGATCTCGCCGGAGTCCCGGAGGTCGCGGCGTTGCTCGGCGCGCTCGGCCTGGGCGCGTTCGACCCGGACGACGTGACGTCCCGGGTGGGCCGCAACGACAACTGGGCCGGTACGACGACCACGGGCGCACGCGTCTTCGTCAAGCGGCTGAGGGGCCCGGAGCCGGCCGAGGCCCGCAGCCGATACGACCGCATCCTGGCCTTCGAGGCACTGGCGGCCCGCCACCCGGGATCGGCCCTCATCGGTCCGTCTCTGCTCGGCTCCGACACCGACGCGATGCTCGTCGTCTTCGAACTCTTGGAGGACGCCCGTTCCGGGTCCGAGCTCAACGCCGACGATGCGTTCGACGAGGAGTTGAGCCACCAGGCCGGACGGCTCACGGGAGAGTTGCACTCCCTGCCCGCGGACGCGGGCCTGCTGGACACGACGCCACATCCGATGCCCCCGCTCCATCCGCACAACGCCGTGTCCCTGAGGGGCCTGGTCTCCTCGACGTTCGGCGAACTGGAGACCTGGAGGCTGATCCAGTCCGACCGCAAGGTCGTCGACGCCCTGCACCGGCTGCGCGCCGCCGAGGCCGCGGTGCAGGACCGCAGGCCGATCCACGGAGACCTGAGACTCGACCAGTTCCTCCTGACCCCGCACAGGCTGCTTCTGACGGACTGGGAGGAGTTCCGTCTCGGGGACCCCGCCCGGGACCTCGGTGCCGTCATCGGCGAGTGGCTCTACACCGCCATCCACGGCATTCCCCGCTCCATCGGGGACACTCCCGGGTTCACCTTCGACCAGCAGACCTCCCACGAGGAGATCCTCGAACACGGGGTACGGGAACTCGACCGGCTACGGCCCCGGATGCGTGCCTTCTGGGCCGGATACCGCTCCGTGCGCGGCGCGGCCGCGGACGACGGGCTGCGTATCCGCGCCGCCTCGTACGCCGGGTGGCACATGTTCGACCGCATGCTCGCCACCGCGATGGTCGGTGGACGCGTGATCGCCGCCGATCGGGCCGGCGCGGGCATCGGGCGAAGCATCCTGCTGGCGCCCGAGAGCAGCACCGACATCCTGGGACTGGGAGACGCACTGTGATACCGATGACCACCGACGTCCTCGCTCCCGCCCTCGTTCGGACCGCCCGGGACATCTCCGTCGCCTCCGACGGACTGAGCGCGACGGTCGGATCGGAGTTCCTGGAGGCGGACGCGCCGGGCAAGCTGGCGGGGAAGCTGTCGCAGACCCTGTATCAGCTGGCGCACACGGGCAAGGACAGGGCGGAGACCACCCGTCCACGGAGCCTGCGC
The DNA here is from genome assembly GCF_042889445.1 of Streptomyces sp. NPDC002602. Classification (NCBI taxonomy): domain Bacteria; kingdom Bacillati; phylum Actinomycetota; class Actinomycetes; order Kitasatosporales; family Streptomycetaceae; genus Streptomyces; species Streptomyces sp. NPDC002602. Next base: position 93,903 of record NZ_JBIAQX010000011.1, on the reverse strand, counting down.
GATCCGGAGTTCGACCGCCTGCTGACCGAGGCCATGCCGCACTCCCACACGCTCGCCGACGCGGTCGTCCGCGAACGCACCGATGACGGCATGCTCGTGGCGGAACTGGGCGGACTGCGCGTCCTCCTGCCCGCGGACACGCTCGTGGGCGAACCCCCCGCGAAGCTGCCGAGCGCCGCGGCGATACGACTGCCCGCGGCCCGGCCGGCCCTGTCCACCGGGTTCTTCCTGACCGACGGCTCGGCGGGCACGGGTGTCGGCAGGGGGGCGCAGACCCTTCGTGTGTACGTCCACGTCACCTCGGCGGAGGCGGCACCGCGGGTGTGGAACACGGTGCTGACGTACCTGGAGGAAAGGCGGCTGGTGTACCGGGCGAAGATCACCTCCAGTCCCCGGTTGTTCCCGCGACGCGACGCCCTCGTCGTCTACCTGCCCCCACGGAGTTGGTCGGCCGTTCGGGGGATCGGGGCGTGCGTGTCCGGTCTCGACGGGCTGGGGCCGGACACCTCGCCGTTCGCCCACCAGGTGGTGCCCGGCGTCGCCGTCGCATGGGAGCCTCAGGACTCCCGTCCCGGGATGCAGGGCCTGAGTTTCGGTGAACACCGCAGCGGTGCGCTGGCCCAGGCCATGGTCAAGCACCGGGTGCGGCCCGACGGCGTCGGTCTGGAAGACACGATGCGGGAGGTGTTCTGGGACGCCGGGATCGACCCGTCGGCGCCGGCCCGCAACCTGGCCTCGCCGCCGCTGCCCGACCTCGGGCTGCTGTAGGCCGCCGCGTGCTGCGCTGTCCGACCGCGTCGACAGCCCTGCGGATCCGCGCGGTCATGAGCCTGCTGTCCCGTACGGAGCCGCGCGATGCGCTCTGCAGGCGGTTGGGCGTGTGCTCCCCGTGTCTGGATGAGTGGGCCGATGCGTTCTTGACCCATGCCCTCCAGGGCCTGACGTCTCCGGGCGCTCCCGTGGACCGGTACGAGGTGCTTGCCAAGGAGGCGGACGCCCTGGCCCGAGGGCTCGACGAGACGCGGACGGAACTCGCGGTGTGGGAAGGCCTGGTTCGCCGCGCGACGAGCAACTGAGGACAACGGCGGATATCGAAGAAAGGGACCCGTGGGCACGGGTCCCTTTCTCGTGTCCGGAATGCCGGTGCCGGCGGGTGCATCGAAAGTCGTGCCGGACGTAATTTGTTGTGACGTCTCGAAGAGTGTGCAGCTCAGGGCTTTGCGGAGAGAACCAAGCCATAAGTTTCCGGCTTCTTCGGGCGGGGCTCACATGGTCAACTGATTCCGCAAAGCACATTCCGATGCACATACGAGAGAGGCCAGACGTGAACGCCAGTCAGATGATCGCCGGTTACACCGCTTACACCACCGCCGAGGAGTTCGGCGCCACCGCACAGGGCGACGCCCCGGCGACCACGCCGTCGATCCTCAGCTTCATCGACATCTCGAGCGCCGCGTGCGGTGCCGCCGTCAGCGCCGTCAGCGCCGCCTCCGTGGGCGCCACCGCCCACGCCGGCTGCTGACCACCCACCCCCGCTCACACCTCAGGAGAACTTTCATGAACGCCAGTCAGCTGATCGCCGGTTACACCGCTTACACCACCGCCGAGGAGTTCGGCGCCACCGCGCAGGGGGACGCTCCGGCGACCACGCCGCTGACGGTCACCACGGTCTCCTCGCCCGAGTGCACCGCGTTCTCCGTCAGCGCCGCGAGCGGCGTCCTGACCAGCGTGTCCATCACGCACGCGGCGGGCTGCTGATCCACTGGGAACAAGGTGGAGCCGCCGAGGGGCATTCGGCGGCTCCACCCGTCGGTCCCGGACCGTGTTCTCCGAAGCCGTCGTACTTTCCCCGCGAGAGGATCGCGTGGAGAGTGCGACGGCTTCGGCGTGTCCGGCCCGCGGTACCGGGTCCGAGGCGCCCGGCTCAGCCCAGGCCGGCGCCACGGCCCCGGGCCTGATCGGCGATCTGCTGCAGGGCCGAGAGATGGCCCGCGAGACTGCTTCGGCCGGTATCGGTCAGCGTCAGCCAGGTGCGGGGGCGTTTGCCCACGTACCCCTTGCGCACCGCGACGTACCCGGCGCCCTCCAGGGCCGTCACGATCTTGCTCAGGGCGGAGTCGGACAGGTCCAGCGCGTCGCGCACCGCCTTGAACTCGGCCTCCGTGCAACCGGAGAGGAAGGCGACGACCGCGAGTCTGCTGGGGTGTTGGACGACCGCGTCCAACTGCGGCAGCGGATCCGGTCCGGTCATGCCGGACTGCCGTTCCTCAAGCGCACCAGCTGGAACCAGGCAAGCACCCCCAGACCGATCCCGGCGACCGCCAGGCAGCCGACGACGCCGGCGAACAGCGCCCCGAGGCCGCCGGCGACGAACGGCAGCAGTGCGGGGAGCTGACGCAGCGTCCGCTCCCGGGTGGTGCCCGCGGGAGCGGGCACCACTCCACCGGCACGGACCGTGGAAGCGATGGCGAGAAGGCAGAGAACAAGACAGATGGCAGCTACAACGAGGAAGGCCGGTTCATCACGATATTTGTACGCGAGGCCGAAATTGACGAACCCTCCGGCGAGCAGCAGGCCGGCCGCCGGGGGAAGCCAGGAGGGCATCGGGCGGGGGCCGCGAGCGGCACGACTCGCCGAACCGGCCACGGTGAGAGCTGAGTTCGCCTCATCTGGAGTGGGGAGGTTTTCCATGCTTCCACCCTCGCACTTACTTTCCCGCCAGGCAAGTACTTTCTCGGACGCGGGGTTTGTCAGCCGGAACGGGCGCTCCCTAGGCTCGACCTGATCGACAAGGGCGACGACCACCCGCGCACCGGGCACGTCCCGACGCGGGCGCCCGGAACTGCGCGATGGGGGATCTTTCATGAACGGGGACTAGACCCCCCTCGGGGAACCCGCAGGCGAGCAACCCGCGCCGGCACGGGCCGCGCAAGACCACCCGCCCTCCGGAACGACGGCCGTTCCCGCACGGAGGACCCGACGGGCCGTTCCCGTACGGAGGGCCCGACGGGCCGTTCCCGTACGGAGGGCCCGACGGGGGCTTCGACCGAACCTGAAACGCGGTGACACCAGCTCGCGATGCCCTCTTTTCGATGGGGCGGGACGGGCTGTTCACGCTGCCTGAAATCAGATACTCGCACCGCGGGGCCCCTCTGAATTGTTCCTCAGATCTTCCTCAACGAGCTTGCAGGCGCAGGGGGAACATAAACAAGATGTGTCGTACACGCCTCGTTGTCGGGTCCGCGGCGACCACCAGCGGACAACGTTTACGACAACGTGGCACAGACCGGGGGAGAGATTTCGACGTGCCCAGACCACCCGTAATACCTCCAGAAGAGAAGGCGAAGCTCGTCCTGACCGTTCTGTCCGGAGACCTGTCCGTGTCGCAGGCAGCCAGCAGTGTCGGGGTCTCGGAACAGGCGGTCGGCAACTGGAAGCGCCAGTTCATCAGCTCCGGAACCCAGGGACTCGAAGGCGGAGTCAGTCAGAGCAGCGAGCGGGAACGCCGCCTGCTCGCCCAGATCACGGAGCTGAAGACCGCGCTCGGCGAGGTGTACATCCAGCTCAGGGCCAGGCGGAACGCAGTGGACCACCATGCGGTCCCTTCCCGGACCTCGACGCCGTACGGAGCGAATGCGGGCTCAGCGTTTCGAGGTTCTGCCAGATCATCGGCATAGCCCGCAGTACCTATACACAAAGGCGTCTGACTCACGCCAACAGCACATCAGAACGAAAGTTCTCCACGGGGGACATGTGAAATCTGATCAGGCAGTACTTGAAATAGCAGGAATCTCGAAGCGTTACGGCAGCCACGTTGCTCTCGATGCAATGGAATTCAGCGTCGGAGCCGGAGAAGTATTCGGCTTCGTCGGCGGCAACGGCGCCGGCAAGACCACGACCATGCGCATCATCATCGGGGTACTGGAAAAGGACGCCGGAGCCGTCCGATGGAGTGGACGCCCCATCGATGCGAAGACCCGGACCTCATTCGGCTACATGCCGGAGGAACGCGGTCTCTATCCCAGGATGACCGTCGGCAACCACCTCGAATACCTCGCACGGCTGCACGGCATGGACCGGCACGCCGCCCGCACGGCCATGCACACCTGGACCGAACGGCTCGACATCGGGCAGCACCGCGACCGCGCGGTCGACTCCCTCAGTCTCGGAAACCAGCAGCGCGTGCAGCTGGCCGCCGCCCTGGTGCACGACCCTCGGTTCCTGCTCCTCGACGAACCGTTCTCCGGCCTCGACCCACTGGCCGTCGACACCATGAGCAGCGTCCTGCGGAGCAAGGCGGATGAGGGGGTCCCCGTGCTCTTCTCCAGCCATCAGCTCGACCTTGTCGAGCGGCTCTGCGACCGCGTCGGCATCGCCGGCAAGGGGACGATGGTGGCCTGCGGCACAGTGGAGGAACTCCGCGCCGGCGCAGACAACAGCGTCTACATCGAGGTCGACGACGCCCCCGGCGACTGGCCCGCGTCCCTTCCGGGCGCCGAAGGCCTCACCGCCCGCCGACAGGAAGCGGGAATCGTCCTCGGTCTGCCGAACGGCTTCGACGAGAACCGACTCCTGCACCACGCGATGACGCTGGGACGTGTCGTGGCCTTCCACCGCCAACGACCCTCCCTCACCGAGCTCTTCCGCTCCGCCGTCACCGACGAACCGCAGGAGGCGGCATGAGCCCGGCACAGAACACGGCGGGCGCGGCATCCGCGCGCACCGCGGTGTGGCTGGTCACCTGGCGGGAGATCCACGCCCGCGTCGGCACCCGCTCCTTCGTGGTGGGAACCCTGGTGAACATCGGAGTCATCCTCGGGCTCCTCTTCGCCTTCGGCTCCCCGGACAGCGAAGACCAGCCCGTCGTCGTGGTCGCGGGCACGCCGGTGGCGGCCTTCGCAACGGGCACACCGGGTAGGGAAGCACGGTGGGAAAGCGCCGCGGACGCCGCCGACGCCCGCCGGAAGGTCACGGACAAGGACGCGGACGCCGCCCTCGTCACCGACGGCGATCGAACTCGGCTGATCCTCCGGCACAACAGCCCGTCCGCAGCCCGCGAAGCAGCGGCTGCGGCTGCGGAACGCTGGGCCACATCCCGCGCACTCCAGCAGCAGAACGTCGACGAGGAACGGATGCGCGGTCTCGTGGCCGAGGCCCTGCCGGCCCCCGAACTCGTCGGCGACCCGGTGCCGGGCGGAGCAGGGCTCGGCGCGGCCCTCGGCGTCGTGACCATCCTGTTCTTCCAGCTCTTCGGCTACGGGATGACGGTCGCTCAGGGCGTGGTCGAGGAGAAGTCGACCCGCGTCGTCGAGGTCCTGCTCGCAACGCTCACCCCTTTCCGCCTCATGACGGGCAAGGTGCTCGGCATCGGCGCGGCGGCACTCCTCCAGACCGCGCTGTTCGGGGCGTCGGTGGTCCTCGCGGTCCGCTTCGGGCACGTCCTGCCCGCCACGTTCCCCGCCACGGTGACAATGGCCGCCGCCGTGGCCTGGTTCGTGCTGGGGTTCGCCTTCTTCGCCTTCCTCTTCGCCGCCGCCGGCTCCCTGGTCTCGCGTGCGGAGGAGGTCTCGGGAGCCGTGATGCCGGTCCTGATGGCGACGCTGGTGCCCTACGGTGTCGCGGTCGCCGCGGCGATGGACCTGACGGCCCCGTGGGTGGGCGTTGTCCGGTACATACCGCCGTTCTCCATGCTGATCATGCCGTTGCAGGTGAGCGCGCACACCGCGGGGTGGACGGAGAACCTGGCCGCAGCGGCCTTGATGGCCGTTGCGGCGGCCGGCCTGGCGGTCGGCGCGGCCCGCGTCTACGAGCGGTCGATCCTGAGGATGGGATCGGCCATCCGCTGGAGCGTCGCCCTGCGCGGCCACCGGGAGCCCGTCGCCGACTGACGCGGTGCCGTACTGCCTCGGGCCGCCGGCCCGAGGCAGTACGGCGTCCCCGCTCGCGCGGGAGACAGGTGACCGTCGGCGCCACCCCGCACGTCGCCCGCAGATCCCGCCCTCTCAGCCATCGAACAGGTCGGCGTTGGCGCGCCGGCAAGCAGATCCGCGGCCTCGGGCCCCACCAGACCACCGTGTAGCAGCCGTCCCCCCGCGTGTGGACCGTGCCCCTCCCCGTTTGCGGAGGGGCGGCATTCGGTGGGCGGGCCCGTGGGGTGGTTTCGGGGGAGCATGGAGGGATGGAGACGGCATCCCCGGGGGGTGTCGGTGGGCCGGGTCGGGTGGCCGCGGTCGGGGAGGGGATCGGGGCGGACGAGCTGGCGCTGGCCGCCCGCAACCACGGTCTGCCCTTGGAGGCGCTGCGCTACGAGGTGACGCCGGCCGGGCTGCACTACGTACTGGTGCACTACGACATCCCCGCGGCCGACACGGATCGGTGGCGGTTGCGGATCGGTGGGCGGGTGCGGAACGCCGTGGAGTGGGGGTTGGACGAGCTGCGGGCCCGGCCGGCGGTCACGCGGCGGGTGACGATGGAGTGTGCCGGGAACGGGCGGGCACGGTTGTCGCCGCGGCCGGTGAGCCAGCCCTGGCTGGTGGTGGCGGTGGGGACGGCCGACTGGACGGGGGTGGCGCTGGGCGGGCTGCTCGCCGAGGCGGGGGTGGAGCCGGACGCGGTGGAGGCGGTGTTCACGGGCGCCGACCACGGGTTCGAGCGCGGGGTTGAGCAGGACTACCGGCGGAGCCTGCCGCTGCCGATCGACGCGGACGTGTTGGTCGCGTACGAGATGAACGGGCGGCCGCTGCCGCCGCAGCACGGGTGTCCGCTGCGGTTGGTGGTGCCCGGCTGGTACGGGATGGCCCATGTGAAGTGGCTGACGGACATCACGCTGGTCGACGTGCCGTTCACCGGCTTCCAGCAGTCCGTGGCCTACCGGTTGCGGCAGTCGCCCGAGGAGGCCGGGGAGCCCGTGACCCTGATCGAGCCGCGTGCCCTGATGGCGCCGCCGGGTTTCCCCGACTTCATGTCCCGCATCCGTGTCGTGCGGCCCGGGCCGGTGCCGCTGGCGGGCCGGGCCTGGTCGGGGTACGGGCCGGTGGTGCGGGTGGAGTTCAGTGCCGACGCGGGCCTGACCTGGGTCGACGTGGAGGTGGCGGCGCCGGCCGGCGGGCGCTGCGCCTGGCAGGCCTGGCACGGGGTGTGGGAGGCGAGGCCGGGCGAGCACACCCTGGTCGTACGGGCCACGGACGCGAAGGGGCGGCGACAGCCGCTCGAACAGGCCTGGAACCGGGGCGGCTTCGGCAACAACGCGGTCCAACGGGTGGCGGTCGTGTGCGCCCCGAAGGGGTGACCCCCTCGGCCCCCGGTGGGTGTGAGGGGATTCAGCGCTCCCGGTCCGGGTGGGCGTTCGGGGCGTACGGATCCGGGTGGGCGTTCGGGTCCGGGTAGGCGTCGAGTTCCGTGCGGACCAGGGCGACGAACTCCCGGGTCCGGGTGTCGACCGACCGGTCCTCGGCCAGCCGGTGGAGGTGGTCGAGGACGGCTCCGACCGTGTCGAAGGGGCCGACGGGGCGCAGCAGCCACAGGCGGCCCCGGGGGCGGGGCGGCAGGCCGAGGTCGGCGAGGCCGGCCACCGATTCGGCGTCGAGGAGGTCCAGGTCCTCGGCCGGGAGCGGGGCGCACTCCACGCGCGTGAGGTGACCGTGGCCGTCCAGTTCGCTCTCGACGGCCCAGCGGGTGCCGCGGTCCGGGATCCAGGTGCGGGCACCCGGGGGCCAGACGTAGGGGAGGAAGACCCACGTCGCGGTCTCGGGTGCGGGCTCCCAGCCGAGCGTCTCCAGTTCCCGGATCTCGGGCAGTCGGTCCGGTTCCTGTTCGCTGCGTCCGGTGCGGCGCAGTGCGAGCGGGTGGGGTGATCCGGTCTCGTCCCAGGACATGCGGGCACGCTATCCGACGGGGTGGCGGATGTGCGTGACCCTGTGGGGTCCCGGCGGCTCCGGGCGTAGGGTGGGCCGTAAGTAGACGCTGTCCACATCTGGAATCGACGGTCCCATGCCCGCACCGGCCACCGAACCGCCGCGCAAGCGCACCACCTACCGCCACGGCGACCTCCGCAACGCCCTGCTCGACGCGGCTCTGGAACTGGCCCGCGAGGGCGGGCCCGACACGGTCTCGCTGCGGGAGGTCACCCGGCGGGCCGGGGTCTCGCCCAACGCCGCGTACCGGCACTTCGCCGACCGGGGAGCGCTGGTGCACGCGGTCTCGCAGGCCGCGATGGCGCACGTCGCGCGGGCGATGGAGGCCGAGATCGACGCCCTCCCCGCGGCCGGCGATCCCTCGGCGGGGGCGCGGGCGCGCTTCCGGGCGGTGGGGACGGGCTACATCCGCTTCGCCGTCACCGAGCCGGGCTGGTTCCGGACGGCGTTCCACGTCCCGCCGGACATGGTCCACGCCGCGGACACCACGGCCGCCGGCGAGGGCGGGCTCACCCCCTTCGAACTGCTCGGGGCCGCCCTGGACGGGCTCGTGGACTGCGGGGTGCTGGCCGCCGAACGTCGCCCGGGCGCGGAGTTCCTCGCCTGGTCGGCGGTGCACGGACTGGCGGCGCTGGTGATCGACGGACCGCTGCGCGGGGTCGCCCCGGAGCAGGTCCACGACGCGGGCCAGGACGTGATCACGATGGTGGAGCGGGGGCTCTGAGACGGCTCGGACCAGGGGCGCGGCGGTTCGGCGGCCGTACTCGGCGGCCGTACTCGCGCCGCCCGCCGCCGCGCTCGGGCCACGCCCGCCGCCGTACTCGGGCCACGCCCGCCGCCGCGCTCGGGCGGCGGCTCACCGGCGCCTGAAGTCCACTTCCGACGGGCCCGGTTCGCCGGGCCAGGACAGCAGGCGGCTCGGGGCGGGCGGGTTCTCGGCGAGGACGGTGCCGCGCGAGACGACGTACCGGGGTCGGACCTGGCGGCGGATCGCCTCGGTGGGCGACTCGGCCGGCAGCAGGACGAAGGAGGCCGGGGCGCCCGGGGTGATGCCGTACTCGGCCGTGGACAGGCCGAGCACCCGCGCGGCGCGTTCCGTGACCATCTCGAAGGCGCGGGGGATCTCGTCGGCCCCGGTGAGTTGGGCGGCGTACACGCCGACGAGCGCGGTCTGGAGCGGGTTGCCGGTGCCCAGCGCGTTCCAGGGGTCCATCACGTCGTCGTGGCCGAAGGCCACGTTCACCCCGGCCGCCAGCATCTCCTTGACCTGGGTGAGGCCGCGCCGCTTGGGGTAGGCGTCGAAGCGGCCCTGGAGGTTGAGGTTCGCGAACGGGTTGGAGACGAGGTTGATCCCGGCGCGGGACAGCAGCCGTTGGAGTTTGAAGCTGTACGCGCCGCCGTAGGAACCCATGGCCGTCGTGTGGGAGGCCGTCGCGCGCTCGCGCAGCCCCGTGCGCAGCGCGAGGGTGGCCAGGACCTCCACGAACCGGGACTGCTCGTCGTCGATCTCGTCGCAGTGCGCGTCGACGCGCAGGCCCCGTTCCTCGGCGAGCGCGAAGGCGATGCCGAGGGAGGCCACCCCGTCCTCGCGGGTGTCCTCGAAGTGCGGGATCGCGCCGACCACGTCCGCGCCGCGCCGTACCGCCTCGCGCAGCAGCGCCTCGCCGTCCGGGAAGGAGACGATGCCTTCCTGCGGGAAGGCGACGATCTGCAGGGTGATGACGTCCCGTACCCGGTCCCGGACCTCCAGCAGCGCGTCGAGGGCGGTGAGCCCGGGGTCGGTGGTGTCGCAGTGGGTGCGTACGTGCAGCACCCCTTGTGCCGCCTGCCAGCGCAGCACCTCGGTGGCGCGGGCGATGACGTCCTCGCGGGTCAGGGTCCGTTTGCGTTCGCTCCAGCGGGCGATGCCCTCCCAGAGGGTGCCGGAGGCGTTCGGGCGCGGTTCGCCGGCCGTCAGGGCAGTGTCGAGGTGGATGTGCGGCTCGACGAAGGGGGCGGTGAGCAGGTCGCCGTGCGCCTCGATCAGGACGCCGGTGGCGGGTGGCTCCTTCTGGTCGTCGTGCGGGAGGACCCGGGCGATCCGGCCGTCCTCCGCGACCTCCACGTCGCTGAGGCCGTCGCCGCCGGCGGGGTGGCCGGCGGTGTGGCGGTCGGTGTGATGGTCGGTGTGGTGGTCGGTCAACAGCCGGGCGCCCCGGACGATCATCCGCATGGCGCCAGCGTACGACCGGGGGTGGACCGGCGGGTCGCAGGCGGGTCCGGGGCGGCGGGACCCGGGCGGGGCGCCGCTCCACCACCACTCCACGCCCGCTCCATCACCCCCGGTCCACCACCGCCGCCCGTACGCCGACGGCCCGCGGTCTCCCGTGGGAAACCGCGGGCCGGTGACGGGGTGGCGGCGGTGATGGAGCGACGCCGTGACACGTCGCCGAGTGGTCGGTCAGCCGCGCTTCGCCTGGGCCTTCTGCTGCATGCCCCGGGTCTTCGCGGAGATCGACTGCACATCTCTGACCGCGGCCTTGGCACGGGCCTCGGCCGCCGTGTTCTTCGCCAACGCACGCTCGGAATCCTGGTGGCCGTGATGTTCGCCGCGAGCCTTCCTGGCCATGACCACTCCTCCTCGGAGCACGGAAAGACGTACGTACTCCACTGTCCCTCCGTTCCGGCCGGCCGGCATCCGGAGGGCCCGTCACCCGTTCGGCGGGCTCAGCCGCCGCGCTGCGATCCGGACGACGGGGGCTTCATTCCCCGCGATCGGCGCGCGTCCTCGTCCATCGCCCGGGCCTGGGCCTCGGCGATGTCCTCGATCCTGCCCTTGCTCTGCTGGTCCGAGCTCTTCGACATCCGCGAACGCGAGGAGCCGCTGTCGCCCGACATGTCGGACTGCTCCTTGGGCTGCTTCGCCATGATCGTTCCTCCTTGAGGACGGCGGGTGGGATCCCCGCCCACGCTGCCGCCTTCCGGGCGCCGGGACCATCCGACAGCGCCGATCGGGTTACATGGGGGGCATGACTGACGCAGACGCCTTCGCAGACACGCCCGCCATGCCCGACTGGGAGAAGCGCTTCCGGGCCCCGCGCGTCGGGCTGCCCGAGTGGGCCGAGGACGCGCCGGACCGTTCCCTGTTCGTCTCCAACGCGACCGGGACCTACGAGCTGTACGCCTGGGACCGCGCCACCGGCGCCCAACGTCAGGCCACGGACCGTCCGAACGGCACCACCGACGGCACCCTCTCCCCCGACGGCGAGTGGATCTGGTGGTTCTCCGACACCGACGGCGACGAGTTCGGCACCTGGGTCCGCCAGCCGTTCGCGGGCGGCCCCGACACGCCGGCCACGCCGGGTCTGGAGCCCTCGTACCCTGCCGGACTCGCCATCGGGCGGGACGGCACCGCGGTCGTCGGCCGGTCCACCGACGAGGAGGGCACCACCGTCCACGTCGTACGGCCCGACGGCGGCGCGCCGGCCGTGATCTACCGACACCACGAGTCCGCCGGCGTGGGCGACCTGTCCCGCGACGGGACCCTGCTGGTCATCGAGCACACCGAGCACGGCGACGCGATGCACTCGGCGCTGCGCGTCGTCACCCTGGACGGGTCCGCGGTCGCGGAGCTGGACGACTCCAAGGGCGGCACGGTGGAGCTGGGGCTGGGCGTGCTCGGCTTCGCCCCCGTCGCCGGCGACACCCGGCTGCTCGTGGCCCACCAGCGGCGCGGCCGCTGGGAGCCGATGATCTGGGACGTGGCCACGGGCACCGAGACCGAGCTGGGGATCGAGCTGCCGGGCGACGTGGGCGCCGAGTGGTACCCGGACGCTTCGGCCCTGCTGGTCTCGCACGAGTTCGAGGCGCGCGGCGAGCTGTGGCGGTACGACCTGGCCTCGCGGTCCCTCGTCGCGGTGGAGACTCCCCCGGGCTCGGTGTCCGGTGCGACGGCCCGCCCGGACGGGTCGGTGGAGTACCAGTGGTCCTCGGCGGCCGAGCCGGCGGCGGTGCGATCCACGGCGGGCGGCGTCGTGCTGGACCCGCCCGGTTTCCGGCCGCCGGGCTCGGTGCCGGTGGAGGACGTGTGGGTGGAGGGTCCGGGCGGCCGGATCCACGCGCTCGCGCAGCGGCCGACGGGCCGCGGGGACGGGCCCTTCCCGACGATCTTCGAGATCCACGGCGGGCCGACCCACCACGACAGCGACTCCTTCCTGGCGACCCCGGCGGCCTGGCTCGACCACGGCTTCGCGGTGGTCCGGGTCAACTACCGCGGGTCGACGGGCTACGGGCGCGAGTGGACCGACGCGCTCAAGCACCGGGTCGGCCTGATCGAGCTGGAGGACGTCGCGGCCGTCCGGGAGTGGGCCGTGGAGTCCGGTCTCGCGGATCCGGCGCGGCTGGTGCTGTCCGGCGGCTCGTGGGGCGGGTACCTGACGCTGCTGGGCCTGGGGACCCAGCCGGACGCCTGGGCCGTGGGGCTGGCCGCGGTGCCGGTCGCGGACTACGTGACGGCGTACCACGACGAGATGGAGGCGTTGAAGTCCCTGGACCGCACCCTCTTCGGCGGCACTCCGGAGGAGGTCCCGGACCGTTTCGAGGCGTCCTCCCCGCTGACGTACGTGGACTCGGTGAAGGCGCCCGTGCACATCGCGGCGGGTCTCAACGACCCGCGCTGCCCGATCCGGCAGATCGAGAACTACGTGGACCGCCTCGCGGCGCGCGGGGCGGTGCACGAGGTGTACCGGTACGACGCCGGGCACGGTTCGCTGGTCGTGGAGGAGCGGATCAAGCAGGTGCGGATGGATCTGGAGTTCGCGCTGAAGCACCTTCCGGCCTGACCCGGCAGCCGATGACCGGTGCACCCCCCGTACCGTGGTGGGGTGCACCGGTTTCTCCTGACCCCGCGCTGGTGGGGGATCAACGTCTTCGTCGCGCTCGGCGTCCCCTTCTGCCTGTTCATGGGGACCTGGCAGCTCGGCCGGTTCGAGGACCGCGTCGACACCCACCGGGAGGCGTCCTCCGCACGGCCCGCCGACCGGGCGGCCGCGCCGCTGGACTCGCTGCTGCCGGTGGACACCGAGACCTCCGGGCGGCCGGCTTCGGCGTCCGGTGTGTACGGGCGGCAGTTGCTCGTCCCGGAACGACAGCTCGACGGGAAGTCCGGCTTCTACGTCCTGACCCTGCTGAAGACCGACTCCGGCAAGGCCGTCCCGGTGGTCCGGGGCTGGCTCCCGGGCGTCGCGGACCCGGCGAAGGCGCCGGCCGCGCCGGGCGGGCGGGTCGAGGTGACCGGGGCGCTCCAGGCGTCGGAGAACTCCGGGACCAAGGGCGTGTACTCCCAGGGCGGTCTGCCGGCCGGTCAGCTCGGGGTGATCGGTGCCGCGACGCTGGTCAACATGGTGCAGGAGCCGCTGTACGACGCCTGGCTGACGGTGCAGACCCCGTCGGACGGGATGGTTCCGGTGCCCGCGAAGGCGCCGACCAACACCGGCCTGGACCTCAAGGCCTTCCAGAACCTCGGCTACACCGGCGAGTGGTTCGTCTTCGCCGCGTTCGTGCTCTTCATGTGGTTCCGGCTCTACCGGCGCGAGGTGGAGACCCTGCGCGACACGGAGGCGGGCCTGCTGCCGGCGGAACCGGTCGCGGCAAAACCCGCCCCCGCCGTTACCGCTTCGACTCCCCCAGCGCGATAGCGCCCGTCCGGTAGACCGTCCCGCCGCAGGCGTCGGGGATCGTCGTCTGCGTGGTCGGCGCCCCCGCCTCGGGGGTGTGGGACACGGCCACGCCGGTCGGGTCCGGGCTCGCGCCGCCGTTCACCGGGTCCGAGGCCGCCGCCGCGTCGGCGCCGGCTCCCTGGGTACCGGTCGGAGGCTCGCCCGTACCGCCTGCCGGGGGCCTGCCCGTGGGTCCGGCGGACGCCGCCGGACAGGGCTGCGCCGAGGGCACCCAGGCGAACCGCACCTCGTACGCGGCGTTCGGTTCGAGGACCACCGAGGCGGACTCGACGGCCGGATCGGGCAGCAGTCCGCTCGCCGGGTCCCCGGCGGTGTGGCTGAGCACGGTGACCCCGGAGCCCTGCGCGGGCGGGGCCGACCTCGCCACGGAGGCGGCGGTGACGGTGTCCGGGCCGGTGACCTTGCAGTCCCGGCCGGAGACGTTGGTGACCTTGAAACTGCCGTACACCTTGCCGTCGGCCCGGGGGGCGCGGGCGCTGCCCAGCACCCCCAGTTGGTCGGCGGAGCAGCCGGGCACCGCGCCGGCCGCCCCCACCGGGGGCCGCGGGGTGGCGTCCGAACCGCTCGCGGCGCCGGCGGAGGCCGTACCGGACGGGCCCGCGACGGCACTGTCGGAGGGGGAGCCGCTCGGCTGCGGGGACGGCGTGCCGCCGGCGCTCTGGCCGGTCCCCGGATGGAAGGTGGGTCGGGCGGCGGACTTGCCCGAGCCGTTCTGGTGGGGGTCGGAGGTGCCCCCGTTGCCGCCGTCCTGCTGCTGCCCGTGTCCGGCCATGGTGGAGTGGTCGGTGGCGGAGCCCTGGCCGCCGGTCAGGTGCAGGGCGGTCGGGACGGCCGCCCCGGCCAGTACGGCCGCCGCCGCCGCGCAGACGAGGACCTGCCGTTTGCGGACCCGGCGCGCGGGGACGGCGTACCGCAGTCGCTCCAGCGCTCCCTCGGACGGCTCCAGGCCCTGGACGGCTCCGCTCAGCAGGCTCCGCAGCGCCTGTTCGTCGGCGCCTTCGGCGTCGTTCTTCCGGTCGTCCATCATGACTGCGCAGCCTCCATCGCCACCCGCAGCGCGGCAATGCCCCGCGATCCGTACGCCTTCACCGAGCCGAGCGATATGCCGAGCGTCTCGGCGACCTGAACCTCCGTCATGTCCGCGAAGTAGCGCAGCACGAGCACCTCGCGCTGGCGTCGTTGGAGTCCCCGCATGGACTTGATCAGGTCGTCCCGTTCCAGTTGGTCGTAGGCGCCCTCTTCCGCGCTGGCCATGTCCGGCATCGGCTTGGACAGCAGCTTCAGGCCGAGGATGCGGCGGCGCAGCGCGGAACGCGAGAGGTTGACGACGGTCTGGCGCAGGTAGGCCAGGGTCTTGTCGCGGTCCCGGACCCGGTTGCGGGCCGAGTGGACGCGGATGAAGGCCTCTTGGACCACGTCCTCGCAGGAGGCGGTGTCGTCGAGGAGCAGGGCGGCCAGGCCCAGGAGGGAGCGGTAGTGGGCCTGGTAGGTCTCGGTGAGGTGGTCGACCGTGGTGCCGGCCACGACGACCTTCTCGGTGTCCGCGCCGGCCGTGTTCGCGCCCGCCGTGTCCGGGTCCGCCGGGCCGGTCCGCGCCCTGTCCGGCTCGACCGCGTTCGGGGCGGCATCGTTCGGGGCGGCCTCGTTCGCGGTGTCGTCGGCGGTGTCGCTCCCGGGGGCGGCGGCGCTATCCCGGGGTGAGGGCACGCGGCCGCCCCGGGTCGGCACGACGGACGGCGTGGACGTCGGCGGGACGGGCACGATCACAGGAGGGCCGCCGGGCACGTTCGATCGCCGGCGCGGGGGAATGATCCCGGTACGCACCGGCATGACGATGAAGTCGAGCAATGCCTCTGCCACGCCTGTTGGACACGCGTCCCCCCGTCAGGGTTGTACGCGCGAGCCAGAGTTTCCGGCAATATCCCCATTGCGCTCATGCGTACCCGCTCTTCCCGGTTGCCCCATTTATCCAGGCGGCAGTCGGGCCATCACCTTGATCAAGGGATCGACACCGATCCTACAAAGCGAATTACGCAGATTCACCCGCGATCAGTTCCGAGATCTGCGTCGCATTCAGGGCCGCGCCTTTGCGGAGGTTGTCCGCGCAAACGAAGAACTCCAGGCCCCGCCGGTCGTCGAGCGATGCCCTCACCCGCCCCACCCAGGCCGGATCCGTGCCGGCCGCGTCCACGGGAGTGGGGAACTCCCCCGCGGCGGGCTCGTCCACCAGGACCACCCCGGGCGCCGCCTCCAGGATCTCCCGCGCGTGCGCGGCGTCCACCTCGCGCTCGAACCGGGCCCGTACCGAGAGGGAGTGCCCGGTCAGCACCGGGACCTGTACGCAGGTCACCGCGATCGGCAGGTCGGCGAGGTCGAGGATCCGCCGGGTCTCCGCCCGTACGGCCAGTTCGTGCGAGGACCAGCCGTCCTCGCGCAGCTCACCGGACCAGGGCACCACGTTCAGGGCGAGCGGGGCCGCGAAGGGGCCGGTGTCCTCGCCCACGGCACGGCGCACGTCCCCGGGCTGTTCCCCGAGGGAGGTCCCCGCCACCAGCGACACCTGGCGGCGCAACGCCTCGGATCCGCCCCGGCCCGCGGCGCTCGCGGCCTGGTACGAGGAGACGACCAGGTCGGCCAACCCGTACTCGGCGTGCAGCGCGCCCAGCGCGGCGATCATCGAGGCGGTCACGCAGTCCGGGCCCGCGACGATGCCGCGCGGCCGCATCCGTACGGCGTGGCCGTTCACCTCGGGCACCACCAGCGGCACCTCGGGGTCGTCCCGGAAGGCGGGCGACTGGTCCACGGCCACGGCACCGCGCGTGGTGACGACGGGCGCCCAGCGCGCGGAGACGTCGGCCGGGGTCAGGAAGATCACGACGTCGCCGGATCCGAGGCCGTCGAAGGCGTCCTCGGTGAGGGCAAGCACCTCGATCTCCTCCCCGCGCACGGCCAGCACACGGCCGGCCGAGCGGTGGGAGGCGATCAGGCGGATGTCGCCCCAGACGTCGGCCCGCTGGGACAGGATCCCGAGCAGGACCGAACCGACCGCTCCGGTCGCCCCGACCACGGCGAGTGCCGGTGCCGGGGTCGACCGGGTCTGCGTCATCGTCCGGTGCCCCCGTAGATGACGGCCTCGTCGCTGTCGGAGTCGAGACCGAAGGCCGTGTGCACGGCGCGGACGGCCTCGTTGACGTCGTCCTGGCGGGTGACGACCGAGATGCGGATCTCCGAGGTGGAGATCAGCTCGATGTTCACGCCCGCGTCGGACAGGGCCTGGAAGAACGAGGCGGTGACGCCCGGGTTGGTCTTCATGCCCGCGCCGACCAGGGAGATCTTGCCGATCTGGTCGTCGTAGCGCAGGGACTCGAAGCCGATCGAGCCCTTCGCCTTCTCCAGGGCGTCGATGGCCTTGTGGCCCTCGGTCTTGGGGAGGGTGAAGGAGATGTCCGTCAGGCCCGTGGAGGCGGCGGACACGTTCTGCACGATCATGTCGATGTTGATCTCGGCGTCCGCGATGGCGCGGAAGATGGCCGCGGCCTCGCCCGGCTTGTCCGGAACGCCTACGACCGTGATCTTGGCTTCGGAGACGTCATGAGCGACTCCGGAGATGATGGCGTGCTCCACCGGCTCGTCCCCTTGCGGATTCTCGTTGCTGACCCAGGTGCCCGGCAGTCCGGAGAAGGACGACCGGACGTGGATCGGGATGTCGTAGCGGCGTGCGTACTCGACGCAGCGGTGCAGCAGCACCTTGGACCCGGAGGCCGCCAGCTCCAGCATGTCCTCGGAGGAGATCCAGTCGATCTTCCTGGCCTTCTTCACGACGCGGGGGTCCGCGGTGAAGACGCCGTCGACATCGGTGTAGATCTCGCAGACCTCGGCGTCGAGCGCCGCGGCGAGCGCCACGGCGGTCGTGTCCGAGCCGCCCCGTCCGAGGGTGGTGATGTCCTTGCTGTCCGCCGACACGCCCTGGAATCCGGCGACGATGGCGATGTTGCCCTCGTCCAGCGCGGTGCGGATACGACCCGGCGTGACATCGATGATGCGTGCTTTGTTGTGCACCGAGTCGGTGATGACACCTGCCTGGCTGCCCGTGAACGACTGGGCCTCGTGGCCCAGGTTTTTGATCGCCATGGCCAGCAGGGCCATGGAGATCCGCTCTCCGGCGGTCAGCAGCATGTCGAATTCGCGGCCGGCAGGCATCGGGGACACCTGCTCGGCGAGATCGATCAGCTCGTCCGTCGTGTCGCCCATCGCGGATACCACGACGACCACCTGGTGGCCGTTCTTCTTGGCATCCACGATTCGCTTGGCGACACGCTTGATGCCTTCGGCATCCGCTACGGAGGAACCTCCGTACTTCTGCACGACAAGGCCCACGTGCGCTCCTCGCTCAGTCCGTCTCATTGCTGGTGCAGTCTAACGAGCGGCCGCGATCCGACCGCTTCGTACCACATCATGAGACTAAACGATCAAAGAATGGGTTCGCTCGCGCCGCGGGTCCGCTTGCCGCCCAGACCCAGCGGACCTGCGATTTCCTCGACCATCACACGCCCCGCCTGCTCCGCGAGATCGTCCTCGGTCAGGTCCTCGTCGGTGTCCAGGCCGTCGAGCTCCTCCAGCGGCTGGTCCAGCCGTACGTGGGCCACGAGCGACTGGAGCGCGCGCAGGGTCGCCGAGGCCGTCGAGCCCCAGTTGGAGAAGTACGAGAACTGCCACCACCACAGCGCCTCGGTCGTCCGGCCCGCCCGGTAGTGCGCCAACCCGTGCCGCAGGTCGGCGACCACGTCCGCCAGGTCGTCGGAGATCCGGTGCGCGACCGGGGCCTTGCGCGGCTCGTAAGGGTCGAAGACCTCGGAGTACACGTCGACCGGGTCCAACATGTACGCAAACCGCTCGCGCAGCTCGTCCACGTCCGGCTCCGGCCCGAGGTCCGGCTCGTAGCGCTCGTCGGGCAGGACGTCCTGGTACGCGCCCAGCCGGCCGCCCGCCAGCAGCAACTGCGAGACCTCCAGGAGGAGGAAGGGCACGGCGCTGTCCGGGTCCTCGCCCTTGGCCACCTCGGTGACCGCGACGATGAAGGACTCGATCTGGTCCGCGATCTGGACGGCGAAGTCGTCCGGGTCCTGACCCAGGGCGTGCAGCGTTGCGTCAGACATCGAGAAGTCGCCTTCCTTCAAAGGCCCGCCCCAGCGTGACCTCGTCCGCGTACTCCAGATCTCCCCCGACGGGGAGCCCGCTGGCCAGGCGGGTGACCTTCAGGCCCATGGGCTTGATCATGCGGGCGAGGTAGGTGGCGGTCGCCTCGCCCTCCAGGTTCGGGTCCGTGGCCAGGATCAGCTCGGTCACGGTGCCGTCCGCCAGGCGCGTCAGCAGCTCACGGATCCGCAGGTCGTCCGGGCCGACGCCCTCGATCGGGCTGATCGCCCCGCCGAGGACGTGGTACTTGCCCCGGAACTCGCGGGTCCGCTCGATCGCGACGACGTCCTTGGGCTCCTCCACGACACAGATGACCGTCGTGTCGCGGCGGGGGTCACGGCAGATCCCGCACCGCTCCTCCTGCGCCACGTTCCCGCACACCGCGCAGAAGCGGACCTTGTCCTTCACTTCGAGCAGCGCGTGCGCGAGGCGACGGACGTCGGTGGGTTCCGCCTGCAGGATGTGGAAGGCGATCCGCTGCGCGCTCTTGGGCCCGACGCCGGGCAGCCTGCCCAGTTCGTCGATCAGGTCCTGGACCACGCCTTCGTACAACGGACTGCCTTCTTTCGCTGTGGGGTATCACGGTCCGGCCGCGAGGGCCGGAGGGGGTCTAGAACGGCAGGCCCGGAATACCGCTGCCGCCGCCCAGACCCGCGGTCAGGGGGCCCAGTTTCTCCTGCTGGAGCGCCTGGGCGTTCTCGTTGGCCGCCTGGACCGCCGCGACCACCAGGTCGGCGAGGGTCTCGGTGTCCGAGGGGTCCACGGCCTTCGGGTCGATCACGAGCGCGCGCAGCTCACCGGAACCGTTGACGGTGGCCTTCACCAGGCCACCGCCCGCCTGTCCCTCGACCTCGGCCTCGGCCAGCGCCTCCTGGGCCGCGGCGAGGTCCTGCTGCATCTTCTGGGCCTGCTGGAGCAGCTGCTGCATGTCGGGCTGGCCACCACCGGAAATCACAGGGCACTCACTCCACACCTTGGGAACGCTTGGTCAATCCGAGCCTACGTGCTCCCCGCGCGGCGCGCCCTACGCCGTGAGGACCAACTCTTTCGAGTGAGAGACGGGGGGCGCGCGTACCTGATGAAGACCTCCTTGCGAGCGGAAAACCCGGGATTCGTCGTCCATCGCGTGTCATTCGAAGGTAGGAAGAGCATGCGCACCATTGCGCACACGCGCACCACGACACGTCAGCGCAGGCAGAGGGAGTGCCCGGTGAGTCAGCCGGAGATGCAGCCCGAGGGGCCACCCCGGGATCCCGCAGAGGACGGCGACCTGACCGGGCGACCGTTCCCTCTCGGGGACTGGGGCGAGCCCGCCGAGCGGCTCGACGAGCTCTACCGACGGGTCGAGGCCGATGCGCTGCGCACCGCCGAGTGGTATCTGGCCGACCGGGCGTGGAAGCGGCGGGGTGCCCGTGCCCTGCGGGTCGGCGCCGCGGCGGGAGCCGTGACGGGGGCCGCCATGCCGCTGCTGGAGCTGACGGGCTCGGCGCCGGGCGCGTCCTCGTACGGGTATCTGTGCCTGCTGCTGGCCGCCGCCTGCCTGGCCTGCGACCGGTTCTTCGGTCTGACCTCCGGGTGGATGCGGGACGTCGCCACGGCCCAGGCTGTGCAGCGGCGACTCCAGGCGTTGCAGTTCGACTGGGCCTCGGAGAACGTGCGGGAGGTGCTGGGCCCCACGGAGGGCACGGCGAGCGAGGCGGCGGAGCGGTGCCTGACGGTGCTGCGGCGCTTCTCGGAGGACGTCACGGACCTGGTCCGCTCGGAGACGGCGGACTGGATGGTGGAGTTCCGGGCCGGACCGGCGCCGCTGGTCATGCAGTCCCTGACCACGTCCCCGGCCCGCACCGACCCGGGCGTCCCGGCCGCCCGGTTCCCGCTCCCGCCCGGCACCCGGCCGAACATGCCCCGCCAGCGCCCGCCGGAGCAGCCCCGCTGAGAACGGGGCCCGCCCCGGCGGACGGGGCGGGTCGGCCGCCGGCCGGTTCGGGTCGGTCGCAGGTCGCGGCGCGGCGTGGTGGTCGCCGGTCGCCGGTCGCCGGTCGCCGGTCAACTGAAGATGATCATCGAACCCTGGCCCAGGCTGCGCGTCGCCGCCGCGTGCAACCCCAACCACACGTGTCGCTCCCGCGCGAACGGACTGTCGTCGTACGGGATCGGCCCGGCGGGCTCCTCCAGGGACGTCGGCCGCCCCGGCGGAGCGGGCGCCGCCGGCGGGTTCCCCGGGTCTATCCCGATCGCGGGAGCGACCAGGGCCAGTTCCCGCAGCAGCCCCTGGGCGGATCCCAGCGGGCCGCCCCCGGCCAGCAGCTCCTCGTTGGCCAGCGGAGCCGCGAAGTCCACGGGCACGTACGCGCCCGCGTGGTCGTAGTGCCACACCAGGTGCGACTGCTGCGCCGTCGACTCGAACATCTCCAGGAGCTGCTCGTAGTCCCCGCCCAGCTCGTCCACCGGGGTCACCGGCAGTCCGCAGATCTGGAGCAGGTACGCCCTCCGCAGGAAGTGCAGGGCGTCGTAGTCGAAACCGGCCACCGGGGCGACGTCGCCGGAGAGCCCCGGCATGTACGCGAACACGGGCACGGACGGAAGCCCCGCCGCGCCCAACGCCTTGTCGTACGAGGCGATCTCTTCCGCGAAGGGGTTGTCGGGGCTGTGGCACAGCACGTCGACAAGGGGGACCAGCCACAGGTCACAGGCCACTCGGGCTCCGATCAGTCGTTGCCGCCGATTCCGCCAGCGTAGTGCGCCGGACACGCTCAGCGAAGAGGTCCGCAGAACCTGCGGCGTCCGCCGACCCTCGACGGGGCACCGGCACGGGCCCGTCCACCCGGCGCGGCCACGGTCCGGCGGGGGCGACTACAGTCCCGCCGCCCAGTCCAACCCGTGTTGGTTGTACGCGTGCACGAGCCGGCGCACCTCCGTGGCGTCCGCCCGCGTGACCGCCTCCACCAGTTCGCGGTGGCCGTCCCACAGGGCGCCGCGCATGTCCGACGCGCCCTGCAGGTGGGGGACGGAGAAGACCCAGCACTGCACGCGGATCCGGTGCAGGAACTCGGATATGTAGGTGTTGCCGACCAGCCCGCTCAACTCCCGCCAGAAGCGCAGGTCGTAGCCGATCAGCACTTCGAGCGAACCGCTCTGCGCGGCCCGTCGCGCCTCCTCGCCCCGACGTCGCACGGAGACGAGCATCTCGCCCGCACCGGGCCCGGCGCCGCGTTCGACGAGCCGGCGGAATATCCCGTCCACGATCAGCATCCGGGCCTCGATCATGCCCCGGAAGTCGTCGACGGAGTAGGTCCGGACCCGGAACCCCCGGTGTTGCACGGACTCCAACAACCCCTGCGCCGAGAGGTCGACGAGCGCCTCGCGCACCGGGGTCGCGGAGACCTCGTACTGCTCGGCGATCTGCTTGACCGTGAACTCGGTCCCCGGGGGCAGGCGTCCCGCCAGCACCTCGTCACGCAGCGCGTCCGCGATCTGCCGGCGAAGTGTGTTGCGGGTGACAGCGCCGCTGCCTGGCATAGGGGTCCGTCTCCTCCGTAGAACTTCGGACACCTTAGGCCAGGCAGCGCGGCCGAAACCGAACGGTTTGTGGCCGGTATACGGATATGACGCCCGATATCCGGACGACCGCCATCCGGATCCCTACGCGTCGACCGTGTGCCGGTCGGCCACCTCCAGTGCCGCGTCCAGCAGGGCAAGCCCCTCCTTGGCCTCGGTTTCCGTGATCGTGCACGGGGGCACGACATGTGTCCGGTTCATGTTGACAAAGGGCCACAGACCGGACGCCTTGCAGGCGGCCGCGAACTCGCCCATCGGCGCGTTGCCCGCGCCGGCCGCGTTGTACGGAACCAGCGGCTCCCGCGTCGACTTGTCCCGTACGAGCTCCAGCGCCCAGAACGCGCCCAGCCCCCGGACCTCCCCGACCGAGGGGTGCCGCTCGGCCATCTCGGCGAGCGCGGGTCCGATCACCCGCTCCCCGATCCGGGCGGCGTTCCCGACGACGTCCTCCTCCTCCATCGCGTTGATCGTCGCGACGGCGGCGGCGCAGGCGAGGGGGTGACCGGAGTACGTCAGACCGCCCGGGTAGGGGCGTGTGGCGAAGGTCTCCGCGATCGCGGCGGAGATGGCCACGCCACCGAGCGGCACGTAGCCGCTGTTCACGCCCTTGGCGAAGGTGATCAGGTCCGGGGTGACGTCCCAGTGGTCGGCGGCGAACCACTTGCCGGTGCGACCGAAGCCCGACATGACCTCGTCGAGGATGAACACGATGCCGTGGCGGTCGCAGAGCTCACGGACGCCTGCCAGGTAACCGGGCGGCGGGGTCATGATCCCGGCGGTGCCGGGGACGCTCTCCAGGATGATCGCGGCGATGGTCGCCGGGCCCTCGAAGGCGATGGTGTCGGCGAGGTGGGTCAGGGCCCGGGCGCACTCCTCGGCCTCGGTGGTCGCGTGGAAGGGCGAGCGGTAGAGGAACGGGCCCCAGAAGTGCACGACGCCGGCCGCGGCGGTGTCCGAGGGCCAGCGGCGCGGGTCGCCGGTGAGGTTGATCGCGGCGGCCGTGGCCCCGTGGTAGGAGCGGTAGGTGGACAGCACCTTCTGGCGGCCGGTGTGCAGCCGGGCCATCCGTACGGCGTTCTCCACGGCCTCGGCGCCGCCGTTGGTGAAGAAGATCTTGTCGAGGTCGCCGGGGGTCCGCTCGGCGATGAGGCGTGCGGCCTCGGAGCGGACGTCGACGGCGAAGCCGGGCGCGAGGGTGCAGAGCCGGGCGGCCTGCTCCTGTATCGCGGCGACGACCTTGGGGTGCTGGTGGCCGATGTTGGTGTTCACCAGTTGGGAGGAGAAGTCGAGGAAGCGGTTGCCGTCGTAGTCCCAGAAGTACGACCCCTCGGCCCCGGCAATGGCGAGCGGGTCGATCAGGGCCTGGGCGGACCAGGAGTGGAAGACGTGGGCGCGGTCGGCGGCCTTGACGGAGGCGCCGGTGACATGAGGGGTCATGCGGTCACGCTAAAAGTGCGCAGGTGGGGAGGGATATCGGCGGACTGTATGGGGGTGGGGGCCACCCCTCGGCAGTCTGTCTGCACCGGGCCGGGCCGGACCGAGGCTCATTGACAGCATGCTGTCGCCATGACAGGATTCTGTCGTGTCGAGGGGGTGACGGTCGAAAGGCGACCACCCGTCCCCGGGTGACTGACCACCCATCTCGGGTGACTGACCACCCATCTCGGGTGACTGACCACCCACCTCGGGTGACTGACCACCGCCTCGCACCGCAGGACAACGAGCACCTCGTACAGGCACGCACACCCACACACGGAGGCGAGCACCATGAGCGAGACCCCGCGCAAGCCCGTCCACCTCGCGGTCTACGACACGTACGCGGACTGGGAGACCGGCCACACCACCGCGCACCTCACCCAGCGCGGCCACGAGGTCCGCACGGTCGGCGCCACCGCCGGAACGCCGGTCACCACCATGGGCGGCCTCCGCGTCCTGCCCGATCAGGCCCTCGCGGACCTGCGCCCCGAGGACTCCTCCCTGCTGATCCTCACGGGCGCGGCGCTCTGGGACACCGGGGACGAGCTGGCGCCGTTCGCGGCGAAGGCCCGCGAGTTCCTGGCGGCCGGGGTCCCGGTCGCGGCGATCTGCGGAGCCACCGCGGGCCTCGCCCGGGCCGGCCTGCTGGACGGACGCCCGCACACCAGCGGGGCCGCCGAGTACCTGGGAGCGCAGCCCGGGTACGGGGGCGGTGCGGACTACGTCGAGGCCGACGCGGTCACGGACGGCGACCTGATCACGGCGGGCCCGACCGAGCCGGTGGCCTTCGCACGCGAGGTGTTCGCCCGGCTGGACGTGTACAAGCCCGATGTACTGGACGCCTGGTACCGGCTCTTCCACGACTCGGACGCGAGCGCGTTCCCGGTCCTGATGGCGGCCGCGGAAGCCGGCGATGCCTGAGTCGGCGAGCGGGCGGAAGCCGGCGCCCGAGCCGGCGCCCGAGTCGGTGGCCGAGTCGGTGGCCGGGCGGGAGGAAGCGGGGACGGCGGGCGAGGCGGGGGCGGGCGAGGGGCTTTCCGGGCGCGCCCGACAAGACCTGCTGAGCCGCACGGCGCTCGGGGTGTTCCGGCTGAACGGCCAGTTCCTCGCCGTCTCGGAGGAACTGGCCCGACCCGCCGGTCTGACCGCGGCCCGCTGGCAGGTCCTGGGCGCCGTGCTCCGGGAGCCGCTGCCCGTCGCGGGCATCGCCCGCACCATGGGCATCACCCGCCAGAGCGTCCAGCGCGTCGCGGACCTGCTGGCGGCGGGCGGCCTCGCGGAGTACGTCCCCAACCCGGCCCACCGGCGGGCGAAGTTGCTGCGTCCGACGGAGGTCGGTCGGGCCGCCATCGCGCGCATCGCCCCGGGCCACGCCACCCTGGCCGCCCGGCTCGCCGCCGAACTGGGCGAGTCGGCCTTCGCGGAGACGGCCCGCGTCCTGGAACGCCTGGCGGCGGCCCTGGACACCCTCGGGGACCCTGCGGGCGGGGATCCTGCGGTCGGGGAGGCCGCAGAGGGGGATGTCGTGGTCGGGGATGTCGTGGTCGGGGATGTCGCGCCGGGGGGTGCCGCCGGCCCGTCCTGACCGTGCCCGGCGGCGGAGCCGCACGCCGCGGCCACGTAAACGGAATCCCGGGCCCGGGAACCGCGGAACGCCGCAACCACGGCCCGCCCGGACGCCGTCCCTCCCCACGCGGAGCCCACCGCGCCACGCTCGGCCCGTCCGGCCACCCCCCGTGGGAGGGACCACCCGGCATGGAACCACTCGACCCCGCCGACCCCCACCGCATCGGCCCCTACCGTCTGCTCTCCCGACTCGGCGCCGGCGGAACGGGCCAGGTCTACCTCGCCCGTTCCGACCGCGGACGCACCGTCGCGGTCACGCTCGTCCGTCCCGACCTCGCCCTCCGCGAGGAGTTCCGCGTCAGGTTCCGGCAGGAGGTCGCAGCCGCCCGCCGTGTCGGCGGCGACTGGACCGCTCCGGTCCTCGACGCCGACACGGAGGCCGAGGTGCCCTGGTTCGCCACCGGCCACGTCGCCGGGCCCAGCCTGCGCCAGGCCGTGGCCCGGGACTTCGGGCCGCTGCCACCGCGCACCGTACGGGTCCTCGCGACCGGCCTCACCCACGCTCTCCGGGACATCCACCGCGTCGGGCTGATCCACCGCGACCTGAAGCCCTCCAACGTGCTGCTCACGCTCGACGGCCCCCGTGTCATCGGCTTCGGCATCGCCGGGGCGCCGCACGGCCCGCACGGCCCGGACAGTCCGGACGGCCCGGACGGCCCGGACGGCCCGGACGGCCCGGACGGCCCGGACGGCCCGGACGGCCCGGACGGCACCGATCAAGGTTCCGCCCGGCCCGGGATGCTCGTCGGCTCCCTCGGTTTCACGGCCCCCGAACAGGCGCGCGGCGAGCCGATCACGCCGGCCTGCGACGTGTTCCACCTGGGTGCGGTCCTGGCGTACGCGGCCACCGGCCGAATGCCCTTCGGGGACGCGGAACAGCCCGGCGGCGCGGCCGGGTTACTCCTGCGCGTCGTCGAAGCGGAAGCCGACCTGACCGGCGTACCCGCCGATCTGCTCGACCTCGTACGGGCCTGCCTGCTCAAGGATCCGGCCGCGCGGCCGACGTCCGCGGAGGTATGGGCCCGGTTCGGTGCCGGGGACACCGCGGCCGACGGCAGGGCCCTGGAGCCGTGGTTGCCGATGCCCTTGGTGGCCCTGCTCGGCAGGCGGACGGTGGCGCTCCTCGACCGCGAGGACGCCGGCCCGGACCGACCGCCACCCCCGAGGCCCGCACACCCGCCGACGTACGGGGCGGGGCATGGGGCGGGCGATGGGACGGGCGGCGATGGGGCGGGCACCGGGGCAGCGGGACGCGGGTCGGCTCACGGGGCCACGTACGTGCCCACGCCCACGCCCACGCCACTGCTGACGCCCGCTCCGGCGCACGGGGCGGCACACGGGTCGGTGTGCGGGCCCGTTCACGAGCAGCCTCCGGCGCCGCCGCCCAGGCCGCACCGCGCGCCGGTGGCCCGCCCGCGCCGCGCCCCGACGGCCTTCCTGGCGGCGGTGGCCGCGGTCGTCGCCGTCGCGGCGGGGGCCACGGTTCACACGGTGCTGAGTGCGGGCTCCGAGGTGGCTCCGCCCATCGCCCGCCCGGTGGCGAACGGCGCCGACACCGCGCCGCCCGCGGCCGTGCCCCCCAGGACCGGCACCCCCAAGTCCGGGGACCCCAAGTCCGGGGACCCCAAGTCCGGGGACCCGACGACCGGGGACCCGAAGACCGGCGACGCGAATACCGGCACCGCGGACACCGGACCCGCCCCGGACACCGGCACCACGGACACCGGGCCCACCGGCGCTGCCGCGGCCGGACCCGTGAAGGCAGCGCTGCCCGATTCCTACGCCGGTGCCTGGCGGGCGAGATCCGGGACCGCCACCTGGCACCTCACGCTGACTCCCGGCACGGTCGGCGACCCCGTCATGGACCTTCGGGTCGAGGACCCGGGCTACTCCTGCACCTGGCGGGCCACCCTTCTCGGGGATGGCGACGGGGTGGAACTGGCCGCCTCGACCGTCATCTCCGGAGCCCCCGCGACCTGCACCGCAGGCGGTGTCAGCCGGCTCCGGTTGCTGCCTGACGGAAGCCTCCGGCGCGAGCTGACGGGGTCCGCGATTCCCCCTCTCACGTATGACAGGGAGTAGGCGCGGGTCGTTTGTGTCGAAGTCAATAATCCTGCAGGCAGCGCTTGTTGCG
This sequence comes from Streptomyces sp. NPDC002602, assembly GCF_042889445.1. Taxonomy (NCBI): domain Bacteria; kingdom Bacillati; phylum Actinomycetota; class Actinomycetes; order Kitasatosporales; family Streptomycetaceae; genus Streptomyces; species Streptomyces sp. NPDC002602. The sequence continues at coordinate 66,283 of NZ_JBIAQX010000011.1, read as the reverse complement.
CGCGTCAACACCATCGCAAACTGCCGCACATGGAGCCGTTGAGCGTAGTGGCACGACTATGGGAGCGGATCGAGGCACGCGACTGGGACGGCGTCGCCGAGTTGATCGCCGAGGACGCGGTCATCGAATGGCCGGTCAGCAGCGAGCGCATCGTGGGTCGGGCCAACTTCATCGCCGTCCTGAGCGACGACGCCGACACCGACGAAGGGTCCGTGGAGGTCCTTCGCATCCTCGCCGACGGAGACCTCGTCGTCACCGAGGTGGAGATACCTCAGGACCACGTCGTCTACCGGGCCGTCTCCCTGTGGACGGTCCGGGACGGTGCGATCGTGGGCGCCAGGGAGTACTGGACCAGCCCCGGGCAGGATCCCGCACCCCGTTGGCGGGCGGGCTACGTGGAACCCCTGGTGGCGGACTGAACCGCGGGTCCTCGCCGCCCGCGTGGCCGCCCCGCCTCCACACCCGACTCCCGAAACCCGAACACCGACTCCGGACTCCCGACTCCCGGCCGACCTCGCCGCCCGCCTCGTCCCCGCTCCCCGCTGACCGCCCTCTCGTCCACTCGTCCACGGGCACGGGCACGGGCACGGGCGGTTCGTCCCGGTCAGGCCGGTTCGGACGCCCCGGGATGACCGGTCCGACCGAGCAGGCGGTCCAACTCCTCGCCGATCGCGACCCGCAGCGCGTCGTGGCGGGGCGCCAGGGCGTGGCGGTCGCCGCGCCAGAACTCCTCGTCCTCGTAGCGCCAGACGGGCAGTCGGACGATGTCGGCGGCTTCCCAGTCGTAGCGGGGCCAGATGTGGGCGTGGAGGTACGGGTCGGTGTTGCCCAGGATCTCGATGTTGACCCGGCGGAAGGCCGGATCGAGGCGCGCGCAGGCACGTTCGACAGCCTCGGCGAACCGCTCCAGGTCGGTGAGGTAGGCGATCCGGCGCGCCGGGGGCAGGTCCGAGAGCCGGGTCACGGCCGGATCGTCGGTCAGCAGGACCGCGTATCCCGGCAGGAATTGCCGGTCCCCGATGACCGCGAAGCCTGATTCGAGGCGGCGAAGCACCGTGGGGTTCTCGCCCCGGTGCGCGCTGCCGATGCGGTCCTTGCGCCAATCGTCGTTGTTCATCCCAGGACCCTAATGAACGTGTCCGGTGGGCGGTTTGTCGCGAGGGCATGCCATCGGATCGGAGGGTGGGCGGGGCCGGATCCATGGCTCGTAGGTAGCCCCTGTCATACCTGAGAGCCACTCACCAAGGGGGCTCCGCAGCGTGACGCCGACCACGAGGCCCGATTCCTAACTTCGGAACCAGAAGAAGGCACCCCTCTCTGGACCCCGGACCGAAGGAACGCACGCCATGAGCATCGGCAGCCGTACGACCCGCACCCTGCTGGCCGGCCTGATCGTCGCGGCCGTGGTGTTCCCGCTGTCGGCGGCCACCCCACCCGCCGTGCCCGCCCCCGATCCGGTGTCCTTCTCCGCGGACACCGCCCCGCGGATCCGATACGCCGCCAACCTGGGCAACCTCGCGGAGGCGGCCCGGATGGCACAGGACGCGGGGCGCGGCGGCCGGGCGGCGAAGCTCCGGGCCATGGGCGCGCCGTCGGGCGGGGCTCGGTTCCTGAGCTTCGACGGGCGGGGGAAGGGGCGCGCCGTCGAGGTGTTCGGCGATGTGGAGACCGCGGACCGGGTGGCCGTGCTGGTGCCCGGTTCCGACACCACCCTGGACACCTACCAGAGGTTCCGTGCCGGGGCCGTCGCCCTTCAGCAGCGCCTCCAAGCCGAGCATCCGCGCTCAGCCGTGGTCGCCTGGCTCGGGTACGACACCCCCGGCACGGTCAGCACCACCGTCCTGACCACCGGTCGCGCCGACGAGGGCGCCGCCGAACTGGGCCGCTTCCTGGACGGGTTGCGGGACTCCACCCGGCCCGCCGCCCGGATATCGCTCCTGTGCCACTCCTACGGATCGGTGGTCTGCGCCCGCACCGCGACCGGCCCCGAGGTCACCGACACCGTTCTGTTCGGCAGTCCGGGCACGGGGGCCGCGTCGGTCGCCGAGCTGGCGACCACCGCCCGCGTCTGGGTCGGGCGCGGAGGCGACGACTGGGTGGCCCACATTCCCCATGTGCGGCTCGGCTCCATGGGATTCGGCACCGACCCGATGGATCCCGCCTTCGGCGCCCTGGCCTTCGAGACGGGTGACGCCGGGCACAGCGACTACCTGCGGCCGGGCACCGCGTCCCTCGACAGCCTGGCCCGCATCGTCATCGGCTCCACCGCCGCCGCCCCTGTCGTCACCACTGCAGCCGCTTCCGGTGTCCTCGTGCGGCCGAACTCCTCGGAGGCCTCCCATGCGTAAGCGTCCCGCCCGCTGGTCCGACCTCGCGGACCGCGTACACGCCGCCACCCCCGCCTCACGGGATCGCTCCGTGGACGCGCTGCGCGCCTTCGCCATCCTCGGCGTGGTGCTGGGCCACTGGCTGGTCACCGCCATGACCACCGCCAACGGCGGGCTGAGCACGACAAGTCCGCTGGCCCACATGAGCGTGCTGGCCCCGGTCTCCTGGGTGTTCCAGACCCTGGCCGTCTTCTTCCTGGTCGGCGGTCATGTCGCGGCCCAGGGGTACGCGTCGGCCCGGGCGCGCGGAGTCTCGTACGGAGTGTGGATCGGCCGGCGGCTGCGCAGGCTGTTCCGACCGGTGGCGGCGGTCGTCACCGTGTGGGCGATCACGTCGGGCGGAATGTTGCTCGGCGGGGTGGATTTCGACACCGTCAGGTCGCTGGTGAAGCTGGTCCTGTCACCACTCTGGTTCCTGTTGGTGTTCGCCGCGCTCACCGCCGCGACCCCGCTCGTGGCCCGACTGGGCCCGTGGTGGCCGGCCGCGGTGGTGGCGGGTGTGGATGTCTGGCGTTTCGGCTTCGATGGTCCCGAGTGGATCGGCTGGGTCAATGTCGCCGCCGGCTGGCTCGTCCCGTACACGCTGGGGGCCGCCTGGTCCCGGGGAGCCTTCGCCCGACGGACCCCGGCCCTCCTCATGCTGGTGGGCGGCGCGCTCGCCACCACCGCACTGATCCTCTGGGGCGGGTACCCGGCGTCCATGGTGGGTGTCCCCGGCGCCGAGATCTCGAACCTCAACCCTCCGACCATCGCGGCCGTCGCGTTCGGTGTGGCCCAGTGCGGGTTGGCCCTCCTGGTCCGCGACCGGCTCGCCCGAGCCATGCGGCGGCCCCGGGCGTGGGCGAAGGTGGCGCTGGTGAACCTGTCCGCGATGACCGTCTTCCTCTGGCACCAGACCGCGATGATGGCCGTCACCGCCCTCGGCCTCCTGGTCGCCGCCGATGTGCCGGGTCTGCACACCGTTCCCGACTCCCCCGTCTGGATAGCGGCTCGTCTGCTGTGGCTGCCGGTGTTCGGGGCCGCCCTGATGGTGTGCTGGGCCGCGTTCCGGACGTACGAACAGGGAAAGCCCGCTCGTGGTGGTCGCGTCGTCCGCGTCGGCTCCGCCTCCCGGGATCGGCGGCCGGCATCCGAGAGGGAGACTGCCCATGCCTAGGGTGGGCGACGTGGAAGAGCTGAGAGAACACCCGGATCCGCCCTCGGTGCGAACCCGCGCTTTTTTGAGGGGACTTGCGCGGGACCTCCTGACCCTGCGGCGGGACCCGCTGCCCCGGATGTCACGACCCCGTTGGCTGGCTCGGCTGCCGCACGTGGTGTTGGTCTACGCCGCGGTGTTCTTCGGCTTCCTCCACGGCAGTCAGCTCTTCAACCACTACGGCCTGGCGGGCAGTACCCCCGTGGCGCTGTCGGTCATGACCGGCGCGGCCATCGCCATCGCGATGTCCCGGCCCATCGCCGCCTGGTGGCTCGGCTTGATCGCCGCGGGCATGTCCGCCTGGGAAATCCACGATCACGTGGGGCAGGGCCAGATGTGGCCCTGGATGCCCGGCGGTCTCTTCGCCTTCGCCCCGGTGATCCTCCTGGTCGCCTTGCGCGTACCGGCCCGTGTGACCATCGCGACCATCGCGGTCCCGGTCGTCTGCACCGGACTGGCCGAAGCCCTCTGCCGGCCGGACGGCGGCCAGTCCAGCACCCTCGTGGCCCTGGTCGTCTTCGGTTTCGCCGGTCTCCTCGGGTACGCGCTGCGCGCCTCGCGGCTGGCCCGCGGCAAGCTCGTGGAGCAGGAGACCCTGACCGAGGCGGAGCGGGCGCAGCGGACGCTGCTGGAGGAGCGCAGCCGCATCGCCCGCGAACTGCACGATGTCGTCGCCCACCACATGTCTGTGATCTCCATCCAGGCTCAGGTGGCCCCGCACCTCGTCGAGAACCCGTCCGAGGAGCTCAAGGAGAACCTCGCGGGCATCCGGGAGAACGCCCTGGAGGCCCTGACGGAGCTGCGCCGGGTGTTGGGCGTGCTGCGTTCGGAGAGTCCTGACGATTCGGCGGACTCCCATCATCCTCAGCCCACGTTGGCCGAGTTGGGCAGCCTCGTGGACAACGTCCGGGGGGCCGGTCTGGAGGTCACGACCGCGGTCGCGGGCATCCGTCGGACGTTGACCCCGGGTGTCGAGCTGACCGCGTACCGGATCGTGCAGGAGGCTCTGAGCAACTGCCTTCGTCACGCACCGGGTTCACGGGTCGAGGTCGGCATAGCGTACGGACCGCGCGTACTTCACCTGTGCGTCGCCAACAGCGCGCCGACCAGGCCCGTCCCACCGTCCCCGGGCGCCGGGCACGGGCTGCTCGGCATGCGGGAGCGGGCGGGCATGCTGGGCGGGGAACTGGCCGCAGGACCAAGCCCCGACGGCGGGTACGAGGTGAGCGCCGTCCTCCCCATGGATCCTCCCGGAAGCCTCGCCGCCGGGCCGAACAAGACGAAGAAGGCCTGATGACCGTGACCGTCCTGAACAACCCGGTCGGACCGATCAAGGTGATGATCGCCGACGACCAGATGATGGTCCGCCAAGGGTTCACGGTGCTCCTCAACGCCCAGCCCGACATAGAGGTCGTGGGGCAGGCGGTGGACGGCGCGGAGGCGGTGGCGAAGGTCTCCGAGCTGGGCCCGGACGTGGTGCTGATGGACATCCGGATGCCCGGCATGGGCGGTATCGAAGCGACCTCGATCATCACCGGTGATCCGGCGGCCACGGTGAAGGTACTGGTGCTGACCACGTTCGACCTCGACGAGTACGTGTACGAGGCGCTGCGCGCCGGGGCCTCCGGGTTCCTCCTCAAGGACGCGTCCGCCGATCAGCTCGCGGAGGCGGTGCGGGTCGTGGCGGCCGGCGAAGCCCTGCTGTCCCCGAACATCACGAAGCGGCTGATCACGGAGTTCTCGCGGATGGGCGCGCCGCGAGGTCCCTCGCGGGCGCGGATCGACGAGCTGACGGAGCGGGAGACGGAGGTGCTGTCGTTGATCGCGCAGGGCCTGTCCAACGCGGAGATCGCGGGGCATCTGGTGCTGGCCGAGCAGACGGTGAAGACGCACGTGAGCCGGATCCTGGTGAAGCTGGGGCTGCGGGACCGGACCCAGGCGGCGGTGTTCGCGTACGAGACGGGCCTGATCCGCCCGACGGGCTACTGACATGTCGGCGTAGTACTTGAGGGGGACCCTGAGATATCCCCATCAGCGGCGACGCGGGTGAGGGGTGTACGGACCTACGGTTCTGCATGTGACCGAGACGACCACCCGGGGGACAGCCCGGACACCGGAATTCAGGATGGCTTCGGGCCTGCTCCAGACCCTGCGCCATGACCTCATCACCGATGCCTTCGCGTACCGGCCGTTGCCGGCGAAGACGACCGAGGGATGGTTCGTCCGCAGGCTTCCGGCGTCGATACGCCAGTACAACGGGTGGATCCGCCACATGCAGGTGGGTGCGCTGGCCTTCTTCGTCCTGTTCTTCACGTTCGTGACTCAATACACCTATCTCGGTACGACGGGCAGGCTGGGCAGCGGCGTCCTCGCGGCGGTGCCGGTGCTGATGACGCTGGTCCGACCGATCGTCGCGTGGTGGGCGGCGGTCGCGATGACCCTGCTGCTCGCCGCGCTGACCGGCCCCTCGATGACATGGCCCTGGACCCCGGGCAGTTTCGTGGCCTACATCGCGGTCATGGTCCTGGTGACCTTCCGCCGGGGGCCGCGAGTGGCGGCCTGGATGTGGGCGCTGACGTTGGCCCTGAGCATGGGCATCCAGGTGCTGTTCGAGGGCCGGTACGGCATGAACTCGATGCACATGATCGTCACCTCGGCCTTCGCCCTGCTCGTCGCGAGCAGCATCCAGATACGCCGGCATGCCAAGGCGGAGGTCACGGCGCAGCAGGAGGTCACGGCGGTGGAGCGGGACCGGCGGACGCTGCTGGAGGAGCGGACGACCATCGCGCGGGAGCTTCATGACGTGGTCGCGCACCACATGTCGGTGGTGGCGATCCAGGCGGAGGCGGCCCCGTACCGGGTGAAGAATCCGCCGCCGGAGCTGGAGGCGGCCTTCGTCACCATCCGGGAGAACGCCGTTGCGGCGCTGACGGAGCTGCGCCGGGTGCTGGGCGTGGTGCGGTCCGCGGACTACGAGGCGCCCGATGCGCCGCAGCCGACGCTGGCCATGCTCGACGGGCTCCTGGCCAATGTGCGCGACGCCGGGCTCACCGTGGAGAAGACCGTCACCGGTGCGGTGCGGGAGCTGCCGCAGGGCGTGGAGCTGTCGGCGTACCGGATCATCCAGGAGGCCCTGAGCAACACCCTGCGCCACGCTCCGGGGGCGGTGGCGGGGGTCGAGGTCTCGTACGTGTTGGGCGGCCTGGGGATACGCGTCGTCAACGGCCCGGGCACCGCGGATGTGGCCCCGTCGCCGGGGGCCGGGCACGGCATCACCGGCATGCGGGAGCGGGTGGCGATGTTGGAGGGGGAGATGACGGCACAGGAGACGGCGGCGGGTGGGTTCGAGGTGGCGGTGTTCATACCGGTGCGCAGCCGTCCCGAGCCGGAAGCCGAGTCGGCATGACGATCAAGGTGTTGATCGTCGACGACCAGATGATGGTCCGGGAGGGTTTCTCCGTCCTGTTGAACGCGATGGAGGGCATCGAGGTGGTCGGGGAGGCCGTGGACGGCCGCCAGGCCATCGCCCAGGTGGCGGCCCTGAGGCCGGACGTGGTCCTGATGGACATCCGGATGCCGGAGATGAACGGGTTGGAGGCGACCCGGCGGATCGTGGCCGCCGACACGGACGCGAAGGTGCTGGTCCTGACGACCTTCGACCTCGACGAGTACGTGTACCAGGCCCTGCGGGCGGGGGCGTCCGGGTTCCTGCTGAAGGATGCCTCGGCTCGTCAACTGGCGGACGGTGTGAGGGTGGTGGCGGCCGGCGAGGCGTTGCTGGCGCCTTCGGTGACCAAGCGGCTGATCGTGGAGTTCTCGAAACTCGCGGAGTCACCCCGCCTTTCGGATCCGGCGGGGGTCGCGCAGCTGACGGAGCGGGAGACGGAGGTGCTGGTGCTGATCGCGCATGGGCTGACGAATGCCGAGATTGCGGACCGTCTGGTCGTCGCGGAGTCCACGATCAAGACGCATGTGAGCCGGATCCTGGTGAAGTTGGGCCTGCGGGACCGGACCCAGGCGGCGGTGTTCGCGTACGAGACACGACTGGTCACGCCGGCCTAGGTCCGGCCGCCGGGGCGTCGGGGCGGGTCGCCGGGGCGTCGCGGCGGGTCGCCGGGGCGTCGGGGTGGGTCACGGCGGGGCCGGGGCGTCGCGGCGGGTCGCCGGCGGTCACGGGCCGTTCCGGGGGATTTCGTGGAAGTGGTCCAGAACTTCCGCCGGGAGGCTCGGCCCTCCCCTAGGGCTGTGTCTCTTAACTGCGGGCACATGCGGGGGCTTCGACCGCGCCTTGTAGGATCGTGGTGTGGCATTCATGAGCACTCCGCACTGCTGCTTCCACTGATCGGGAGGCGGTGAGGGCGATGCCGGACGGCATCGCCCTCCTCGGTATGCCTGCCGCGTGACCCGCGTTTCGGCGCTGCCCGCACCGAGGGCCGCCGATCCGTCCTCCTTGGACGGCCATCTTCCGAGCGCGCGTGCAGGCACGGTTCCTTCCCCTCACCGTTGCCAGGAGTGTCTTGTGCCTGTTTTGCTTCCCCCTGCCCTCGAATCGTTCCTCGATCTCCTGCGCTGTCCGACGTGCGGCGCTTGTCTCCACCCCAGCAGCGGCGCGCTGCGCTGCCCGGCGAGCCACACCTTCGACATCTCCCGTCATGGCTATGTCAGTCTCCTGACGGGCACCCGTGCCACCAGCGGCGACGACGCGGCCATGGCCCGAGCCCGGGACCGGTTTCTGGCCACCGGCAGGTACGGGCCGATCCGCCGGATCGTGGCTCACCTGGCGGCCGACGCCGTGCCCGGGCCGAGCACCGTGGTGGACGTGGGGTGCGGCACTGGCTACTACCTGGCCGGCGTCCTCGAGCAGTTGCCCAGTGCCCGCGGTCTGGGTCTGGACACCTCGGTGCACGCCCTGCGCGCGACGGCCCGTGCCCATGAGCGAGCAGCCGCTGCGGCCTGGGACGTTTTCCGCCCCCTTCCACTGGCTGACGGGATGGCCGATGTCGTGCTGAACGTGTTCGCACCGCGCAACCCATCCGAGTTTCACCGGGTGTTGCGCCCGGGTGGTCGGTTGGTCGTGGTACGTCCGACCGGTCGACACCTGCTCGAATTGCGCAGCCAGGTGCCCGGAATGGTTGCGATCGACCCGGACAAGGAACGTCGTCTGCACAAGGTGCTGAACCCCTTCTTCGAGGCCGCGGATACCAAGCTGGTGGAGTACGTCACGTCCTTGACCCGACCGGAGGCCCTTGATCTGGTGGGGATGACGCCGAGCGCACGCCATCTGAACGGTTCGGACCTGGGCGATTGCGGTTTCGTGCCCGACCAGGTCACCGTGTCCGTGCTGGCCACTGCCTACCGGGCTCGGTGACCACAAGCGGGCGCACGCGCCCACTGACGGACGAACAGTGGGCACGCCTGGCGCCCGACCTTCCCCGTGACACGGGGAAGGTCGGGCGCCCGTTCGCCGACCACCGCCGCGTCATCGAGGGAATCATCTACCGGTACCGCACCGGGATGCCCTGGCGAGACCTGCCCCACGAGGTGTTCGGACCCTGGCAGACGGTGTGGAAGCGACATCGCGGGTGGGCCGCTGACGGCACGTGGGACTCGGTTCCGGCGCGACTGACCTTCCAGGAAGACTCGATCGGCGAGATCGGCGAGATCGGCTGGACGGTCTCAGTGGACTCGACGATCAACCGGGGCTCCAACCATGGCGGGGCCTGGCCACCCGCTACGACAGGCTCGCGATCTTCCACCGTTCCGCAGCAGGCGAAGTGCCGTGCCGGGCGCCGTGACACGGTGAACTGTCCGGTCACAGCACTAGGGTGCGGGGATGGGCTTTGATCCGTGGGATGCCGCCTTCGTCGCCGATCCGTACCCCGCATACCGGGAGCTGCGGGAGCAGGGGCGCGCGGTGTGGTCGGAGGCGACCGGGCAGTGGCTGGTGCCGCACTACGCCGATGTGAGCGCGCTGCTGCGGGACAGACGGTTGGGTCGGACGTATCTGCACCGGTTCTCGCACGAGGAGTTCGGGCGGCAGGCGCCGCCGCCGGAGCACGAGCCGTTTCACGTCCTGAACGGCAACGGGCTGTTGGACCTGGAGGATCCCGCGCACGCGCGGGTGCGGCGGCTGGTGGCCAAGGCGTTCACCCCGCGCACCGTGGAGCGGCTGGCGCCGGCGGTGGAACGACTGGCCGGCGAGTTGGCGGGCGGCCTGCTGGCCGAGGGCGGCGGGGACTTGCTGACGTCGGTCGCCGAGCCGCTGCCGGTGGCGGTGATCGCGGAGCTGTTGGGGATCCCGGAAGCGGACAGGAAGCTGTTGCGGCCCTGGTCGGCGGACATCTGCGGAATGTTCGAGTTGCGGCCTGACGAGGCGACGGCCCGACGGGCCGTCACGGCGAGTGTGGAGTTCGGGGATTACCTGCGGGCGCTGATCGGCGAGCGGCGCAAGCGGCCCGGCCCGGATTTGATCTCCGGGCTGATCGCCGCTCACGATGAGGGCGGCCGACTCAGCGAGCAGGAGATGGTCTCCACCTGCGTCCTTCTGCTGAACGCGGGACACGAGGCGACCGTCAACACGACCGTCAACGGGTGGTGGGCGCTGTTCCGCCATCCCGACCGGCTCGCGGACCTTCGCGCGCATCCCGAAAAGTTGTCCACAGCTGTGGATGAACTGATGCGATTCGATACACCCCTACAAATGTTCGAACGCTGGGTGCTCGACGAGATCCGGGTCGGGGACACCGTCATTCCGCGCGGAGCCGAGGTGGCGCTGCTCTTCGGGTCCGCGAACCGGGACCCCGCGCGCTTCGAGGACCCCGACACCCTGGACCTCGCACGGACCGACAACCCCCACCTGACCTTCGGGGCGGGGATCCACTACTGCCTGGGGGCGCCGCTGGCGCGACTGGAGCTGACGGCCTCGTTCGGGGCGCTGCTGGCGCAGACGATCCCGCCACTGCGGCTCGTCCGCGAACCGCAGTGGCGGGAGGGGTATGTCATCAGGGGGCTAAGGGAGTTGGTCGTGGAGTTCTGACCCGACCTTCCCGCGCCGCGCCGTTCCTCCGCCCCCGTTCGGTCCTCACGTCGTCATGTCCCTGCGGCGCAGTGCGGTCAGGCCGGCGGCCGTCAGCGCCGCCGCCAGGGCGGTGAGGGTGAGGAGCGGCGCCCAGGCGATCGGCTCCGGGCCGGGGAGTTTCGGCAGGTGGGCGAAGGGCGAGAGGTTCATGACTGCCTGCGGGAGGTTCAGGGCCGGCCCGACCCAGCCCAGGGCCAGCGCCGTTCCGGCCACCGCCCAGGCGGCGACCGCGTACCGGGGGACGGCGCCGTGCAGCAGGACGGCGAGCGAGCCGATCATCCAGACCGCCGGCAGCCGTGCCGCGCAGGCGCCCACCGCCCCGGCGATGTCCGAACCGTGCCCGATGCCCAGACCGAGTCCGGCGAGCAGCAGGATCAGGGTCGAGCCGCCGAAGGCGACGGCGAGGTGACCGGCGACCCAGCGCAGCCTGCCGACGGCGTTCGCCAGCAGCGGTTCGGCCCGTTGCCCCGACTCCTCGCCGGCCGACCGCAGCACCGCCGAGACGATGTGGAGGGCGGCGACCATGCCGAGCATCCCGGCCATCGTCGCGAGGAACGCGTCGGTGAGCGCGCCCGTACCACCCATCCGCTCGATGATCTCGCGGGTCCTGGCGTTGTCCCCGACCAGTTCGGCCGCTCCGTCCGCCATCCCCCCGAAGACCACGCCCACCGCCAGGAACCCGAGGCTCCATCCGGCCAGGGCGCCGCGTTGGAGCCGCCAGGCCAGCGCCCCGGCGCTGCCGATCCGACCTTCCGCCGGACCCGGCCGGGCCGGCAGGAAGCTCATGCCGAGGTCCCGGCGGTCGGCGAGCACGTACGCCACCGTGATCTGCGCGCCCGTGGCCGCGACGAACAGGGCGAGCACCCACCAGCGTTCGACGGCGAAGGCCCGTACCAGTTCCAGCCAGCCCAGCGGCGAGGCCCAGGTCAGACCCGACGACCCGCCGGCGGTTCCGGCGTCGCCCGCCGCGCGCAGCACGAAGGCGGCGCCGATCAGAGCGCCCGTGAGCCCCTTCGCGAGCCGTGCGCTCTCGGTGAGTTGGGCGGCGACGGCGGCGGACGCCGCGAAGAGCATCCCGGTCGAACCGAGGGCGAGTCCGAGGGCGAGCGCACCGCCCGCCCCGCGCCCGGCGAGGCCGACGGCGACGAGCACGGCGACGAGTCCGTTGGCCACGAGGGCGGCGAGCAGGGCCGCCGTGAGCGGGGCCCGACGCCCGACCATGGTTGCCGACAGGAGCTCCTGACACCCCGTCTCCTCCGCCTCGCGGGTGTGGCGCACCACGACGACCAGGCTCATCACCCCGGCGAGCAGTCCCGCGAAGATCCCGCCCTTCCAGGCGGTCAGGGCGCCGACCGAGTCGCCGAAGACGGGCCCGTACAGGGCACGGAGCGAGGCGTTGCCGTTCATGGTGACGAGCAGGTCGGCTCGTTCGGCTGAGGTGGCGTACACCGAGTCGAGCGAGGCGGGCATGCTCAGCACCATCAGCGCGACGACCGTGATCCAGACGGGCATCAGCACCCGGTCGCGGCGCAGGGCGAGCCGCAGGAGCCCGCCCGTCCCTGCGAACCGGCCCTTCGGCACGACACGACCGCCCGTCACGCGACCGCCCGGCACGCGGCCACCCCTCAGGCGCTCGTCGATCACGCGGCCACCCTTCACCCGGCCACCCGGCCCACGGCTCGCCGTCCGATCCGTGGCGTGGCCCGCCGCTCGGCCCGTCACCCGATCCATCGGCCGATCCGTCGCCTGGTCCGTCGTCTGGTCCGTCGTCTGGCCCGTCGTCTGGTCCGTCATGACCGTGCGCCCGCCTTGACGTCGTCGCTGTAGTGGCGGAGGAACAGCTCTTCGAGCGTCGGGGGAGTCGCGGTCAGCGACCTCACCCCGGACGCTGTGAGGGAGCGCAGTACGGCGTCCAACGTGTCCGTGTCCGCCTGCAACCGGATGGCGAGGCCCCGGACCTCCACGTCGTGTACGCCCGGCAGGTCGGCGATGCCGTGCGGCGGTGTGGCCAGTTCGGCGCTGATGGACGTGCGCGTGAGGTGTCGGAGTTCGGCCAGGGTGCCGGTCTCGACCGTCCGCCCCTTGCGGATGATGCTGATGCGGTCGCAGAGGGCCTCCACCTCGCTGAGGAGGTGTGAACTCAACAGGATGGTGCGCCCGGCGGCGCGGGCCTCGGTGACACAGCTCTGGAAGACCTCCTCCATGAGGGGGTCGAGGCCGGATGTGGGTTCGTCGAGGATGAACAGTTCGGCGTCGGACGCGAAGGCGGCGACGAGGGCGACCTTCTGCCGGTTGCCCTTGGAGTAGGTACGGCCCTTCTTGGTCGGGTCGAGTTCGAAGCGGTCGATCAGTTCGGCGCGACGGGCGCGGTCGAGGCCTCCCCGGAGCCGGCCGTGGAGGTCGATGACCTCGCCGCCGGAGAGGTTGCGCCACAGGGTGACGTCGCCGGGGACGTAGGCGACGCGGCGGTGGAGAGCGACGGCGTCGGCCCACGGGTCGCCGCCGAGCAGCGTGGCGGTCCCGGAGTCGGCCCGCAGCAGGCCCAGCAGGACCCGGATGGTGGTGGACTTGCCGGCGCCGTTGGGGCCGAGGAAGCCGTGTACCTCGCCGGCGGTGACGTCGAGGTCGAGTCCGTCCAGTGCGTGGGTGCGACCGAACGCCTTGTGGAGCCCGGCGACGCTGATTGCCTTCGTCATGCTTCCGAACGTACGCTATTTTCACAAAATTGTGAAGATAGCGAATCGCGTAAAGTCGGAAGAGTGGCGGACATGAGCGTGCAAAGGGACGAGGAAGCGGTATCCCGCTTCGTGGAGCGGTTCGCCGCGCAGTTGACCGAGGCGGGTATGCAGCGCATGGCCTCCCGCGTCTTCGCGCAGTTGCTGGCGAGTGACGGCGGGGCGATGACCTCGGCGGAACTGGGAGAGGCCCTCCGGATCAGCCCGGCGGCGGTGTCCGGCGCGGTCTCGTACCTGACGCAGGTCAACATGGTCAGCCGCGAGCGCGAGCCGGGCTCCCGGCGCGACCGGTACGTGCTGCACAACGAGCTCTGGTACGAGACCTTCACCCGTCGGGACCAGGCGTTGACCCTGTTCGAGAAGACCCTCCGGGAGGGCGCGGCGGGCCTGGGCGCGGACTCTCCGGCGGGGGCGCGGGTCGCCGAGACGGCGGCGTTCTTCGAGTTTCTCCAGCACGAGATGCACGGCTTGATGGACCGCTGGCGCGACCACCGCGCGACGCTCGACCTGCCGTAGCCCACGCGCCTCGACCGACGCGCCTCAGCCCACGCGCCGTAGCCCGCACCCCGGGCCGATCCCTCGGCGCCCCGCCCCCACACGCACCGAAGGTGACTCCGCGCGACCAGGGGCGAACGCTGCGGTGGCGGGGTCCCCAGGGGCTGCCTAGCGTGGGCACCACCCGGCACCCTTCGGCGGACCGGCATCCGTCGGCGGACCGACCGGCACCCTTCGGGCGGCCGCCCGCCCGCCCGGGAATCGTGGGGGTGGCAGCGGATCCCGGGGCTTCGGGGATTCACAGCGCGCCCCCCGGGCGTCACCGAGAACCGAGAGGAACCCATGGCTGACAAGCCCGCCATCGTCCTGGTCCACGGCTTCTGGGGCGGCGCCGCCCACTGGGCCAAGGTCATCACCGAATTCGACCGCCGCGGCTTCCGCTCCGTCCACGCCGTGGAGAATCCCCTGACCTCGCTCGCCGACGACGCCGAGCGCACCCGCAAGATGATCCGGCAGATCTCCGGGCCGGTGGTGCTGGTGGGCCACTCGTACGGCGGCGCGGTGATCACCGAGGCCGGCGACCTGCCGAACGTGGCCGCACTGGTGTACGTCGCCGCGTTCGCCCCGGACTCCGGGGAGAGCCCCGGATCCCTCAGCCAGGAGAACCCGCCCGAGGCGTTCGCGAACATCGCCCCGGACTCGGACGGCTATCTGTGGATCAAGCGGCGCAAGTTCCGCGAGAGCTTCGCGCAGGACCTGTCGGCGGAGGAGGCCCTGGTCATGGCGGTCACGCAGAAGGCACCGCTCGCGTCGACCTTCGGGGACGTCGTCTCGGCGCCCGCCTGGCGGGTGAAGCCGTCCTGGTACCAGGTGTCCACCGCCGACCGCATGATCCACCCGGACAACGAGCGCCGGATGGCCGCCCGCATGAACCCCCGCAAGACCATCGAGCTGGACGCGAGCCACGCCTCGTTGGCCTCGCAGCCGGGCCCCGTGACGGACCTGATCGAAACCGCGGCCCAGGAGGTCGGCTGACCCCCGCCCCTCCGCGAAGGCTCCCTCCGCGAAGGGGCCCCTCCGAGGTGGGAGCCCGCGGGCCCGAGGGCGGGCCCGGATGCCCTCCCCTCACCTGGGGAGGGTCAGCGCCCACGCTCCCGGACGGAGCGTCCACGTCCGTCGGCGTACGGGGCCGGTGACGCCCGTGTGATCGGCCCGGTAGCGGAAGTCCGCCCCGGAGACCGTGACCGCCGTGGCCCGTCGCGTCCGGGTCGGGCAGCCGGCCAGCCGCACCACGACCTCCGCGGGCCCGCCCGGCTCCCGCGTGATCACCGAGACCTCCTCCACGGGGTGGTCCACATCGGCCAGCACCACGCCGTCCACCTCCACGCGCAGCCGGTGCACCTGCCCCGCCGGGGTCTGCGAGGGCGGCAGCAGGAGGCGCAGCAGCGACCGGTACTTGCGTACGGCCGGCGCCGAGGCCCGCGGGGGCGGCGTGATCCGCAGGCCTCCGAGCACCACCCCGTCGCTGTCGTCCACGAGCAGGTCCCGGTCGCACACGATGCCGTCGAGGGCCGCGCGCGCGGCCATCACCGCCGACAGCGGGACACCCAGGGAGCGGGCGAGCCCGAGGGAGCCGACGGGCCCGACCGGAATCAGTGACAGGGGTTCGCCGACGAGGTCACGCGAACGGTGCATCAGCGTCACCGCGCGTACCAGTGCCCGGTCGTCGCCGACGATCACGGGGCGCCGATGACCCCGGCGGGCCAGTGCCCGCGCGAACTCCTCCGGAGAGTCGGGGAGAGAAACTTTCGCGTGCGCCGCGGCACACAACACATCCTTCGCGATCCGCACAGACTCGCCGTCGAGACGGCGGGCGACCGGGTCGACGAGCACCAGCAGGCCGCCTACCGGCGCGCCCGCATGGCTCATGGTGGGCTCTGGAGCCGACACCTCGGTCCTTCCTCGGGTAGCATCTTTGTGCAAGAGGCCCTTGCGCTATTGCGCCAGGGCCTTCGTCTATTCCGGGGTACCGGTCCGACGGCTCAGCCTGCGGTGTACATCGTCGTACGCCCCCTGACCTTGGACATGCCCCATCCGGAAGAGGTGTACGCCTGTGCCCGCTCTTGTGCTGCTCGGAGCTCAGTGGGGTGACGAGGGCAAGGGAAAGGCCACCGACCTGCTCGGTGGATCCGTTGACTATGTAGTGCGCTATCAGGGTGGCAACAACGCCGGCCACACGGTCGTCGTCGGCGACCAGAAGTATGCACTGCACCTTCTCCCTTCCGGAATCCTCTCCCCCGGATGCACCCCGGTCATCGGCAACGGTGTCGTGGTCGACCCCGCCGTACTCCTCTCCGAGCTGCGTGGGCTCAACGAGCGCGGCATCGACACCTCCAAGCTGCTCCTCAGCGGCAACGCCCACCTGATCACGCCGTACAACGTCACCCTCGACAAGGTCGGCGAGCGTTTCCTGGGCAAGCGGAAGATCGGTACGACCGGCCGCGGCATCGGACCGACCTACGCGGACAAGATCAACCGGATCGGCATCCGCGTCCAGGACCTGTACGACGAGTCCATCCTGACGCAGAAGGTCGAAGCGGCGCTGGAGGGCAAGAACCAGCTCCTCGCGAAGCTGTACAACCGCCGCGCGATCGACCCGGCGCAGATCGTCGAGGAGATGCTCCAGTACGCGGAGCAGATCAAGCCGTACGTCGCCGACACGACCCTCATCATCAACAAGGCGCTCGACGAGGAGAAGGTCGTCCTCTTCGAGGGCGGCCAGGGCACGCTCCTCGACGTCGACCACGGCACGTACCCCTTCGTCACCTCCTCGAACCCGACGGCCGGTGGCGCCTGCACCGGTGCGGGTGTCGGCCCGACGAAGATCAGCCGTGTCATCGGCATCCTGAAGGCGTACACGACCCGTGTCGGCGCCGGCCCGTTCCCGACGGAGCTGTTCGACGAGGACGGCGAGGCCCTGCGCCGCATCGGTGGCGAGCGCGGTGTGACCACCGGCCGTGACCGCCGCTGCGGTTGGTTCGACGCCCCGATCGCCCGCTACGCGACCCGCGTGAACGGCCTGACGGACTTCTTCCTCACCAAGCTCGACGTGCTCACCGGCTGGGAGCAGATCCCGGTCTGCGTCGCGTACGAGATCGACGGCAAGCGCGTCGAGGAGCTGCCGTACTCGCAGACGGACTTCCACCACGCGAAGCCGATCTACGAAAACCTCCCCGGCTGGTCCGAGGACATCACCAAGGCCCAGACGTTCTCCGACCTTCCGAAGAACGCCCAGGCGTACGTGAAGGCCCTGGAGGAGATGTCGGGCGCCCCGATCTCGGCGATCGGCGTCGGCCCCGGCCGCACCGAGACGATCCAGATCAACTCGTTCCTGTAGGAACACGCGCATCGGCAGGTCCGATCGGAGGGCGGGACGCGTCACGCGTCCCGCCCTCCGGCGTACCGGCGACCAACGGTCCACCCGGTCATCCGTCCCGCCTTCCGTCGCACCCACGGTGATCGGAGCCGGCCCCCGTCACCCGAGGCCGGTCCCCCTGACATCACGTCGCTCGCGGGCGGTTCGTTCAAGACCGGGCGGAACCTTGCGGCCCACACTCCCCGCAGGACCTTCGCTGCGGCCCGCAGTGTGCGCGCAGCCGGTCGGCGACGGCGGCGGTCAGCGCGCCGGGGAGGGCGGCGGGGAGGGCGATCTTCATGCCCCGACCCTGGCGCGCGGCGGGCCCGGACCGGGCGACGGCGCGTCGGGCAGAGCAGTGGTGGCGGCCGGCCGCTCCGGGCGGCCGGCCCGCGTCATTGGCCCACTCGCCCGTCGACGCACTCGCGCAGCAGGTCGGCGTGCCCGCAGTGCCGGGCGTACTCCTCGATCCGGTGCACCATCAGCTCGCGCACCGCGATCCGGTCCCTGCCCACCCGCGCGCCCAGGTCGGGGTGCACGGCCAGTGCGGCGTCGGTCTCGGCCTGCTCCCGCTCCAGGTCCACGAACGCGGCGTCGACCACGGCCCGCTCCGCGACGGCTCCGTCGAAGTCCGCGTCCTTCTCGCCGTAGAGCTTCGGCACCGGGTCGCCGTCCGTGATCCAGCCGCGCCAGTCCCGTTCCACTTCCACGAGGTGGCGGACCAGGCCGAGCAGCGACATCGTCGAGGGCGGAACGGACCGCCGGGCCAGTTGCTCCGGATCCAGGCCCTCGCACTTCATCCGCAGGGTGATGCGGTAGTTGGCCAGGAAGTCCAGCAGCGTCGCGAGTTCGCCGTCCGGGCTGCCCTCGTTGTCGCGCGGGTCGTCGTCCGGATCGGCCCACATGTCGGGGTGCACGGTCGCCTGGGTCCATCGTTCGGGCTGATCGCTCATGCCTCGCATGGTGATCCGCGGAGCCCCGATCCGCCACCGAGTTCTCCTGCCGAGGTGACGAGGGGCGGGACACCCCGCCCCGGATCCACTCGTGCCGCGCGGCGGGCCGCTACCAGGCCAGTTGCGCGATCTCCTCGGAGACGACCGCGCAGGCGTCGGCCGCCGGGTCGATGAGCGGGAAGTGGCCGACGCCGTCGAGGAGGGTCAGTCCGACGAGTTCCCCCGCCTGAGCGGCGGCCGCCACGTAGGCCTCGGCGACCGCCTCCGGCACCACGATGTCGTCGCGGCCCTGGACCAGCGCGGTGGCGATCGAGGTCGGAAGGAGCGCGGCCGGGTCGGCGTGCGGAAGTCGGACCTCCCAGAACTCACTTGTACCGCCCAGCAGTTGGGCGGAGGCTCCACCACAGACGCCGAGTTCCTCCGCGACCGTGAAGTCCGCGATGGGGGCCAGTGCCACCACGCCGCGCAGGTGCGGCGCGGAAGGCAGCCTCCACGGGCTCCCGACCGGCAGGACGTGGCGGGCGGCGGCCCACAGGGCGAGGTGGCCGCCGGCGGAGTGGCCCGTCACGACGATCCTGCGGACGTCGGCCTGCGGGAGCGCCTCGCCCGCCAGCCCGGGCAGCGCGTCCATGGCCGCCGCGACGTCGTCGAAGGTCTCGGGCCAGCGGCCCGCGACGGGCCCTTCGGATCCCTGGTGCGGCAGTGAACTTCCGCGCCGGTACTCGACGTTGGCGACGGCGAAGCCCTGGCGGGCGAGGAAGTCGGCGAGGGGGGTGACGTGTATCCGGTCGTACGGGGCGCGCCAGGCACCGCCGTGCAGGAGGACGACGAGGGGGGCCGAGCCGGCTGCCGCGTCCGCGCGCGGGGCGTAGAAGTCGACGACCTGGTCGGGGTGTTCTCCGTAGGCGGCGGTGGCGTCCGGCTCGACCGGGGGGTGGGAGAAGGCCGAGTCGGCCTCGGCGGCGTCCCGTTCGACTGCGGGGTCCGTCATCGGCTCAACCTCTCGGTAACGCGTGTGACAGCGGGGACAGATGTTCCGGTGTTACGGCAGAGCGGGACCGTATCAGGCTGGAACGCGCCGTTCCGTGGCGGGGCGAGAACAGAAGGGCGCGGGCGGAGCCTCGGCTCCGCCCGCGCCTGTGACGCCCCCTGAGAGGTGACGTTTCGCCGCCACCTCCCCCGACACGTCACCCGAAAATGTGACCCAGTGTCCGGGCCGCGCGCTCGGCGTCGGCGAAACCGACGTAGAGCGGGGTGAAGCCGAAGCGCAGGACGTCCGGGGCCCGGAAGTCCCCGACCACGCCGCGGGAGATCAGTTCGGTCATGACCGCGCGGGCGTTCCCGGTGCGCAGGGAGACCTGGCTGCCGCGCCGGGCGTGCTCGGTCGGGGTGACGGATTCGACCGTGCCCTCGGGAACGTACGCGGCGACGCATTCGAGGAAGAAGTCCGTCAGGGCCAGGGACTTGGCGCGGACGGCTTCGACCGGCACCCCGTCCCAGGCGTCGAGGGCCGCTTCCAGGGCCAGCATGGACAGGATGTCCGGGGTCCCGACCCGGGCACGGGACGCGCCCGGCGCCGGGGTGTAGTCCGGGGTCATCGCGAAGGGGTCCGCGTGGCCGTTCCAGCCGGGCAGGGGGGAGTCGAAGGACTCCTGGTGGCGCTCGGCGATGTACAGGTAGGCCGGGGCGCCGGGGCCGCCGTTGAGGTACTTGTACGTACAGCCGACCGCGAGGTCGACGGCGTGCGCGTCGAGGTCCACCGGCAGCGCGCCGGCGGAGTGGCACAGGTCCCATACGGTGATCGCCCCGACGGCGTGGGCCGCCGCGGTGAGGGCGGGCAGGTCGTGGAGCCGGCCGGTGCGGTAGTCGACGTGGTTGAGCAGGACGACGGCGGTGGCCGGGCCCATCGCGGCGGCGGCCTCCCCCGGCTCGACCGGGACGACCGTGAGGCCGGTCATCCGGGCGGCCGAGGCGGCGATGTAGCCGTCGGTGGGGAAGGTCGCGGCGTCGACCAGCAGCTCCGTGCGGCCGGGCGCCGCCAGGCGGGCGGCTCCGACCAGGGCCTTGAAGAGGTTCACGCTGGTGGAGTCGCCGACGGTGACCTGGCCGGGGGCCGCGCCGACGAGCGGGGCGATCTTGTCGCCGATCCGCTCGGGGGCGGTCCACCAGCCGGACTCGTCCCAGGAGCGGATGAGCAGTTCGCCCCACTGGCGGCGGACCACGTCCGCGGTGGTGTCCGCCACGGTGGCCGGGAGCGCGCCGAGGCTGTTCCCGTCGAGGTAGACGACCCCGTCGGGGAGCGTGAAGCGCTCGCGGAGCTTGGCGAGCTCGTCGGCGGCGTCGAGCGCGGCGGCCCGCTCCCGCAGGTCGACGGCCAGGTCGACGGTCTGGTCGACGGTCTGGTCGACGGGCGGCTCGGCAGGCAGGTCGACGGTCAGGTCGACGGGCGGCTCGGCAGGCAGGCCGGCGGGCGACTCGGCGGTCGCGGGCATCGGCTCAGACATGGCTGCGCGCCGTCCACAGCTCGGGGAACACGTTCTTCTGGGCGCGCTTCTCCAGCCAGGTCACTCCGGCGGAGCCGCCCGTGCCGGTCTTCGCGCCCATCGCGCGGCGGGTCGCCACCAGGTGGTCGTTGCGCCAGCGCCAGACGAGTTCCGCGACGTCGGTCAGGACCTCGCCGAGCCGGTGCAGGTCGTGGTGGGCGTCCGGGTCGGCGTACAGGGCCGTCCAGACGGCCTCGACCTCGGGCGACGGCTCGTAGCGCTTCGACAGGTCGCGGGTGAGGACCGAGTCGGGGATGGCGAAGCCGCGGCGGGCGAGGAGGCGCAGCGCCTCGTCGTACAGGCCGGGCTCGTGGAGGGCCTTCTCCAGTTCGCCGTGGACGCGCGGCGCGCCCCGGTGCGGAACCAGCATCGACGCGGCCTTGTCGCCGAGCAGGAACTCCATGCGGCGGTACATCGCGGACTGGAAACCGGAACCCTCGCCGAGGGCCGCGCGGTAGGCGTTGAACTGTCCGGGGGTGAGCTGCGCCAGCGGGCGCCAGGAGGAGTTCAGGGCCTCCAGCTCGCGGAGGGATCGTTTCAGCGCGTCCATCGCGACGGGGATCCGGTCCTCGCGGAGCGCCTTCGCGGCGGTCTCCCACTCGTGGACGATGACCGTGAACCACAGCTCCATGACCTGGGTCGTCACCAGGAAGACCATCTCGCCGGGGTCGTCCGAGCGGAGGTGCTGGAGGTGGGTGAGGACGTCCGCCTGGACGTAGTCCTCGTAGGGGGTGGTGCCGGCGAAGTCGAGGTTCGGGGTGTCCGAACCGGCTCCGGAGGCATCAAGGGCTTGCGACATTTCTGTCTCCTCGACACGTGCTTCCGGGTAGCGGTCCGCTCCTTCCGTTTGGGTGAGTGGAGCCCCGGTCCCCTGCTCGCATCATAAGCAGGAGATCCGGAACCCCTCTAGGGCAGTCCGCCCGGCTGTTACGCGAGCGTGTCCGCCGCCGTCGGCGAGGAGTCGCGCAGGAAGGTCGAGCAGCGCTCCCACTCGGCCTTCTCGTCGATCGCGCCGGCCGCGCGGGCCAGGGCGTTCAGGGCGCGCAGGAAGCCCCGGTTCGGCTCGTGCTCCCACGGCACCGGGCCGTGGCCCTTCCAGCCGGCGCGGCGCAGCGCGTCGAGGCCGCGGTGGTAGCCCGTCCGGGCGTACGCGTACGACTCGATGGTGTTGCCGGCGGCGAAGGCGTCGTCGGCCAGGGTGGCCCAGGCCAGCGAGGACGTCGGGTGGGCGGCGGCCACCTCGGCGGCGGGCGTGCCGGCGGCGAGGGCCTCGCGGGGCGCGGGCTCGTCGGGCAGGTGGGTGGGGGCGGGGCCCCCGAGCAGGTTCTGGTGAATCGACATGGGCCCAGTCTGGGGCATCGGCCCCGCCCGCGGGGGTGGTGGTGGGGTGCCCACCATGCCGGGGCGAAGGGGTGTGCCCGGCGCACCTCCCCGCGAAGGGGGTCTCGGGCGGACGGTAGGGGGGCATCGACGAAGGGGGAATGTCGTGGACATCGGCATCGGCACCGACGCGGGCTCCGGCGGCGCTCGGCACGGTCGGCTGGACGAGGCCGTCGAGGAGCTGTGCGGCGCGGTGTTCCCGTCGCTCCGGCGGCGGGACCAGCGGGAGCGGGGACGTCAGTACGTACGGGGGCTGATCACGGTCGAGGGCCGCAAGTCGATCCGCAACATGGCGCACCAGACCGGGGGCGGCGGGCCCGCCGAGGAGCAGGCCCTGCACCACTTCATCGCCGGCTCCACCTGGGAGTGGGAGCCGATCCGCGCCGCGCTGACGCGGTACCTGACCCGGACCTCGCCGCTGAACGCGTGGGTGGTGCAGCCGATGGCGATCCCGCGGGGCGGGGAGCACTCGGTGGGCGTGGGGAACCGTTTCGACCCGTACCAGGGGCAGATGTTCCAGGGGCAGCAGGCCTTCGGGACGTGGTTCACCTCGGGGGGCGTGGCCACCCCGGTGGAATGGCGGATGCACCGGCAGGACGACGCCGACGAGTCGTACGAGACCTGCGCGCTCGCGGGGGTGACGGAGACCGCGCGGAGTGCGGAAGGGGGCGTACGGCCGGTGGTCCTCGACGTGCCCGACATCGCGACCCGCGCCACGGTGGGCCGGTTCGCGCAGGCCCGTGTGCCGCTGGTGGCACGGGTCGAAGCGGGGGCGCTGATGGTCCCGGCGGACGCGCGGCGGGCGGGCTCCGGGGCGGTGCCGATGGCCGCGCGGGACGTCCTGCAGAGCGTGCGGGGGCTGCGCGCGCCGGTGGAGTGGGCGGACCCGGACCGGCCGGGGGCGCGGCGGAGTTCCCTGGTCGCGGGCGTACGGGTGCTGTTCGCCGGGCGGGAGATGGTGCTGTTCGGGGAGTGGACGGACGCGCGGCGGCAGCCGGTGCAGACGTGGTTGACGGACCTGACGCGGGCCGCGCCGGCGGCGCTGTTGCGGATGACGAAGGAGACGGGGCGGGTCTCCCGGGCCGTCGGCACCACTCTGGGGCGGGTGGGTTTGCGGGACTTCACCGGGCGTTCCCCGGCGGGCTGGCACCGGCACGTGACGCTGGCCTCGGTCGCGCACGCGGCGCTGTGGCAAGCAGGCGGCCTGACCCCGCCACGAGCCACCCTGCAGGCCACCCCCGCAACCAGACTGACCCCCCGCTCCCGCTGCCCAACCCCCTGCTGACCCACCCCAATCCAGCCGTGCCGCCCGCCCAACCCCACCGACGCTTGAGACCCGGAGTCCGGCCCATCCAACCCCACCAACGCTCGAGGCACGGAGTCCGGCCCATCCAGCCCCACCGACGCTTGAGACCCGGAGTCCGGCCCATCCAGCCTCGCCGGCGTTTGAGGCGCGGGGTCCGGGGCGGAGCCCCGAAAGCCCGGCGCAGCCGGGGCCGCCCCGCGCAACGGCCCCGCACACCACCCGACCCCGGCCTCGGAGCAACCGGCGGAGCCCTACGCGTCCGCCCGGCCACTCGACCGCCGAGCGTCAAGCACCGCCCGCGCCTTGCGCAACCGCAGCGCCATCTGGATCTCCAGGGCCTGCGCCGGCTTCTGCCATCCCTCGCCGAGGAGTTCCGCGATGCGCTCCAGGCGGCGCGACACCGTGTTCGGGTGCACGTGGAGTTCCTCCGCCGCGTGTGTCGGGCTGCCGCCCGAGGCGAAGTACGCGTCCAGCGTGCGGGTCAGGTCGGTGAGGCGGTCGGTGTCGTATTCCAGGACCGGCCCGATGGTCGAGGCGATGAACGCCTCCACGTCGTGGTCGGCGGACAACAGCAGTCCGAGGAAGCCCAGTTCACGCAGCGAGGCCGTGCCCCCGGCCCCGTCCAGCGCGGTCAGCGCGTCCAGGCAGCGCACCGCCTCCGCGTACACCCGGGCCACTTCCCCCGGCCCGGCCGCGGGTCCGGCGGCGCCGGTGGACACGGCATGGCCGAGCAGTGGGGACAGTTCGCCGGACGCCCGGTGCGCGGCGGCGGAGGCGTCCGTGCCCGGGAGGACCAGCACGATGCAGCCCCGGCGGACCCCCTTGAGCCCGCCCATCCGGTACGCGTACGAGGACGCCCAGGCGACGGCCCTGCCCAGTTCCCCGCCTTCCGGCCGGGCCACCACGACCACGTGCGGCCGGTCCAGGTCGAGGCCGAGGCGGCGGGTGCGGTCCGGCAGGTGCAGGCCGACGGAGTGGGGCCGTTCCAGCAGGTCGGCCAGGAGTTCCTCGTGCACGGGCCCCTCGGCGGCGGCCGTACCGCGCTGGATGAGCATCAGGGAGGCCACCGACTGGGCGGCGAGCTGCAACAGCCGTACGTCCTCTTCCGCCAGCGGTGCGGACGCGCTGAGCAGCAGCACCCCGAGGTCCTCGGCGCCCGCCAGCACGGGCGCCAACCACACGTCGCCGGGCAGGCCCACGGGGCGCCGGTCGGTCAGCGCCTGGAGCGCGGCCTTGGTGACCGCCGCCTCGTCCAGGTCGGGGAGTTCGCCGGTGACGGTCAACGGCCGCCCGCCCGGGTCACGCACCTGGAGCACGCCGTCCAGCGCGTCGGCGGTGGCCCGCGCCAGGGTGGGCAGTCCGGCGCCGTCCAGGACCAGTCCGGCCAGCCGGGCGTGGCACTCCCAGAGGTAACGGACCCGGGTGAGCGCGGTGTTGGTGCGGGAGCCGAAGACCTCCAGTTCGTGCACCTCGTCCCGGGTCTGCTCCAGCAGCCGGGCCTTCTCGATGGCGACGGCCGCCAGGTCGGCGAGGGAGAGCAGCATGCCGATCTCGTCGGGCCCGAACCGCCGTACGGCCCGGTCGGCTCCGTAGAGCGCGCCCAGGGTGGAGTCCCCGCGGCGGAGCGGGACCGCGATGATCGCGTGCAGCCCTTCGGCCCGGACCACGGCGTCGATGCCGGGGGCATGCGCGATGGCGTCGTCGTTCAGGTAGTCGGCGCTCCAGACCGCGGAGCGGCGGTCCTGGGCGATGCTGCCCAGGCCGCGGCCGGTACCGAGTTCGAGGCCGACGTTCAGGGCGGTGGTCTCGCCCTCGGAGGTCCGTACGTAGGCGGAGCCGTCGGAGCGGCTCAGCGACAGCCAGGCCATGTCGAAGCCGAGGAGCTGGCGGGCCCGGCGGGTGATCAGCCGCAGCAGGCCGTCGATGTCGTAGGGCGAGGTCAGGTCGTGCGCGGTGTCGACCAGGGCGGTGAGGGCGGCCTCCCGCTGCTCGCGGCGCCGCGCGCTCCTGCGCACCGAGCGGGACAGGTCCACGGCGCGGGCGAGTCGGGCGAGTTCATCGCCGTCGGCGCCGGCCTCGCGGGCTTCGGAGAGCAGGGCGTCGTAGGCGCTCTGCGGGGCCTCCGCGACGAGCAGTTCCAGTACGGCCAGCGAGCCGCCCCCGTCTCCACGCATCCTGCCCCTCCCCCGCCCGACCAGCGTCTCTCTGTCCGGAACTCGAACCTAGGTTCCGGGTGACGGGGGGTCAAGCGGCGGCCGGTTCAGGCGAGGCTGAGCCGCGGGGTCGGGCGGGACGCGCGCAGCGCCTCGACGCGTTGCTCGGCGCGGCGCAGGTCGGCCAGGTAGGCGCCGCCGGACCGTTCGTGTCCGCCGCGCAGTCCGGCGAGTTCCAGTCGCAGTTCCCGGTTCCGTCCGAGGAACAGTTCGGCCTCGACCCACTGTCCGAGCACGGCGCGCCGGTCGGCGTCCAAGGCGGCGACGCGGCCGGCCAGCCAGGGGCCCACGTCGATGCCGGCGAGGGCGGGGCCGGTCCAGAGGTCGAGGGCGCGGCGCAGCCTGCGGGCCGCCTGTTCGAAGTCGCCCCGGCTCATGGCGCGGTAGCCGGCGCCCGCCTCCCGTTCGAACTCCTGGGTGTCGGATCGACCGCCGCCGGTGTCGAGAACATACCCGCCGCACCGCGCCGACAGCACCGTCCGCGCATCGCGCACCGATCCGATCGCCTGGGCTTGGGTGAACCGCTCGCGCAGCAGGCGCACGGCGGTGAGGAGGACTGACCGGGCGTTCGCGGTGGGGGTGTGGTGGGCCAACTCGTCGGCGAGCACCCGGATCGGCACGACCCGGTCGGGGCAGGTGGCGAGGGCGGCCAACAGGTGACGGGACTCCGGCGTGGGCGCCGTGACGGGCACCCCGTTCTCGCTGACGCGCAGCTTTCCGAGCAGCTCGATGTCCACGTATCCCCCCGGGTCCGAAGAAAAATAATACCCGGGAGCATTTTCTTGGGAAGAGGCCGGTGGGGAGAGCGTGTGAAGGGTGTCAGGTGGTGAGGGAGTGCCGAGTGAGGGGGCGGGGCGCCGGTCCGCGGGGTGCCGAGTGAGGGGCGGGGCGCCGGTCCGCGGGGTGCCGAGTGAGGGGCGGGGTGCCGGTCCGAGGGGTGGCAAGTGAGGTGGCAAGTGAGGGGGCGGGGGTGGCAAGTGAGGTGGCGGGGGTGCCGAGTGAGGGGGCGGCGTCAGGCCGTCACCGGCTCCTCCCGCCCCTCGCTCGCGACCATCTCACTCGCGACCACCTCGGGCGGGACGCCGGTCGGGCAGTCGGCCAGGCACTCGTGCCGGCCGTGCGGACCGTACAGCGCGCGGGCGCCCCGCCCCGGAGCGGTGTCCAGCCGGATCGCCAGGGGCGGGACCACCACGCTCGGGAGGATGTGGCTGTACATCTCCGAGGCCTGGGGGTCCAGATCCAGACCGAGCGTCCAGGCCATCCTGTTCAGTCCGGCGAACGAGCCCACGACCAGCCGCGAGGGAACCACCGGATCCACGTCCGGCAGGAGTTCGCCCCGCCGTTTCGCCTCCGTCAACACCTCCGTGTGCAGCTCGATCCACGCCGTGTACGGCGCCGCCTGGTCGAGTTCACGGCCGGCCCAGTCCAGGGTGAGTCGTGCGCTGGCCCGCATCAGCACGTCGTGCCGAAGCTGGTGGGCGAAGATCATCCCCATGTCGATGAACTCCTGCACCTTGTGGCTCTGGGGGAGGGCCTGCGGCTGACCCTGGTTCTGCGCGTCCACGACGGCCTGCGCCAGGTCGTCCTTCGAGTCGAAGTGGAAGTAGAGGGCACCCTTGGTGACCTTGGCGATGTTGACGATGTCGGAGAGCTTCGCCGCCTCGTAGCCGTGCTCCTCGAACACCGTCGCCGCCGCCTGCAGGATGGCCTGGCGGGTACGGACCGCCCGCTCCTGCTTGACCTGGGGTCGTCCCGTCCTCACGCCTGCCGCCTCTCCTGCCCCACCGCCATTACGTAACCGCGGGTACGTTTCTGTGAGTAGATTCCACACCATGGCCCGGGCGGCAGTCCACCGGCGTATGTCACCTCAGCCGGTGCCCGGCGCGCCGGGCAACGCGAAAGGGGCCCGCCGGTCCCCATGGGACCGACGAACCCCTCTACCGGGTACGGGACCGGACTACTTCAGCCGGGTACCGGTGGAACGCAGGTTGGTGCACGCTTCGGCGACGCGCGTGGCCATGCCCGCCTCGGCGGCCTTGCCCCAGGTGCGGGGGTCGTACTTGGACTTCGTGCCGACCTCGCCGTCGACCTTGAGCACCGCGTCGTAGTTGCGGAACATGTGGTCCACGACGGGGCGGGTGAAGGCGTACTGGGTGTCGGTGTCGAGGTTCATCTTCACGACGCCGTTCTCCAGCGCGGTGGCGATCTCCTCGGCGGTGGAGCCCGAACCACCGTGGAAGACGAAGTCGAACGGCGAGGACTTGCCGTACTTCTCGCCGACGCCGGCCTGGAGGTCCTTGAGCAGCTCGGGGCGCAGGACCACGTTGCCCGGCTTGTACACGCCGTGCACGTTGCCGAAGGAGGCGGCCAGCAGGTAGCGGCCCTTCTCGCCCAGGCCCAGGGCCTCGGCGGTACGGATCGCGTCGTCGACGGTGGTGTACAGCTCGTCGTTGATCTCGTGGCTGACGCCGTCCTCCTCGCCGCCGGTCGGGGTGATCTCGACCTCAAGGATGATCTTCGCGGCGACGGCCTTGGCGAGCAGCTCCTGGCCGATGGCCAGGTTGTCGGCCAGGGTCTCGGCGGAGCCGTCCCACATGTGCGACTGAAAGAGCGGGTTCAGGCCTCGGGCCACGCGCTCGGCGGAGATGTCGAGCAGCGGGCGGACGTAGCCGTCCAGCTTGTCCTTGGGGCAGTGGTCGGTGTGCAGCGCGACCGTGATGTCGTACTTGGCGGCGACGATGTGCGCGAACTCGGCCAGGGCGACCGCGCCGGTGACCATGTCCTTGTTGTGCTGGCCACCCAGGAACTCCGCACCACCGGTGGAGATCTGGATGATGCCGTCGCTCTCGGCCTCCGCGAAGCCGCGCAGGGCAGCGTGCAGGGTCTGGGACGAGGTCACGTTGATGGCCGGGTAGGCGAATTTCCCTGCCTTCGCCCGGTCGAGCATCTCGTTGTAGACCTCGGGGGTTGCGATGGGCATCTGTCCGCTCCTTGGATGTGCGGGGAGTGTGCTTATTGCGGGCCCTGACCTGGGGGCGACGTCATCGTCGACCCCATCCTTCCAGACTCCGCGCGACACTCCACCCCGCCGTCCACGCCACATGCGAAAACCGGGTGGGACGTTTCACGTGAAACATTCCACCCGGCCTCGAAAGAGCAGGTCAGAGCCCGACCAGGGGCCGTCGGGGACCTTCGCCCCCACTCGGTCGGGCCGGCCGGAAGCCGGTCTCGCCCGACCGTCGGGCCACCTGGTGAGACGGCGACGACCGACCCGGGTCCCCGGAGGGAACCGAAAGGGACGGTCTGAGGGCTGTCCCGCAAATCCGGAGCAGCCCTTAGGAGAGGCCGAGGTCCTCGAGGCGGTATCCGGTGAGGTAGGGCAGCCCCGCCTCGGCGATGGCGTCGGCCGCGCCCCGGTCCACGATGGTGGCGACGGCGACGACCTCGCCGCCGGCCTCGCGGACCGCCTCCACGGCGGTCAGCGGGGAACCACCGGTGGTCGAGGTGTCCTCGACGACCAGGCAGCGCTTGCCCTTGACGTCGGTGCCCTCGATGCGGCGCTGCATGCCGTGAGCCTTCTGCGCCTTGCGCACGACGAAGGCGTCCAGGCACCCGCCGCGCGCGGCGGAGGCGTGCAGCATCGAGGTCGCGACCGGGTCGGCGCCCAGCGTGAGGCCGCCGACGCAGTCGAAGACGAGGTCGGCGGTGAGGTCGAGCATGACCTGACCAACCAGCGGGGCGGCCTCGCCGTCGAGGGTGATCCGGCGGAGGTCGATGTAGTAGTCGGCTTCCCGCCCGGAGGAGAGGGTCACCTTGCCGTGCACGACGGCCTTGTCCTTGATCTGCTGCAGAAGCGCATCCCGTACGTCACTCATGGCGTCGAGCTTAATTGCGCGCTACCCGAGCCGCCGCCACGTCCACGTCGTGGAGATCTCCAGCGGGTCCACGAGCGTGACCAGCCGCGGGAGGGTGTTCAGCCCGTTCGGGGGGCCGGACTGCGGCTCGACGCAGACGGCCTCGGCCTGCTCGTCGTAGACGACCACCCACTCGTCCCGGCTGGTGATCCTCAGCTCCAGCGCGTCGGGCCAGGTGAGGGTGACGTCCACGCCGTCCGGCATCCCGAAGCAGTCGTCCCAGGGACCGGGCTTCGGGTCGACGCGCCGTCCGGTGGGCAGGTGGTCGGCGCCGCGCTCCTCCTGCCAGGCCGCCTCGAAGCCGATCCGGACCTCCGGCCCGTCGGCGGCCAGGGTGCGGTTGAACCACGGGTGCCAGCCCGCCTGGGCCGGGAAGGAGTCCTCGTGCGTCTCCACGCCCAGGGTGAGGGTCAGCGCGTCCTCGCCCAGTTCGAAGATCTGGGTGACCTTGCCGCTGTGCGGCCACGGGTCGCGCAGGTCGTACGCGAAGGCGGCTCGGGTGGCGTCGACGCCTGCCGGCCGCCACGCCGCGTCCCGGCCGAAGCCGTGGATGGCGTGCGGCGGCTGGTTCTGCGGCATCTGGTGGACGGCGCCACCGTCACGGAACCGCCCGTCCTCGATGCGCCCGCACCACGGGACCATCGGGAAGGACCCGTACCGGGGGCCCTGTCGCAGAAGCTCGGTCCCGTCGACGCGCAGACTGCTGATCCGGCAGCCGTTCTCCTGGTCGATCGTCAGCTCGGCGCCGCCGGCGCTCAGTCGCGTACTCATACGGCCGACCCTACGGGTGCCGGACGCCCCACGTGTCCCGGGGCATGCCCCACGTCACACCGCACGCCTCGACGGAATTCAACGGCGGCGGCGCAGCACCCTGCCGACGACCACGGCGGAGGCCACGGCGAGGGCGGCGGCGGGGGCCAACCAGCGCAGGTTCGCCCCGGCCGCGCCGGCGGCGGGGGCCGGGACGGGGGCGTAGCGGCCGCGCGGCGGCGCGTGGTCCACTTCCTCGGCGCTGCGGCCGATCATCGTGCGGCGGGCGTGGGCGGCCTCGGCCGGGGGCCGTGCGGGGCCGCCGACCTCGCCGAACTCGCCTTCCAGGAAGGGATCGAGGGACGGGGGCGGCACATCGGTGTCGAAGACGGACGCGGTGACCCCGCCGTCCTCGGTGGCCTCGGCGCCCTCCGCGTCGTCGGTGGCCTCGGCGCCCTCGGTGTCCGCCTCGAACCCGGCCTCGTCGGCCACGGGATCCGCCTCCTCCGCGTCGGCCGAAGGATCCGTCGGGTCCGTGTCGGCCACCGGAACGGCCCCGGAAGCGGCGTCGGCCACCGGCTCCACGGCGGCGCCGGCCGTGGCGGCGAGCTGCGCGGCGGTGCGGTCCAGCAGCCGCTGTACGGCGGTGGCGGTGGCCTCGGGGGCGAACCCGGCGGCCCGGCCGTCGACGGTCGCCCCGCCGGTGAACTCCAGTCGGGTCCCGTCCCCCTGGGGGGTGAGTCGCAGCAGGAGGGAGAGCTTGACGGTGCCGCTGCCCCGGGCCTCGGTGCCCTCGCCCTCGACGGCGAACCGGTCGGGGTCCCGTTCGGTGACGGTCAGGGAGCCCCGGTAGGTCACGGTGTGTCCGCCGATCCGCGCCTTCAGCCGGCCCGACAGCGGCCCGGTGTCGGTGTCGGCGTCCTGTTGGAACCCGGGTACGCAACGGGCCGTGCGGGCGGGATCACGCAGCACGGCCCGGAGGTCGTCTGCGGGTACCGGAACGAACACCTGATGCTCCATGCGGTCGAGCCTACCGACGAGACCCGCCCGCGCGCCCGATCCGGCGCCAAGTGCCCGATCCCGCGCCAAGTGCCCGGGCCGGTGCCCCGTTCCCGATCCGGCCGGTGGCCCCGAGGCCCGCGGCCGTGTGCCCGGGCCGTGCGCGACCGTACGGAGCCGGCCACAGCACTAGGAATACCTCGGGTGCGGGAGGGTGGAGGGCGGCAGCCCGTCCAGGCGGGTGCGCTCGGCGTCCCGGGTCGCGTCCTGGAGCGCGCGGGTGGACAGCGAGCGCAGCCCCGGCGTGTCACGGTCGACCCGCAGCTCGGGGACGGCGGCGCGGGCGGCGAGGACGAAACCCCAGTCCTGCGGGGGCCCGGCTCCGCCGCCGAGGGTCCGGTCGGGTCCGGCGGCGAAGCCGGTGAGGCGGCCGCCCGCGCTGTAGGGGGCGGTCCGCAGGCCGGCGGCGCGCAGGGTGGTCTCGACGGTCCAGTAGGTGCGTGGCCGACCGGCGAGCGGCCCCGCGTGCACGGCGATCCTGCCGCCGGGGCGCAGGGCCCGCACCGCCAGCCCGTAGAACTCCTGCGAGTACAGCTTCGTGCTGGGGGTGATGCCGGGGTCGGGGAGGTCGGAGACGATCACGTCGAAGCGGTCCCGGCCGCCCCGACCGCGCAGCCAGCGGAACGCGTCCTGCGTGACGACGCCGAGCCGGGGGTCCGCGTACGCCCGCGCGTTGAGCCGCGAGAGCATCGGGTCGGTGCGGGCGAGCCGGACCACTCCCGGGTCGAGTTCGACGACGGTGACGGAGGCGACGTCCGGGTAGCGCAGGACCTCGCGGGCGGCGAGCCCGTCGCCACCGCCGAGGACGAGGACCCGGGTGTGCGGGCCGGTCATCGCGGGGTGCACGAGTGCCTCGTGGTAGCGGTACTCGTCGTAGCCGCTGACCCGCAGCCGCCCGTCGAGGTACAGGTCGAGGGAGCGCGGGGATCCGGTGCGCGGCCCGGTGAGCACGAGTTCCTGCACCCCCGTCTGGACGGCGACCCGCACTTCTCCGCCGTAGACGGCGCGCCGCGCGACCCGCTCGAAGTCGTCGGCGAGGACGGTCGCGGAGGCGAGGACGGCCACGACGGTCACGTTCGCGCCGATCAGCAGCCAGCGGGAGCGTCGGCTGAGGTCGTGGCGGAACAGCCACAGCACGAGTCCGCCGCCGGCGAGCGTGTTGACGGTGCCGGTGAGCAGGGCGCCGGTGAGCTGGCCGAGCAGCGGCAGCAGCAGGAACGGGAAGGCGAGCCCGCCGACCAGGGCGCCCACGTAGTCGGCGGCGAACAGGTCGGCGACGGCGCCGCCCGCGTCCTGTCTGCGGATGCGCTGGATCAGGACCATGAGCAGCGGGATCTCCGCGCCGATGAGCACCCCGATGGTGAAGGAGAACGCGACGAGCGCGGGTCTGGACTCGCCCAGCCAGGCGAAGCTCGCGTACAGGGCCATGGCGGAGAGCCCGCCGATCAGCGCGAGCGCGGCTTCGATGGCGCCGAAGCCGAAGGCGGGCCGGCGCCTGAGCCGTTTGGCGAGGAGCGAGCCGACGCCCATGGCGAAGACCATGACGGACAGCACGATCGACGCCTGGGTGACGGAGTCGCCGATCAGGTAGGAGCCGAGGGCGAGCAGCTCCAGTTCGTACACGAGCCCGCAGGCGGCGCATACGAACACGGTGGCCAGGACGAGGAGCCGGCCGGTCCGGGGCCGTACGGGCAGGGCGGCCGGACGGGTCGCCACGCCCCGTGACTCCGGAGCCGGCAACACCCGGCGCGGGACGGAACGGTCGATCATGAAGCGAACCGTACGTCACCGCCCACTCGCACCCTGTCACCCACATGGGTGCAAGTGGCTTACCGATCCCCCCAGTTGGCGTAACCCGGGCGCAACCACCGGCGCCACAAGGGCCGGTGGGTCGCGGGCCACGAACGCCCTCGACCGACAGGACCCGACAGGAACCGGCAGGACCGACAGACCCCGCAGACCCGGCAGGACGACGGACCCGGCAGGACGACGGACCTCGACGGAGCCCGACCGGGACGACCTACAGCAGCGCGGCCGTCGCCTCGGGGGCGCTCCCGGTCGGCGACCCGGCCCGCATGCCCACCCGGGTACGCGTGGCCACCAACTGCCCTTCCTGCGGGTACGCGTGCCAGGTCCGCCAGCGGACCTGGCCCTCGTGCCGCTGTGCGAGCAGGGCGGTGAACGCGTGCGGGCTTCCCGGGAAGGTTCCGGCGAGTCCGTTCGGGTGATCCGCGACCAGTGCGAGCAGTTCCTGCGCCCGCCCGGCGAACGAGCCGCGCGACAGGGTCTCCACGCGGGCGGCGAACTCGTACTCCCAGTCGCCGACCCGCTTGGCCACGCCGAGCGGCAACGGTGTGCTGCTGCCGGGCATGCAGGCGACGGTCTCCGAACAGAGCACCTCGCCCTCCTCCAAGAGGACCTGGTGGGAGGCCCCGAGCAGGCGCAACTCCACGTTCGCCCCGTCGAGCCGGAGGTTCAGTACGGCCAAGGCGGGCAGCCGCTCCCGACCCAGGGCCCAGGCGAGATCGGCGGCACGCGTGTCGGTATAGGTGGTCTGGAGGGTCGTGAGCATGAGTCGGCTCCGCAAACGCGCGAGGGAGAGGTGGCCGGGGCCCGCCAGCGGTGGTCAACGGGTGGGGGGACACCGGCACGGGTCCACAGGAAGTCCAGGGAGGTCCGAGGACTGGTCTACTCAACCGAGGGAATCATGAAAGGCACGGCACTCACAGCGTTTTTACCCAACTTGACGGGGTTTACATCCCCCCGGGGGCTACACAGTTCACGTGTTCAACAACGTGCCCCCCGTACGCCGTAACAAGCGACCGAACAAGGAGACGCCCGAGGGAAGTTGTCCCCGCTGGGCGTCTCTTTTACTCGGGTCCGGCTCCGGCCGTGTTCGTCAACTGGACCCGCAGCCCCCGCCCCCGCAGGACGAACCGCAGGAAGAGGAGGACGAGCCGCAGGAGGACGACGAACCACAGGAGGATCCGGTCGAACACCCACCAGAGGATCCTCCCCCGGCCCAGTGGCTTCCGCCACTTCGGCGGCGGGCCGAGCCGCCCGCCTTGACGACCGCCCTGACGATCCCCACGACCACGAGCGTGAACACGCCCACTGCGACGAGCACTGTGATCAGCACCATCTCCGGCCCCTCTCTGACACCCCGGTCCCCCGGGGTCCGGGATCCCCGCGTCCTGTGTGCCGGGGAGATTCCCTCAGGCCATCGGCGCCAAAGCACACTTGAGCAACTCCAGAGGTTGCCCGCAGGATGGCCGTCATGAGCGCACCCGCGGCCGGCAGCCGCCCCTTCCTCAACCGCAACCTGGCGGTCTTCGGCACCACGATCTTCGCGGAGATGTCGGCGCTGGCCGCCCGCACCGGATCGATCAACCTCGGTCAGGGCTTTCCCGACACCGACGGTCCCGCCGAGATCGCCGAGGCGGCCGTGCGCGCGATCCGGGACGGCAAGGGGAACCAGTACCCGCCCGGCCCCGGTGTCCCGGAGCTGCGCACCGCCATCGCCCACCACCAGGAGCGGTTCCACGGACTCGCGTTCGACCCCGACACGGAGGTTCTCGTGACGGCGGGCGCGACGGAGGCCATCGCGGCCTCCCTGCTGGCGCTGTTGGAGCCGGGAGACGAGGTCATCGCCCTGGAGCCGTACTACGACTCCTACGCCGCCTGCATCGCCATGGCGGGGGCGGTCCGCGTACCGCTGACCCTGCGCGCGCCGTACTTCCGTCTCGACGTGGACGCACTGCGGGCCGCCGTCACCCCGCGCACGCGCCTGCTGCTGCTGAACACCCCGCACAACCCGACGGGCACGGTGCTGACCCCGGGGGAACTGGCGGCCGTCGCGGAACTCGCGATCGAGCGGGACCTGCTCGTCGTCACCGACGAGGTCTACGAGCACCTGGTGTTCGAGGGCGCCCACGTGCCGCTGGCCTCGCTGCCCGGCATGCGCGAGCGCACGGTGACCATCTCGTCGGCCGGCAAGACGTTCTCGTTCACCGGTTGGAAGGTCGGCTGGGTCACCGCCCCGCCCGCCCTGACGGCGGCGGTCCGCTCCGCGAAGCAGTTCCTGACGTACGTCGCCTCAGGCCCGTTCCAGTACGCGATCGCGGAGGCCCTGGCGCTTCCGGACTCCTACTACGACACGTTCCGCGCGGACCTCGCCGCCAAGCGCGACATCCTCGCGGACGGCCTGACGGCGGCCGGCTTCGAGGTCTACCGGCCCCAGGGCACCTACTTCATCACAACCGACATCAGCCCCCTCGGGGAGAAGGACGGGCTCGCCTTCTGCCGCGCCCTGCCCGAGCGCTGCGGTGTGGTCGCCATCCCCAACCAGGTCTTCTACGACGACCGCGCCGCCGGTGCCACCCAGGTCCGCTGGGCGTTCTGCAAGCGGGAGGACGTCCTGCGCGACGCCGTCGACCGCCTCGGGCGCCTGTAGGACCCCCGTCGCGGCCCTCCCCGGGGGAACGCGAGAGCCCGGGCGCGCCGGGGTCGTGGGGACCTCCGGTGTCGTCCGGGCTCTCGTGCGGCCTCGGGGCGTACCTGCTCCCCGGGGCGCGCGTGGCGCTGTGCGAGGCGACTAGTTGCTGTCGTCGCCCTTGTCTTCCCCACCCTCGGCGGAGTCGACGTCCTTCTCGAGGCCGAGCTGCTCGACGAGCCACTTGTCGAACTCGATCGAGGCGCGGACCCAGCTGACCGTGGAGGACACGAAGTGCTCCAGGCTGACGCCGGTGCCGATCAGCATCTGCGCCTCACCGATCAGGCGGACCGAGCCGTCGTCGTGCGTGTGGCTGTAGACCTTGGGCCACAGGGTGCGACGGTTCCAGTCGTCGATCGTCTCCAGGAGCTGCGGCTTGTCCTCGATGTCGTGCGGGCGGTCGTAGAAGGTCCGCACCGAGAAGACCTGCTGCTCGTCCTCGCCGCGGAACATGAAGTACGTGCGGAACTCCTCCCACGGCGCCGCGAGGTCACCCTCGTCGTCGACGACGTACTTGAGCTCCATCTGTTCCAGCAGCTGCTTGACCAGATCCTGGTCGGGGACGACGGGGCCCGCCGGTCCTGTGGCCTGCGGATCGGGCTGCTGCCCTCCGAAGTTCGGAATCGAGGCCGGGTCGATGCTCACCGTGTACTTCCCTTCGTGCGGATGAACCACATCCTCCACCATCGGTCCCACCCCGTGTCCAGCCCCGCACGCCCGATCCGCTCCGGGCGGACACGAGTAGGACTCAGGTAAGGGGGACGCGTCCCCACACGACCCGGCGCGAGGCCGTTCGTGGTGGGGGCGGCGGGGGCACGGGGCCTTCGGCCCCCACCGCCCAGGGTACGACCGGCGGGGCCGCCTGGGCGGGTGGGCTCGAAGGAGACGGCCTAGAGGACCTTGCCGACCAGCAGGTCTTCCCCGGCCACGGCCACCCGTACGGTGTCGCCGTCCCTGACCTCGCCGGACAGGATCTCCTTCGCGAGGCGGTCCCCGATGGCCGTCTGGATCAGCCGGCGCAGGGGTCGGGCGCCGTACGCCGGGTCGTTGCCCTTGTCCGCCAGCCAGGCCAGCGCCTCGGGGGTGACGTCCAGGGTGAGGCGGCGGGCGGCGAGCCGCTTGGCGAGGCGGTCGATCTGGAGCTGCGCGATGTGGGCCAGCTCGTCCCTGCTCAGGGCCGAGAAGACCACCAGGTCGTCGAGACGGTTGAGGAACTCCGGCTTGAAGGAGGCCCGGACCACGTCCAGGACCCGCGCCTTCTTGTCCTCCTCGGAGGTCGCCGGGTCGACCAGGAACTGGCTGCCCAGGTTGGACGTCAGGACCAGGATCGCGTTGCGGAAGTCCACGGTGCGGCCCTGGCCGTCCGTGAGGCGGCCGTCGTCGAGGACCTGGAGCAGGACGTCGAAGACCTCGGGGTGCGCCTTCTCCACCTCGTCGAGCAGGACGACGCTGTACGGGCGGCGCCGGACGGCCTCGGTGAGCTGGCCGCCCTCCTCGTACCCGACGTAGCCGGGTGGGGCGCCGACCAGACGGGCCACGCTGTGCTTCTCGCCGTACTCCGACATGTCGATGCGGACCATGGCCCGCTCGTCGTCGAAGAGGAAGTCCGCGAGCGCCTTGGCCAGCTCCGTCTTGCCGACGCCCGTCGGGCCCAGGAAGAGGAACGAGCCGGTCGGGCGGTCGGGGTCGGCGATGCCGGCGCGGGTGCGGCGCACCGCGTCGGAGACGGCCCGTACGGCCTCGGACTGGCCGATCAGGCGGCGGCCCAGTTCCTCCTCCATGCGCAGGAGCTTCTGGGTCTCGCCCTCCAGGAGCCGGCCGGCGGGGATGCCGGTCCAGGCGCCCACCACGTCCGCGATGTCGTCGGGGCCGACCTCGTCCTTGACCATGCTGTCCTTGGAGGTCCCCGCCTTGGTGGCCTCTTCCTCGGCCTCGGTGGCCTCCGCCAGCTCGCGCTCCAGCGTCGGGATCTCCCCGTAGAGCAACTGGGAGGCGGTGTCGAAGTCGCCGTCGCGCTGGGCGCGCTCGGCCTGCCCGCGCAGGTCGTCGAGGCGTTCCTTGAGTTCGCCGACGCGGTTGAGGGACTGCTTCTCCTTCTCCCAGCGGGCGGTGAGGCCCCGCAGGTCCTCCTCCTTGTCGGCGAGGTCCTTGCGGATCTTCTCCAGCCGTTCGAGGGAGGCCGGGTCGGACTCGTTCTTCAGTGCCAGTTCCTCCATGCGCAGCCGGTCCACGGAGCGCTGGAGCTCGTCGATCTCCAGCGGGGAGGAGTCGATCTCCATGCGGAGCCGGGACGCGGCCTCGTCGACGAGGTCGATGGCCTTGTCGGGCAGGAAGCGGGAGGTGATGTACCGGTCGGAGAGGGTGGCCGCCGCGACCAGGGCGCTGTCGTTGATGACCACCTTGTGGTGGGCCTCGTAGCGGCCCTTGAGCCCGCGCAGGATCGCGATGGTGTCCTCGACGGTCGGCTCCGCCACCAGCACCTGCTGGAAGCGGCGCTCCAGCGCCGGGTCCTTCTCGATCCGCTCGCGGTACTCGTCGAGGGTGGTCGCGCCGACCATGCGCAGCTCGCCGCGGGCCAGCATGGGCTTGAGCATGTTGCCCGCGTCCATGGCGGAGTCCCCGCCGGCGCCCGCGCCGACGACGGTGTGGAGCTCGTCGATGAAGGTGATGATCTGGCCGTCGCTGGACTTGATCTCCGCGAGGACCGTCTTCAGCCGCTCCTCGAACTCGCCGCGGTACTTGGCGCCCGCGACCATCGCGCCGAGGTCGAGGGAGACCAGCCGCTTGTTCTTCAGCGATTCGGGGACGTCGCCCTTGACGATGCGCTGGGCGAGGCCCTCGACGACGGCGGTCTTGCCGACGCCGGGCTCGCCGATGAGGACCGGGTTGTTCTTGGTGCGGCGCGACAGGACCTGGACGACCCGCCGGATCTCCTGGTCGCGGCCGATGACCGGGTCGAGCTTGCCCTCGCGGGCCGCCGCCGTGAAATCGGTGCCGAACTTCTCCAGGGCCTTGTACTGGCCCTCGGGGTCGGGGCTGGTCACCCGGCGTCCTCCTCGTGCTTCCTCGAATGCGGCCAACAGCTTCCTGGCCGTCGCGCCCTGGGTGGAAAGGAGCTCGCCGGCCGCGCCGCCCTTGGCGGCGAGGGCGATGAGCAGGTGTTCGGTGGAAAGGTAGTCGTCTCCGAGCTTCCCGGCCGTCTCGTCGGCGTCGGCGAGTACGGCGAGCAGCTCGCGGGTGGGCTGCGGGGGTGCGACGGTGGAACCCGTGACCCTGGGCAGGGCGGCCAGCAGGCGTTCCGCGCCGGCGCGGACCTCGACCTGGTCGGCGTCGGCCGCGGCGAGCAGGTCGGTGACGTTCTCGTTGTCCTCGCCGGCGAGCAGGGCCAGCAGCAGGTGCGCGGGGGTCAGATCCGGGTGGCCGTCCTTGACGGCCCTGTGGGTGGCGGCGTTCAGCGCGTCCCGGCTCTTGTTGGTCAGCTCGGCTTCCACTGCGGCTACTCCTCTCCGTCGCGATACAGGGGCATGACACGTATAGCGTGCATAAAGTTGAGTCTATTCCACTCAAGGCCGTGTGTGGCGCGGCATCTCGTACTCTTCGGGCCATGCCTGGTTCGAAGACACCCCAAGACGTACTCAACCCGACGCCGGAGTACCTCGCCTTCTGGCGGGAGCGGCACGTCTGCACCCTGACCACCCCGCGGCCCGACGGCAGCCCGCACGTGGTACCGGTCGGCGTGACGTACGACCCCGAGGCGGGGCTGGCCCGGGTGATCAGCAACCGGCACAGCAAGAAGATCCGCAACGTCCTGGCGGCCCCGGACGCGACGGCGCGGGTCGCGGTCTGCCAGATGGAGGGCCGGCGCTGGGCCACCCTGGAGGGCCGCGCGGTGATCCGCACGGACGAGGCCTCGGTGGCGGAGGCGGTGGCGCGCTACGCGGAGCGCTACGGGCGGACGCCCTCGCCGAACCCGGACCGGGTGGTCATGGAGATCACCCTGGACCGCGCGATGGGGCGCGGCTGACGCCCGGGCCGACACGGGCGCGGGCGCGGCCGGGCACCGGCGCGTGCGCGGCGGCTGGCGTGAGGTCGGACGCGGCGGCTGACGTCGCGTGCGCGGCGGCTGACGTGGGGACGGACGCGAAACTGACCGATTTGTTTGTCCGGTTCAACCACTGGACGCGGACAGCACAACGGCGCCATCGTGGTCAGGTCCACGATGGCGCCGTTGTGTGGGGGTAGTGCCTGAGCGATCTGCAACGACGGGGGAATCGCTTCAGGCACTTCGGGGGGTGGCGGCGGTGATGTCGGGTTCGAAGAGTTGGTGGTCCCGCTGGTCGAGATTGACGAAAACCATGCCGTACCGCACTTCGCAGCGGACGGGCTGCGGTGCGCCCCGGGGGCGGCGCAGACAGCGGTAGGCGCGGACGTCTTCGTCCTCCTCGCGCGCGACGACGATCGGCTGGCCGAACAGGGTGACCATCAACGAATCGCCGGCGTGGGGGATCGCGGTGGCGAGGTCGATGAACTGCCACCCGGACCGGTACGCCGAAGCCATCTCGCGTCGGAAGTCTCGGTCGTCGGGGGTCATCAGACGGCCATCGCAGGCAGAGCGGTCCGGCCCGAGTCCGACGCGCCGGAGGGCGCGCTGGTCCAGCCGCTGTCAGACGAGCCCGAGGGGGCACTGGTCCAGCCGGAGTCACCGACCTGGATCCGGGTCCACCCGCTGTCCGCCTTGCCGGACGGACCGTTGGTCCAGCCCGAGTCGACGGCCGGCAGCACGGTCCAGCCAGAGTCCGCCTTGCGGGTCGGGCCGTTGGTCCAGCCGGAGTCACCGGCCGGCAGCACGGTCCAGCCGCTGTCCGCCTTGCCGGTCGGACCGTTGGTCCAGCCGGAGTCACCGGCCGGCAGCACGGTCCAGCCGCTGTCCGCCTTGCCCACCGGCGCGCCGGTCCAACCACTGTTGCCGGTCAGAGCGGTGCCCCCCGCGTCGCTTTCGACGGCACCGACTACCCCAAAGACCGCAACAGCGGAGAAACCAACGGCAAGCGCCGAGCGAAGCATTCTCTTATACATGGTCGGCTTCGTCCTCACTTGATGGAATCCTCTCCCCCGCCACACAGACGATGGCTCATTCAGGCACGTCAATGCCACAGGGACGATGCATCATGTTCTTGCATGTTCAGGACCCTGGGGGGTGGAGATTTGCCCAAAAGTGCGACAAACCCGACTCATCCCCACTCCGTCACGTCCCTGTGCCCCGAGGGAACGCGGCTGTACACGGCTGCGCTCAGCGCCGGCCGGATCGCCCGGAGCGAGGTTCAGCAGGCCCCCTGCCTGCTTGAATTCTCCCTGGTGCAGCCTGACCCGGATGACGCGAACCAGCTCCGCCCGGTTCCCCCGTCCGTCGCACTGGCGCAACGGCTGCATCCGATTGAACGCGAGATCCAGGACAGACGACGTACGGCTGTAGATCTCACCGATGCTTTCGAGCCGTTTCTGACCATCAGTGCGCAGAACCCGGCGAACACCCACGCCATCACCGTCCTGGAGGGTTTCGAGCGGATCAACGCCGCGTTGGACCTGGCGACGGCCGAATGCCACACGGAGATGCTGACCATCCAGCCGGGCGGTGCGCGGCCCTCCCTGGCCCTCACACAGGCCCTGGAACGGGACGCCCCGCTGATCGACCGGGGCATCAGCATCAGGACGCTGTACCAGCACACCGCGCGGCACAGCCAGGGCACGCTGGCGTACGTGGACCGGATCTCCGCGGGGAAGGTGGAGATCCGCACGCTGGAGGAGCTCATCGAGCGACTCATCGTCTTCGACCGCACGGTGGCCTTCATCCCGGTCAGCGACGACCGGAAGGTGGCGCTGGAGCTGCGGCACCCGGGGCTCGTCGACTACCTCATCAAGGTGTTCGAGCAGCTCTGGCGGCGTGCCGTGCCCCTGAGCGAGGAAGTCACCTACACCCACATGCACGACGGCATCACCGGCGTGCAGCGATCCATCGCGCAACTCCTGGTCGAGGGGCACGTGGACGAGGCCATAGCCCGCCGGCTGGGAATGAACGTACGAACCTGCCGTGCGCACATCGCCCGGCTGGCCACGGCCCTGGGCAGCGGCAGCCGGGCGCAGCTCGGCTTCCTGATCGCCCAGTCCGGCATCCTGCACAGCTCGGCCCCGCACCTCCCGGAGGACGAGGCCGACCACGGCGGCCACGCCAACCACCTGTAGCGACGCGGAAGGCCCCGCCCGGAGATCCGGGCGGGGCCTTCGCGCGCTGAACGGCGGTGTCGCGTGCCGGTGTCGGGCGGCGTCAGTCCATCGGGCGCTTGGGGCGCCAGACGACCAGGGCGCTGCCCGGCTGCGGCGGCTGGTACGGGACCAGGTCGCGCCGGTACGAGGCGTGCACCTGGGCCTCGCGGGCCTGGAGCGCGGCGGCCGCGCCGTCCACGGCCGTGGACAGTTCGGCCACGCGCTGTTGGAGGGCGGCGACCTGGTTCTCCAGTTCGATGATCCGCTTGATGCCGGCCAGGTTGATGCCCTCGTCCTGGGACAGCGCCTGCACCGTGCGGAGCAGCTCGATGTCCCTGGCCGAATATCGACGTCCGCGGCCGGCCGTCCGGTCCGGGGAGACCAGACCGAGACGGTCGTACTGACGCAGGGTCTGCGGATGCAGTCCCGAGAGCTGAGCGGCCACCGAAATCACGTAGACCGGGGTCTCATCAGTGAG
Source organism: Streptomyces sp. NPDC002602 (assembly GCF_042889445.1). Classification (NCBI taxonomy): domain Bacteria; kingdom Bacillati; phylum Actinomycetota; class Actinomycetes; order Kitasatosporales; family Streptomycetaceae; genus Streptomyces; species Streptomyces sp. NPDC002602. The sequence goes on along the minus strand of NZ_JBIAQX010000011.1, from coordinate 23,629 downwards.
CTGATAAGCCCCGCCCAACCGGGACTGTCTGCGGCGGCCGTCCATGTCATGCTCCCTTCGCGGACTCGAACAGCGCGGCGCGCGGGTCCTGCGACTCCGTCGCGTCGCGGAACATCTCCAGGGCTTCACGGGCCTTGTCGGACAGCTCCGAGGGCACCTCGACCTCCACCGTCACGAGCAGGTCGCCGCGGGTGCCGTCCTTGCGGACCGCGCCCTTGCCGCGGGCCCGCATCGTACGCCCGTTCGGGGTACCGGGGGGAAGCTTCAGGGTCACCGGGGGGCCGCCCAGGGTCGGGACCTTGATGTCGGCGCCCAGGGCGGCCTCGGCGAACGTCACCGGGACGGTCACCGTGAGGTTGTCGTCCCGCCGGCCGAACACCGGGTGCCCGTCGACGTGGACGACGACGTACAGGTCGCCGCCCGGGCCGCCGCGCTCGCCCGGGGCCCCCTTGCCGCGCAGTCGGATCCGCTGGCCGTCGGAGACGCCCGCCGGGATCCGGACCTGCATGGTCCGGGAACTGCGGGCCCGTCCGCTGCCCTTGCAGATGTCACAGGGGGTCTCGGCGATCAGACCGCGCCCCTTGCAGTCGGCGCAGGGGTCGGTCAGGGAGAAACCGCCACCGCTGCCCCGCGAGACCTGACCGGTGCCGACGCAGGTCGGGCACACCCGAGGGGTGCCGTTCTTGTCGCCGGTACCGGAGCAGGCCTTGCAGGGCGACTGCGAGGACATCCGGAGCGGGACGGTCGCGCCGTCCACGGCCTCCGTGAACGACAGCGTGACCTCGGACTCGATGTCCTGGCCGCGTCGCGGCTGGGTACGGGGTCCCGTACCCGGGCCGGCGCCACCGCGGTTGAACAGGCCGCCGAAGACGTCGCCCAGGCCGCCGCCGAAGCCGCCCGCCGCGCCGCCACCGCCCTGCGGCTGGCCTCCGAAGAGGTCGCCGAGGTCGAAGTTGAACGAGCCGCCGCCCCCGCCCGGACCGGGGCGGAAGCCCCCGTTGCCGAACAGGGCGCGGGCCTCGTCGTACTCCTTGCGCTTCTTGGCGTCACCGAGGATGTCGTTCGCCTCGGAGATCTCCTTGAAGCGCTCCTCGGCCGAGGCGTCGCCCTTGTTGGCGTCCGGGTGGAACTCGCGGGCGAGCTTCCGGTACGCCTTCTTGATCTCGGCCTCGGTGGCGTCCTTCGGGACACCGAGGACCTTGTAGTAGTCCTTCTCGACGAAGTCCTTCGTGCTCATCCCCGGTGGCCCTCCTCTCGTGCGGCTACATGGTGGACGTCAGCCCTTGTCGGGGGCATCCGCGTCCTTGTCAGACGGCGTGTCGCCGTCCGCGGACTCGGACTTGGCGGCCGGGGCCGCCCCGGGCTGGGGCTCGGCCACCGCGACCCGCGCGGGGCGGATCGTGCGCTCGCCGATCCGGTAACCCGGCTGCAGGATCGCCACGCAGGTGTCCTCGGTGACATCCGGCGCGTACGAGTGCATCAGGGCCTCGTGGATCGTCGGGTCGAAGGGCTCGCCCTCCTTGCCGAACTGCTGCAGCCCCATCTTGGCGGCGGCGGTCTCCAGCGATTCGGCCACCGACTTGAAGCCGCCGACCAGTTCGCCATGCTCCCGTGCCCGGCCGATGTCGTCCAGGGTCGGGAGGAGTTCCGTCAGGAGGGACGCGACCGCGATCTCCTTGACGGCGATCCGGTCCCGCTCCACCCGGCGGCGGTAGTTCTGGTACTCGGCCTGGAGCCGCTGGAGGTCCGCGGTGCGCTCACCGAGCGCGGTACGGGCCTGGTCCAGCTGCGCCAGGAGGGCCGTTTCCTGGCCGACGGCCTGAGTGTCCGAGTCCCCGGCCGGGGCCGCCTTCTCCTCCGGGGAGGAGTCGGCGGCCTTCGGCTCGGCGGCGGCGTCGTCCGCGTCGGCGCCGGTGGGGACTTCAGGCTTCTCGTCGAAACCCGGGGTCTCCTCCGACATCAGGCAGCGCCACCCTTCGGCTTCTCGTCGTCCACGATCTCGGCGTCGACGACGTCGTCGTCGGCCTTGGCCTGGTCGGCGTCACCGGTCGGCGCGCCACCGGCCTGCGCGTCGGCGTAGATGGCCTGGCCGAGCTTCTGGCTGACCGCGGCGAGCTTCTCGGTCGCGGTGCGGATCTCCGCGGCGTCCTCGCCCTTGAGCTTTTCCTTCAGCTCGGTGACGGAGGCCTCGACCTCGGCCTTGACGTCGGCCGGGACCTTGTCCTCGTTGTCCTTGACGAACTTCTCCGTCTGGTAGACGAGCTGCTCGCCCTGGTTGCGGGACTCGGCCGCCTCCTTGCGACGCAGGTCCTCGTCCGCGTACTGCTCCGCCTCCTGGCGCATGCGGTCGACCTCGTCCTTGCCGAGCGAGGAGCCGCCGGTGACGGTCATCTTCTGCTCCTTGCCCGTGCCAAGGTCCTTGGCCGTGACGTGCATGATGCCGTTCGCGTCGATGTCGAAGGAGACCTCGATCTGCGGGACGCCACGCGGGGCCGGCGGCAGGCCGGTCAGCTCGAACATGCCGAGCTTCTTGTTGTACGCCGCGATCTCGCGCTCGCCCTGGTAGACCTGGATCTGCACGGACGGCTGGTTGTCCTCGGCCGTCGTGAAGATCTCGGACCGCTTGGTCGGGATCGTGGTGTTGCGCTCGATGAGCTTGGTCATGATGCCGCCCTTGGTTTCGATACCGAGGGACAGCGGGGTCACGTCGAGGAGCAGGACGTCCTTGACCTCACCCTTGAGCACGCCCGCCTGGAGGGTCGCGCCGATGGCGACGACCTCGTCCGGGTTGACGCCCTTGTTGGCGTCCTGACCGCCGGTGAGCTCCTTGACGAGCTCGGCGACGGCCGGCATGCGGGTGGAGCCGCCGACCAGGACCACGTGGTCGATCTCGGACAGGTTGATGCCCGCGTCCTTGATGACGTTGTGGAACGGGGTCTTGCAGCGGTCCAGCAGGTCCGCGGTCAGCTGCTGGAACTGCGAGCGCGTGAGCTTCTCGTCCAGGTGCAGCGGGCCCTCGGCGGACGCCGTGATGTACGGCAGGTTGATCGTGGTCTCCGTGGAGGAGGACAGCTCGATCTTCGCCTTCTCGGCGGCCTCGCGCAGACGCTGGAGCGCCATCTTGTCCTTGGACAGGTCGACGCCGTGGCCGTTCTGGAACTGCTTCACCAGGTAGTCGACGACGCGCTGGTCCCAGTCGTCGCCACCGAGGTGGTTGTCACCGTTGGTGGCCTTGACCTCGACGACACCGTCGCCGATCTCGAGGAGCGACACGTCGAAGGTGCCGCCACCGAGGTCGAAGACGAGAATGGTCTGGTCGTCCTTGTCGAGACCGTAGGCCAGGGCGGCGGCCGTCGGCTCGTTGACGATGCGCAGGACGTTCAGACCCGCGATCTCGCCGGCTTCCTTCGTCGCCTGACGCTCGGAGTCGTTGAAGTAGGCCGGGACGGTGATGACCGCGTCCGTGACCTTCTCGCCCAGGTACGCCTCGGCGTCGCGCTTCAGCTTCTGCAGGATGAAGGCGCTCATCTGCTGCGGGTTGAAGTCCTTGCCATCCAGGTTGATCTTCCAGTCAGTGCCCATGTGGCGCTTGACGGAACGGATGGTCCGGTCCACGTTCGTGACCGCCTGGCGCTTGGCCACCTCTCCGACGAGGACCTCACCGTTCTTGGCGAAGGCGACGACGGACGGCGTGGTCCTGGCGCCCTCGGCGTTGGTGATGACGGTGGGCTCGCCGCCTTCCAGAACGCTGACGACGGAGTTAGTGGTGCCCAGGTCGATGCCGACCGCACGTGCCATTTCGATTCCTCCAGCTGACTTGAGTGGAACAGGCTCAACCATGCACCATCGTCCGCGCCGACGTCAACAGAGCTGAGTCGAGGGCGCTCAACTTTTATCCCGCCCTTACGCTCATCAGGGCCGCGACACGCCGCCGGGGCCCGCCCCGTCCGCCACACAGCCGAGCGGGCGACCCTCCGGCCGCCACCCCGCGCGGCATCCGGGGGCCGCCGAACGCGTGGGGCACCGTGCCCCCATGCGCTCGCAACCACCCCCGCCGCGCCCACCCCGGACGTTCCGCCTGCCCACCCTGCCGAAGCCGAACCCGACCGCCCCACCGGACCCGCCGAACCCGACCGCCCCGCCGAACCCGACGGCCCCGCCGAGGCCCCGCCCGACCGCCCTCACCCGCCCCGACCTGTCCGCCAAGCGGGTGCTCGACCTCGTCGGCGCGCTGATCCTGCTCGGGGTGTTCGCCCTGCCGCTGCTCGCCGCCGCGGGGCTGCTGTACGCGGGCCGGCGCGGGGTCCTCGTACGGGAACCCGCGCTCGGGCGGGGCGGTCGGGAGTTTCGGACCTGGCGGCTGCGGACGCGGGACACCGGTCGGCCGGGCGTGGCGGTGGAGCGATGCGGCCTGGACGCACTGCCGCAACTGCTGAACGTGCTGCGGGGCGAGATGTCACTGGTCGGGCCGCGCCCCGAGGCGGGCACCGACCGGCCCGAGCGGCTCTTCGTACGCCCCGGAATGACCGGATTGTGGCAAGTCAGCGCGCGCTCCGACCTCCCCTGGGAGGAGAAGGCCCTGCTGGACCGGCACTATGTGGAGAGCCATTGGCTGGGGATGGATCTCGCGATCCTCGCGCAGACACCTCGGGCTGCCTGCCTACAGAGGCATGCCTGAGCGACACAGATCACCGCTCGCTCACCTACATTGCGGCGCGGGAACTGGGTAACCTCAAGCCTTGACTCAATAAGTTACCGCTTAGTAAGTCCCGCCCGAGGAGCCCTCCCATGCAACTCGCCGCGATCATCGTGTCGCTGGTCCTGACCGTGGTCGGCGTCGCGCTGCTCGCCCGAGCCGTGGCCCAGATCTACCGGTTCGTGAAACTCGGCCAACCCGTGCCGGCGGGCAGCCGCACGGACGACCCGAAAGCACGAACGATCACCCTGGTCAGGGAGTTCCTCGGCCACAGCCGGATGAACCGCTGGGGCATCGTCGGATTCGCCCACTGGTTCGTCGCCATCGGCTTCCTGACGCTGCCTCCGACCCTGGCGCAGGCCTACGGCCAGCTCTTCCAGGCCGACTGGACGCTGCCCATCATCGGCGGCTTCCTGCCGTTCGAGCTGTACATCGAGTTCATCGGCGTGATGACGATCCTCGGCATCCTCGTTCTGATGGGCATCCGCCTGGTCAACCTTCCCTCGCGGGCGGGTCGCAAGTCGCGCTTCACGGGCTCGAAGGCCTGGCAGGCGTACTTCGTCGAGTACATCATCCTGACCATCGGCCTCGCGATCCTGACGCTGCGCGGCCTCGAGGGTGCGATCCACCACGTCGACCACTACGAGCCGGCGTACTTCCTGTCGTACCCGCTGGTGCTGGCCTTCAAGGGCCTCTCGGTCGACACGCTCCAGACGCTCATCTACTTCACCGCGATGATCAAGATCGGCACCTCGCTGATCTGGATGATCGTCGTCTCGCTCAACACCAACATGGGCGTGGCCTGGCACCGCTTCCTCGGCTTCCCGAACATCTGGTTCAAGCGGAACGCCGACGGCGCGGTCGCGCTCGGCGAGCTCAAGCCGATGACGAGCGGCGGCAAGGAGATCGACTTCGAGGACCCGGGCGAGGACGACGTCTTCGGCGTCTCCCAGGTCGAGCAGTTCTCCTGGAAGGGCATCCTCGACTTCTCCACGTGCACCGAGTGCGGTCGCTGCCAGTCGCAGTGCCCCGCCTGGAACACCGGCAAGCCGCTGTCCCCGAAGCTCCTGATCATGTCGCTGCGCGACCACGCGCACGCCAAGGCCCCGTACCTGCTCGCCGGTGGCGGCAAGGACATGGAGGGCAACGAGAAGGCGACGGCGGAGCAGCTCAAGGACGTTCCGGCGGCCGCCATCGCGGAGGCCGAGCGCCCCCTGATCGGCACCGCCGAGGAGAACGGCGTCATCGACCCGGACGTGCTGTGGTCCTGCACCACGTGCGGCGCGTGCGTCGAGCAGTGCCCGGTCGACATCGAGCACATCGACCACATCGTCGACATGCGGCGCTACCAGGTGATGATCGAGAGCGCGTTCCCGTCGGAGGCGGGCACGATGCTCAAGAACCTGGAGAAGAAGGGCAACCCCTGGGGCCTCGCGAAGAAGCAGCGCGTCGAGTGGACCAAGGAGGTGGACTTCGAGGTCCCGATCATCGGCAAGGACGCGGAGGACCTCTCCGAGTACGACTACCTCTACTGGGTCGGCTGCGCCGGCGCCCTGGAGGACCGGGCGAAGAAGACCACCAAGGCCTTCGCCGAGCTGCTGAACATGGCGGGCGTCAAGTTCGCGATCATGGGCGGCGACGAGAAGTGCACCGGTGACTCCCCGCGCCGCCTGGGCAACGAGCCGCTGTTCCAGCAGCTCGCCCAGGAGAACGTGGCCATGCTCAACATGGCCTTCGGCGAGGACGACGAGGACGAGTCCACGAAGAAGCCGAAGTCGGCGAAGCGGATCGTCTCCACCTGCCCGCACTGCTTCAACACCATCGCGAACGAGTACCCGCAGTTGGGCGGCGAGTACGAGGTCATCCACCACACGCAGCTGCTCCAGCACCTGCTCGACGAGGGCCGGCTGACGCCGGTCACGCCGGTGGACGGCCTGATCACCTACCACGACCCCTGCTACCTGGGCCGGCACAACAAGGTCTACACGCCGCCGCGCGAGATCATGTCGGCCGTTCCGGGGCTGCGGCAGCAGGAGATGCACCGCCACAAGGAGCGGGGCTTCTGCTGTGGCGCCGGTGGCGCGCGGATGTGGATGGAGGAGCGCATCGGCAAGCGCATCAACAACGAGCGTGTCGACGAGGCCCTGTCCCTGAACCCGGACATCGTGTCGACGGCGTGCCCGTTCTGCCTGGTGATGCTGACCGACTCGGTGAACGGCAAGAAGAACGACGGCCAGGCGAAGGAATCCGTCCAGGTCGTCGACGTGGCGCAGTTGCTGCTGGAATCGGTGAAGGCACCGGGCCCGACGGCGGAGGAACTCGCGGCGGAGGCGCTGGCCGCGGAGGAGGCGGAAGCCGCCGCGAAGGCCGCCGCCGAGGCGGAGGCGAAGGCGAAGGCCGCCGCGAAGGCCGAGGCGGAGTCCAAGGCGAAGGCCGAGGCCGCCGCAAAGGCCGAGGCGGAGACCAAGGCGAAGGCCGAGGCGGAAGCCGAGGCCAAGGCGAAGGCCGAGGCGGAAGCCGAGGCCAAGGCGAAGGCCGACGAGGCGGAGGCCAAGGCCGCCGGGGAAACGGAGACGGCGGAAGCGGCCGTCGAGGCTGAGCCGAAGCCGGAGGCGTCCGCGCCTGAGGCCGAGGCGAAGCCGGAGGCGTCCGCGCCTGAGGCCGACACCAAGGCCGCGCCCGAGCCCAAGGTCGAGCCCGAGGTCGAGACGAAGCCCGAGGCGCCGGCGGCGTCCGAGGCCGAGGTCGAAGCCGCGCCGAAGGGCGAGACGGACGCCGACGCGAAGGCCGAAGCGGAGCCCGCCGAGAAGGGCGACGCCGAGCCCGCGGCGGAAGAGGCGAAGCCCGAGGCTGCCAAGTAGGCGTAGGTACACCCACAGGAACGGCCGGCCCCCACTCGGGGGACCGGCCGTTCCGTCGTTTCCTGGCGGCGCCGGCGGCGCTCTACTTGCCGGTCGCGACCGTGTACCGCTCGATCAGCCTGCCGCTGTCGAAGTCGTACACCCAGCTGTTGCCACCGCTCCTGACGTCGATGACCACGAACTTCAGGACGTGCCGGCCGTCCCGAACGAGCTTGTACATCCAGCCGTCGTTCAGCGCGTTCGGGTCCTTCAGGTCGATCGTGCCCAGCCGGTGCCCGTTCGCCGTGGACAGGTCCACGCGGTCGCCGTGCGCGCCGTACACCGCCTCCGCGACGTTCCCGTCCGGCATGACGATCCGCGCGGCGCTCTCCTGCACGACCTCGGGCTTCGGCTGCGGCTTCGGCTGCGGCTTCGGCTGCGGCTTCGGCGCGTCCTCGATCCACGAGCTCACGGTGCCGTTGGGGTAGAGGGTGATGTGCAGGCCGTTGTACTGCCCGTACGCGGGCCGTCCGTCCCTGCCGGCCAGCGTGCCCAGCCTGGTGGAGCCGGCGAAGACGTCCGCCTCGACCTGGCCGACGCCGATCTCGTAGATCTTGGCCACCGAGCCGTCCGCCAGCCTGGCGGTGGTGACGTACCCGCGGGCCGGCTTCGAGGACGGCGCGGTGGGCGGGGTGATCGGCCGGTCCGCGGCCGGCCGCTCCACACCGGGCAGCACCCGCGGTTCCGGTACCGCCGGGGAGTCCGCGAAGGCGGCCCCCACCGGGAGCACCAGGACGGCGGTCGTCCCGGCGAGGACGGCGGCGGTACGGAGGGGGGTACGGCGGGGGCTGCGCATGGGGGGACTCTTTCCGTGCTCGTTCTGCGTTCGTGAGGCGTGGTGCGTGGTGCGTGGCGGCGACCCTCACGAAGCTACGGGTCCCATATCTCCGCATTCAGTAGAGAACGTAACGAACCTCCGCAGACTGCCCCTCAGCCACGTAAACCCCACCGACCCCAGGGGTGGGGAGAACCCCCCGGGGTTCCCCTAGGGGATGTCACAGGTCAGCCGCAAAGGCCCGCTGTTCCGGCCGCCCGACCACCAACACCCGCCGGAGCAGGTACTTTCGATCACGTGGCTGGATTCAGGATCGGACGCGGCCGGGACAACAACCGCACCCCGCAACAACCCCCGCAACCCCCGCGGCAGCAGCCGTACGGTCAGCAGCAACCGCAGCAGGCACCGTACGGCCGACAGCCCTACCCGCCTGCCGGCGGGCCGCCACCGCAGCAGCAGTGGCCGCAGCAGGGCGCCAACGGGGATCACGGCGAGCCCGAGTACTTCGACCCGTACGGACAACAGCAGCAGCCGCACCACGGGCAGCAGCAACCGCCGCACGAGTCCTCGTACGCGAACAACCCGGGCTTCACCCAGGCCTTCTCCATCGGCGAGGACCCGTACAACCAGGGCGCGACGTACCACGCGGGCGCGGCGGCCCCGGCGGGTCCGCGGCTGCCCTGGAAGGAGCTCCTGCGCGGCATCGTGATGCGGCCGGGGCCGACGTTCCTCCAGATGCGCGACTACCCCGTATGGGGTCCGGCGCTGATCGTGACCTTCATCTACGGTCTCCTCGCGGTCTTCGGCCTCGACGACACCCGCGAGGACGTCATCAAGGCCACCCTGGCCAACGCCGTCCCGGTCGTCCTCAGCGCCGCCGTGGCGTTCGTGCTCTGCGGCATGATCCTGGGCGCCGTCACGCACACGCTGGCCCGCCAACTGGGCGGCGACGGCGCGTGGCAGCCCACGGTCGGCCTGTCGATGCTGGTCATGTCCGTCACCGACGCCCCGCGCCTGCTGTTCGCGATCTTCCTCGGCGGCGACAACATCGTCGTCCAGGTCCTGGGCTGGATCACGTGGCTGGCCGCCGGCGCGCTGTTCACCTCGCTGGTCAGCAAGTCGCACGACCTGCCGTGGCCGAAGGCGCTGGGCGCCTCCGCGATCCAACTGGTCGCCCTGCTGTCCATCATCAAGCTGGGCACGATCTGACAGCCGTCCCCCGGTACGAGCGGAAGGGGCCCGGCGCGCACACCGCGCGCCGGGCCCCTTCGTACGCGGACGGCGCCCCCGAGGACGGCGCCCCAGCGGACGGCGCCCGCCGTCAGTGGGCGCTCTCCCCGTAAAAGCCCAAGGCCCGCGCGAACCCGGCCCTCACGGCGCCGCGCCGGGTGAGGACGGCGCGGTCGACCGCGCCGAAGAGCGCCGCGAGCGTGATGTCGGTGCCGAGGGCCCGACCCGTGACGCTGATCGTCAACCGTCGCCCCTTGCCCATGCCGGACTGCCGGACGCGGACGGTGGCGCCGGGGTCCTCGGAGTCCCGCTCCCTGGTCAGCTCGTACTCCTTGCGGCTGATCGCGGTCAGCCGGTACGAGTCCCCCATGCACCTCAGGCGCAGCGATCGGCCCCGGCGCGTCAGCGCCCACCGGTTCCTCGTCATGTACACCGTGGCGTCGGCGACGGTCAGCCGCGCGCCGTTCAGGCTCGGCCGGGTCATGACCTGCGTGTGGAGCCCGCTCGCCGAGAACCGCGCGGAGGGGATCCGGCCGCCGCGCACCTCGCTCGTGAGGGTGTCGGCGAAGGCGGCCCTCGGGAGGAGCACCGTGATCTCGCCGAACTCCGTCGAGGCGCCGTGCCAGCCCGTGCGGCGCTCGTACCCCTCCCCCTCCTTCCACACCCGCAGCGTGAAGGGGGCCGTGGCGGTGTGCATGTCTCTCCCAGTGGCTGTCGGACGGGAACCGGCCTCGGGACGACGACACGACAACGGGGCCGGGCGCTGTCCGCCCGGCCCCGCGATCACTGCCGTGTCACCTCACGACGCCGGGTGTCAGGCGTCGAGGATCTGACCCTCGCGCTTGACCACGGGCGGCTCGACCGACCACGGGAAGTTGATCCACTCGTCGGTCTTCTTCCACACGTACTCGCACTTCACGAGCGAGTGCGACTTCTCGTAGATGACCGCGGAGCGCACCTCGGCGACATGGCCGAGGCAGAAGTCGTGGACGAGCTTGAGCGTCTTCCCGGTGTCGGCCACGTCATCGGCGATGAGGACCTTCTTGTTCGTGAAGTCGATCGCCTCGGGCACCGGCGCCAGCATGACCGGCATCTCCAGGGTGGTGCCCACGCCCGTGTAGAACTCCACGTTGACGAGGTGGATGTTCTTGCAGTCGAGCGCGTACGCCAGGCCGCCGGCCACGAACACGCCGCCGCGGGCGATGCTCAGGATGATGTCCGGCTCGTAGCCGTCATCGGCGATCGTCTGCGCCAGCTCGCGCACGGCGCGACCGAAACCCTCGTAGTTCAGGTTCTCGCGTACGTCGCTCATGCCTCGTGCCTCACCTGGGTGCGGTGGAAGTTCTGGAAGGAGCGCGAGGCGGTCGGGCCGCGCTGCCCCTGGTAACGGGATCCGTACCGCTCGCTCCCGTACGGGAACTCCGCGGGGGAGCTGAGCCGGAACAGGCACAACTGCCCGATCTTCATGCCGGGCCACAGCTTGATCGGCAGCGTCGCGAGGTTCGACAGCTCCAGGGTCACGTGACCGGAGAACCCGGGGTCGATGAACCCGGCCGTCGAATGCGTCACCAGACCGAGGCGTCCCAGACTGGACTTCCCCTCCAGCCGGGAGGCGATGTCGTCGGGCAGCGAGATGACCTCGTACGTGGAGGCGAGCACGAACTCGCCCGGGTGAAGAATGAACGCCTCGTCGCCGTCCGGCTCGACCATCCGGGTCAGATCCGGCTGCTCGGTGGCGGGGTCGATGTGCGCGTAGCGGTGGTTCTCGAAGACCCGGAAGAACCGGTCGAGACGTACATCGATGCTGGAGGGCTGCACCATCGACTCGTCGAACGGGTCGATGCGAACCCGTCCGCTGTCGATCTCGGCCCGGATGTCTTTGTCAGAGAGAAGCACGCCCCGAGGATACGCAGAGCGCACGGGCCACCCCCAATCGAGAGCGGCCCCCCGCGCGCCTGCCGACGCCCCGCGGACCTCGCGAGGTCCGCGCGAGGCCGACGACCTAGCGACCTCGCGACTATCGCTTCGCGCCGCCGACGGGCACGGCATGCCTCAGCCGCGCGCACCGCGGGCACCGCAGCAGCCGCCCGGGCCCGATCCGTCCGGCACCGAGGTGCTGCAGCGGAAACGAAGCGGTGCTGAATACATGCCCTTCGGCACAACGGACGACGGTGTGCTCCATCGAGTCCCTTTCCCCAACCAGCCATACTGAGACGAATCGCCACATTAAGGGATGACCGGGACCCACTCCAGCCGCCGCTCCGAACCCCCACGGTACGCCCCAACTCCCCCTCGTACGCGCCTCGCTGCACCCCACACACAACGAAGACCCCGCGGCAAATTCACCGGGGGTCGATCATGGGGTAGAGTGTGCCACGATACGGCTCCAGACAAATGGACCACCGTGCGGATGTAGTTTAATGGTAGAACATGAGCTTCCCAAGCTTATAGCGCGGGTTCGATTCCCGTCATCCGCTCCATAACAAAGCCCCAGGTCAGCGACCTGGGGCTTCGTCGTTGCCCATCCTCCGAGCGACGTGTCAGCCGTGCTTCTGACGCAGGTGGCGGGAGGCAGCAAGGCATGAGGACAGCCATGTCGCCTCATTGCGATCGATGATCAGGTCGCTGACGGTGATCACCCCGTCCATCACGCTGCCGACCCGTACTGAGTGGTCGCCGACGCGGAACATCTGCCAGTCGGCGTCGCTGTGCCAGAACCGGGCGGTCTTCTCTCCCTGGCGCTGGGCGAAGACGAGCTCTTCTCCATGCTCGTTGAGGAAGTAGCCGACGTAGTCCTTGCCTGTAATCACGCCACCGCACAAGCGGGCCAGCAGCTGTTCGATCGCAGGCCGGTTGCCTTCGGTCATGCCGTGGGCTCCTCGCTCTGGTCAGGATCCTGCTGCGCCGACGCGAGGGCCAGCATCCGGGCTGCTGACTCCAGCAGGGTTTCGTACGTGATCACTTCAATGCGTACCGCGTGTGTGTTGTAGGTGCGGAGTGTCTCCGCAATGTCCTGGGGGGTGATATCCCCACTGACAAATCGCGGGTGCCCGATCACAACCGTTGCCGAGGCTCTACGGGTATCGACTCCATGGTCCGCGAAGATGGCCTTGCGATTCTCGTCCATGGTGCGTAGGTAGTTCTGCGCCTGCGACACCGCGTGGTGGACCGCGGCACCCAACATGAGGTGGCCGCTGCGGCGAATCACCAGATCCTTGATGTTGGCACGCTTGAGTTCCACCACGTGAAGAGACCCATCACCACGCAGAAGCGGGATATCCAGAATCGTGTCCGCGGTGTACTGCCTACGCGCCAGTTCTGCCACGTAGGCACCGCCGAAGATCCACTCCTGATTCTTCAGACGGGCGTGGAGGGCGCTCTCCGAACTCGTCTCGTCCTCCACCACAGCACGCAGAGCGTCGAGACCCGCTCGCCGGGCCTTTAGCTCCAGCAACTGAGCAAGCAACCCCGCGTCGGTATCCGCGAGGAAGTCGCCCACCATCCGCGCTGCCTCGGTGGAGGCCGGTCGCGGTAGGTTCCTCAGGACCAGCTCCATGTGCCCGTACTGCTGGAGTCGCTTCCTCTCTCGAGTGGGCAGCCGAATCCCACCCTCCCCCGTACCGAGGCCCAAGTGGTCGACGGACAGGGCTATACCGCGAAAGAGGTCCCGCGCATCGGCCACCGTCGCATCGGGATTGTCCTTGGAGAGGGCGTCCAGAACGGCCACCGCTCGATCAGCGCCCATGGCCACCAGCCTGCGTATGCCTTCCTCGCTACGATGCCGAGCACTCTCGTCGTAGTAGTTTTCCAGGATTTCGAGGAACAGTTCGCCGCCGGCGTAGGCGGCGAAGCGCTGGAACCGCTGCGCAAGAGCGAAGTCTCCGAGCAGGAGCGACTCTTGGGCAACATCCTCCAAGGCGTTCACCAACGGCCTGCCCTTGCCGTACCCGGTCCCGCCGAAGGCAGGACCCATGATGCGCAGCACTGCATCGATGCGCTCCAGCACGCTCGGGTGCTCAGTGAGCTCCCGTGCCCCGCTGACCATCTGCCAGAGCGTAGAACCGGAACGGAACGTCGTCATGCGGTGACCTTAGGGGGAGGCACTGACAACGACGCCGGGTTGAGTAGATCGTGGCCAGACCGGCTCGATCAAACGAGTCTCCGCAGGGTGGGGGACCCCCAGCGCTCTGAGCCCCAATCGTGTCCCTGGGAGCGGTCGCCACCGCCCGGTGGGTAGTCGCGGGGTAGGAATGGTTGGTCCGCAGCACGTGCCCCAACCGTGCGCCTCAGGACGGACAACAGCGGTCTACACGGGGCACACGAGCCTGCGGGATGAATGCCACCAGAGCATGTTCCCGCAGGTCAGAGACGGGATGATCCAGTTGGACGGTGGTGATTCCCAAGCTTATAGCGCGGGTTCGATTGCCGTCATCCGCTCTTCCACGAAGCCCCAGGTCAGCGACCTGGGGCTTCGTCGTTGTCTGGACCTGCTCAGGAGTTCCGCACCACTTGCGCACCACTTGACTCCTGAGCGGCCTGCTCGGCGGCCCCCTTCCGGGCGCCCTGCACCATCCCGTCCAGGCCCCCGGCGACCCCCTTCTGCCGCTCGTGGTCCGAGTGTTGGTAGGTCAATGCGGCCTTCTCCGAGGACTGCCCACTTGCGCCCGAACGTCGTACGCGGGAACGGCGCCCCTCCTTCTTCCCGGCACTGCACCCGGACCCCGGACACAGCAGTGACCCAAACCATCGCTGGTGCCGGCCGGCGGGATAGGACGAGCGTCAGGCCGGTACCTCGCCAGGTCAGTTCGACGTGGTCCACACGTCGTCGTCCACACGTCGTGGCACACGGGGGGGGGGCGCGTACGACAAGTTCAATACCTCGCGCCGCATGGCCGGCAAGCCTCCGTGCGCCCCCGCTGCTTGATTGTGGGCGGGAGGACCCCAGCTCCAAGGCCCCCGGGCCCCCGGGGGCGGCGGGAACGTCCACCGTGCCGGAGCGGCGTTCTGGAAGGAGTTCGGCAACGCCCCCGACGGCAAGTACTACAAGTGGGCGAACAACGCAGCGCACTTCGTCCGCTTGTCGGATCGCGTCGTCTACAACTGGAAGTAATCTCAGGCGATGATCGTCCTTTCCTGTCACCAAGTGACCAAGAGCTTCCGGAAGCACTCCGTGCTGGGAGGGGTTCATCTCAGCCTGGAGGCCGGCGAGATCGTCGGCCTCCTCGGGCTCAACGGCGCCGGCAAGACCACCCTGATGCGGGTGATCACCGGGCTGTCCACGCCCGATTCCGGTGAGGTGCTGCTGTTCGGGGAGTCCCTGCCCATGCGGCCGCGGCAGCTCGACCGGCTCGGGGCCGCGCTCGACGCGCCCGCCTTCCACCGGTGGTCCACCGGACGCGCCATGCTGCGCACCCTGCTCGACACCGCCGGGCTTCCCGACGGCGGACGGATCGCCCGTACGCTCGAACGCGTCGGGCTGACCGGCGCCGCCGACCGCCGCCTCGGGACGTACTCGCAGGGCATGCGGCAGCGGCTGGCCATCGCCGCGGCGCTGCTCAAGCAGCCCGATCTGCTGATCCTCGACGAGCCCACCAACGGGCTCGACCCCGAGGGACTGCGCATGGTGCGGCGGATCGTGGCCGAGGAGGCCGCGCGCGGGGCCGCCGTCCTCGTCTCCAGCCACCAACTCGACGAGATCCAGCGGATCTGCCACCGCGTGATCATGCTCGCCCAGGGCCGCGTCGTCGCCGCCGGCACTCTCGACGCGCTCGGCTACGACCCGGAAAGCGGTCCGGCCGCCTTCGAGGACTGGTTCTTCGGGCTCGTCGGGACCGGCGGCCACCAGTGAACCGCCTCGTCCGGGCGGAGACCCGGCGGCTGCTGCGGCACCCGCTCGCCCTCACCCTCGCCACGCTGTTCGTCTTCGGCTCCCTCTACTGCGCCTGGGTGAGCCAGAACATGGCCTCGTACAACATCACGCAGGTGCAGGCCAACCTCGACTACCTCCCCCGCTCGTGTGATTCCGCGCAGAACACCCCGGAGCAGAAGGCCAAGTGCCTCTCCGAAGCGCCCCTGCAGGCCGTCGGGCTGGAGCGGATCCAGGACAGGTTCACCGCTGAAGCAGTCCGGGCCGCGCACGCCCAGCACCCGGTGGGCTCGCTGCTGTGGACCGTACGGCTGCTGACGTCCATTCCCGGGCTCGCGCTCCTCGTCATGCTGGCGGCCTTCTCCGTCGCCGGCGAGTGGAGCCGGGGCAGCATCGTGCCGCTCCTCCTCTACGAGTCCCGCCTCAGCAGGCTGCTCGCCGCCAAGGCCCTGGCCGTCTGGGCGTGGAGTTTGCTGCTGCTGTGCGTGTCGGCCGCCATTACCGCCACGTTCGGCCTGCTCTACGGCCGCAACGCCTACACGCTGCCTTCGCCCGGCGCCCTCGGCACCGTCCTCGCCGACACCGCACTCGGCGTACTGGCCGGGGCGGCCGTGCTGGCCGGGGCCGCAGCCGTCGCGGTCGCCCTCGGCGCACTGCTGCGGCAGCCGATGCGCACCTTCCTCGCCGGGATGCTGCTGCTCGTCCTGGTGGTCCGCACCTCCGCCGTCCCGGGGCTGGGCGCCTGGCTCCCCGGCGGCGCGCTGGCCGACCTTGTCGGCTTCGGTGCGGTGGACGGAGTCTGGGACCACTTCTGGATCTCCACCGACCCCTCCACGGCCCCCGTCCTGCTCCGCGTCCTGCCGACCCTGGCCCTCATCGGCCTGCTCTGGCTCGGGCTGGAACGCCTCAACCGGACCCGGGACCGCGCCTGATGGCCGGTACCCGGCGGCGGCCGACGCGCGGGGAGGGCACCGCCTGGGCCGGCGAGCTGCGAGCCCTGTGGACCGCTCCCGTATCGGGAGCGACCGCGGCTGTGATGCTGCTGACCCTGGCGCTCGTCGGCCGGCTCTGGATGGCGGGAGCCCCGTACGGGGCGCTCGACCCCTCGGTGTCGGCGCTCACCTCGCTCCCGTCGGCGCTGCGAGCCGCGGCATGGCAGTTCGCGACCCTGCTGGGTCTCGTCCTCACGGGAGTGGTCGTCGCCACGGGGCTCGGCCAGACCCTGGAAGGCGGCACCTGGAGCGCCCTGCGCCTGTTCGAGAACCGGGTCGCGGTGCTGTGGGCCCGCAAGGTCGGCGCCGCACTCACCCTGTCACTAGCCAGCCAGATCGTCACCGGCGTGCTGCTGTGGCTGAGCACCTCGGCATACGCCCGGCTGTGGCCGGTGCGGCCCCGCGCAGTGGCCCCCGGGTTCGCCGACAAGGCCGTCCACACGGCACCTCCCCTGCCCGTCGAGTCCGCGACCTGGGGCCAGGCAGCGGGCGCGATCGCCGCCGCCCTCCTCGTCCAACTCCTCTTCATCTCCCTGGCCGCCCTCGCGGCGGCCCTGCTGCGCAGCGTCATCGGGACCCTCGCGCTCGGCATCGGTCCCCTGCTGGTGACCGCGCCACTCGTGCTGCTCCCGGCGGCGCCGTTCCTGCCGCACCGCTGGATCGCCGATCTGCTGAACCTGCCCGCCGAGGCCCAATACCAGCTCTACCTCTGGAATCAGGCCCCGTCCGATCCCGCACCCCTGACCGGCGGCCTCGCCCTCGCCGGGGTCGCGGCCCTGGCCGCCGTGGCCGCCTGGGCGGCGCTGCGTTCCGAGCGCGCGCTACGGCCCGTTGACTGACGCCGCGGCCAAGTGTGGCGCAGCGACTCCCTCTTGACAGAGGCGCACAACGGCGCGGGGGCGCGGGTGACCGCCGGGTCCGGTGCGCGGCCCGCGCGCCCCGACGGGAAGGCGGCGTCATGGCCGAGGGCGTCGCATTCGGCGTCCACGCCGACGTGGTTCCGGGGCCGGCGATCGGTCTCCACGTCCTGGCCGGCCCGTTGCCTCGGGCGGAGACGGACGCCAGGGCCGTGTGCGCACGGCTGCTGAACGGCCACCCGAACTCCGGGGCCGAACCTCGTAAGCACCGAGGTCCCGCTGCCCCCGTCGAGTGGTCGCGGCTGCGGGTGGACTGAAGGGGCCGCTGCCGCTTCCGTCCAGCCTGGAGCCCTTCCACCCGCGCTGACCTGCGGCGAGAGTAGCTCTTGCCAGACGGACACCGGTCTGGAAGGCACTCGGACCGGAAGCGCCACCGCGGGACGCGACCGGTTCGAGGACGCAGGCCGACAACGTGCCGGGAGCCCCCGGGAAGGAAGAACTTTCGTGATTCGCATGCGTATCGCCCAGGCCACCGCGGCCCCCACGCTCGCCTTCATCGCCCCGCCCTGCACCGCCGGAGTGGCAGCCGCGGCGCCCACCGGGTCCGTTGTGCCGGTGGCGGTGCCGGACAGCACGGGCCGGCGGTAGCACCGGCCCGGCCCGGAGCAGGGCACGACCAGGCTCTGCCCACACCGGTCACCTCACCGGTCACCGGTCACCTCACCGTTCACCGGTCACCTCACAGGTCACCGTTCACCGTTCACCGTTCACCGGTCGACTCCGAAGTCCGGGGACTCGTAGGCCCCTGGTCACGGGGCAGGCTCCACAATCGGTCACGCCGGCGGCGCCATGCCGCCCGAACGAGGACTACCAGCAGGCGGCGCCACGGGCCCCATGACCGGCCCGTCGAGACCGCCGCCGCATCCCAGAACACAGACGCCTTCCCGACATCTGCCGTAGACCGCATCCTCAGCAGCGGCCGCGCGACGTTCCGCTGCGCCCTCATCGTCCCGACGGACGACACCTTCCTCGCCGTGAGCTGATCAGGGCTGCCCAGGGCGCCGGCACACGTCCGCACGCCCGCCCGCCCGCACGCCCGCTCAGCCGCCGACTCACCGCCTTCTTCGATCCACCGATGCCTTTCTGGAGTCTTCGATGTCCCGCTCCCTGCTGCGCCGTTCGTCCGCCACCGCCCTGCTTGCCGCGGGCCTCGCCTCAGTCGTTCTGACCGGCACGGTTCCGGCGCAGGCCGCACAGGCCCCTTCGGTGCCGGCTGTCTCGACCACCGCTCAGACCCCCTCGGGCACCATCACGCCGTTCACGCCGACCGTGCCCAACCCGACCACCGCCACGAAGGCGCAGCTCGACGCGGCCGCTGCCAAGGCCACCAAGACCGCGAAGCCCGGCCAACTGTTCCCGGCCCCTCAGGCGCAGGCCGGCGCCGACTCCGGCACCGGCGGTCAGATCAGCCGCGGCGAGGTCATAGCGCGGGCCAGAACCTGGGTGGACGCCGGGGTTCCGTACAGCATGACCAGCTACCGCTCGGACTCCAACGGCCGCTACCGCACCGACTGCTCGGGCTTCGTCTCCATGGCCTGGCACCTCGCGTCCTCCTCGGCCAACAACTGGGGTGAGACGACGGGCACCCTGCTGGACTTCACGTCCTCCATCGGCAAGGAGTCCCTGAAGCCCGGTGACATCTTGCTCAACCCCGACCCGGGTGCCTCCGGCCACGTCGTCATCTTCAACGGCTGGGCCAACGCCGAACACACCCGGTACGACGCCTACGAGCAGGCCGGCAGCACGGGAGCGGTGCACCGCCAGATCCCGTACCCGTACTTCTCCGGGCACGGCACCTTCAGCCCCCGCCGCTACGACAACATCACCGACGCGGGAGGCGGCGACCTGACGGGTGACGGGAAGGCCGACCTGGTGGCTCTCGAGTCGGACGGCTCGATCACCACCGCCGACGGCACGGGCAACGGGTTCACCAACTACCACAGGATCGCGTCCGGTTTCAGCCTGCATGCGAACGCCGACCGGCTGAACTACGTCGACGCGGACGGCGACGGCAAGGCCGACCTGATCGGCCTTGAAACCAACGGAACACTCACCCTCGCCAAGGGAACGGGAAGCGGCTTCACCGACTACCACACCATTTCCAGCGGGTACGGCGAGTACGTCGACAACAGCCGGCTCAAGTTCGGCGACATCACCGGTGACGGGAAGGCCGACGCCCTCGCGGTGGAGAGCGACGGATCACTCACCCTCGCGGTGGGCACGGGCAACGGGTTCACCAACTTCCACAAGGTCGCGTCCGGTTTCGGCGAGTACGTCACCGGCAGCCGGCTCAAGTTGGCCGATGTCACCGGTGACGGCAAAGCGGACCTGATCGCCCTGGAGAACAACGGGTCGCTCACCCTCGCCATGAGCAATGGCGACGGTTTCTCCAACTACCACACGATCTCCAGCGGATACGGCGACTTCGTCGGCAACGACCGCCTCCGCTTCGGCGACGTCACCGGCGACGGCAAGGCCGACATCCTCGCCGTGGAGACCGACGGCAGCCTCACCCTGGGCACCGGCACCGGCGACGGCTTCAAGGACTTCCACAAGGTCGCCACCGGCTTCGGCACCTACGTCAACGACCACCGCCTCCAGCTCGCCGGCTGACACCCACCACGCCGGACACCCCACACATGTCACGGGTCACCATCCGCTGACCCGCCTCAGCCCATCTCACAGGTCCCGCCGCAACCCAACGGCGGGACCTGAGCCGCTCCCCCACTCAGCGGACCCGGGTGGGCCGGCCCACAGACCGGCCTCCGCGGATGGAAGCCTTCCCCGGCAGGGACGGGGCACGTCTTCGAGCGGCATCCGGCTGCGCGAGTCGGGGTCCACGTCTTCGCCCCCAACTGTCAGCACGGGCCGCATCGGGGCCGCACAGGACGCGCACGTGATGTCCATCGGGCCCGTCGCCCAACGGACGCGTGCCCTGTCCGTGCCCTTGGGAGCGGCAGCGACCTGGGGAACGCTTCTTGTCTGGACCTACCGGGGCCCGCGTGCCGTTCACGGGCCACAACTGCCATAACCGAGCGCCGGGTTGCTGCCGAGTCGACTTCCGGGGGTCACCCGCTGTGGGCGAGAAGACCGCCGTGATCGTGGCGCCGGTGGGAAGGCCGGCATCTTCGACGGCACTGGGAAGCGAGTCCGCCGGCAGGCCGCAAAGACCGGACCAGTACCACCGAGTTCCTGATCGCTCGCTGTCACGGCCTCCTCTTGATGCGGCGGTCGGGCCGTCGCGCTGACGATTCCGCACGCCTGATCGAGATTAGGGTGTC
The DNA here is from genome assembly GCF_042889445.1 of Streptomyces sp. NPDC002602. Classification (NCBI taxonomy): domain Bacteria; kingdom Bacillati; phylum Actinomycetota; class Actinomycetes; order Kitasatosporales; family Streptomycetaceae; genus Streptomyces; species Streptomyces sp. NPDC002602. The sequence goes on along the minus strand of NZ_JBIAQX010000011.1, from coordinate 2,972 downwards.
CCTCAAACCGCTCATGGGGGATTTCGTGGACGTAGACATCAAGACGCGCTACGTGCGGCAGAGTGCAGGGGGAGCCCGCACGGCCGCCGAAGGGGCACTGGACAACCTTCGCCGGTCGCTCGATTCGAGCGACACGGCAGCCGCCGGCCACCACGGCTGGGCCTCCGCCGCAGCGTTGAAGCGTTGTGCGACGGCCTGGGAGGACCACATGGTCGACCTGGGGAAGCAGATGAACACCATGGCCGACAACCTCCACACCACGGCCAACGCCTACGACACCACGGACGCCCAGGCGAAGGACGCCTTCGCCAGGCTTCAGCACGGCCTTGCCGACTTCGGGAGGAGCTGACCCGTGGTCGCCTATCACGACCTGTACGACTGCCGTGTGGACCAGTGGCAGAAGGCGGCGGACGACTGGGTCGACCTCGCCCGGCGTTCCTCTTCCGCCTGCGAGGACATCCGCGCGCAGGGCAAGAAGCCACTCGACGACCACTGGGCGGACGCCACCGGCAAGCAGGCCGGCCGGCGCCTCGAAGACCTCGCCAACCGTCTGGAGTCCGGCGGCGACATCATGAAGGGTGTGGCCATGGTGGTCGACGCCCTGGCCCATTCCATGGGCTTCGCCCAGCGCACCCTCTTCCACGCGACCGAGCTGGCGCGCGAGCACGGGCTGAGCATCGAGGACGGCCGCGCCGTGGGTGCGTACACGGGAGCCGCCCCCGTCGGCCCGAACGTCCCGCAGGACGTACGCGATGCCCACACCAAGGAACTGGGCCGGATATCCGAGGTCAACGGGCTGATCGAGGAGGCCCTGCGCGAAGCCTCCCAGGCGGACGCGAAAGCCTCCGCCGAACTGGACAAGCTCGCGAGGACCATCAATGTCTCCGACACCTCGAAGGCGCACAACGAGATCCTCGTCGAGGCGTCGCACATCGAATTCGACATCCTCAGGGCGGACATCCCCGTGGGGAAGGATCCGCACCTCGTCCGCACCTGGTGGGACGGCCTGACGCCGCAGCAGCAGAAGGACCTCATGCGGGCCGACCCCGTGACCCTCGCCGACCTCAAGGGTCTGCCGCCCGAGGTCGGGCGCGAACTGCGCGGACCCGACGGCAAGATCGACCGGGTCGAGATGGTGCGGTACGCACTCGACCACTGGGACAAGAAGGACGATCTGAAGTTCGAGAACAACTGCGCCAATTTCACCTCGTCGGCCCTTGAGGCCGGAGGGATGCAGAAGAAGTTCGATTTTTGGGCGGGGCCCCGTGGCGACAACACCTGGGGTCGGGAGAGCGGCGTGGGTTGGGGCTGGGTGGACCAACGGGTCTATCACTCCCGTTCATGGGCACAGGCCAAAGGGTTGAACGAGTTTCTTCTGCGTAACGGCGGCGAGGAAGTCACAAGATCGGACACACGTCCCGGCGACATCATCTTCTACGAGCAGGTGGCTCCCGATCCGGACGAACCCCAGGGCGAGATCTATCACGCTGCCGTGGTCACCTCGGTGACCCCTGACGGCGACATCAAACTGACCCAGCACACCAGCTCGTTCCAGAACGTGAGCCTGGACAGCCGTGAGCACGTCGCCACCAGGAACCACGGCGAGCAGCGCATCCACATCGTCCGACCGCACCCGAATTGGTACTGATGGAAACTCCCCCCTCCACCGCCGCGCTCCACAACACCACGCGGCGGCGTCCGGTCACACCCGGCACCGTCACCACGGCGCTGCTCGTCCCGGTCGTGGCCGCTCTCGGCGTCGTCAGTTCCTACTACGTGCAGGTCATCCACGGGGACTGGGTCGACCGGCAACAGGCAGCATGCCGACACATGCCCTTCCCGAAAATGGAACATGTCGCCGGGTGGGCGGGGCCGGCTCTCGGCCTGTCGGCGGTGATCGTCTGCGTACTGCTCGCCAAGCGGCTCCGCCGACGCCACGATGTCCGGCTCCGGGACACATGGCCGGGGCTCCTGGCCCTCATCAGCGTGTGGCTCAATGTGCCGGCGATCCTGCTGGAGCTGTTCATGCTGTGGGCCATGCACACCCCCGACGGCTCGGGGCCGATCCTGGGCGACTGCGGGTAGGCAAGCACCACGGTCGTTCGAGGACGAATGGGCCCAGACGACAGCCGATGCGTCCTTGGAGATCAACCATGGCATCCGACGGCCTGCGAAGCATGTCCGGACTCCGGCAGACCTGGAGCCCCGGAATGGACCACGCCGGCCCCAGGCCGGCGGGGGCCGGGCTCGTCGGTACGCGGTGACGGTGGCGGTGACGGTGTACGGAGCGTGGCCGCGGGCGCCGATCGCGCGAATTCGGCTCCGCAAAGCGGAGGTGGCGCCCCCACTCGGGGACCTGAGGCGGCGCCACGACGCGTCCTCTCGGTCTCGGCCTCGGTGCGGGTGTGTGCCGGGCGGGAGGAGGGGGTGGCTCGGGGGCTGTCACGATGCCTCTGGGCGGGTCCGGGGATGCGGAGAGGGCCCGTCGGGGCCGGCGGCCCGGGCGTTGGTGTCCGCTCCTGCCGGCCGGCGGGCCATCCCCGGGGCGGAGGGTCGTAACCCGGGACGAAGCCCCTGTACGGGTGCATAGCGCCTGATTCCGACGTCAGCGGAACGTGCCTCACGGACTGGCGTCCCTCGAACTCATGGTGTCACCAGCCCCGAGCGACCCTCCCGACCGGGTCGAGGCGCTCGCCGCGATCCCGAGCGGGACCCGGCCGAGGGTTCGGCCACGTCGCCGGGAGGCCGAAGGCGGGTTGGCCGTGTCGCCGTCCCGGTCGGGTCCCGTCGCTCATCTCCCGTAACCGGAGGGGCCTTTGTCACAACCTCGTGACAAGCTCAGGCGATTCCGCAACAGCTGGGCGGTTGCGCCGCCGATTGGCTTTGCAGTCAGCAATGCGGGGTTGATAGACATGGAACACCAGTGCGGGCTGTGGTTGTTTGAGCGGCCTGCTGTGAGAGGGGTGACGGGG